>CAJTPM010000028.1 GCA_910578085.1 uncultured Lachnospiraceae bacterium | reverse complement strand
TATCAACCACCCT
Organism: uncultured Lachnospiraceae bacterium; assembly: GCA_910578085.1. GTDB lineage: Bacteria > Bacillota > Clostridia > Lachnospirales > Lachnospiraceae > 1XD8-76. Next base: position 50,278 of record CAJTPM010000028.1, on the reverse strand, counting down.
TCTTGGAATTCCCTATATTTGAATTATACAGGAAGCTCCTGACTCTGCCTTCCGCACGTCTCTGCCTGTACTTCAGCACTGTTTTGCCACCGTTTCTGCTTCTGTCCGGTTGTGCTGTTTCCTATACTTTGCGCACGCCGTTCTTATAGACAGCCTGTATTTCCCTCTCCCGGCTGATCACCACCAGATCCGCCGCTTTTCCGGCAGCAATGCTGCCGATTCTTTCTTCCATGTGAACCGCTTTTGCCGGATTGATCGTCATGCAGGGCAAAATCTCTTCCATCGTCATGCCGCAGCGATCCATCCACACCCCCATCTCCTTTAACAGATCTGTTGTGGAACCGGCTATCGTTCCGTTTTCCAGCGTCGCTTTGCCCTCTTTTACAAAAACGGGAAGTCCGCCCAACACATACTCTCCGTCCTGCAGTCCCGCCGCACTCATGGAGTCAGAAATCACCAACAGGCGCTCCTTAAACATTTTGTAGACCATTCTCATAACTGTGGGATGAATATGGATACCGTCACAGATCATTTCCACATTTGCCCCCGATGCAAAGGCCGCCCCCGGTACGCCGGGATCTCTGTGCCCCAGTCCATTCATCGCGTTAAATAAGTGGGTTACCTGGGTTGCACCGGCCTCGAAAGCCTCCATCGCTTTTTCGTAATCCGCTGGGGTATGGGCAACGGAGATCACATAATCTTTGCTGTTTTTTCTGATAAAATCGATGGCCCCCGGACGTTCCGGCGCTATGTCGACGATCAGGAAATGTCCGCCCGCCAGTTTGTTTAACTCGTCCATTTTCTCCTGAGAGGCATCGATGATGTACTGCGGATCATGGGCGCCCTTCTTTTCCACCGAAAGGAACGGCCCCTCCATATTGATACCGATCAGATTGTGATTCTCCACACTGTCCATGTATTCACCGATGGTGACCGCCGCCTTCTTGTAGTCTTCATAGCCCATGGTCATAGTCGTCCCGGCAACGGAAGTGATCCCTTTTCTCAGATAAAATGCACACATTTTATCGATCTCCTCCCTGGATGCCGTCGAAAAATCATACCCAATACAGCCGTGGGTATGCAGATCAATAAAGCCCGGAACCAACAGGTTCTCGCCCAGCTGTACCACTTCCTCTCCGGCTTTTGCGGAAAGTTCCGGGCTGATCTCAAGGATCTTTCCGTTTTCCGCTCTGACCGCTGTCTCCTCAAATTTTTCTCCTGTAAATACCTTTCCTTTAAATAGCATGTGTACCCTCCTGTTTTTAAAAGCTAAACAAAAATTTTTTTACATGCAGGCATGACAAAAATTCCTCTTCGCTTTCCCTCACTTAACCCCGCAGTGCAAGTTCGAAAAACCTTCGGTTTTCCGCACTCACGGGCTTCGCCCTATGGAAAAAGCCAGATAAAAATTTTTTTACATGCAGGCATGACAAAAATTCCTCTTCGCTTTCCCTCACTTAACCCCGCAGTGCAAGTTCGAAAAACCTTCGGTTTTCCGCACTCACGGGCTTCGCCCTATGGAAAAAGCCAAATAAAAATTTTTTTACATGCAGGCATGACAAAAATTTTTATTCGTCTTTTTCCGCACTGCTCATTGCCTTCATGAACATTATAGCCTGATTCTGTAGATATTACTACTGGCAACTTGCTTTTCTTTCTAAAATTTGGTACTTTTATATGAAGGACAAGTATCCATATTGTCAGACTATAAATCGGGAGGTTATCACATGAGACTTTACAAGGCAAAAAACTACGAGGACATGAGCCGCAAGGCAGCCAACATCATTTCCGCACAGGTTATCATGAAACCTGACTGCGTGCTGGGACTTGCCACCGGCTCCACGCCCATTGGCACTTACAAGCAGCTGATCGAATGGTACAATAAGGGAGATCTGGACTTTTCTGAAGTAACTACCGTCAATCTGGACGAATACAAAGGAATGCCCAGAGAGAACAGCCAGAGCTACTATTACTTTATGCACACGAACCTTTTTGACCACGTGAATCTGCAGAAGGGCCGCTCTTTCCTGCCCGACGGCACGGAACCCGACAGTGAGAAAGCCTGCAGTGACTATAACGCAGTCATCCATCAGGTGGGGGGCATCGACTTACAGCTCCTGGGGATCGGCCGCAACGGCCATATCGGTTTTAATGAGCCCGCAGATCATTTTTCTCTGGAGACACACTGTGTGGACTTAACGCCAAGCACCATCGATGCCAACAAACGTTTCTTTGAAAAAGAGGAAGACGTGCCCCGTCAGGCTTATACCATGGGCATCAAAACCATTATGCAGGCGAAAAGGGTTCTGCTTGTGGCAAGCGGCGAGGACAAGGCGCAGGCTCTCTATGATTCTTTCTACGGCCCTGTGACGCCGGCTGTCCCCGCTTCTATTTTACAGTACCACAGAAATGTCTATGTGGTGGCGGATGAGGCGGCTCTCAGCAAAATGCCCTGATGAACGGACCGCATATTCCATCGGACTTTGCACAGGGGCAGACTGGTAACTGACAGTACTCACCGGGCCTTTTATCAGTTTCTTCTGCATCATGCCCCCACGGAATGCGCAGCCTGGCGCACTTCCCGGCCATGAACCGTAAGTCCCTTCTGACTTCAGCCCGCTGCCAGAGACAGCGGGCTGATCCATGCAGGCAGTATATTTTACCCACCTGGCAGGATTCGTTTCATAAACTCAAAATGTGATCCGGATACTGTTTCATAAAAAGGAGATATTATGACAAACACCATTGAAAATTTTTTACGGTATGTTACCATCGACACCCAATCCTGTGAGGAGACGGGTACCACGCCAAGTACCGCCAAACAGCATGATCTGGCAAGGCTTCTCGCCTCACAGCTTACGGAAATGAACGCGGCAGAAATCACCTACGATAAAGAGCACTGCTATCTATACGCCACCATCCCGGCCACTGCCGGCTGTGAAAAGAGCCCTGTCCTCGGCTTTATCGCCCATATGGACACCTCCCCCGCTGTTTCCGGAGAAAACGTAAAACCACGGATCGTCGAAAACTATGACGGCGGCGATATCCTGTTAAATGAAAAAGAAAATATCACACTCTCTGTCTCCGATTTTCCGGAGCTTTCCAACTATAAAGGACAGGATCTGATCGTAACCGACGGCACGACGCTGTTAGGCGCAGACGACAAGGCCGGAGTGGCCGAAATTATGGCCATGGCCAAACATCTGCTCTCCCATCCTGAAATTCCCCATGGGAAAATCAGGATCGGTTTTACACCGGATGAGGAGATCGGTTCGGGCGCGGATCATTTTGATGTGGCCCTTTTCGGCGCGGACTTTGCCTACACCGTGGATGGCGGAGAACTCGGAGAACTGGAGGATGAGACCTTCAACGCGGCAGGCGCAAGGCTGATCGTCCACGGCCGCAACGTGCATCCCGGCAGCGCCAAAGGCAAGATGGTCAACTCCATTCTGGTCGCCCAGGAATTTCAGAGTCTTCTGCCCGTTTTCTCAAACCCCATGTACACAGAAGGCAGAGAGGGATTCTTTCATCTGGACGGCATAAGCGGCAATGTGGAGCAGACAACCGCGGACTACATTATCAGAGATCATGATAAGGGACTGTTTGAAACAAAAAAGAAGGTGTTTTTGCAGTGCGCCGACTTTCTGAATCAGAAGTACGGTGAAAATACCGTGACTGTGGAGATAGCAGACTCCTATTATAATATGCGGGAGATTCTCAAAGATCATACTCATCTGATGGAACACGCCTGCACTGAATTGCGTGAGCTCGGCGTAGAACCGAAGATCACACCGGTCAGAGGCGGCACGGATGGCTCCAGGCTCTCCTTTATGGGCCTGCCCTGCCCCAACCTGTGCACAGGCGGCGCCAACTATCACAGCAGATTCGAGTACGCCTGCGTCCAGTCCATGGAGAAAGTGACAAAACTGTTAATCAGGCTGGCCGTAAAGTACGGGAAGCAGATGTAAAGCAGAGGCCTTGAGCCGACGGACAGACCGATGCAGGGGGCATATCCTGCGTCGGTCTGTCCGTCGGCTCAAGGCTGGCTATTGCCCGTATTTTATATCTGCCTGTCCGTTCCCGTCTGTCCCTGCATGGCCCGCACAAAGGGTTCCGGATCTTTCCGCATCTGCAGCAGGCTGTTAAAGGCCATTAACAGCATCTTATCTTTATTAAAGCGCATATCCGCCACATCCTGATCCATCACCGCCCGGAAATGATCGATCTGGAAGATCATCAGGTCCACCAGACCATATCCCTCTATTTTTACGTTACATAAAAAATCCTGGTGATCCAGATAGTAGATGAATTCCTCATAGATTTCCCTGTCCGCCGTCAGCCTCGTCCAGAAGTCCTGCAAAAAATAATCGTCCGCTCCCGCATATCTGCACAGAGCCTGCGCCCAGACATAAGCTCTTCTCTGCTCTTCCATACCGCTATCTCCTCTCATGGTCTGCAATTATTATAGAACTGGTAAAAAACATGTGCAAGTTCTTTGTGAAAAAATAGAAGCAGCCTGATTTCCACAGTAGCTAAATCTCCGGTATTATGGTATGATATCGACAGATATGATACAAAGGAGACTCTTATGAAAAAACTGATATCCTGGAATGTCAACGGCCTGCGCGCCTGCATCGGAAAGGGATTTATGGATTTTGTGGCAAAGGAAGATGCCGATATCTTCTGTATTCAGGAGTCCAAACTTCAGGCCGGTCAGATCTCCTTAAATCTCCCCGGTTATCATCAGTACTGGAACTATGCGGAGAAAAAAGGCTACTCCGGCACCGCTGTTTTTACAAAAGACAAACCGCTGTCCGCTTCCTGCGGTATCGGTATGGAAAAACACGACCATGAGGGTCGTGTCATCACACTGGAATTTGAAAAGTTCTATCTGCTCACCGTCTATACTCCTAATTCCCAGGAAGAATTAAAGCGCCTCGCCTACCGCATGGAGTGGGAGGATGATTTTCTTGCCTACCTGAAAAAGCTGGAACAGACAAAACCTGTGATCTTCTGCGGCGACCTGAATGTGGCCCACCGGGAGATCGATCTGAAAAATCCGAAAACCAACCGCAAAAACGCCGGTTTTACAGACGAGGAACGGGCAAAGTTCTCCGCCCTGACTAAGGCCGGTTTTATCGACACCTTCCGTTTCTTCTATCCTGAACTGGAAGGCGCCTACTCCTGGTGGTCCTACCGCTTCCGCGCCAGAGAAAAAAACGCCGGATGGCGTATTGATTATTTTCTGGTATCCGAAGCGCTCCGGGACAGCCTAAAGGATGCCCTGATCTACAGGGATGTCCTCGGTTCCGACCACTGCCCGGTGGGGCTGCTCTTAGATATCTGAGCCCCGGCTTCAGGAAATCTGCATCAGGAATTGCTTTGCAATCAACCGGCTTCACCGCCACAAACCTATGGCCTGCTCTGCGTTTTCTGCGGCCGCAGGCCGTTTTTCTTTATGTAAAAAATATAGTATATGATAAAGGCAAGCGCCGCCGCGATCCATGTCACCGGATAGCTCATCATCACGGTCTCCATGGTATTGTTAAACCGCAGCGCCACACCAACCCAGGCCACACGCAGCACACACACTAACAGAATGCTGATGATCGTCGGCACCACCACACACTCCATCCCGCGTAACGTCCCGGAAAGAATCTCCACCACCACATAGATCAGATAGAAGCGCGTCAGAAAATGTAACTGGGATACCCCCAGCGCGATCACCTCCATATCTTCCACAAAAAAACTGAAGAAAATTTCCGCAAAACTGTAAAAGAAAATGCTGAGCACACCAGCCATAACCATAGTCATGCCCATACATACCCACATGGATCTTTTAGCCCGCTCTGTCTTTCCCGCGCCGATATTCTGGCCTACAAAGGTGGTGACCGCAATGCCCATGGCGGACACTGTCATCCAGTAGAGACCGTCCAACTTGGTGTAGGCGGACCAGGCCGCAATATTGTCCGTTCCGAAACTGTTGACCTTCGCCTGAATTACACTGTTGGACAGGCCGTAAGTCACAGACTGCAGCCCCGCCGGAATACCGATCCACAGCACCCGCTTTAAGATCCTTCCGGAACAGTGAAACATCTCAGCCGGTACCAGCCTGTAACATGCCCTCTCCCTGTTTAGAACGACAAACACCATCACCGCACTCATGATCTGACAAAGCACTGTGGCGATAGCCGCCCCCTTTGCCCCCATCCGAAGACCTGCCACAAACAGAAAATCCAGCGGAATATTGGCGATACAGCTGACGATCAGGAAATACAACGGCCGCCTCGAGTCCCCCGCTGCCCGCAGGATGCCGGCTCCCATGATGTAAAACAGATTGGCCGGCGTCGCTGCAAAATAGATTCGCATATAGCTAAGAGACTGCGCAAAGAGCTCCTCCGGTGTCTGCAGAAGCCGCAGCATCACAGGGGCGCAGGCTATACCCAGTGCAGCGAACACCACGCCTGCACACAGAGAGATCATAAAGGACGTATGTACCGTCTCAGACACCCTCTTTTCCTGATTTCCGCCAAAAAAGTGAGCCGTCACAACCGTGGCGCCGGAAGCGATACCTGTGAAAAAGCCCACAAAGATGTTGATGATCGAGGCTGTAGAACCGCCCACCGCAGACAGCGCCTCTTTTCCCGCACATCTTCCCACAATCACGGCATCCGCCGTATTATACAGCTGCTGAAACACAGAACCCAGCAGGATCGGGAAAAAGAACAGCAATATCTGCTTCCAGATAATGCCCTCTGTGATCTGATTCGTGCTGTTTTCTTCCACACCGTTCCGGACTGCTGCCTTTTTCCCTTCTTTTCTCTGATCCGTACTGTTCTCAGCTGAACCATCCGGATTTTCCTTCCTCTGATCCGCCCGATCCATGGATGCCCCATCCGGATTTTTGTTAAACCCTCTGTCTCTTTTCATCATATTTCCTCTGCTGTCTTCCGATTAAATCACCTTAAAGTCAAGCCACTTTCCGCTCAAAAATCTGAAACTGTAGAAACACACGCGGCAGATCCAGTCGAAGACCATGGCGATCCAGACGCCGACAGCCCCAAGCCCCAGCCCGATTCCCAGCACCACGCTGAATCCGATGCGGAATATAAACATGGAAGCCACCGAAACCACCATTGTAAATTTCACATCCCCGGCTGCCCGCAGCGCATTGGGCATCGTGAAAGAGGTTGGCCACAAAAAGATCGCGCAGCCGTCGTGAATGCAGACTAAAATAAACGCGTACCGCCTTGCCTCCGGCGTCAGACTGTATATATTTAATAAAAGCGGCAGCGACAGCAGGATCACACCATTCACAGCCGCCGTGATCTGATAGGTAAATTTCCAGAGTTTCTTCGTATACCAGACAGCCTGATCCTTCTCTCCCGCTCCCATGCACTGTCCCACCACGGTGATCATCGCAAGGTTCATGGCCTGCCCTGCGATACAGCCCATGGCGTCCAGATTGTTTGCCACGGCGTTGGCAGCAATCTGTGCCGTTCCAAACCGGGAAATAATGCTGACCACCAGCACCCGTCCCAGCTGAAACAGTCCGCTCTCCACACCGTTGGGAATCGCGATATGCAGGATCCTCTGCACCATATTCCGTTCCCAGACAAAGAGATTCTTAAAAGTGACATATACGTCATTTTCCCGGTTCCTGATCAGAACCATCATGACAACCGCTCCCAGCATACGCGCTGCCAGGGTGGAAAGTGCCGCGCCGGCCGTGCCCAGCTGTAAACCGAAGATCAGGATGGCATTGCCGACGGCATTGAAAATATTCATTCCCACCGAAACCCGCATGGATATCCCGGAATTTCCCATGGAACGGTATGTAGCGGCACAGGCATTGAATACCGCCAGAAAAGGAAAGGAAAAGGCCGAGATCAGAAAATAGATCATGGCATTTCGCATGACATCCGCTTCCACCGTGCCGAATAACAGCTTCAGGATCTGCGCCCGGAAAAGCAGGCTGAAAAACATGATCCCACCGGCGATGACCACGGAAACCGTAACTAACTGCTCCGCCGCCCGACAGGCCTTCTCCCTGTTACCGTGGCCCAGATACTGAGACACCACCACCGCGCCGCCGGTGGCCACAGCCGCAAAAATATTGATCAGTAATACATTGATCATATCCACCAGAGACACCCCGGATATGGCGCTCTCCCCCGCATAGGAGATCATCATCGTATCCACCATGCCCACCGTGATGGCCAGCACCTGCTCCACGATCAGCGGAAGGATCAGCTTTCGCAGCTGCTCTTTTGTAAACATGGCCCCCGCAGCCGTCCGGCCTTCTCTGTTCACTTTCCCATATTTCATCAGCATCCTGTCATTCCCCTTCACATCTGATGTCTGACCACCTCATACTCATTGTCCGACCTGTAGTAGGGGCATTCAAACCTTGTCTGAGATAAAAACCTCGCCATCTCATCCTCATCCATGCTCACATCGCACTCATAGCAGTCATACTCTTCATCGTAAATATAATTACAGCATGTATCACAGCTTGTCACCTGTACCATAGCGATCCTTTCTTCCCTCTCCTGTTTTTTGCAAACCCCTGTCTTCTGACATGGCAGGCTTCACAGTTAATACCCGCTTATCCTGCCCGCTGCGCAGACGACATGCTGCATTCGAAGCCAATTTCCCTGTGCGGGCCTGCGCATAATATTACCGGCGAGTTTTCCCCGCCGGCAATACCAAACTTACTTCTCTTTTATAAAATCCCGTCTCCCCAAAAACGGTGCTGCCTTCCCTGAGCTGTCCGTGCTGCAGATCTTCTTTTACCTACACCAAAAACTCTTTGATTGCTTCCAGAATCTCCGCCTCTTCCTCTTCCGTACTGGAAAAATGAAGTTCCAGCTGAGAGCTTAAATCGAGACTCATAATACCCAGCATGGATTTCGCATCAATGTAATATCTGCCCTGCTCCAAATCAAAATCGCAGTCGAATTTGCACACTGTCCTGTTGAATATTTTGATTTTTTCGATACTGTCCAGTCGCACTGTCACAGTCTTCATAACGATACCTCCAACCTTATTTTTATCCGGTCTCCCGATTACCTATACTCGCAGCGAAGCTGCTCGTTAGATTCGCGGCGCAAAAAACACGCCTTTTATGAGAATCTGCTTCGCGTCTTCTCATAAACTATATTATAAGATTTTCTTCCAATTTATGCAAGTCTTTTACAAAATTATGGAAAAATTTTGTTATAATTTAGTAATTTTTACTCATGGAATCATCTGCAGGTCGGGTATGCGCCATGTCTTTCGACAGGGTGCGCTTCGCCAGATGCGGTATCCTTTATGACTGCTTCGCTTCGAACCGGTATAATATGCTGTGGTATTATACTATGTCTGCAGACGGACATAGTATTCTTTATGGCTACTCACCCCAGGGCACTTTCTCCATCAGCTCGAACAGTTCGCTTCCCTCCTCCGGCGCTTCCCCAAGTTCGGAGCAGACACCCCTCTCATCCACTGTAAACAGCCTGTTTCTCTGTCCCTTCGCCCCCCGCAGGATCAAGTAATAGATCCCCTCGTCTGTCTTCGGATTATGACAGCAGAAAACACTCAGACAGGCGCCCTTTATAGAACCGCCCTCGGCCAGTGAGATCCGCGTCATATGCAGGGTATCGCTGATATTCATTGTGATAACGCCAAAGTCGTCCCGTCTGTACGGAAACGCCGCCTTCTCCCCCGACAGGTTCCGGTATGCTTCCGCATAACATTCCACCGCAAAATCTTCTTTTCCGCCGCCGATTTTTTCCATAAACGCTGCTTTATCCTGATAAAATCTGCCGGAGAGACCGTCTCTTGCGATCCTGTCCTCAACAGAGAGCTGTGAATGTTTTTCGTTCAGGGCCTCCAGCCCGGCCATATGCAGCACCAGATTGTCCGTAAAAGGATTTAACACAATACCGGCCAGGCCTGACTCCTTTTTCGCCGCCATTTTTGCACACTCTTTAAAGGGCAGATACATCATTGCCGGAAATCTCTGGTTCTCCGGTATCTGCCCCTTTCCCGTAAAGACAGCAAAAAACTGCTCTCCCTTATCGTTTTTCAACACGATGGGGGCCGGCTTTGTCTGATTTGTCATCCTGACAGGTACTTTACCGTTCTGACCTGCCCTGATCAGCTCCTGTATCTTCTGTGGATCCATGCCTTTCGGGAGCGCCCCTGGCTGCATTACGGTGGCCTTCTCCAGACAGGTCATGATCTTTAACATCTTTTCTTTTGTCTGATCCGCCTTGAAATCCTTTACTGCTGCCTCCAGCTCCTCATTGTGAAGTGACGGTTCTTTTCCCTGTTCTGCCATATTATTCTGTCTTCCTTTCCCGCATATATGCTGCGATACCAGTACTCTTTCTCATATTTTTCCGCACTGCCCGGAAAAACCACCCTCCGCGCTCTCAGGTGATCCGCATCATTCTAACAGCGAAGATATTTTATGTGCCACCAGATCCAGAGCCACATCATTCATCCCGCTGTTGATCACCATGTCCGCATACATCTTCGTAGGTTCCACATACAGATAGTGCATGGGTTTTACCGTAGTCAGGTACTGATCAATGATATTCTCGATATCTCTGCCCCTCTCCTTTACGTCGCGAAGCACCCTGCGCAGGATCCGCTCGTCCGCATCCGCGTCCACAAAGATCTTGATATCCGTCATATTCCGCAGCCTCTCGTCTGCCAGCACGAGGATCCCCTCCAACAGGATAATATTGCTGGGCGAAACCTCCACCACATCGCCCGAACGATTGTGTTTCGTGTAATCATAGACAGGGCACTGAATACTTTTCCCCTCTTTCAGCATGCTCAGATGTTCCAACAGAAGTTCTGTCTCAAAGGCATCCGGATGGTCATAGTTGATTTTTTTCCGCTCCTCAAAGGGAATATCGTTATGGGCACGGTAATAGTTGTCATAGTACAAGACTGTCACATGATCTCCAAACAGCTTTTTCAGTCTGTTTGTAAAAGTAGACTTTCCGGAGCCCGTCCCTCCTGCCACACCGATAATAATCGGGAATCTGTTATCATACCCAGCCTCTGCCATACCTGTCTCCTCCTGCTTCGTATCTCTTCATCAAACTTTATCAATTTTCCCGTGTTCTGTACATATTTCCCGGTTTTCCTGCTTCTTCTGCAAATTTCTCAATTTTCCTGTTGCTTTTCTTTTCTATTTATGATATATTATTTTCGTTGCAAAAACAATATATAATAAAAATTTTGCAGATCGGGGTGTGGCTCAGTTTGGCTAGAGCGCTACCTTAGGGAGGTAGAGGCCGCAAGTTCGAATCTTGTCACTCCGATATCAGAAAAGCCCATAGATATGGGCTTTTTTTGATTTCGTGGCAAAATCTATGACAACTTTTAAAAAACTTCAGGAGCCCTGTGACGGCTCCTGACAGCATTCCGCCATCTTTTTTGTCCGGATACATAGCTGTGCTTTCTTTTCAACCTGCTCATCCATACTTCCCGACCGGAATCCCTCCAGATCCACTGTTACCCTGGAAAATCCCAGCTGTTTTACTTTCTCAGTCACTTCTTTTCCGCAGGCGAAAAGCTTCGGAATATCTTCTCTGTCAACCTCTATGCGTGCAAGCCAGCTCTCTTTCCCGCCTTCGCCGACTGTCTCAATTAATTTATGTACCCTCAGGCGCACATTATAAAAGCCAAGTGCTCTTAAAAACTGTTCCGCCTCATCGATCTTTGCTAACAGCTCATAACTGATTTTCGTGCCATAAGGAAGCCTTGTCGCAAGACAGGGGGCCGAAGGGCGGTTTGCTGCCAAAATCCCCAAATGTTGCGCCAGTTCTCTCACCTCCGCTTTTGTAAACCCGCAGTCAGCCAGGGGGCTGACGATCCCAAGTTCTCTCAGCGCCTGAATACCGGGACGGTACAAAAACAGATCATCCCCGTTGGTTCCTTCCATTATGCAGCCTGCCCCCAGCTTTGCCGCAGCCTTCTTTATCTTTTGAAAAATTCCTTTTTTGCAGAGATAACATCTATTGACCGGATTGGTCTCTATTCCAGCCTCGGCCAGCTCATCCATCTGCAGCACTTTATGCACTGCGCCTGCTGTGAGCGCCGCTACACGTGCACTCTCAAGATCCCCCGCCGGATGAAGCTTTGTCTGTACCGTAATCGCATATACCACGCTTTCCCCGCCTGCCGCCATGCATGCCGCTTTTAACAGGAGCGCAGAATCCACACCGCCGGAAAAAGCAACCACAATGCCCCCCGGAATATAACTTTCTATCTTTTTTTTTAATATACCGTATTTCTCCGCAAGTTCCCGTTTCATACTGCTCCCGTTTCCTCAATTATATTTTATCTCAGCGCAGATCTTCATATTTTTTCTTCCGGAATTTCCGTACTCTCAAACTCTTTGCCGTTTTCTTCTCTGCATGGTCAGGTCTTATTTCCCTGCACTGTTCCAGAATCAGATGATACATTTCCCGGAAAGACCTTCCACTTGCTGCGCACAGTTTTATCACACTGTCATACTCCGGATAATATCTCACTCCGCTGTGATCCGGCACAAGACACTCCTTCACTCTCGCATTGCCCGCTCCGGTCAACACATCCACACTGCGGCGCGGCAGTATTGTACGCTCCATTCTCTGTCTGCGAATTCCGATGGTTGTTGTCTCTGTAAAAATAATGCGTTCCAGTTCAGGGATCTGCTTCTCCTGGCAGATCACATTAAGCTGATACGCCGGACGGTTCTTTTTCATATAGACTGGAATATAATGCACATCTCTGGCGCCAGCCTCCATAAGCCTGTCCATCACATACCCCAGGACCTCCCCCGTACAGTCATCAATATTTGTCTCCAGTTTATAAATGACATCCCCGTTTTGCCCTTTTTTCCCATTTTTGACGCCATTGTCATTTCTGTTGACCGTGTCGGATTTTCTGTCTGTATCTTCTCTATCTTCCGTTCCCTCTGTCCCAGTCACATCTGTTTCACCGGAATTGACTGTCTCACTCAATCTTTCTATCAGCATAGCCCGTAGAATGCCGGGCCGCTCATACTCTCTCTTTCCACCTCCCATACCTGTCCTTACTACCCGAAATCTCCCTGGCAGTTTATCCGATGTCCTCACGGCTGCCACGATTGCCGCACCGGTCGGTGTCACCATCTCTCCTCTGATATCCGTGATCGAAAGTTCCAGCTGATGCTCTTGCACAATATTGAGCACCGCAGGCACCGGTACATTCAGAATTCCATGCTGACAGCGAACAGTCCCTGTCCCCTCACAGAGTACAGGCACAATACACTCCTTCACCCTCAGATCATCCAGGCATACCGCCACGGATATGATATCCACAATGGAATCCACCGCTCCCACCTCATGAAAATGTACCTCGCTTTCCGAAACTCCATGCGCTTTCGCTTCCGCCGTCGCCAGAATCCTGAAAATGCGTTTCGCCGTCTCTCTCGCCCTCTCCGTCATGTCCGTATGCTCAATGATATGCAGAATCTCCGGCATGCCGCGGTGCCCATGGGCGTGAGCATGTCCCCGTCCCCCATGGTGATGTCCGTCTTTCCCATACAAACTGCGTTCTCCGCAGGAATGCTCCGCACTATGCAGACCGTCTCCGCAGGGACGCTCCTCCCCATGCGGGCCACGCTCTCCATAACGACGCTCCCCCCCATGTCCGTCCCCGAACAGATACTCCATATCATGGTCATGGTTCTCATGTTCCTCATCCAGAATCACATGAAAATCACAGACATCCAGCCCGGCCTTTTTCACCCGGCTGATTTTTACCCGAAACCCACGGATCGGGATACTCTTCAGCGCCTCTTTCAGCACCTTTCTGTCCGCTCCCAGATCTAACAGTGCAGCTACAGTCATATCCCCGCTGATCCCGCTGCCGCACTCCAGATATAATATATTCTCCTTCATCCTCATCCTGACCTTTCTTTTATACAGTTATCTATACCCTGCGGATCTTCCTCCCATCGTCCCCCTTATTCAGGGGACCGCACCCCGAGCCTGTTGATCTGTGAGGCTATATACCCCGCCCCATATCCGTTGTCAATATTTACTACAGCGATCCCATTGGCACAGGAATTAATCATCGTCAGAAGTGCCGAAAGCCCGCCCATGTTGGCCCCATACCCTACGGATGTCGGTACAGCAATCACGGGCCTCTCCACCAGCCCGCCGATCACGCTGGCCAGGGCACCTTCCATGCCGGCAACTGCCACAACGCAGTTGGCGGCGCGGATATTATCCACGTTAGACAACAGGCGATGGATGCCGCTGACGCCCACGTCATAAATGCGCTCCACCCGATTGCCAAAATATTCCGCTGTCCGGGCAGCCTCCTCAGCCACAGGGATATCCGCCGTACCTGCAGTACAGACTGCTATCAGGCCATTTTGCTGCTTTCCCGGCTTTTCTATTTTCAGAATACGGGAAATCTTATCATAATTGATCTCCGGAATGCTTTGCCGCACCAGCTCATACTGTTCCATGGAAGCCCTGGTGCCTAATACCTCCCCGTTTTCCCGGTACAGCGTTTCAAAAATCTTCAGAAGATGTTCATCCGCCTTCCCGCTGCAGTAGACCACCTCCGGATAACCGGAGCGTATCTCCCGCTGGGTATCCAGCTTCGCATATCCCATATCCTCAAAGGGCTTTTTCCCGAAATATTTTATCGCTTCCTCCACGGAAACTTCCCCACTTTTTACCCTTTCCAGCATCTCCCTCAATTCCATATACATTCTCCCTTTTCAGACAGTCAGCCGGCCTGCGCCGTCTTATTTTCTCTTCACTTCTGCGCCAGTACCCTGCACACATACTCCCACACCCGCTTTGTGGAAGAAATACTCAGTTTTTCTTCCGTCGTGTGAATGTCCTTCATATCGGGCCCCAGGGAAATGCAGTCCAGGTCGGGCCGTTTCTGCAACAGAATACCACACTCCACACCCGCATGGATCGCCTGGATTACCGGTTTTTTCCCGTACATCTCCTCATATACTTTTACACACAGATCACGGAAGGGAGATTTTTTCCGGTAAGTCCAGCCCGGATAATCCCCGGTTACTTCCACCGTCCCGCCAAGCACTTCCGTCAGCGTCTTTATCTTTGTGAGCAATGTCCGCTTCTCGCTGTCCACGGAACTTCTCACGGAAGTCACCACCGTAAATTCTTTCTCCCCCAGCTTCATAATACCATTGTTCAGAGAAGTCTGTACAAGCCCATGCATATCGGCGCTCATGGCCTGCACGCCATTCGGCATCAGAAACAGCAGATTTTTCACCTTTTCCGCACAGTCCGTTCTTAAACACGGACAGGATACACTCTCCTGCTTTGCCATCTCGATCTTCACACCCGGATCTTTCGTGGAGAACTCTGCCTGCAGCACTTTCTCAAAGGCCCTCACTGCCTGCTCCAGCTCACTTTCTTTCTCAGAAACCACAAATTTAAGCACCGCTTCCCTGGGGATCGCGTTGTCCGCAAGGCCGCCCTCCAGCCAACATATGCCGATCTGTGTCACCGCCGACAGCTCCTGCAAAAACCGCCCCATCAGGCTGTTGGCATTTCCCCGCTCCTTATGGATCTCCCCGCCTGAGTGACCGCCCAGAAGTCCGCAGATTTTACAGGTATAGGCCGTCCCTGTCCTGTTCTCCCACTCCGTCTCCAGAATGTGCTTCACGCTGGCACCACCGGCACAGCCCGCCAGAAAATAACCCTCTTCCTCAGAATCCAGATTGAGTAATCTGCTTCCCTTTACGTCAGACAGATCAAGAGCCTTCGCGCCATCCATGCCCACTTCCTCGTCCACGGTGATCACCACATCCAGATGGGGATGAGGCAGACTGTTGTCATCCAGAATTGCTAACGCATACGCCACAGCGATCCCGTCATCACCGCCAAGGCTGGTATTTTCCGCATAAATATAATCTCCCTCTACCCTGGGTTTTAATCCCTGAGTTTTCATATCAATATCACAGCCCGGCTTTTTCACGGCTACCATATCCATATGTCCCTGCAGGATAATGCCCTCCGCATTCTCATAACCAGGAGAGGCTTCTTTCGAGATAATCACATTCTTCATCTCATCCTGTCTGCAGTAAAGCCCCCGGTCCTTCGCAAAAGAAACCAGGTAATCACTTAATTTATCCACATTCCCTGAACCATGGGGAATATGACAGATCTCCTCAAAAAAACGAAACACCTTTTTCGGTTCTAACGCTTCTGACACACCCATTTTATTTCCTCCTATACAAAAATCGAGTGGCCGCCCACCCGATTTTTACTTTCCTGCAACGCATTATACCATGTCCGCTTGCGGACATAGTATCTTTTATGGCTACTCCGCTTCGCTCCGAGCCGGTATAATGTCTATCGACATTATACCTTCCGCCTTCCGGACAGAGGCCATTAACAGCCTTCCCCCCTTCCGGCTCCATTTCCTTTTACAGTTTGCTCTTAGCCAACTCTGCGAGAGATGCAAAGCCTTCCGCATCGTTTACCGCTAACTCCGCAAGCATCTTTCTGTTGATTTCCACCTCAGCCAGTTTCAGACCATGCATAAACCTGCTGTAAGATAAACCGTTCATTCTTGCCGCCGCATTGATACGGGCGATCCAAAGCTGTCTGAACTGACGCTTTCTCTCTTTTCTTCCCGCATAGGAACTTGCCAGCGCCCGCATTACGGACTGCTTTGCAATTCTGTACTGCTTTGATCTCGCTCCTCTGTAGCCTTTTGCGAGCTTTAATACTCTGTTATGCTTTTTTCTGGCGTTCATGCCGCCTTTCACTCTTGCCATTTCTTTATCCTCCTAACCGATTTTCACTTTCTTTTCTGCCTGTCCCTCCGGAAGTACCGCCACAGCCTCTGTATGGGCTGCCTGCGCTTTTACGTCCGCGTTCTGCACATACCGGAAAACTTTACAGATAAGGCAGAATTTTCTTCATATTTTTTACATTCGTAGCATCCGTAATTGCTGCTTTTCTCAGGTTTCTCTTGTTCTTCGTAGTCTTCTTGGTTAAGATATGGCGTTTATAAGCTTTATTTCTTTTCAGTTTTCCTGTTCCGGTTGCTGTAAAACGCTTTGCAGCCGCTCTGCTTGTTTTCATTTTTGGCATAATTCTTTCCTCCTGTACTTTCTTTCATGTTTGTGATAAACATTTTCCATGAACGGAAACTACCTTTTCTGAGCCAAGAACATGGTCATGCTCCGTCCTTCCACCTTGGGTGCCTTGTCAATTACCGCAATATCTGCAAGCGCTTCTGCGAAATCGTCCAGAATATGCCTGCTGTTATTCATATGCGCCATCTCACGTCCTCTGAAACGAAGGGTGATCTTTACCTTGTCCCCCTTACTTAAGAACTTCCTCGCCGCATTTACCTTGGTATTCAAGTCATTCGTATCAATATTGGGGGACAGACGAAGCTCCTTCACTTCCATGGTTCTCTGCTTCTTCTTAGCATCCTTTTCTTTTCTGGTCTGCTCATATCTGAACTTCCCATAATCAACAATTCTGCAGACCGGAGGCTTTGCTGTAGGTGCAATCTTTACCAGGTCTGCACCGGCTTCTTCCGCCAGTCTCATGGCATCCCTCGATGACATAATTCCAAGCTGCTGACCGTCCTCACCTATGACACGTACTTCTCTGTCTCTAATCTGTTCGTTAATGAAATAATCGCTAATGGTCTTTCCCTCCCCCTCGACTTAACTTTTCTCTACACGCAAAAAGTGGATAGCAGCACTATCCACCAAAGTAAGCATATCAATACATCCGATATCTCATACACCGAACACTGATCTTCAAACCTTTAAACACCTGCAAGCACATGCCGCAGGGTGAGAGTGGATACTCTGCTTGTTTTATGAATGCCTCCATACAGAAACACTGCATGATCTGCATCACTTTTTCTATATTAACACCGCTGTGTATAAATGTCAAATACTAATTTATAAAATAACCTGACTGAAAATCACCTGGCAGCCTTCGTTTGTTTTTACATCACAGTATAAGCTCCGCAGTGCTCTCTTTCACGCGTGGGGAACACACATCTTCACCACCCGAAACACCTGCTCTGCCGTCTCCCGCAGGTTACGCTTTGCATTCTCAGGCTCCATCGCCTCCTCTAACGTGCAGACTGTCCTGAGGGCAGGGAAAAACGCATCGATCCCCTTCCCGTTGCACGCTGCAGCATCCTCTGCAGCGCTCCCCGCAAATGCGATGACAGGTTTTCCATATCTTTTGGCCAGTGCCGCCACACCCACAGGCGCTTTCCCCATGGCGGTCTGCCCGTCCAGACGTCCCTCTCCTGTCACTACCAGATCCGCGCTCCGGATACACTGTTTAAGCCGCGTCTCCTCCAGCACGATCTTAATTCCAGACTCCAGCACAGCGTTTGTGAACGTAAAAAAACCGAATCCCAGACCTCCTGCCGCACCTGCCCCTGCCTGACAGGGATCTGCCTTCGGAAATTTTTCCCCTGCCAGCGCTGCATAGTCCTTAAGCCATCCATCCATCTGCCGCACCATGGCATCCGTTGCCCCCTTCTGCGGTCCGTAAACTGCGCTTGCCCCCTGTTCTCCGCAGAGCGGGTTGCTTACATCGCAGGCGATACGGAAAGAACACTCTGACAGTTCCGGCAATACCCGGTCGTCCGTGATGGTTTTCAGACCTGCAAGCCCTGCGGCCCCCGGAGCGATCTGATGTCCGGCCTCATCCAGAAAACCGTATCCCAATGCCTGCAACATCCCTGCGCCTCCATCGTTGGTGGCGCTGCCGCCGATCCCTATGATAAACCGCCTGCAGCCTTTGGAAATCGCATCCTTTATCACTTCCCCCACGCCGTAGGTCGTCGTCTCAAGCGGGTTACGCCTTTCCGCAGGCACCAGCGTAAGCCCCGCCGCCCCCGCCATTTCGATCACAGCCGTTCTCCTACCGGCATGTTCCAGGATACCGTAGCTGCAGTTCACCGGGCTGCCCAGGGGCCCTGTGACAGACACGGATTCCCTTCTGCCTCCCATACCGCCTGTCAGCGCTTCCACGGTGCCCTCCCCGCCGTCTGCCAAAGGTTGCACGACGATCTCCGCCGTCCGGTCCGCCAGACGGATCCCCTCCGCAACGGCCTCTCCGGCCTCCATGGAAGTGAGACTTCCCTTAAAGGAATCCACAGCAATAACCACTTTCATGTTCTCCTCCCCCTTCTCTTTCCTCTACAGTATAGCACATAAAAACAGCTGCACACCAGTATTATGCACAGCTGTTTTATATCCCGACCTTAAAAAGTGATGCTTTTGAATTTCTGAATATGCTCCTTAATCGCCGTCTCCACAGGCATCCTCTCAGCGCTTGACGCACCGTAAAAGCCGTGCACCCCTTTTGTATTCCTGAGAATATACTGTGCATCCTCCGGGCTGGATATGGGGCCGCCGTGGCACAGAACGATCACATCGCTCCTCTGCGCCGTCGCCGCATCATGAATCTCCTGAATCACCTTCACCGCCGCATCCAGCTCCATAATGGATTCCGCTCCGATGGAACCGCCCACCGTACAGCCGCAGTGCGCTACCACCACATCGGCCCCGGCTTTTGTCATTCTCACAGCCTCATCTGCATTAAAGGCATAGGGCGAAGAAAACAGATCCATCTCGTGGGCGATGTGAACCATCTCCACCTCCAGATTATAGGACATCCCCGTCTCCTCAAAGGTCTGCCGCATCCTTCCCTCAAACAGTCCCACCGTGGGAAAGTTCTGTACGCCCGAATACCCGATCTCCTTTATTTTGCTGAGAAAATAAGTCATATCCTTGAAAGGATCCGTGCCGTTGACTCCCGCAAGCACCGGCGTATTCTTTACCACAGGCAGTATCTCACCGGCCATGTCCATAACGATCTGGTTTGCGTCCCCATAGGCTAACAGCCCGGCGCTGGATCCCCTGCCTGCCATACGATAACGGCCGGAATTATATACGATAATCAGATCCGTTCCGCCGGCCTCCTCAAATTTTGCACTGATCCCTGTCCCCGCTCCGGTGCCGATAATCGGCCGCCCGGCTTCTATATTATGCCGAAGCCTCCTGAGGATCTCCTCTCTCTTTATCACCATATAACATGTACTCCTTTCCGTCAATCGTCTCTCATTATTTTTAACAGCAGCTCCACCGCTTCTTTCGCAAACAGATCATCATTGATATTGGCATCCACTTTAAGGATCGGGATGTCCGGATTCGCATACTGCCTGATCGTGTCAAACAGGGTCTGATTCGTCTCCCAGTCACAGAAAGGCTGCCCTGCACCGTCCAGAATGGACAGTCCCCGCAGGGGCAGGACAAATGCCACCGGTCCCCTGGATCTGTTTGCTTTCTCCGCCAGAATCTTACCCAACGCAATATTTTCTTCCAGGTTGGTTCTCATCAGCGTCACCATCGGATTCCACTCATAAAAAACTCTCCCCGCATCCCGATATTTTTCAGGAACCGTCTCAAAGCTTCCGAAATTGACCATGTCCAGACAACCCGGCGCGATCACATGGGGAATGGCGGCTTTTGCCGCAGCCTCCAGCCTGTGCGGACCTGCGGATAAAATGCCGCCGCACAACTCGTCGGCCCACTCCGTGGTCGTCATGTCAAGGCATGCCTCGCAGTGTCCCTCCGCGATCATCTCCTCCATGGAGCGGCCGCCCCCGCCGGTAGCATGAAATACCAACGGAGCATAGTCTCTTTTTTCCAGAAGCGCCGCGCATTTCTCCACACAGGGCGTCGAATTCCCAAACATCGAGATACAGATGATCGGCTTTTCCTTCTGATCAGGCAGCGGCTCCTTCTCAACCATACCGCAGACAGCTCCCGCTGCCCTGGACATCACCATCGCCGAAAAGCGGTTGATCCCGCAGATGTCCACAATGGACGGGAACAGTACAATGTCTCTGGTACCCACATACTCCCTGGTATCTCCCGACGCCAACGTCGTGATACATACTTTCGGGAATCCCAGCGGAAGTCCCTGCATTGCCGTCGCCGCAATAGAGGTGCCGCCGCCGCCCCCCATGCCGATGATCCCCTGGATTGCTCCCTCTTTCTGCAGTTTTACCGCATAGTGGCGGGCTCCACTGCACATCACCCGCATGGCATGACCGCGGTCCGCCTCCCTTCGAAGTTCCTCCAGGGAGGCCCCTCCCGCTTTTGCCACTTCCCCGGCCGTCACTGCCACAGGGAACGAACTCACAGGTGCAAAGACACCCACATCCATGGCAATGACGGACACGCCTCTTCTCAAAAGTTCCCGATAGAGGTAATCAAACTCTTTTCCCTTGGAATCAAAAGTTCCAGTCATCAAAATTGTTTTTTTCATCACAGATCCTTTAATATCCGCCGTGACTTGCTCTGTACTCTTCCAGATTGTCCACGGTCACAAGAAGCGGATCCACATAAATTTCCGTCTCCTCCGGGGTCCCTCCCGTCACAAAGGTTTTCATCATATTGATCGCAGCCTCGCACTGCGCTAACGCGTTCATATCAAAGGAGCCGCTCTGTTCGCCTGCTTCCACTGCTTTCAGGGTATCCTGCTCACAGTCGTTGGAGTAGATGGGGATCGTTCCCAGCACGCCGTTGTCTTTCATCACCTGACGGACTCCCGTTGCCATGCCGTCGTTCATACAGACAATACCGTCGATCTTAGTCCCGGATGAAAACCAGCTTCCCGTCAGCTGCATGGCATCCTCCGCATTCCAGTTTCCCGCACCGTCAAACACAACATTGATGTTCGGGAATTCCTCCAAAGCTCTGTCGTAGCCCTCTCTGATCGCCACCGTCGCGCCATGGCCTTCCGAACCGTTCACGATCGCCAGATTAAAGGAATCTCCCAGCTCGTCAACTTCCAGTTTAATATGCTGATAACCGGTCTCTGCCAAACTGCAGGCCACGATGCCGTCCACATAGGTATTATCCGTAACGCCCTCATGAAGCGTCATCACATACAGCCCTGCTTCCTTTGCCTCCTTGAAGCCCTGGGTTACGCCCTCTCCCGTACAGTCCACAATAATGCCCACATACTCCTTGCTGGCAACGCCCTGTTCGATCTGATCGATCTGAGTCGCCTCATTGGAATCGGATGTCAGATGGGTACATTCAAAACCGTTTTCCGCCGCCACCTGCTCAAACATTTCTCCCATATAGGACATAAACGAATTGTTGTTATGTGTCTGGATAAACAGGATCTTTCCGTAGCTTTCTCCATCGCCTGCCTGCGCCGCTTTGCCCTCTTCGGCCGCAGCCGCCTTGTCGGAAGTCTCCTCTGCCGTCTGTCCTTCAGCTGTCTGTCCGGCTGCCTCCTCCGTGACAGGCGCCTCTTTCCCGCAGGCACAAAGACCAAACGCCATTACACCTGTCAATACCATCGCCAACCATTTCTTTTTCATCGTGTTTCCTCCTTTTCTTTTCGCTTGTCTATTTCTTTTTCCCATTAACACGTACATCGATATATACCGCCACAAAGATGATCACCGCCTGCAGTATCTGCTGAAAATACGTGTTGATGCCCAGAATATCCATGCCATTGCGAATCACGCCCACAATGAGCACGCCGATCATGGCCCCGTACATGGTGCCCACGCCGCCGGATAACGATACGCCGCCGATCACCGCCGCCGAAATGACTGTCATCTCATAGCCGTCCGCCGTATTGGCATTCCCGGAAGAAATGCGGCTGGCCATCAGAAATCCGCAGATGCCGGCGCACAGCCCGCTGACCACATACGCGGAAAACTCCAGCAGTTTCGTATTCAGGCCGGAATATCTTGCCGCCGATTTATTGCCGCCCAGCGCATAAATTCTCCGGCCGTAGGTCGTCAGATGCAGTAAAACCACCCCCACTGCCACCGCCGCCGCAAAATAGAAAACCATGTAGGGGATCCCGTAATTTTCCAGAATGCCGTCTGCTCCGTAGGTCCTCCCTAAAAAGCCATTGGAAATATTCACAAAACGTTCGTTCAGATTAAAGATCGCCTTTGCGTTTGTATAGACATATGCCGCCCCTCTCGCCGCAAGCATCATGCACATGGTCATAATAAAGGGTGGTATCCCGGCAAAGGCTATGCCCAGTCCGTTGATCGCCCCGCAGGCAAGCCCGACCATAATGGACAGCATGATCGGCACGATAAGCGGCGTCTCAAGATAATCCCCCGCACAATAGTGGGCCGCAAACACCGCACACAGCGCAACCACACTTCCCACCGACAGGTCGATCCCGCCTGTAATTAAAACGATCGTCATACCCACGCACAGAATACTGTAAATACTGACCTGCTTGATGATCAGCAGCAGGTTGTTTACCGTAAAGAATGCTGAGGACAGGCAGGACCACAGAATGATCAGTCCTATCAGTACGAAAACGATCCCCAGCCTGGATACCACCTTTTTCACTCTTGTTTTTCTGCTATCTCCTTTTTTCATTCCGACTCCCTTTCATCCGCTTCCGGGGCTTCACGATCTTTCCATTCCCCGGTTACCCGTTCACAATCACAGACATGATCTTTTCCTGGGAAGCCTCTTCGGCACTTATCTCCCCCGCAAGCCTTCCCTCTTTCAGCACAAGGATCCTGTCGCATATTCCCAGAAGTTCCGGCAGCTCCGAGGAGACCATCACCACCGCCTTCCCCTCCTTCGCGATCTTCTGAATCAACTGATAGATCTCAAATTTTGCTCCCACATCGATTCCTCTCGTGGGTTCATCCAAAAAAACGATCTCCGGCTTTGTCAAAAGCCATTTGGCAACCACGATCTTCTGCTGGTTCCCGCCGGAGAGAGAATTCACCTGCTGCTCACTGCCGTCTGTTTTGATCCGCATCTGTTCGATCATCTGCTCCGCACAGCGGGCCTCCGCCCTGAAATCTGTGATAATGCGTCCGCATTTACTGTTTTCTCCTATTCTGGTCATCCCGATATTGTCACGGACTGTCCCCAACAGGTTCAGCCCGTCTCTCGCTCTGTCCTCCGGGATCAGGGCAAAGTGATTCCTGATCGCATCCCGGGGCGAGCGGATCTTCACTTCTTTTCCTTCCAGAAAAATCTCTCCCTTTTCCGCCGGATACACCCCGAAAAGAGCGGAAAGGATCTCCGTTCTTCCGGATCCAACCATCCCCGCAATTCCCAGAATCTCACCATGCCTCACGTCAAAACTGATGTCCTGAAATTCTCCCGTTCTCGTAAGTCCTCTCACCGCCAGAGCGCATTCTCCAGTTTTTTTCTGTACCACAGGATAGATATTTTCGAGTTTTCTCCCCACCATCTCGCTGATCATCACATCCCTGTCCACTTCCGCCACAGGGCGCGTACTGATAATGCTTCCGTCCCGCAGAACACATACCTGATCCGCCACAGCCTCCAGTTCATCCAGCTTGTGGGTAATATAGACGATGGCAACCCCCTGATCCTTCAGATTCCCGATGGTACGAAATAGCAGCTTCACCTCGCTCTCCGTCAATGCTGATGTGGGTTCATCCATGATCACGATTTTCGAGTCATAGGACACAGCTTTCGCGATCTCCAGAAGCTGGATCTCAGACACCGTCAGGTTTCTTACCTTCCGATCGATATCCAGATGGATGCCAAGTCTGTCAAGAAGCTCCTCTGCTTTCCGCTTCTGCTCCTTCCTGTTTAAAAAAACGAACTTCCGGCATTCCCGTCCCACAAAAATATTCTCCGCCACGGTCAGATTGTGGAAAGGCGACATCTCCTGAAAAATCATGGATATCCCATGAGTTAGTGCCTGATGCGGGTTTTGAAACGATATCCGTTCCCCATTGAAAAAGATCTCTCCGCCGTCAGGCTTATATTCTCCCATCAGTATTTTCATCAGTGTGGATTTTCCGGCGCCGTTTTCTCCCACCAGGGCAGTCGCTTTTCCACGCTCCAACACCAGATCCACGGAATGCAGCACTTCAACGCCATGAAATGATTTCTTTAATCCTTTTGCTTCTAACAGCGGAGCTGCCATGGTTTCTCCTCCCTGTAAAGTCAATAAGTCATTTCTGTTTTCGCTAATTTATGTCAATTATTTTACCACTTATTAGGCGCAATGTAAATACTAAATGTCAACCTAATTTTTAATTTATTAGGTTGTATTTTCCATTTATGGCAAAATTTTACCCGGTGTGTTGTTTGCGAAATCATAAGAACGCTTATGATTCTGTAAACAACACACCGGGTTGCCTGTTCATATATCTGTTTTATCAAACCTTCGCACTATCGGCTGAAATACATCAGTTTACCTTTCTCGCCGTTTCCCCTTTGACAAAGCTGGGCACAATGGAGAATCTTCTCACCGACTGCATCGGATTTTCTATTCTGTCGAGCAGGTAATTCACTGCAATACTGCCATACTCCTTCTTATCGATTCCCACGCTTGTCAGGGGAATTTTCCACAGATCCGCCAGATCGCTGTTAAAGCCGGTCACCGAGATGTCCTCCGGCACATCGATCCCCAGCCTGCTCAGATGAAAGATCAGCCGCTCCGCATACACATCCGTACTGCAGATAATCAGCGTAGGGAGCTCCTTCTTATCTTTGAGTTTTAAAAGCTCCTCCTCAAACAGTTCACTGCCGTCCAGAAACTTTTCGTCATTCCAGATGTAGGCTATTTCCGCGCCCAGTTCATCCGCCGCCTTTTTTACTCCCTCAAACCTTTTCTGCATGGACAGCCGCTCCAAAGATCCGTAATAGCCAATCTTTCCGTGCCCCATCTGAATCAGCTGTTCTGTCAGATAAAAGGCTCCCTCCCTGTCCGCAACATGCATCGTATCATAGGGGAACATATCATAGGGCGGATAGGTAAGCACTAACAGAGGACTCTCACAGGGCTCCACCTTATTCAGGCAGGCAAGGCTCATATACCCGCCGAAAATAATGCCCGCCGCTTCCTTGATCTCACTCTCCCGGAGATTGTCTTCGGATTCGGAAATCACTTTGATATGCAGCGCGAAACCTTCCCTGGCCAACCTCTCCTCCGCCCCCATTATGACCTTCATCCAGAATCCCGTATCCCGGATATCACACTGCGGCAGAATAAACAACACCACCTTTTTCTTCCCATGTTCCGGCTTTTTCTTCTTATAGCCCAGCTTCTCGCAAACCGCCAGCACCTTTTCTCTCGTCTCATCGCTGACTCCGCTTTTTCCGGAGATCGCCCGTGAAACAGAATACTTTGACAGCCCGGTCTCCTCCGCAATGCGGTCCAATGTAATACGTCCCATTTTTATCCATCCCCCGCCTCTGAATGTTATGCTAAAATTATGATATTATTATAATAAATTGCGCAACATATTGCAAGCTTTCTTCCAAAAAGACCACACACATAAAAGCAGACCGGAAATTTCTTCCCGGTCTGCTCTGGCTCACAGGTCACTCTCCCGTAAGCACTTCCCCTTTTACAAAAACCATCTTACTATGCGAAGCGCTACCGAAGTGCTACTAATTTTGGAAAAACCACAAAATATTGATTTATTTTTCTTTAAAAGTAGCACATGTTGTTTCTTTACAGTTGTCAGCACCGCAGCCTTTGATGTCCACATGATCTGCGTAGCATTTATAATTCGTATTATAAATACACTTATCCGCCTCACAGTCAATGCTGATCGTCCTGCTGGGATGGGATATAGCGCTTGTAAACGCCCCCATATCGCTTCTGTCTTTGAAGCTCTCACAACAGGTGTCATCCTTGCGGCAGGCATGTCTGCCGGCCACCATGATATCCCCCTTGCAGCAGCACCTGTCATTGTTGTAGGTACAATTTTCCACGGAACAACGTAATTCAGCCATCTTTCTCTACCTCCTGATCCTGTGGCGGACGATCACCTGTTCAAATCTGCAGATGGCCGTCCGCAACTTTGCATTTTCTACAAATTCAGTATGAGCAGATTTCCGGTTATTTATGCTGGAAACAGCCCGCTTTTCTATTTTTTATTTCTGTGTTATAATGATAAATACGCTGGCACTGTCCATAGCCAAAAGGCGGATCCGGATTTTCCTCACGACCTCCATGCAGGATGCCCTGTATCTGTCTTTTCTGATAAAAATAAAGAGGGGATTTCCTTCCATGCTGTTTAACTCCGTTGTTTATATCACAATATTTCAGCCCGTTGTCATCGGCGGCTGGTATCTGCTGCAGAGACTTAAAAATCCTGTATGGAGTAAAATATTTCTCTTTGGCATGTCTCTCTTATTTTACGGTTATTACAACTTTTATTATGTGGGTATCCTGATTGCAAGCCTCCTCTTAAACTACGGCTGCAGTATCCTGCTCAGAAAAGCCTGCTCCGATAAAATTCGCAGATTTATTCTTACAGCCGGTATTCTGGGGAATCTCGGAATCCTGTTTTATTTTAAATACTTTAATTTCTTTATTGATAACTGCAATTTTTTTCTCCATACACATATCAGTATTGAGAAGATTGCTCTGCCTCTGGGAATCAGCTTTTTTACTTTCCAGCAGATCTCCTACATTATTGAGCGTTTCCGCAGAAACGCCGACTGCCATTCTTTTCTGGACTATGGCTGCTTTATCACATTTTTCCCACAACTGATCGCCGGTCCCATTGTCATGCATAATGAATGGATCCCCCAGCTTCACAACTGGAGGAGACGCCCGAAAACAGCGGATGATTTTTATCACGGCGCGGCGCTTTTTATTCTGGGTCTTGCAAAAAAGGTGCTTCTGGCAGACTCTCTCGCCGTTCCTGTCAATCTGGAATTTGACAACATCCCTTATCTGGATGCACCCTCCGCATGGGTCACGATCATTTTCTATATGATGGAACTTTACTTTGATTTCAGCGGTTACTGCGATATGGCCCGGGGAATCGGAAAAATGATGGGATTTAACCTTCCCGTGAACTTCCGCTCCCCTCTGATGGCCGTCTCCGTCAGAGATTTCTGGAGAAGATGGCACATCACGCTGTCCCGCTTTCTTACTCAGTACATTTATATTCCTCTGGGTGGAAACCGCAGGGGGATCCGCAGACAGTGCTTTAACATTTTCATCGTCTTTCTGGCCAGCGGTTTCTGGCACGGTGCAAACTGGACCTTTGTTATCTGGGGACTGCTCCACGGAACCGCCATGATAGCTGAGACGCTTTTTTCCTCTATCCCTCCCATCCTGGCCGGGGTCGGCATTCGGAAAAAGAGATTCCGCTTTCCTTTTGAAAAATTAAGCCGCCTGCTCACCGGCATTTTCGTAACTCTCTCCTTCTCCATTTTTCGCAGCGATTCTCTGACAGACGCCGCTCTCTTATGGAAAAAACTGTTTGCGGGAGGGTATAACGGCATGATTTTTGGTATCAGCAATACCCTCTGTTTTCCCGAAAATTATGCTCTGAACAAGATGGTCAGCATGTATTTCCCACAGTACAGCAATACCCTGTTCCTCTTTTATCTGCTGCTTCTCTTAGCCTGCGGCATCTTTTTCATCCGTGGCATGGATGCAGAACAGTGGATCGAAAAAAGAGGCAAAACCACACTGGGCGCCTTTTGTCTTGCAACTTTATTTACCTGGTCCTTTATCTCTCTGTCCCAGGTCAGCGTATTCCTCTATTTTAATTTTTAACGCGGAGGAATCAATCAAAAATATTTTGTAACAGATCGGAGGAAACACCTTGAAACAGAAACATCCTCTCAGAAAACTCATTCTTTTTACGGCTCTGGAACTGCTCCTTGTATTCGGGATCGTATGGATATTCGATCCCTTCTACCAGTATCATGCTCCTGCTGGAAACGGCAGAGCGGTTCTCTACGACAGGGACAACCAGGTGGTGGGAACCATACGGAACTTTACCTATGACAGCGTACTTTTAGGCTCCTCTGTGGCCGAAAATTTTGACACCGATTACCTGGACAGTAAATACGACTGTCATTCCATTAAAATCATTAAAGCCTCCGGATCTGTGGCAGACCTGTCCTGTTATCTGGATATGGCCCGGGAGAAACAGGAACTCGTAAACGTATTCTGGTGTCTGGATCTGTTTGCACTGGATTCCTCGCCCATCCCCACCATTCCCGACGGTACAAGCCCGCCCGGATATCTGCGCACAGAGACTATCCTCGATGATATTCCCTACATCTATAATAAGGAAATCATCTTTGAGAAAATTCCGATGATGCTGGCCTTCGCTCATCTGGACAAAAATACCGGCGGAAATGCCTACAACTGGTCAGAGGGAAAAGAATTCAGTGCTTCCAAAGCGATGCAGGCGTATGAAAAACCCGAACAGGTTCTGGAGCCCATAGACTTCACGAACAGCAAAGATGATCTTGCAGATAATCTCGCCCTTCTGTCCCGGGAAATTTCCTCCCATCCGGAAACGGACTACTATTTTCTGATCCCTCCCTACTCTCTTTTGTGGTGGGACTGTGCCTATGTAAACGGTGAACTGGACAAAAACTTTTATCTTCTGGAACAGACTCTCCCCGTACTGGTCTCTTTTGACAATGTGGAAGTTTATTATTTCCAGTCCGTGGAGGATATCGTCTGCGATCTGGACTATTATATGGACATGATACATTATTCCCCGGACGTCAACCAGTATATGCTTGAGCAGCTGGGCGGAGGCGCCGGTCTTGTCACCCCCGAAAACTGTCAGGAAAAAATCGATGAAATGAAATCTCTCGCAGATACTATTATCACCGATAGAATTTATGAGTATTATCCTTAAAAAGTTCAGGCAGAAAATATGACGCATGTGTCACATTTTCTGCCTGAACTCTTTTATCAGTTCTGACTTTTTCTATTTTTCCTTTACTTCCTCCCGGATCTCCTTCGTCCGGATCTCCTTACAGATCTGGTTGATAAACTCAGCCAGTGCCTTCACGCCCTCATCCCCGGCAAAGCGGCTTCTCACGGACACAGTGCCGTCCGTCTCCTCCTGTCCGCCAACCACCAGCATATAAGGCAGCTTTGCAAGCCTTGCTTCTCTGATCTTAAAGCCGATCTTCTCCGAACGGCTGTCAACCTCCGCCAGTATACCGTTTGCCTTCAGCTCTTTACATACCTTCTGCGCATAATCCTCGTACTTATCGGAGATCGGCAGAACTCTCACCTGCACCGGACACAGCCATGTGGGGAATTTGCCCTCATATTTCTCGATCAGCCACGCAAGGGTTCTCTCATAGCAGCCCATGGAAGTTCTGTGAATGATATAGGGCCGTACCTTATCGCCGTTCTGGTCGATATAATACATATCAAACTGTGCCGCTAACAGCGCATCCCACTGGATCGTGATCATCGTGTCTTCCTTGCCGTACACGTTCTTTGTATTGATATCGACTTTCGGACCGTAGAAAGCCGCCTCTCCCACATCCTCCACAAAGGGAATCTGCAATTCTTCCATAATACTCCGGATATGGCCCTCGGTCTCTTCCCAAACTTCCGGTTCGCCGATATATTTCTCCCTGTTATCGGGATCCCATTTGGAGAGATGATAGGTCACATCCTCCTCCACACCCAATGTCTTCAGGCAGTACTGGGCAAGAGCGATACATTTTTTAAATTCCTCCACCATCTGATCCGGTCTCACGATCAGATGTCCCTCGGAGATCGTAAACTGACGCACTCTGGTCAGGCCATGCATCTCGCCGGAATCCTCGTTCCGGAAAAGTGTGGAAGTCTCGCCGTAGCGCAGAGGCAGATCCCTGTAGGAATGCTGTGATGCCTTGTAGACAAAATACTGGAACGGACAGGTCATCGGACGCAGAGCGAACACTTCCTTATCTTTCTCCTCATCCCCCAGCACAAACATCCCCTCTTTATAGTGGTCCCAGTGGCCTGAGAGCCTATACAGGTCGCTCTTTGCCATAAGCGGCGTTTTCGTCCTGATATAACCCCACTCGTTATCCTCCAGATCCTCGATCCAGCGCTGCATGGTCTGAACCATCTTCGCCCCCTTTGGCATCAAAAGCGGCAGCCCCTGTCCGATCACATCCACTGTCGTAAACAGTTCCATCTCCCGTCCCAGTTTATTGTGGTCCCGGCGTTTGATATTTTCCAGATATTCCAGATACTCCGCAAGCTCTTCTTTCTTTTGAAAGGCAGTGCCGTAAATTCTCTGCAGCTGCGCCTTATTTGAGTCTCCGCGCCAGTAAGCCATGGAAGAAGAGATCAGTTTGAACGCCTTAATGCCTTTGGTGCTCATCAGATGCGGTCCCGCGCACAGATCCACGAATCCGCCCTGGTCATAGAAAGAGATCTCCGCATCCTCCGGCAGATCCTCGATCAGTTCCACCTTGTAGGGTTCACCTTTTTCTTCCATGAATTTTATGGCCTCCGCCCGGGGCAGCGTAAAGCGCTTTAATTCATGCCCTTCCTTGATGATTTTTTTCATCTCCGCCTCGATCTGATCCAGATCCTCCCTGGTAAAAGGCGCATACTCAAAATCATAGTAATATCCGGTATCGATGCTGGGGCCGATGGCCAGTTTCGCCTCCGGGAACACCCTCTTTACCGCCTCCGCCATCACATGGGAAGCCGTGTGGCGCACCACCCGAAGCCCTTCCTTATCGTTTGCTGTCAGAATATTCAGCTCACAGTCCTCCTCCACAGGCGTGCGCAGATCCACCACCTGCCCGTTTATCTCTCCGGCGCAGGCCGCCCTGGCCAGGCCCTCGCTGATATCTTTCGCAATGTCTATCACGCTGATACCAGATTCATACTCCTTGACGCTGCCGTCTTTTAATGTGATCTTCATGTCATTCTCCTTCCTCTCTTATTTCTTTTTTCTAAAATATGCTTTTATCTTTGCTGATTTAACCTGCCGTCAGGCACTTTCCTCTTCTCCTTCCCCGGTATCGGCGGCCCCGCCTGCATACTCCCCCTTAGTCATCGACCGCAGGGAAAAGAATACGACTGCCGCCCCGATCGCTCCGAACAGAACAATGGCCGTCAGGAAAATAAATTTTTCCATCCCCTGTATCTCCTGCAGGCTGCTGTAAATATTGCAGGCCAGATACACCAGATATACTCCCGCCACAATGCGGATCACCAGATTCATCTGTGTCGGCAGTCCCCGTTCTCTCTTTTTGTTTTCTTTCTTATCGTTCATCTTTCCTCCCGCCTGCCTCTGCTGACATATTTCCCACGAGTGCCATCTGCAATCGAGCAGAGATGATTTATCTTCCCCTGCTCGCGCGCGGGCACGTACAGCAACACTGCTAATTTCCTTACGTGCCCCTGTGCATAAAAAAATCCCACGCACTACACTATGTAATGCATGGGACGTAAATTACGCGGTTCCACCCTGCTTGCTTTCGCTGTTGTCAGTCGATCTGTCTGCATACTCATTTTCCCAAATGCCTGTGCATCCATTCGGACTTTCACACCGCCAAAGCCACTCATTCGCCCATAACGCAGGCCTGCGGGCCGTATTAAAGCCACTCCGAGCTGGTCTTCCCCGATGCTCCCACAAAGGAACTTTCAGCACGGAAATTTTTCATTCCCGGTTCCTCTCTCTGCTGCGTTCTGCACAGGTACTCGTCTCATCAACGTTTTATCTGAAATTTTCTGTTCTTCCCTATTCTACTCCGAAAAATCTTATCTGTAAAGTCAAAATTTTATAAAGTTTCCTACCCCTTTACACTTCCCAGAGCAACACCCGCTATAATATACTTCGACAGCACCAGATACACAATAATAAGCGGTAGCACCGTCAACGTCAGCCCCAGATACACGGAGCCGTACTCGGTCTTATAGATATCTCCCCGCAGAAGGCTTACCATAATGGGCATCGTATACTTCTCCTGATTGGTCAGAAGGATGAGCGGTGTAAACAGGTTGTTCCAGCTTGACACAAAACTGAAGATTGCCTGGGTCGCAATAGCCGGCTTCATGATCGGAAGGGCAATCATATTGAAAATGGCAAATTCTTTTGCGCCGTCGATCCGCGCCGACTGTATGATCTCCATGGAAAGCGCGGGATACATATACTGCCGCATGAAAAATACCATGGACGGAGATGCGATGGCAGGCAGGATCAGCATCCACATATTGTTTGTCATATGTATTTTATATACCATCTGATAGAAACCAATCATCGTGACCTGCGCCGGTATCATCATCACCGCCATAATAAAGCTGAAATAAGGTTTTCTAAACTTCCAGTCATACACCACCAGGCCGTAGGCCGTCATCGTGGAAAAATACACTGCGCACAGCGTCGCGCCGCAGGAAATAAACAGAGAGTTCATAAACCCTTTCATCGGATCAAAGCTCTTTCCCGTCAGGATCGCCAGGTTTTTCAAGGCATATCTGGAAGGAAGCAATGAGATCGCATGGGCCTGGATCTCCACCGTGGAGCGGGTGGAATTGACAATCATGATATAAAAGGGCGCTATACTCAGGATCGCAAGAAGAATGCAAACCGTATAGATCACTATTTTAATAATCGTATTGCTTCTGTTTTTTAACATCACGCACCCTCCTTTCCGGCTTTCTTCAATGCATTCTGTTCCCGTCTGTAAGCCTTCTCCTGTTCTCTGATCTGTTTGCGCAGTTTCTCCTCATCCTTATCACGCATCAGGAAGAACATGATCGCGGAGAGGATGCAGATGATCGTGAACATGATCATGCTGGCCGCAGCCGCCCTGTTATACATATAGCTTCCGCTGAAGGCCTGATTATAGATAAACACGCTGGTCGTCAGGGTTGCGTTATCCGGCCCGCCCAACATAAACAGCTTCGGGATATCAAACATATTCAGGCCACCGATCAGACTGGTCACCAGCGTGAACAGCAGGATCGTTCTGATATTCGGGATCGTCACGAGAAAGAAGGTCTGCACACGGTTTGCGCCGTCCACCTCCGCCGCCTCGAAGATCTCGGGGCTGATGCCCAGAATACCGGAAATCACCACGATCATCGTATAACCGTACCACATCCAGAACTGGATAAATGCCACGATGGCCCGGGTCACCGTCTTGTTTATCAGAAACTGGATCGGCGTATCCGACAGCCCAAGCGACATGACCAGATCGTTGGCGGGACTCATGGGATAATCAAACATCGCCTTAAATAAAATAGCGATCGTCGCCGCCGTAATGATATTGGGCATATAGAACAGTACCTTGAAAAATCCCTGCCCTTTGATCTTGCTCCTCTTATCGGTAAACCATGCTGCCAGTAAGAGCGCCAGACAGATCTGCGGAATAAAGTTCGCGATCCAGATGCCCACCGTATTTTTCAGTGCTTTAATAAACGACGGATTTGTCAAAATCGTCTTAAAATTTGCAAAGGGATCCTCCAGTATCTTGAAGTTCGTCATACCGAGCCCTTTTAGATCCGTAAATCCGATGATCAGGGTATACAGAATCGGATACAGCATAAACAGTATAAACGCTATCGTGAACGGCAGACAGAACAGGTATCCGTATTTTGCATATCTGTTTTTCTTTTTACCCATGTTTTCACCTCTGCTTCCTTGTTTTATATACACAGCGACAGCCATCTGCCCTGCGAATGGCCTTATGCCGAAAAAGTGAGGCAGGGCGGCCGACTAAAGTCGCCGCCCCATCCTGCTTTCCTGTTCTTATTCCACTACTACATCCAGGTTATCCGCCACCTGCTGCTTAAAGTCTGCCAGGGC
This sequence comes from uncultured Lachnospiraceae bacterium, assembly GCA_910578085.1. Classification (GTDB taxonomy): domain Bacteria; phylum Bacillota; class Clostridia; order Lachnospirales; family Lachnospiraceae; genus 1XD8-76. The sequence goes on along the minus strand of CAJTPM010000028.1, from coordinate 15,658 downwards.
CTGTTCACGGGACTTGTTGCCTGACGTGTACTCACGCACCTGATCTCTCCAGTATGTGTTGATCGTCTCGTCATACTGTGTCAGGTTCTTGCCGTTTGCAAACTGGTTAGCCGGTACAAATACTTCAAACATATTCTGTCCGCCCAGGAAATCCAGTTCGCCGTTGGACATTTCCATAACCGTGCCGGATGCCACAGCGTCCTTTGTGCCGCCTTCACCGTTCAATGTGCCGTTAGCCCACATATACTGAAGGCCTTCCTCACTGCAGTCAAGGGTGATCCATCTCAGGATTTCCGCTACCGCTTCTTTCTTCTGAGTGTCCTTATTTGCCAGGAGCCATGTACCCCCCCAGAAGAAGCCGATGGGAGGTTCGCAGATCGCCCAATCGCCGTATGTACCTTCGCCCACTGCTGCGCCGCCGCAGTTGGGAGCCAGTGTGTAGTTGATCAGCCATGCAGGTCCGAAGAAACCGAAGATCTGCTGCTGGCCTTCGCCCTTCATATCAGCAAACCATGCATCCTGCCAGTCCTGTGTATCGTTGTGATAGCCTTTATCTTTCAACTCTTTGGAGAGATCAAGGAACTCTTCTCTCTTCGGATCGATGGTCAGCTTCCCGTCCACGATCCAGCCTGCGTCGGAGCTGTTCTCCACTGCGTGCCAGATGTCGCCGTCGCCGGATACGATACCGTAGCCTTTTGCCTTTAACTCATCAGCCGCTGCGTAGAACTGATCCCAGCCGGGGCCGATCTTCTTGCCGATCTCTGCCGGATCGTCCGTACCCCATACATCTTTCGCGATGGATCTGCGGTAGATGAATGCGCCGCCGGTAGCCTGATAACCCAGTGCAACGAGTTTGCCGTCCGGATTTGTTCCGATATCGATGGTATACTGTGCGATGTCAGCCGCCTCTATGTCAGCCGCCACGTCGATCCCCAGATCTTCGTAGGGAGCCGCATAACCGGAAGCATCGCCCTGTGCATATTTCAGTACGAAAGCTGCCTCTGCGCAGTAGATATCCGGAGCCTCCGCGCCGCCTGCTGCCAGCGCCTGATCCAGTGCGGGCTGATATGCGCCGTCTGTGGTTGCAATGATCGTTGCATTGATCTCGTAAGGGAAATCAGGATGTAAATCTTTGTATTTCTGGATCATATTGGGAACCTCATCGGTAAATGCCCATACATTGATCACCTCGCCGGCAGGAGCTGCAGCCTCCCCCTCATCGGAACTGCTTTCAGCGTTGTCCGTGTTCTCCGCAGCCGGTGCTTCCGTGCCGCCATCTGCCGCCGGCGCATCCCCGGAACCGCCGCAGCCCGCCAGAAGTGTTGCAGCCATAGCTGCTGTGAGCAGTACGCTCAATAATTTTTTCTTCATGAAAAATCCTCCCTCTTTAAATATTATGTATTCTTCCGTTGTTCCGGAAGTCTCTGATATTTTTTATTATACACTTCTTCTGCCCTCCTCCACTTTACAAATCTTGCTCATATATTGTCATTTATTGCTATCTTCACAATTTTCGTGAATAAAACATCTCTTTTTCGTACATTTTTAACATATCAATATCTGAAAAAGCAAAAAAACTCAAAAAAGTTGTGCAAAAAGAAAAGGATAGCATTGTTTTATTATGCTATCCTTCCATAATCTGTTCCACAGAATCCTTCGACGATACACAGATTTTCTCTATAATTCCAGACAGATACCGCCGCTGCCCCGCAGTGCCTCCGTTCTTTTATCCGGCTGCCCAAAGCCTGCGTAAAGCAAAGCCCCGGTTCCCTCATATTTCCTTTCTCCCGAAATATCCACCGTCCGGAAAGCCTCTGCAGGTACTTTTATACGGACCTTCCTCTCCTCACCGGCCTCCAGACGCACCCGCGCAAAAGCCGCCAGATGAGGATGAGGCACTTCGTTGCCCGTCCCTTTCACATGCACATAGACCTGTAATACTTCTTCCGCGGTCCGATCTCCCCGGTTGTACGCGGTCACTTCGATCACACCCTCTGTCTCCGTAAGCCCCCGGCAATCCGGCGCCTGTAAGATCACTGCATCCTGCACCCCGGCCTCTCCGTAGGTCAGTCCGTAGCCAAAGGGATAGAGCGGCTCCTTTTCCAGGAACCGATAAGTCCTGCCTTTCATGGAATAGTCCGTAAAATCAGGCAGTTCCGCCATATCTCTGTATATGGTCACTGGCAGTTTCCCGGAGGGGGACGCCTCCCCGAACAAAATCGCCGCAACATCCCTGCCGCCCCTCGCCCCGGGATACCACACCTGCAAGACCGCCGCCGCCGTCTCATCCGCCCTGCACAGGTCCATGGCGCTGCCTGTCATTACACACACTACAAAGGGTACCCCGGTCTCTATGATCTTTTCCAGCAGTTCCCGCTGAGGCGCCGGAAACTGCAGATCCTTTTTATCGCCGGAATAATAGGCATTTCCGGTATCTCCCTCTTCTCCTTCCAGCGTCTCATCCAACCCCAGACACAAAACCACCGCATCCGAATGCTTCGCCACCGTCACCGCCTCTGAGAGTCTGTCCCCCGGCATCGCCAGATCCTCTTCCCTGTCTTTATCCAGATGACACCCCTGAGCGTAAAGCACCCTTACCTCTTCTCCCACATGATCCTGAATTCCTTCTAATACCGTGATATACCGGGAAGAAGTACCGTGATAGTTTCCAATCAGCGCTCTTCTGCTGTCCGCATTGGGGCCGATCACGCCGATGGTTTTCAGCTTTCCTTTGTCAAGCGGCAAAATTCCGTTGTTTTTCAAGAGCACAACGCTCTCCCTTGCCGCCCGCGACGCGGTCTCCAGATGGGGCTTTGACTCCACCGCCTCGTAGGGAATGTCATCAAATTCCGTCTCATCGAACATCCCTAACAGAAATCTTGTGGTAAACAGCCGCACCGCCGATCTCCTGATATGCTCCTTCGGCAGGATTCCCTGCTCATAGGCTTCCATAATATGCTGATAGGTACAGCCGCAGTTCAAATCGCACCCCTTTTCCAGGGCCAGCTTCACGCTCTCCACAGGCTTATCCGTCACTTTGTGGTTCTCATGGAAATCCCGCACCGCCCAGCAGTCCGAGACATAATGCCCCTCAAACTCCCACAGCCCTCTGAGTACTTCTTCCATCAGATAGGTGTTGGCGCAGCAGGGCTCTCCGTTGGTCCTGTTGTAGGCGCCCATCACCGCTTCCACATGGCCTTCCTTTACGCAGGCCTCAAAGGCCGGCAGATAAGTCTCCCACATCTCCTTTTTATCCGCCTCCGCATTAAAGTAGTGGCGCATATCCTCCGGCCCCGAATGCACCGCAAAATGTTTCGCACAGGCAGCCGTCTTTAAATATGCTCCGTCCCCCTGCAAGCCTTTGACAAACGCCACCCCCAGACGTCCGGTCAGATACGGATCCTCCCCGTATGTCTCATGCCCTCTGCCCCAACGGGGATCTCTGAAAATATTTACATTGGGAGACCATAAAGTCAGCCCCTTGTAGATATCTCTGTCCTCCTGTTTTACCGATTCGTTGTACTTGGCCCTGGCCTCCGTGGCAATGCACTGCGCCACTTCGTAAAGCAGCTCCTCATCAAATGTCGCCCCCAGTGCGATGGCCTGCGGAAACACAGTTGCCGTTCCGGCTCTCGCCACACCGTGCAGCCCCTCGTTCCACCAGTTGTAAGCGCAAATTCCCAGTCTCTCCACAGCCGGCGCGTCAAAACGCAGCTGGGAAGCCATCTCTTCCACTGTCATCTGGTCTACCAGCGCCTGCGCCCTCCTCTTTGCCTCTTCCCTGTTCATACCATCTCCCCTTCTTTTTGTGGTGTTGCCTGACTATAGCTTTTTCTATCGTACCGCAAATCCCGCTTTTGCGCCATGACACATATTGCCTTTTAATATACAAAAGTTGCTCTTTCTTCCAAAAATACTTTTCTTTTTGTATTTTCCATTTTATCATAAATGAAGGAAATTAAAGCAGTATCTGCCAATTTCAGAAAAACAGGAGGTCCCGCCATGAACAGACCGGCTCCTATCGTTCCCGAACGCTACAGACAGCCCACCATTGATTTTGAACCCCTCCGCACCCTGGACAAAAACGCTCAGGAGAGAGTTCTCTATGTGCCGGATACCCATATGCGCATCTGGTATAACGTCCAGTATGACGGCTACGACATGCATCACCACGATGCGGCGGAAGTCATCATCTGCATGGCGGAAACCTACACTGTCATCGCTAACAGCAAAACCTACCATATGAATGTGGGGGATGTCCTGATTATTCCTCCCCACATGCTGCATGAATTAAAGAGCAATGACGGCGGTGCCCGCTTTATCTGTCTTTTTAATATTGAAGTGCTGAATTTTTCCAGAGACTTTAAAATCATGGCTCCTGTCTTTATGGATGCCTATTTCTGCACCGCAGCTTCCAAACCTGATATCTATCAGCAGGTTTACAGCTCTCTGATCTCCGCCACCGAGATCTATTTTTCCAATGTGATCATGGGGGAACTCTCCATCTACTCCATTCTGCTCAATGTTTTTTCCTTAATCGGGCGCGATTACTTCAAACTGAGCGACAGCAGTTCCCTGAACTCCTCCGCAGAAAAGCCGAGAGAGCATTACGAGCGGATCGCGGCCCTGTTACGCTATATTGATTCCAACTATATGGAAGATCTTACGCTTGAAAAGGCCGCCGATTACACCGGCTTTTCCAAATATCATTTTTCCCGGCTGTTCAAACAGCATACCCACACCACCTTTTACGACTATCTGTCCCGCAAAAGGATCCAGGAGGCGCAGTACCTCCTCTCTACCGAATCCAACATCACCGATATAGCCTTCCGGACCGGTTTCAACAACCTGACCACGTTCTGCCGCTGCTTCAAAAAAGTGACCAACTATTCGCCCAGCGAGTACCGCAGCCAGTTAAGGCCGGAACAAGTACATTTGTGATATTTTTTCGTTGACGTTCTCCACTTAATTATCATATAATATATCTGCATATTATATGGAATCTTTATGTACATCAGAATAAATACAGAAAGGAATCTCAGAATGAAACAAAGTTTTGGAATGGACTTGCACGGAGATCTGAAAACCGCAGTGCGCGGCATTAACAGGCCACAGTTCCTCATGCTGTTTTCAAATGCCGGTCAGTTTGAATCACATGTACAGGAACTGGAATCCCTTTTCCCCGGTGTGCCCAGTATCGGCTGCATCGGCATGAGTTACGACACCAGAATCGTGGAAAAGGGTGTCGGCGTCATCGCTTTTTCAGACGGTGTCATTGCCGCCGCCAATGTACTGGAGCAGGTATCTTCCATGCCTGTCAAATATATCAGACGTCTTGAAGAGGACGTAAAAAAGGTGGATTCCGCCAAAAACAATTCCATATGCATCGACCTTTGCACCGGCAACGACGCCTGCGTTCTGACTACTATATACAGTGTTTTAAAACGCAGGAATATTCAGCTGATAGGGGGAACCGGCGATGCCGGAAAAGTATCCGCAAACGGAAATGTCTATCAGGATGCCGTGGTGTACGCTCTGGTGAAAAACCAGCACGGCAGGGTAAAGGCCTACAAGGAAAACATCTACCACCAGATGGGGAATGAACGCTTTATCGCCTCCCGGACCAACAGAGATAACTATGTCGTGGGCGCTCTGAACAACCGCTCCGCCAAACAGGTCTATCAGGATATTCTCCATGTGACGGAGAAAGAGATCACGACGCAGACTTTCAAAAATCCCTTCGGCAAGCTCAACGGGGACGACACCTGCATTATCTCCATCAAGGAAGTAAGCGGCAATTCCCTTGCCTGTTTCAGACAGGTAAACGACTCCGATATTCTGGTTATGCTGGAACTGGGAGACTATAAAGAGATCGTGAAAAATACAATAGCTCAGATACAGCATGATTTCCCGAAGATCTCCGCGGTATTTTCCGTCAACTGCCTGTTCCGCTATCTTCTGTTTACACAGAATAAGTACATGCAGGAATATCTGGGAGAAATGGGCAAGTTGGGGCGACATGCAGGTTTTGTAGGATATGGGGAACATTATAATAACTGTTTCGTCAACCAGTCCATGACCTGTGTCGTATTTGAGTGAAATAATCCGTGCAGGCATGGCTGCCCGGCTCGTTGCCCGCGGAAATAAAACAAACCGAAACAAAATAACGGAGGATCATACAATGCCATTTTGGAAAAAATCCAGTCCGGATAAAGTGCCTGTCGCTTCGGAGGAAAAAACTCTCTATCCGGTATTACATATCATAAACTGTCTGAAAGATTATCGCAATGAGCTGGTACAGAAGGAGGTAAGCTCCCTCTCAGAGATAAGCGAAATAGGACATTCCTTCGAAGATGTCCTCTCCGAGAATGAGAACTTCCAGGAAAAGCTACAGGAATTCGGAAGCAGTTTCTCCAGCATAGAGGAAGTATCCGGCCAGTTCAGCGCCGTGAAGGATACCATCGCCCAGTCCGTCGATGCCGCACAGAGCGGTGTGGATGAGCTCAGAGACAGCTCCATGCAGGTAAAAACCTACTTCGATGAAATGGAACATACTTTTGAGGATCTGCAGAATGCCATAGAAAAAATCAGGCAGTCCACTTCCAAGATCGTCTCCATCGCCGAACAGACCAACATTCTCGCGCTGAACGCCTCCATAGAGGCCGCCCGCGCCGGCGAGCAGGGACGGGGATTTGCCGTGGTGGCAACCCAGGTGAAAAAACTGGTGGATGAGATCAAGGGACTGACCAGCGACGTCAATGCCGGTATCTCAGATGCAAGCAACGGAGCGCAGCATCTTTACAACAGCATCACAACTTCCCAGAAGGCTCTGGGAAACAGCCTTGACAAGGTGGAGGCTACCTCCAAAACCTTCGATGAGATCATTCGCTCCGCGGACGGCGCCGTAACCGTGCACGACGATATCTCCGGAGTGATCGGAGATTCCAAGGCATCGCTTGATGCGCTGTGCGCTTTCTTTGAACAAATCAAAGATAAATATCAGGAAGTGATGAACCATATTGATAATGCGGAACATCTGGGCACCACAAAGAGCGCCATGTTTGAGGACATCGACAACATGATGTCCCAGATCCCATTAGTCATCGATGATTACACGGGCCGCAGGCAGGCATGATTTCCAAAAAGTATACAGGGCATGGATCCGATTCCGGGTGCATGCCCTTTTTATGCGCAGCAAGCTGCTGGGCATTTCACCCTCGCGGCAGCAGCGGAAGAGGAATCTTCTCTACCTGATTGCACACGCGCCTTCTTCAGTCAGATTTTCCTCAATTATTGCCGCGGCGCAGGCCACAAACTTCGCACAGGGGCGCTTTCTGTAATATTCCGGCGTTCTCTCCGAAGGTCTGGCCGACTGATCGCGCCCCAGGATGCCCAACAGCTCTCGGCAGATCAGAGAACCGTTTTCCGCCTCAAACTTCGCTAACAGATCTCTGGTCCTCTGATACACTCTTTCCCTCGCCTGCAGATCACCGGGATCCACATTTCCTTCCGCAAGCCCGGTGAGCAGAGCGACAGCGGATACCGTGCCGCACACCTCCCGCAGCCTGCTGATGCCGCCGCCCATGGAGTTGGTCAGATTCATCGCCGTCTGCCTGTCTATCCCAAACAGATCCGCATAGGTGGAAAACACCGCCTGGGCACAGTTACAGCCTCCCAGAAACGCCTCTACAGCCTGCTCTCTTCTGGAGTGTTCCAATTTTACCTTACCGTTTTCTCTTTCCTGATCTTCCATACAAAGCCTCCTGTTTTCCGGATCAGTCACTGTCCGGCCCGATGCCTGGTTTTCCACCCTGTCCCCGCGTACTGGCGACTGTCACTCCATATTGACCAGATTAGTATTCCACTTCCCGCCTGGCCCGATGTCTTGCCATAATTTCAGCTCTGCGTTGTCTTCTCTCCTGCTCTTTTCTGTAATTTCGGTAAAAGATATAGCCGCAGACCGCCGCCGCTGCCAGCACTACCAGAAAGACCGCTACAGTCAATATAGGAAAGCCTGCCTTTTTCTTCACATCTCCGGCGATATCAGCCGTTTTATCCGCTTCCGTTTGGGTACTTTCCGCCATCTCCTGTTTTCCGGCGTTTTCCACCCGTTCATCCATCTCCTCCAGGGTAAGCCGTTTTGATGCATCCTCCCCGGATGGTTCTTCTTCCGCTTCCTCCAAAGCTTCATTCTCTTCTGATCTCGCGGCCTGAAGTTCTTTCACTTTCACGTCGATCTGCGCCATCACAGTAGGATCATCATAGCAGCCAAAACCATAGTCAAAGAGCGCTTCCGTATCGACATAGTGGTTTGGTTTCTTATAGTCTTTCAGCACTACGCAGACCAGCCTGTGCCCATCCTTTTTAGCAAAAGTGACCAGTGTCAGCTGGGCCACAGAGGTATAACCGTTTTTACCGCCCAGCATGTATTCATAAGGCCTGGCGTCACTGTACTGACAGCCCGGCAGCATACGGTGGTGGTTACGCAAATCAAAAGTGTCTGGCTGCGTCGGCGTAGCATCGATATGATAAACTACAGTGCCAGATATCTCTAACAGTGTTTCATTGCGCGCAAACGCCTGGCCGATCAGCGCCATATCATAGGCGCTGGTATAGTGATTATCATCGTGAAGTCCGTTGGCATTCACAAAATTGGAGTCCGTTCCGCCGAGCTCTTTTACTTTTTCATTCATCATCGCGGCAAAACCCTCTATGCTGCCGCCCACATGCTCCGCCATCCCCGAGGAAACTTCATTTGCGGACGCAAGCAGCGCCCCATAATAGCACTGCTCCATCGTCAATTGCTCCCCCTCATCCATCCCGATGTTGGAAGAACCTCTTTCAATACCGAAGACTGCCTCATGAGAAAAAGTGACTATATCAGTCATTTCACTGTGCTCCGCCGCCACAAGACAGGTCAGCAGTTTTGTGACGGAAGCCGGATACTGCCTTTTATGGATATTCTTTTCATATAATGTGACACCAGTGTCAATGTCCATCAAAATGGCGCTGTCTGCAATCACGGCGGGCGCCGTGGCCATATCGATCGCCCAGTCCGGCCCCGTGGGCAGCACCTCCTCCTCTTCCGTTGCGTTTACCGGAAGACACGACACCGCCATCGCCAATATCAGTAAAAAGACTGTTATTCTGCATCTGCCCTTTTTTCTTATCATCTTATCCCCAAATCTATCGATATGCTCTGCAGCACTTATTATTTACATTCCCACAGGCCGGTCAGTCAAAAAACTCCACTGCCACGATCTACAGGATCTCATATGCCAGCCCCATCTCCTCCAGAAGCCCGCACAGCTCCCTGTCCCAGCATTTTTCCGGACTTTTATCCATAGTAAAGCCCTGATAGGAGATCCCTCCCGTCAGGGTAATAACACCGCTTTCATACTTTACCGTGCAGAGCAGATACTTCACAAAGCTTTCACTGTCCCCCTGGCCTTCCACCGCTTTCAGGCATGCTTTGGCCTTTTGCGGCATACAGGCAAGCACCAGTTTCATGAAAAGCGGCGTGCGTTTTCCCTTCACGATCTGCAACACCTGTGGACGCATCGATTCCCAGGCCGCGAATTCCGAAAGTTCCTGCTGCTTTTGCTCTTCCCTGGTATAAAATTCCCTTCTGACACGTCCGTCAATCACATAACTGACAAAAGTGTCAACCTGTGCTTCCACCAGCAGAAAATCTGCGAAGTCCCCTGTCATCAGAAACTTCTGCATAAACGCTTTCGTATTCTTTATCTTTAAACAAACCATCGTCCGTTATCCTTCATTATATATGTATTCCTTATTTTTTATCTTAACACAAAAAAGCGGTTGCATGCAACCGCTTTTCCGAGGTCTTTTTTCTATTATGTGGTAAAACGTAACCGTTCATTCCTACTGCGGCTCCGAACCGCCGGACAGCCGCAGGAATGGACAATTACTTCCTGTGCAACAAGAAAATCAATCCGCCCGCAGCGCCCGCATGGAGTTCATGATCGCAATCACTGCCACGCCCACATCCGCAAACACCGCTTCCCACATATTCGCCATCCCCAGTGCGCCCAGAATCAGCACAAGCGCTTTAATACCAAGCGCAAAGACAATATTCTGCTTCACGATACGCAGTGTCTTCCGCGCACATTTTACCACCGCTGCAATTTTTTTCACATCATCGTCCATCAGCACGACATCCGCCGCCTCGATCGCCGCGTCCGATCCCATACTGCCCATGGCAATTCCAATATCCGCTCTGGAAAGCACCGGCGCATCGTTAATGCCGTCACCGGCAAAAGCCAGTTTCTCTTTCCCTCTCTGGTTTGCAAGCAGCGTTTCCACAATGCTCACCTTATCCGCCGGCAAAAGTTCCGCGTGTACTTCATCGATCCCCAGTTCTCCCGCCACTTTATCCGCTGCCTGCTTTCTGTCACCGGTCAGCATCACGCACTTTTTCACACCCACTTTTTTCATGCTGCAGATCGCTTCCGCTGCCCCCTCCTTCACCACATCCGAAATGACAACGGCTCCCAGATACTGCTTTTCACAGGCTGCATACACGATCGTTCCCGCTTCAGCCACAGGTTCATAATCTATGTCTTCAAGCTGCATCAGCTTTTCGTTCCCCAACAGTACTTCCCGGCCGTCCACTCTGACGCATATGCCGTGTCCCGCAGTCTCCTTCGCCTCTTCCACCCGGGACATCTCCAGCTTTCCGCCATCCTTCTCATAGGCCTCCCTGATGGAAACCGCTATCGGATGATTGGAGTATCCTTCTCCAAGTGCCGCCAGTTCCAGAAGCTTTCGCTTCTTCTCACTGTTTTCACCACTGCTGTTCTCACAGACTTTTTTCACCCTGTCTCCGGAACTTGCCTCTCCGTCGCCCGTCTCCTGTCCGTCGTTGGCCTCCTCCCCGTTTCTTCTCTCTGCCAGCAGAATCTTCGTGACCTTAAATTCTCCTTTCGTCAGGGTTCCTGTTTTATCAAACACAATGGTAGTCATTTCTGCAACCGCTTCCAGGAAGTTCCCGCCCTTCACCAGCACTCCCATACGGGAAGCCGCACCGATTCCTCCGAAAAATCCGAGGGGTACGGAGATCACAAGAGCGCAGGGACAGGAGATCACAAGAAAAGTACAGGCCCTCTGAATCCACATACCCAGGCCTCCTCCCAGAATAAGCGGCGGCACAAACGCTAACAGTACAGCCGCTATGGTCACCACCGGCGTATAATACCTGGCAAACTTTGTGATGAATTTTTCCGTTTTTGCCTTTTTGCTGCTGGCATTTTCCACCAGTTCCAGAATCTTTGCCACGGTAGAATCATCAAACTCTTTTGTGGTTTTTATTTTCAGTGTGCCATTTCCATTGACACAGCCGCTGAAAATTTCTTCCCCGGCAGATGTTTTTCTCGGAACCGACTCACCGGTCAGCGCCGCTGTGTCGATAAAGGATTCCCCTTCGATCACGACACCGTCCAACGGAATTCTCTCCCCCGGCTTTACAACGATGACGGAACCCACTTCCACATCATCCGGATCCACCTGCACGAGCGCACCGTCCTGTTCGATATTCGCATATTCCGGACAGATGTCCATCATATCCGCGATAGACTGTCTGGACTTTCCCACCGCATAACTCTGAAACAGCTCCCCCACCTGATAAAACAGCATTACGGCGGCGGCCTCCGAGTACTCCCTCACGCCAAAAGCGCCAAAGGTTGCAAGCATCATCAGAAAATTTTCATCGAAGATCTGTCCGTTTCTGATATTCCGTGCCGCCTTATAAATAATATCATATCCGATGATCAGGTAGGGAACGGCATAAAAGGGCAACAGCAGCCAGGTATCCGTCCATGAACCAAACACCCCCATATGCTCGCAGATCATCAACGCCGCCAGCAACACAAACGATATGATAATTCTTTTTAACATATTTTTCTGCTTCTTTGTCATCTTTTTCACCATCTATCTTCTTTCATGGATTTTTCTATCTCTTATCTCAATATTTTACAGTCCGGTTCCACCTTCGCACAGACGGCCACTACTTCTTCCATAATCTCATCGAATCTCTCATCCTCCGCCTCAATCGTCATCTTCTGTGCCATAAAACTGACATTAGCGTCATTTACGCCATGGATCTTCTTAATGGCATCCTCCATCTTTGCCGCACAATTTGCACAATCCAGATCTTCCAGTTTAAATTTTTTCTTCATTTTTTTCTCCTTTTTCTTTTCTGAATTTTTATTATTTCATTTCACTTTCGGTGAAACCCGCTGCATTACCATTACTCCTCAATGTGTTCACGGCCCTGTGCTATGATCGTCCGCACATGATCATCTGCCAGGGAATAGAATACAGATTTTCCTTCCCTTCTCGCGTTCACCAGTTTTGCCTGCTTCAGAATCCTCAGCTGATGCGAAACTGCCGACTGCGTCATATGAAGCACTTCCGCCAGGTCGCAGACGCACACTTCCGCCTCAAAAAGCACAAACAGGATCCTGATCCTCGTGGAATCGCCGAACACCTTAAACAGCTCTGCCAGATCATACAATTCCTCTTCCATCGGCATTTCCTTATTTACCTTTTCCACCAGCTCCTCATGCACAAAAACCTGATCGCAGCAGTCTATCCCTGATTTTTCCATCGTTTTCCTCACTCCTCTCTGCCCCTTTCCTGACAAGCCTGGCACTATTATAAATGATATTGTGATACGCTTATCCCTTCATATACCATTTCAAAAACATCTTTCTTCCAGGTTATATCTGACAATTCACCATAAACATGTCATACGGATAATGCGACGACTGAACATATGAGCATTTGTTCATATGTTTAATATACTACCATACCGATATCCTGTCAATATCTTTTCAAATTTTTTATATCAGTATCATTTGCATTTTTGTTCTGAATTCAAACCGAATACACAAAAGGCTGCCCGTTTTTCACCAGACAGCCTTGATTCATTCTGTAATATATGATTTTTATTCTGCGAGAACCTCTTCCCCGCTCTCTCCCTCTTCCGGCACATCGCTCTCAGAAGCAGTAATATCCTTATCTTTGTATTTTACACGATAAATTCGAAGCAAAGCCTCATCGATACGGCTCCTCAGGGCCTCATCGGTTTCAGCTGTCTGCAACAGTCCCTCATACGCCTCCTTAAAGTTCTCAGGCAAATAAATCATATCAGCACCTGCCCGTAAAGCTTTTTCCGCAGCTTCAGCCGATGTATTATAGTCTTTAACTGCCGCCTCGTTTAAAGCTCCTGTAATCACAATTCCATCAAATCCCAGATTATTCCGAAGCAATCCGATTACCGTCTGGGAGAGACAGCAGGGCGTATTATCACCGGTCAGGCCGGGCGCCGACATTGTCCCTACCATAACAAATTCACTGCCTGCATTGATTGCCGCCTGGTATGCCAGAAATTCCGCGCTTTCCATATCGCTCTGACTGCGCTCCGTATCAGCCATACCGTCTGCCGTAGATTCAATCACAGCCCCTAAACCTGGGAATGTTTTTACGCAGGCACTGACTCCCATTCCCGTTAACCCGCTTATATAAGCCGCAGCCATCTCCCCTGCCTGTGCGGCATCTGTTCCAAAACTTCTGTTTCCGAGAATACTGTTTTCCAATATTTTCACATCGGCCACGGGTGCAAGATTCAGATTAAAACCATATTCTGCGAGATATGCTCCTGTGTCACTGCCCGCCTTATTTGCACCATCTGTACCACTCACCGATGCCATATCAGGTACTTCCGTCACAGAAAGTTTGGACGCAACCGCAGAGTTCTCTCCGCCTTCCTCGTTCACTGCCAGAAACAATGTCTCATCGATCAATGCTGTATTTTTCAACAACTCCTTTAACTGATCTTCACCAGTAATATTATTTTCCGTATAAACAAGACCACCCACTCTATATTTTGTCAGTGCTTCTTTTGTTGTATTTCCTGCTTTGGTTACCACATCCACACCGGTAAGCTGCTCCGGCGTCACCATAAATAGCGCTGCTACTTTCTCTTCCAGAGGCATCTCTGCGATCCGCGCCGTTACGATCGCATCCAGAGGACTGAGGGCCGGCTCTTCTTCCACAGGCTGCTCCTCGGGATCACTTTCTAAATCCACAACAGGATCTTCCTCTGGCATAATCTCTTCCTGCTCTTCCTGCTGTTCTTTTTCCTGCTTACTTGCCTGAAATTTTTGAACAAGTTTTCTTCCGCCAAAAAATGCTCCGGCTAAAGCGCCTCCTATCAAAAGCAGAACTACAACGTATGCAAGAATCTGGTTTCTGATCCGACGGGATCTCCTGCGGGCACGCTTTTCGTCCTCACTGCTCCAGCTATCGTCATCGTCGTCTACATCTTCTTCATCATCCATATCTTCTTCGTCATCATAATCGTCATCTTCTTCTATATCATCATCCTCTTCGTCGTCATCCTCTTCGTCGTCATCTTCTTCATCTTCGTCATAATCATCATCATATTCATCATCCATTGCAAACAAACGTTTTTTACTGTACTCTTTTTCCGATTTTCTGTTTTTTTTCATAATTTCCTCATTCCTGTATTGACCTTCTTTACCGCTTCTTCCCTTTTAAATGCGGGCAGAGCCCCGAAAAACTTTGAGTCGGTATAATATCTGTCTATATTATACGATATTATACCTTATCTATCTGCAAATTTCTACAGGAAAAGCCTTCTAAATAAAAAAAGTTTCTCCGGGCATGATAAGAGGGTATCAATCTTTTCGACTAATACCCTCTTCTAAACTATTGTGTCCAATGGTCTTTCCTCCATTTTTTACTACAATCTATATGAAATTTTTGGTCTTCCGCATCCTTTCCATTCTCCCTGTTTTTGTACCTGTGTACTGTAACGTTTTCTTTTCTGTTCTTTCCTCTCGTTACTCTTTCAGATGTACTCGTCCGCTTCAGCTTGTTTCCGGTTCCTTATTCATCTCCTGTTAAAGTTTATGTTTTAGGTGGTCCGTACCTCCTTTGCTTAGATTTCATGATTTATAATAATCGGTGTTTAACAACCGTTGTACCATTATTTCAGAATTACCTTCCGATTTCTCTTCTGGCTTTATCGTATTCATTTTTCATATATTCTCATATATTTTTTAAATTCGTTTTAATGGCCCATTGGTCTGTCCCACCTTTATCATGTTCTATTTTTTTATCTTACCTCTGCCCCGGATCTCATACTTCTTTTATCCGTCGGCTCTTTTCTCCTTTATTCACTTTTCAGTTTTTTCTTATCAGCCCATTGGCCTGCACCTCTTAAATTATCTTTTATCTGAAATATTTCTTTTACCTGTCCATTGGACCATACCATCCTTATTCTACTATTATTCTAGTTCCAGTTTACTTTTTCATTGGACCGTACCGCCTTTTCTTTTTTCTCTCTGTTTATGTTTCCATTATATCACCTATCCCACAATTGTCAATACATTTTTTGATAAAATTTAAAATTTTTCCATATTTTTTTAAAGCTATATATTGTTTTTGATTTTTCAAAAAATTCATACAATTTATCTGTCTTTTTACGCATTATTTAATGACGATCGATGCCAGGGCTGCAAAAGTTTTACATCTTCCTGTCATTCCATTATCAAACTTGAGTTTTCGTAAATTGTAAATGAAATAGAAAAAATAGCATTCCTTAGAGCAG
>CAJTPM010000027.1:5892-51338 GCA_910578085.1 uncultured Lachnospiraceae bacterium | reverse complement strand
TTATCAACCACCCTTCTTGGAATTCCCTATATTTGAATTATACAGGAAGCTCCTTTTAGAAGCTGCTGTTTTATGTTTGTGTATTCCCTGTGATTCCGGCAGAGCGGAAAGGTAAGGGTGTTTGCTGCAATAAGCCGACACGTGAAGCGAGGCGGCGTTTGTTATTATCAGGATAGCATACTATGTTTAAAGAAAAAGCGGGAAAAGCTTAATTTAATCTTAAAAGTGAAAAACTTTAAAGTACACGTCACATGGAACGAATGGAAAAGAAAATATAACCTGGTCATTTTTGTATCCATGGAAAAAAATGTGCTATAATCAAAAGACCAGAATACTGTCAGACAGATAAAAAGCAATAAAAAACTTGCGAGGTTAGAGGAATCTCCCATGGAAGTAATCACATCCGTCCGCAATCTTGTAGAATTTATTTTGAGAAGCGGCGATATAGACAACCGAAAAGCAGCCTCCCCCGAAAATGCCATGCAGGAGGGAGGCAGGATCCACCGCATGCTGCAAAAGCGCATGGGGGCGGATTATCATGCCGAAGTGACGTTGAAGTATACTCACCATACGGAACGCTACGATATTATTGTGGAAGGCAGGGCGGACGGCATCATTGACGGAAAACTGGCGGAGAGGATCCTGCGGGAAGTGCCGGTCTGTTTTGATAATCGGATATCCACCATTGAGAGGGCCATAGCAGTGGGGCAGCTTCGTCCTGCCACCCAGGAGTCGTCCAAAGCCGGAGAGGAGACACCGGGGGAGACAAAAATACCGGAAGAAGTGGAACTGTCGGAGAAACAGTATCCTGACAGTCTGGGTGACACAGTTGTCATCGATGAGATCAAAGGGACTTACATGGATGTCAGCAGGATGAAAGAGCCTGTCATGGTGCATCTGGCGCAGGCAAAGTGTTATGCCTTCATCTATGTAAAGCAGAACAACCTGCCTTATATCCGTGTCCGCATGACCTATTGCAATATGGAGACTGAGGAAATACAGTACTTTTTCAGAGACTACAGATTTGAGGATCTGGAAAAGTGGTTTGGGCAGCTGATGCGCTCCTATCAGAGATGGGCGGATTATGAGGTGGACTGGAAGGAAAAGAGACAGCGCTCCATCCGGGAACTGGAATTTCCTTTCTCTTACAGAGCCGGACAGAAAGAGCTGGTCACCTATGTGTATCAGACGCTCTATCACAAACGAAAGCTGTTTATCGAGGCGCCCACGGGGGTGGGGAAAACACTGTCCACGGTATTTCCATCGGTAAAGGCGATCGGGGAACAGATGGCGGAAAAACTGTTTTATCTGACGGCGAAGACCATCACCCGGACTGTGGCGGAGGAGGCGTTCTCCATTTTAAGGGAAAAAGGACTGCTGTTTAAAACGGTGATATTGACCGCACGGGACAAGATCTGTTTTCTGGAGGAGACGGAGTGCAATCCGGTGGCCTGTCCCTATGCCAAAGGGCACTATGACAGGGTAAATGAAGCAATTTACGATATGTTGACTCATGAAGTCAGCTTCAACAGGGAATTGATCGAGGCATATGCAGTAAAGCATCAGGTCTGCCCTTTTGAGATGTGTCTGGATATGAGCCTGTTCGCGGACGGGGTGATCTGCGATTATAATTATGCCTTTGATCCCCATGTCTATCTGAGAAGATTTTTTGCCGAGGGTGCGAGGCAGGATTACATATTTCTTGTGGACGAGGCTCACAATCTTGTGGACAGAGGGCGGGAGATGTACAGCGCCGTTCTGAAGAAGGAGGACTTTCTGGAGTTAAAAAAGATCGTGAGGGGTTACGACAAAAAAATGGGTTCGCTGCTTGAGCGTTGTAACCGACAGCTCCTCGTCTATAAAAAAGAGTGTGAAAACTATCAGGTGTTGGGGAGCATCGAATCCTTTATTCTGCCGTTGAATAAACTGGCCGCCCAGATGGAAAAGTTTCTGGAGGAACATGATGACAGTCCTGTCAGAAATGCTGTTCTGGAGTTTTACTTTGAAATATCGCACTTTTTGCTGATTTATGACAAGGTTGATGACAAGTATGTCATGTACAGTGAGATACAGAAGGATGGCGGTTTTATGCTGAAACTTTTCTGCGTGGATCCTTCCGGAAATCTGACGGAGTGTATGATGCGGGCCAGAAGCAGTATTCTGTTTTCTGCAACCCTTCTTCCGATCCAGTATTATAAGGGATTGCTGGGCGGTGGAGTGGAAGATTATGAGGTCTATGCGACTTCTGTCTTTTCGCCGGAAAGAAAAGGACTTTTTATCGGTTCCGATATTACGAGTAAATATACGAGAAGAGGCCCCGGGGAATATTTCCGCGCAGCTTCCTATATAAAGGAGATAACCTCACAGAAAAAAGGAAATTATCTGATATTTTTCCCATCCCACGCCTTCTTAAAACAGGTTTATGAAGTTTATCTGGCCTCTTTTTTCGATGAGGAGAGGGAGTGCTGTATCGTACAGGAAGAGTATATGGGGGAGCGGGAACGGGAAGAGTTTCTGGAGAAGTTTACAGGTGCAGGCGGCCGTTCCCTTCTGGGTTTCTGTGTGCTGGGCGGCATTTTCAGTGAGGGGATCGACTTAAAGAACGACCGGTTGATCGGTGCGGTCATTGTGGGAACAGGTCTTCCCCAGGTCTGCAATGAGCGGGAGATCGTCAGGCAGTATTTTGACAGGCAGTCGGAAAACGGCTTCGACTATGCTTATCAGTACCCGGGAATGAACAAAGTGCTGCAGGCGGCAGGCAGGGTGATCCGCACAGCGGAGGACATCGGCATTGTGGCACTGCTGGATGAGCGCTTTTTGCAGCGATCCTATCAGCGTATGTTTCCCAGAGAGTGGGCCGATTATCAGGTGATGACCTGCAATCATGCCGCCTTTCATGTAGGGGAATTCTGGAAAAAATGGGTACAGGAAACCCATCCCTTAAAGCGTTGAAGCATCTTGCGGAGGGATGGGAATGGAATGAAAACTGGAGTTTATTCCGAAAAGTCCTGCGAAAAATCAGGGATTAGCCGCCCGCAGCCTAGCGATCTCTTCCTTATAGGGCGCAACTTTCTTCTCCGGATCCTTGACTGATGGTATGTAGGGCGTTTCCAGAATTTTGGGTACAGTCTCTAAAGCGGGGTGGTGGGCAATATAGGAGAGTGCCTCAAAGCCGATATAGCCGTCTCCCAGATTGGCATGTCTGTCCTTGCGTGCTCCCTGAGGATTTTTGCTGTCGTTGAGGTGACAGGCGGCGATCTGGGAGATTCCAAGCAGCTTATCAAAGGCGGTTAAAATGCCGTCGAAATCATGAACCACATCATACCCCGCATCGTGCATATGGCAGGTGTCTATACAGACTCTGAGTTTTTCGGAGTGTACGGTCTTATCGTAGATCTCCGCCAGTTCTTCCAGCCTGCTTCCGATCTCAGAACCTTTTCCGGCCATGGTCTCCAACGCAATATAGACCGGTGTGTCGGCGGTCAGAATCTGATTTAATCCTTCCACGATCTTCCTGATACCGGTTTCGACGCCTTCTCCCACATGGGAGCCAGGGTGCAGAACCAGGATCCGGCTGCCCATGCCGGCGCTCCTTGCAATTTCCTTTTCGAGAAAAGATACTGCCAGTTCGTAAGTGGAAGGATTGACGGCGTTGCCGAGGTTGATGATGTAGGGGGCGTGTACGATAAACTGTTCTATGCCGGCCTCTTTCATCAATGCTTTTGCCTCCGGAATTTTAAGCTCGGAGAGTTCTTTTCTTCTGGTATTCTGGGGGGCTCCGGTATAAACCATAAAGGTATTGGCCTGATAGGACAGGGCCTCTTTGACGGAGCCTGAAAACATTTCTTTACCGCTCATTCCCACATGGGAGCCAATCAGTAACATAGATGGATGTCCTTTCTGCTGCAACGTATTGATTGCTGCTACAATGTATTGACTGTTGATATCGCCTATAGCCAGCTGATAAGGAATGATCTCTCCTTGTTGAAGCTGTCATTGGGTAAAAAGTAAAAAATAAACTGTATTATATAGGAATGCATAACAGTACTATGTTGGTCAATAATCTGTAACCACAATATATTGTAGCACGCCCGACAAAAATGTACCAGAGGCAGGAAGAAAAATATTTTGGAATTATCAGAGAATTGTGTGAAAATTCTTTCTGTCAGAAAGAAAAGTTGTGATATTATTTATGAAAAAGTACTTGATTTTTAGAAAAAGACATGAGTGATTTTTTGTGGAAGTAAAACTGACAGATGTGTATATGTGGATAAAGTTGTGGAAAAGTGGGCATTTCAGGATAAAAATGACAGGATACTCATAAAATAAAGGTCAAAAATGTGGATTACTTTGAAAAATGAGAAAAAAGTGGACTGAACTGGTCAATATTGAGAGTGTAATCGTTATGTAAACACAAGAGAGGAGAGAAGAGAAAATTTTTCGGAAGACAGCAGAAATGAATTGGGGAAAAATCGAAAACGGATGTTATTTTAATACAGGGGCGATAAGAATATAACAGTTTAACCGAGGTCGTACCAATGTCATTTAGGTAACGATGCCTCACGGCTGGACTAAGATACTGACTAAATGACATTGGAGGCTGGATTGCTGCATAAAAACGTGTCACGGAAAATATGTCATGGAGTAAAATGAGAAAGTGTGTTATACTGTGTAAGGAAAAAATATAGATGGACAGTGTGGCTTTTGTACTGCAAAGAATTACAGTAGAGATAACTCTGTTGCAAAAGCCTGTTCAGAATGACAGAAAAGAGGATTACTATGGAAAACAGAAAATGGTACTATGAGAGTGTATTTTATCAGATCTATCCGCTGGGCTTCTGTGGGGCGCCGTTTGAAAACGATGGAATATTGACAGACAGGATAAAAAAAGTGGAGGAATGGATCCCCCATATGGAAAAACTAGGTATAAACGCGATCTACTTTTCACCGGTCTTTGAGTCGGATACCCACGGCTACAACACCAGAGATTACAAGCTGATTGATAAGCGCCTCGGCGCCAATGAGGATTTTAAAGAGGTCTGTGAAAAACTGCATGCCGCAGGCATCAAAATCGTGCTGGACGGCGTGTTCAATCATGTGGGCAGAGGGTTCTGGGCCTTCCAGGATGTATTGAAAAACAGAGAGCGCTCCCCGTATCTGCACTGGTTTCATATCAACCTGGGTGGAAATTCAAACTACAACGACGGACTCTGGTATGAGGGCTGGGAGGGTAACTTCGATCTGGTGAAGCTGAATCTCCAGAACGAGGAAGTGATCAACCATATATTCGACGCGGTGAATTACTGGATCGACGCCTTTGACATCGACGGGCTGCGGTTGGATGTGGCCTACTGCCTGGATCACAATTTTGTGAGGCGGCTCAGACAGTTCTGTGATAATAAGAAACAGGATTTCTATCTGTTAGGGGAGATGCTGCACGGGGATTATAATCAGATGGTAAATGACGGTATGCTGCATTCCGCCACAAACTACGAGTGCTATAAAGGGCTGTACTCCAGCTTTAACAGCATGAACCTGTTTGAGATCAACCACTCTCTGATGCGGCAGTTCGGGCCGGAGAACTGGACTTTATATAAAGGAAAACATATGCTCTCCTTTGTGGACAACCACGATGTGACAAGGGTGGCGAGCATTCTGACCAATGAAAAGCATCTGCCTCTGATCTATGCGCTGATGTTCGGGATGCCGGGGATTCCCTGTGTCTATTACGGAAGCGAGTGGGGCGCGAAGGCGAACAAGAGCGAGGGAGATCCGGCGCTCAGAGCCTGCTTTGAAGCGCCGCAGTGGAATGGGCTGACGGATCAGATAAAGAAAATGGCGGATGCAAAGAAGCATTCGGAGGCTTTGAATTACGGGGCCTTCCGCTCTGTGGTGCTGACCAACAAACAGTGCATTTTTGAGAGAAAGTCGGAAAATGAGCGGGTGCTTGTGGCGATCAACGCGGACGGGGAGAGCTACACGGCCCACTTTGACGCAGGCTGCGGGCAGGCTGAGGATCTGCTTACCGGACAACTCCATGACTTCGGCGGCGGAAGCGAGCTGCCGCCTTACAGCGCGGCCTTCTGGAAGATGGAACGGTAGAGCAAAACAGTCTGGCCCTGCTTGATCTCGCCCACAGCATCGGGTGCGGTCCGGTGCTGTGGGCGGGAGGAATCACAGCAGATGATAAAGGAAAAGAATTATGGAATTGACTGATCGGCAGTTATCCATTCTCTCATATATTATTTACCATCCGGAGGGGATTACGAGGGCGCAGCTGGCAAAGCAGACGGGAATCTCCCTGCGGACTGTTCAGACGGAGATCAATGCGATCAACGGACAACTGGGATCCGGACCGCAGTATATAGATCACGGAAAGAACGGTTATATTGCGCAGGGGTTTTCCGGGAAGGAGCTGGAAGAAATATCACGATTGATGGAGGGAAAGCACACAAGAGTCATGCCGCTTAACCGTTCCAGTACCATTTTATCGGTGCTTTTGTTTGAGCGGGATTTTTTGAGTATGGAAAAACTGGCAGAACGTATCTATGTGTCTAAGTCTGCAATTTTCAAGGAATTCGAACATGTAAAAATTCTCAAAAAATATGTGACGGTATCCAGAAAAAGCGGTCTTATTATTTCCATGCCGGAGTCGGAAAAACGAAATCTGCTGGTAAAGTGTTTTGATAAGGAAACGACACAGTATTATGAGCCCGGCCTGAAGGAAAGATATGAACAGTTGGATCTGGTCTGCAGGGCTGTTTTGCCGGAGGTGTTTCTTGCGCATGACTATCCTGTTTCGGGAGATGCGATGCGTTCCTTCAGGAGACATCTGATCATCACGATTCTGCGGAAAGAAAAAGGGTTTGAGATAGAACAGATGGTGCAGCCCGATGAGTATTCCGCATTGCTTCTTGAACTGGTGGAGAGAATTTCCGCTCTGACAGGCGTTGCTTTTTCGCAGGATGATATGGCGGACTGCCAACGCAGGCTGAATGGGTTAAATACTCTGGATGGGCGGGCTGCGGGGTGGCGGGATCGTTGCATGCAGGAGTATGAGCAGAACTATGAAAAGTTTCGGCGAAGACTGAAAGAGGTGTTTGGCCTGGAATTTGAGCCTGACAGAGAAGAAAAGCAGAATTTTCTTCTTTATATTTCCAAAACGGCTTGGCGCAGCGGCAGCGGACATGTAAACAGCAATTTTTTGAAGCGGGAGATAAACAGACGGTATCCGATGTCTGTTCACCTGATTTTGGAGTGTTTTCCCTGCTGCTTTTCGATGAACGTGCCGGAGCCGGAGGTCTCCAATCTTGCCCTTTATCTGGCGGGAAAGATGGACAGGGGTGCATATCGGCCGGAGTGTGTGATAATCAGTGACAGAAATCCGAGTGTTCTCTATCATTTAAAAGCGCAGATCGAAGAAAGGTTTGTCCATCTTTTAGATAGAATTCTCATATCCTGAAAAACCGCCTTTACTGCGGGGAGCTGGAATACCGGAATACGTGCCGGACTACCTGGAACAGAAAAGGGCGAAGAACAAGGGGGAGCTGGAGCGCGTCATCGTGGAGGGGAAGCACCAGCCCATCGTCACAAAGGAGGAGTTCGAGAGGGTACAGAAGATGATGGCGGAAAAGGACGCGCAGATGGGGCAGCGCCGGAAGAACAAGGGCGTCCATTCGGACGACCTCTGGCGCAGGAAGATGCGGTGCCAGTGCGGCCACGCCTTTGCAAAGACCAAGTGGCATACCAAGACGGACTTCATCACCTACACCTACAAGTGCTACGACCAGACCCGGACGGGGACCATAGCGGCAAGGCTGAAAAACGGCCTGGGCATTGAGAACGTCTGCCGCTCGCCGCTGGTGCAGGACTGGAAGATGTACACGATGGCGCAGAAAGTCCTCCACGCCGTTTTCGATGACCCGGAGGGGACGCTCCTGGACGCGGCGGCGGTGCTGGGGTGCGGCATTGCGGGGGTGGAGCAGTCGGAAGTCCTGTGGGACAAGGAAATCATAGAAGAACAGCTCAAAAAGGAGCGGGGCAGATATGAGACGCTGCTCGATATGAGGATGAACAACGAGATACCGAAAGAGGTATTCAGCCGAAAGCAGCAGGAGGTGGGGGAGAAGATTGCGGAACTGGAGCAGCGGATGGCGCAGTACGGGGACGTGGAGCCCGCCACGGAGGCGGACGTGAGCGGCAAGCTGGAAAACCTGCAAAAGCTCATGGGGCAGTCCGCCATGCCGGAGGACGGGGAATTTTCAGAAGAGGAAATGGATAAATATGTGTCAGGGGTGAGGGTTTACGAGGACCGCTTCGAGTGGCTCCTAAACTTAAGCCCCGATGCGGGAGGGGGACTGGATGATGCCGGTTCCCCCGTTTATTTTAAGAAGATAACGGTCACGCCG
This sequence comes from uncultured Lachnospiraceae bacterium, assembly GCA_910578085.1. Taxonomy (GTDB): domain Bacteria; phylum Bacillota; class Clostridia; order Lachnospirales; family Lachnospiraceae; genus 1XD8-76. The sequence continues at coordinate 42,930 of CAJTPM010000027.1, read as the reverse complement.
GATGACGAGCGGGCGTGGTTCAGGAAACACCCGCAGTGGTCAAAATCCAACAGGTACGCGGAGCTGGAGGCGTGGATATTCATTTAAAACGGAAGAGGGACAGGGCGGAAGGGCTGTGGCGCAGCCTTTCCGCCCTGTCACCGATTTGCGGTTACAATTCTGTGTTCATTTCTTTTGCTTCTGTCGGCAGGCATTTCCCTAAAAACATGGCCTTGCAGTCGGAAAATCCCAACAGGTAGGCGAGCATCCCAAACCGGGAGCCGAGAGCGTTCTGCTCGCTGACGTAGCGGTCGATCAGCAGCCGGATTTCTTTTGATAAATCCATCCTGTCCAGTTCGCCGGAGTATATGTCCGACTTGCGGAGAATCGCCTGGTATTCCCCGTCACTGCTCACGATACCGTTCATGATGCTGTGCATGCGGGTATCCATCAATTGGTATAATGCAGAATCCTTTTCCAATCCAATCCCTCCTTCCGTGGTGTCGTAGCTTACCTCTGTTTTGGCTGGATTGCAAGTGGGAAAATAAGTTATAAAAAATTCATAAAATGTTTTGTTGCATTCACCGATATAAAATAATAAAATAGAGATAGAAAAGTATGAATTATAGCGGAAGAACCATACTAACAAAGGAGGTGTTTATTATGGCAACTTCAAGTATCACAAAGAATTTTGTCATTTCCGGCAAGGAACAGGTGGAGATGTTTGTCAACGCGATTGAAGAATCTGCCAAGAACCGTCCTGTTCATATACCAGTAGCAGCAAGCGAAATAACAGATGATGCAGAACTGGTGGAATTTATGGCAAAATGGGAGAAAGCAAATGTTGGAAACAAATAGGTATTCAGTTATCAACATTCGGCGCTATCTTAATAGTGATAATCCAAAACTCGGAGAGAGCAGGCTTCTTCAAGTTCTCTCCGGTTTTTCTTGTCTGCGGAATCCGGATGTCGAGCGTTTTTTGAAAAAAAGTTCAGTAGAGTTTACGAAAAAGAATCAGTCGGTTACATATCTTGTATTTGACATAAGCAGCATGGTGCTGGTAGGGTATTTTACCCTTGCATTGAAACCTTTAACAGTAAGGGGAGAAACAGTAAGCAATACCGTAAAGAAAAAGTTGCTGCGTGTCAGTGAATGGGATGAAAAATCAGATACATATACTATGTCTGCATACCTTATTGCCCAACTTGGCAAAAATTTTACCAATGGTGCAGACCAAAAAATAACTGGAGAAGAATTACTCGCACTGGCATGGAACAAAATTAAAGAGATACAGTACCTGGGCGGAGGCGTAGTGACCTTCTTAGAGGCAGAAAATGAGGAAAAGCTGTTATCATTTTATCGGAACAACCGTTTTTCGCAGTTTGATACAAGGCAGACTGCATCAGATGCGGAGGAGTCGCATGAGTTGGTACAGCTTTTAAGACTGCTCTGATGCGATTGCGCCGTGCTAAAAAGCATGGGTTTTAGCGGAAAAAGAGCAATTTGTCGAATCCCGTTTGTCGAATGTCGAATTGGGTGGGGTAAATGGGGTAAAGAGGGGTAAAAGTCATCAAAGTATAACAGCGGCACAGGCGGCTATTCAGAAATAATGCCATAGGATTTTTGGTACTAACAGGCAAAAGTATTGAAGAATGGCTTAAAATCAAGGGTTTTAAGGCTTGGTGGGGTTCATCACGGTGTGTGGTGGACCCCTATTTTTGTGTTTTTTGATGCCGCTGATAGGATGGCGATTAGGGAAAATATCGTACTATCAGGCAAAAGTATACTATCACGCAAAAGTCAGGGGTTTCCGTGATAGTATAAAGCGGAAAGGTAAAAAGGGGTAGGATATTGGCGGTTTTGGCTGAAAGGCGTATTAGCTTGACGGAAAATGCTGTCGAAAAACGGGGGATATGATACAAACACGGAAACTGCCTGTATTATCACGGAAACCCGCTGGGAGTTTTTGTTATAGTTTGCAAAATATGTATTTTTTGGTATTCTATATAGAGAATAAAGAACTAAACTTGAGAAATGCGAGAATCTATTTTGTGTAATAAAGAATAGGGCTTTATAATTTGTCAAAAAAGGGGTAAGAGTATGGAAGAAAGATTGGATGTGCTAGATAGAGGTAGCTTTATAGAGAAATTAAAGAATTTGGTTAATATTATTTCTGAAAATGAGCAAGGGTGTTGTTTTGGGGTAAATGGATTTTGGGGCAGTGGAAAATCATTTGTTTTAGAGAAATTTGAAGAAGAAATAAAAGAAATACAATCTGAGGAGACTGGAGACAATAGGTATTTTGTTTTCCATTATGATTGTTGGAAGTATGATTATTATGAAGAACCAGCTATTGCGATTATTGCTGCCATGTTAGATGCAACAGATAGAGAATTAAATGTTTTTACATCGAAACAAAAAGATGTAGCAAAAAAGATGGCATGGGAAACAGCAAAAGAAACTTTGAAAGCAGTTGCAAGTGAATTGTGTAAGAATAAAGTAGGAATTGATTTGGTAGAAATAGCTACTAATACAATAGAAGCGGGAATGGAAGATGATGACAATAGTTTTGACTCATTATATGGATTTAAACGTGCATTGGAAGCGACAAGAAAAGGGATACAAGAAATTGCTGACAAAAAAGCAGTTGTAATAATAGTAGATGAATTGGATAGGTGTTTACCAGAATATACAATAAAAGTGTTGGAACGGTTACATCATATATTTACGGATTTAAAAAATGTTATTGTGATTGTTTCAATGGATAAGACACAGATTGAACATTCCATCAAAGAAATATATGGAGAAATTGATGTAGATACATATCTCAGAAAGTTTATATCCTTTAAAGTTAATTTGGATAATGGGAAAGCAGGACAATACATTAAGAAATATAAGGCATATGCTTCGATGTTTGAATTTTTGCAGGGAGAGGAACAGGAAGCAGAAAAATTTTTCTCCGATATATTATACGGATTGGATATTAGAACACAGGAGAGGATTTTTTATAAGGCAGAAACTATTCATAAACTGATATGTAGCGAAGAAATAAAGGACAGCAGTATAATGACATTTGAAATTTTGTTTTTGACGATAGCATTAAGGACAAAATCTAATAATATAGAGTGGTTAGTAAACAAGGGACACTATCCGAATTATGAAAAAAGCCTTGGGAAAGATTATTATAATATGATGTGGCACCCTGGTCCACAGTACTGGTGGTAGGTTGTCTTGCGCCGCTGCTTGTGCTGACAGGAATGCATCTGGCATTGATCCCCCTGGTGATGATGTTGTTCGAGACGGTGGGCTATGACAATATGTTGTTCCCGGCCTTTATTGCAATGAATTTCTCCCAGTTCGGAGTGGCAATGGCCTGCCTGTTAAAGACAAAGAAAAACGGTCTGAGAGAACTTTCTCTCTCCTGTGCGCTGACATCATTTCTGGCGGGTGTGACGGAGCCGACGCTGTACGGTATCTGTGTGCGAATGAAAAAGCCGTTGATTGCCACCTGGATCGCCTGTGTTGTAAATGCTGTTTTCTGTGCTGTTTTCAAAGTCAGAGTATACAGTTTTGGTGCGCCTTCCTTTTTCACAATGCCGATCTTTTTGAATTCGGACGGAACCATGACGAATTTTTACTTTGCCATTGCGGCGGCAGTTTTGACCATCGTGATAAGCTTTGCAGCCACATGGATTCTGGGATTTGACGACAGCTGCTATGAAGAGTAGACAGGGGATACTGCATATGAGTGATCAGGTATACAGGACGGAAAAGATCAGTGAAGATCTGTATGTGATAACAGAAACAGAGAGTGTTCACTGCTATCTGATTCTTGGTGACAGGGCGGCCATTTTATTTGACACGGGCTATGGTTATGAAAGCCTGGAGCCTTATGTCAGAGCGATTACGAATTTGCCCTTATCGGTTGTACTGAGCCACGGAGATCCGGATCATGGTCTGGGCAGTTCCTGGTTTCCCGAGGTTTATCTCCATGAGCTGGACTGCGGGAAACTGCTGCGCAATGATACGAGGGAAATGCGCAGGAAGGCTCTTGATTATCGGCTGGCAAAGATGCCGGAGTTAAGGGGAAAGATCAGGGGAGAACAGTACTTGAACAGAACGCTTGGCAAAACCGGTTTCCGTTTTTTGAAAGAAGGGGACAGATTGGAACTCGGCGGTAAGGATCTGGAGGTGATTCATACACCGGGGCACAGTTATGGTCATATCATGCTTTTAGATCGGGCGAATAAGCGTCTGTTCAGTGGGGATCAGGTGACGGCTCACAATGTATGGTACTTTTTTTCAGAGGACGAACAGGCTCCTTTTATTATGGCCCGGAGAAGCATGGAAAAGCTGTTGAAGGAGAAAGCGGATATCCGGGACATCTATGCGGCCCATGGCAGGTATCCGATCTCCACTGACTATATTGACGACCAGCTGGAATGCCTGCGGCGTGAGATAAAGGAAAACTTTAAAGAGGATCAGCCTTTTTGCTCCTTCATGGGAAATGGTCTGCAGCATCGTTATAAGACGGTGAATATGATCTATTCCATGGACAGATTGAAAAAAGAACTGGAGAATGGAATATGAGCGTATTTTCTGAAAATTTTTTGTGGGGCGGAGCAATAGCCGCCAATCAGTGCGAAGGAGCGTGGAAAGAAGGAGGAAAGGGACTGACCATCCAGGACTTTGTGAAGGGCGGCAGTGCGGATGAACCCAGAATGTTCACCCCTGTGATCGATGAGACGTTGTATTATCCGAGTCATGAGGCTGTGGATTTCTATCACAGGTATCGGGAAGATATCGCACTGTGCGCGGAGATGGGATTTAGCTGCCTGCGGCTCAGCATCAGCTGGGCCAGGATCTTTCCAAACGGGGACGATGAAACACCCAATCAGGAAGGGCTGGATTTTTACGGGCGGGTGTTTGACGAATGCCGCAAATATAATATGGAGCCTCTTGTCACACTGAGCCATTTCGATATGCCCTGGGGGATCGCGACAAAGTATGGCGGTTTTCTGGACAGGAGAACGATAGATCTCTTTGTGCGGTATGCGGAGACGGTGATCCGGTGTTTTGGGGACAGGGTACGCTATTGGCTCACCTTTAACGAGATAAATTTTGGTGTGCTGCAGATGGGGGCGTTTAATTCTCTTGGACTGATAGAGAAGAGAATGTTGAAGGGGGCAGATCCTGTGCCAAAAACAGAGTTAAAAGCGCCTTTGGGAAAAAGAATCCAGGCATTGCATCATCAGTTTCTGGCGAGCGCCATGACAGTACGAAAAGCTCATGAGATCGATCCGGATCTGAAAGTGGGATGTATGCTCAGCCATATCACCCAGTATCCCCTGACCTGTGATCCGGAGGATATGCTGGAAACCCAGAGAAAGGACCGGATCTTAAACAAGTTTGCGGGAGATGTGATGGTCCGGGGCGCATATCCAACCTACATCCGGCGCCTGTTTGAGGAGGAAGGGATCTGCCTGAAAATGCAGCCGGAGGACGTTTCTGTCCTGCAGCAGGGAACCGTTGACTTTTACGCATTCAGTTATTATATGACAAACTGTTCTACAGTACGGACGGATGTGGAACGGGTCAACGGCAATCTGATGGGAGGCGCAAAAAATCCCTACTTGCAGACCTCGGAATGGGGCTGGCAGATCGATCCGGTGGGACTTCGGTATACATTAAATCAGCTCTGGGACCGCTATGAGATACCGCTGATGGTTGTGGAGAACGGTTTGGGGGCGATAGACAGGATAGAAAACGGACAGATTCACGACAGCTACCGGATCGACTATTTCCGCAGGCATATACAGGCGCTCAAAGAGGCAGTCTCAGACGGTGTGGAAGTGATGGGCTTTACGTCGTGGTCTCCGATTGATTCAGTGAGTGCGGGAACCGGCGAGATGCGCAAACGCTATGGATTTGTCTACGTGGATCGGGATGATAATGGGACAGGAAGCTTCCAACGGATCAAAAAGGACAGTTTTGCATGGTATAAGCGCTGTATTGAGACAGACGGGGAAGTGCTGTAGAGCGGAAGAGAGAGGAGTCCATGAGAGGATTCCTCTTCCCTTCCTGCCTGTTAATAATTTCATTCAGGCGAATATTGTTTCATTCAGGACAGGAAATCTGTGGTTCCGATATCCGCTCCATCTTTACGATAAATTCCTCCGTCCCCGGTTCTTTTTCCTGTTCTGTGGTCGTTTTAAAGCCATGGGACTCATAAAACCGGATGGCGCTCTCATTTTTTTCCAGCACAAACAGAAATTTGGCATCAAATGTTTCCACTGCGAACTGAAGAAGTTTCCCGCCGATGCCCTCATTCTGGAAAAAGCAGTCCACATACAGTTCATGGATCCACCCGTCCTCCACGTGGATCAGGGCTTTCACGAATTCGTCGTCATATACCCAGATGTGTTTAAGCTTCTCGGGATGGGACAGATAATCCTGCGCAAGGGGCAGCACCTGCAGTTCCCCGAAGGATACTTTGTCGTTCTGAAAAATAAATCGGTAATTCATTCGCTTGGTGAAGATCAGGATCTCGGCAATGCGCGATACGTCCTGTACGGTTGCTTTTCTGATGGGGTTCATGAGAAATCCTTTCGTTTTCCTGTATATTTTATAGCGTGTTTATTTTTGATCTGACATTTGTATAATACAACAAAATGCGGTCAGAGTGCTGATGCAATTTATGGTATTGCCGGGAGCTGACTATTATTTTATCATAATGAAACAATTGAAACAATTTTTGCCCGTATTATTCACAAAATAAACACAAATGCATCACAATTTTAACAAAAATGGAGAATATGATAAAAGCATCTGATAAGGAAAAGAAGAAGTTATGTGCTTTTTCATGTGAATTAAAAAATGCCAGTCTGGCAGAATGAAAATAAAGAAAAGGAGTGAAAGCTATGGAATACCAGTACGGACAAAACAATGAAAACGGCAGAGACCAGGGAAGCAACGATTATATTTACTACAATCACAATTTTCAGGGAAATGATCAGATACCGTCACCAAAGAAAAGAAAAGAAAAAAAGAGAACAGGCGGCATGATCGCGCTGTGCATTGTCCTGTCCCTCGTGATGGGAACCGCAGGCGGTGCATTGGGCAGCAGTCTGGTGATGGGACAATATAATAAGAAAGAAGCGGCAAGGGAGGCTGAGGCAGAAACCGGGACGAAGCAGGAGAAGGATCTTTCCCAGAAGACAGAACAGTTTCCGGCCACACAGACAACGCAGACGGCGGCAGCCGGATTAACCGTTAAGCAGATATCAGAACAGTGTATGCCTTCCGTTGTGGCCATCACCAACAAGGGCGAGGCGGAGATACGAAGCTTCTGGGGCACCTTTATCCAGGAGACGGAGGGTTCCGGTTCCGGCGTTATCATCGGAAAGACGGACAGTGAACTCCTGATCGTGACCAACTACCATGTGGTTTCCGGCAGCAAGGAACTGAGCGTCCTGTTCAGTTATCAGGAGCAGATGGAAGACAGCTCGGATGCCGAGATCGTGAGAGGTGAGATCAAGGATTACAGTGCAGCCCAGGACCTGGCAGTGATCGCTGTAGATTTAAACAGCCTATCCCAGGAGACGATGGACAATATCAAAGTGGCATCCATCGGGGATTCCAATGAACTGGCGCTGGGAGATCAGGTGGTAGCCATCGGTAATGCGCTTGGATATGGACAGTCCGTGACCACTGGTATCGTCAGTGCGGTAGGGCGGAGCATGACCACAGAAAATTCTGTGGATGCCACAGGCAGCGCCAACCGCTATATCCAGACGGATGCGGCGATCAACCCGGGCAACAGCGGCGGGGCTCTGTTCAATATGAACGGGGAACTGGTAGGCATCAATTCTGCCAAGGTGGCGGACACGAAAGTGGAAGGCATTGGCTATGCCATTCCGATCTCTGATATCAAGGGGGATATGGAGCGCATGATGCAGCAGGAGACAAGGACGCTTGTAGAAGAATCTGAGAGAGGATACCTGGGTATCAATGTATCCAATGTGACAAATGAGATCAACGAGACCTATGACATTCCGATCGGCGCCCACATCAGCAGCGTGACGGAGAATTCCCCGGCCGAAAAGGCAGGACTGCAGCGCGGCATGGTCGTCACAAAGATCGATGGAAAGCCGGTGCGTACCAGAGAGGAACTGATCGGTTATCTGGGCTATTATAAAGCCGGCGAAACGGTAAATCTGACCGTACAGGCCAGAACCGACGCAGGCTATGAGGAAAGAGAAGTTCCGGTAACCTTGTACACGGCCAGAGAAGCGGGCATCGAACAGGAAACTGATCAGAACGATGCGCAGTCCCAGGGCAGCCAGACCGTTCCGAACGACCAGAGCAATCCCTTCGGAGGATTCTTCCCGTTCTTTAATTATTAAAGTGTGGAAATACTTGACAAATAAGGTCAGTATCCACTATGATTCTCTTTAGGAAAAAGAGGACAAAGGTAAAAGTATAAGTGGAGCCCTTTGCCGACATCACGGCAGAGGGCTTTTGCCGATAACAGGAGGAGCAGAATATGAATCATACGGCAGGAAAAGAACTGGCAAAAACCTACGATCCGAAGGGCATCGAGGATCGGATCTATCAGAGATGGCTGGAAAAGAAGTATTTTCACGCGGAAGTGGATCGGACAAAGAAACCCTTTACGATCGTGATCCCGCCCCCAAATATCACGGGACAGCTTCACATGGGGCATGCCCTTGACAATACAATGCAGGATATTCTGATCCGCTATAAGCGGATGCAGGGCTACAACGCGCTCTGGCAGCCGGGAACGGACCATGCCAGTATCTCCACCGAGGTAAAGATCATCGAGGCTTTGAAGAAAGAGGGTATCGATAAGCAGGATCTGGGCAGGGAGAAGTTTCTGGAAAGAGCCTGGGACTGGAGAAAAGAGTATGGCGGCCGGATCGTTGAGCAGTTAAAAAAGATGGGTTCTTCCTGTGATTGGGACAGAGAGCGCTTCACCATGGATGAGGGCTGTAATAAAGCGGTCACCGAAGTGTTCTGCAAGATGCATGAAAAGGGTTATATCTATAAAGGCGCAAAGATCATTAACTGGTGTCCGGTCTGCAATACGTCCATCTCCGATGCGGAAGTGGAGTACGAGGAACAGGCAGGGCATCTGTGGCATATCAAATATCCGTTGATAGAGGAAAACGGGGAACCCAGCAAAACAGAATTTCTAGAGTTTGCGACCACCCGTCCCGAGACCATGCTTGGCGATACGGCGGTGGCTATCAATCCGAAGGATGAGCGCTATACACACCTGAAAGACAGAAAGGTGCTGCTGCCCATCGTAAATAAGGTGATTCCCATCGTGGAGGACGACTATGTGGATATGGAATTCGGAACAGGTGTGGTAAAGATCACCCCGGGCCATGATCCCAACGACTTTGAGGTAGGGAAGCGCCATAATCTTCCCATCGTAAATATTATGAACGATGACGCCACGATCAACGAAAACGGCGGAAAGTACGCAGGGCTTGACCGCTATGAAGCGAGAAAACAGATTCTGGAAGAGCTGGAAAAAGAGGGGCTTTTAGAGAAGATCGAAGATTACTCCCACAATGTGGGAACTCATGACCGGTGCAGCACGACCATCGAACCGCTTGTGAAAGAGCAGTGGTTTGTAAAGATGGACGAATTGATTAAGCCGGCGGTGGAAGCTGTGAAAAAGGGCGAGATCAAACTGATTCCGGAGAGAATGGAAAAGATCTACTTTAACTGGACGGACAACATCCGCGACTGGTGTATCAGCCGCCAGCTCTGGTGGGGCCACAGGATCCCGGCTTATTACTGCGATCAGTGCGGCGAAGTCGTAGTGGCAAAACAGATGCCGGAAGTCTGCCCGAAGTGCGGGGCGACGCACTTTACTCAGGATGAGGATGTGCTGGATACCTGGTTTTCTTCCGCACTGTGGCCTTTTTCTACGCTGGGCTGGCCGGAGAAGACCGAGGATCTGAACTATTTCTATCCTACCGATGTGCTGGTGACGGGCTATGACATTATCTTTTTCTGGGTGATCCGTATGATCTTCTCAGGCTATGAGCAGATGGGAGAAAGGCCCTTTAAGACCGTGCTGTTCCATGGGCTGGTGCGGGATTCCCAGGGGCGCAAAATGTCAAAATCTTTAGGAAATGGTATCGACCCGCTGGAGATCATCGATCAGTACGGGGCGGACGCACTGCGTCTGACGCTGATCACGGGCAATGCGCCGGGCAATGATATGCGTTTCTACTATGAGAGAGTGGAAGCGGCCAGAAACTTTGCCAACAAGGTGTGGAATGCGTCGCGGTTTATCATGATGAATCTGGCCGGGTATGCGGAGAGAGGAAAGACCGTAACAAAATCGGAGACGTTAGAGCCTGCTGATAAGTGGATCATCTCCAAATTAAATCGGTTGACCAGAGAAGTCACTGAAAATATGGATCACTTTGAACTGGGTATTGCAGTACAGAAAGTGTATGACTTTATCTGGGATGAATTCTGTGACTGGTATATTGAGATGGTGAAGCCGAGACTTTACAATTCCGACGACGAGGAAAGTCAGAATGCGGCGCTGTGGACGCTTAAGGATGTGCTGATCCATGCCCTGAAGCTGTTACATCCCTATATGCCTTTTATCACGGAGGAGATCTTCTGTTCTCTGCAGTCTGAGGAAGAGTCCATCATGATCTCTTCCTGGCCGGAGTATCAGGAGGAGCGGCAGTTTGAGACGGAGGAAAAAGCGATTGAGACCATCAAAGAGGCGGTGCGCGGGATCCGTAACGTGCGGACTTCCATGAATGTGGCGCCCTCGAAAAAGGCGGCGGTCTATGTGGTGACGGAAAAGGAGGATGTCAGGAAGGCCTTTGAGGAAGGAAAACTTTTCTTTGCCTCGCTGGCTTATGCTTCCGAAGTGACCGTACAGAGAGACAGAACGGGTATCGCCGATGATGCGGTATCTGTGGTGATCCCGGGGGCAGTACTGTATATGCCGTTTGCGGAACTGGTGGATCTGAAGCAGGAAAAAGAGCGCCTTGAGAAGGAGGAAAAACGTCTGCAGGGTGAACTTGCCCGGGTAAACGGCATGTTGAAGAATGAGAAGTTTCTAGCGAAAGCGCCGGAGGCGAAGATAGCAGAGGAAAAGGCAAAACTGGAAAAGTATACCCAGATGATGCAGAAGGTGCAGGAAAGACTGAGCCAGTTATGATGCGGGCTTTTCGTAAGGCGCAGGAATACATCGACGGGATTCCGAAGTTTGTAAAGAAAAACACGATGGAAGACACGAAAGCTTTCTACAGAAGGCTTTCGTGTCCCTGTCAGAATAAAAAAGTGATCCATGTGGCGGGTACAAACGGAAAGGGCTCCGTTTGTGCCTATTTGCAGTCTGTTCTTATGGAGGCGGGGTACAGCGTGGGGCTGTTTACCTCTCCTCATCTTGTGGATATCAGGGAGAGGATCCGGGTGGACGGGGAGTATATCTCCGAGAAGGAATTTGCGGAAATTTTCAGGCAGGTGCAGGAGAACTGCGGTGCGGAAGATGCGCGGAGGAAGCCGGAGACAGAAAACTGCAGCGGAGAAGATGAACGGAAACCGTCAGGGACAGAAAACTGCGGCACGCAGGCTGAGGAAAGGCAGCACGCTGCAGGAAAAAACGGCGACGGTCTGCGTACAGATTACCACCCCAGCTACTTTGAGTATCTCTACTTTATGGCTATGCTGCATTTTGAGAAAAAGCAGCCGGATGTTATTATATTGGAAACCGGACTGGGCGGAAGGCTCGATGCCACAAACTCTTTTGAGACTCCCTGCATCTGTATTATGACACAGATCGGTCTGGACCACACGGAGTATCTGGGGGAAACTTTGTCAGAGATTGCAGGCGAAAAGGCGGGAATTGTCAAAAAGGGAATACCTTTCGTGTATTCTGCGAACAATAAAACTGTTGCGGACGTGATGGAAAAAACGGCGAAAAAGGCGGAAACAAGGGCTTTTTCGATAAAACCGGAGGAAATATGTCTGAAAAAATATGATGAGAAAGGCATTGATTTTTCTTATTACTCTGGGTATTATAAATATAGTACATTTCATCTCTCCACAAAGGCGCTCTATCAGATGGAAAACGCGGCGCTGTGCGTCAGGGCGGCTGCAGTATTGACGGAGATGGGAAGCGTCAGGATTTCCGGGGAGGAACTGCGAAGAGGTCTTGCCGGGATGCATTGGGAGGGCAGGATGGAAGAGGTACTGTCTGAGGTTTATGTGGACGGTGCTCATAACAGAGACGGCATGGAAGCCTTTTTAAAAAGTGTCCGGGCGGACGGCAGTGAGGGACATCGCATGTTACTGTATTCTTCTTTGCAGGAGAAGGCCTGTGAGGAGATGATAAGGCTTATAGCAGATGCCGGACTGTTTGAGGAGATCGTCGTAACGCAGATAGAAAGTTACCGGGCGGCCCGGGCGGAAGATCTGTCGGAGTTTTTCGGCGAAGTGAAAAAAACGGTAATAAAAGATGCAGGCAGGGCCCTGCAGTATTGTCTCCAGAAAAAATCGGAGGGGATAAAGATCTATATAACAGGTTCATTATATCTGGCGGGCCAGATAAAGGCTCTGATAAAACAGTAAAAGGCGGTGTCAGAACCGGTACACCAGGAGGAGGACAGCGCAAAACGGAGAGGAAATATGATCAATTTTGAGGAAGAATTAAAAAAGTTCCATCCCAGTCTGGAAGTGGAGGACGCGGAGGATGCGATCTATAATCAGGATATGACGGATATGGCGGACCTGGTGGTGAAGGTAGTAAAAGAGTCTAAGGATTTGGAAGAGGAAACGGAAGAATAGGAACAAACGGGAGCTTATCGGATGATATGTTATAATTGCGGCTGCAATTTGTCGGAACATGATTTCTGCACAAACTGTGGTGTTGACGTTTCTGTATATAAGAAGGTCTTAAAAATATCTAACAATTTCTACAATGAGGGATTGGAAAAGGCCGGCGTCAGGGATCTGAGCGGTGCAATCCAGAGTTTACGGCAGAGCCTCAAGTTCAACAAGAACAATGTGGAGGCCAGAAATCTGCTGGGACTTGTTTACTTTGAGACTGGTGAAGTGGTGGCGGCGCTCAGCGAATGGGTGATCAGTAAGAACCTGCGGCCCAAAAAGAACATTGCGGATGATTATATCAATGTGGTGCAGAGCAATCCGACCAGGCTTGATACGATCAATAAAACGATAAAGAAATACAATCAGGCGCTGCTGTACTGCAATCAGGATTCCAAGGATCTGGCAGTGATCCAGCTGAAAAAGGTGCTTTCCCTGAACTCGAAATATATCAGGGCCCATCAGCTTCTGGCACTGCTCTATATCGATGCGGAGGACTGGCCCAGAGCGGAAAGAGAGCTGCTTCGCTGTGAGCAGATCGATTCGGGAAATACCACGACCAGGCGGTACTTAAAAGAAGTAAACGCAATGCTCCACCCCGAGGAGAACGAAGAGAGCAAGGCGCCGAAAAGGAAGAAAAAGGAAGCCTCGGAGGAGGTGTTCCGCTATCAGAGCGGAAATGAGACGATCATCCAGCCTCTTGATGTGAAGGAACCGAAGGGAGTCAGTTTTTCCGCGATCCTGTATCTGCTGATCGGTCTGGGGATCGGCGTGGCGATGACGGTATTTCTGATTTTACCGGCCAGGATCCAGGCGGTCAGGGACAATGTCAGCAGGCAGCTGAAAGTGGTCAGCGAACAGCTGGCGGCGGAGTCGGCAACTACCAACGATCTGCAGCAGAAACTGGATACGATGCAGCGGGAAAATAACGATCTTTACTCAGAACTGGAAAATTATGTGGGAACAGACGGTACGATTCAGACCATGGATAATATGTTAGCGGCTGTGAACGGCTATCTGCAGAATCCTGAGGATGTGGAGCAGGTGGCGGAGTATCTGGAGAGCATTCGTGGAGAAGTGAATATTGAAGAGACATCGGAATCTTTTCGGGCAGTATACCAGAGCCTCCTTGCGGCGGTAGGGCCAAGTGTGGCGCAGACTTACTATGATGATGGCATGGCTGCTTACAGGCAGGAAGTGTACGCGGATGCGGTTCAGAATCTGGAGAAAGCCTATATTTATAATTCCGAGAATATTGATGTGATATATAACCTTGCCAATGCCTGTTATCGGAATGAGGATTATGAGAATGCAGCGGTCTACTACCAGATGGTGATCGATAAATTCCCGGGTACGGAGCGGGCCAATCGCAGTGCGGACTATATGGAAGAGATAAACAGTATGCAGTAGAGACAGTATGTCAGGGAAAAACGGAATGCTGCCGGGCAGTATGCAGAGCGTAAACGGTATATAACGGGGGCATACAGAGAACAGATGGCATACGGTGGCCGGGAAAATAAATAAAATATAGTTTACAAAAGAGGATACCTTTATTTTGGTATCCTCTTTTTATGTGCGGGGCATCCTGCACGGCGGGCGGAGAAAGAAGATCTTCCCTGCCCGATTGTGGCACTGAAGAAAAGCAGCGCGGATCTGCGCGTTTAAAATTAAGAAAGGGGAATTTTATATGGAGGCGGATTTTCAGGTTATTGACAGGTATTTGATGGTAAAAATGCCGGAGGAGATTGATCATCATCAGTCCTTTGCCATCAGCAGGAAAGCGGATTCTTTCCTGATGCGGGATCAGATCCGGGGGATCGTGTTTGATTTTGAGGACACGAAGTTTATGGACAGTTCCGGTGTCGGCGTTATTATGGGAAGGTATAAAAAGATAGCCTGTCTGGGAGGGCGTGTTTTTGCTATTCATGCGGACAGACAGATCAGGCGGATCCTGTACATATCAGGGCTGTCAAGGATTATGGAAATTATGGAGTAAACCCGTGTCATTTTGAATTATAAATGGCATACTGGTCGGAAAGTGAAAAATGAAGTTACGGTTTGTGGAAAGGACATGGTTGTTGAAGATGAAACAGGAAGAAAAAAAGGTGAGCAAAGGGTATGATAATGAGCTGCAGATGGAATTCGATGCTATTTCCTATAATGAAGGATTTGCGCGGATGGCGGTGTCCGCCTTTATCGCACCCTTAAATCCCACCATGGAGGAGATGGCTGACGTGAAAACTGCGGTATCTGAGGCGGTGACGAATGCTATTATCCATGGGTACGGCAATGTGCAGGGATACATGCCGGGGCGGATGCAGTGCCCCAGAGAGACAAACTGCGGAAAAGTGCGCATGTACTGCCGGATTACAGGAGATGTGCTGTTTGTGGAGATAGAGGATGACGGCAGAGGGATCGAAAATGTGGAGCAGGCGTTAGAACCTCTTTTTACGACAAGGCCGGAACTGGAGCGTTCCGGTATGGGATTTGCTTTTATGGAAGCTTTCATGGATGATCTGCAGGTACTCTCAGCGCCAGGCAGGGGATGTAAGATCGTGATGGAAAAAAAGTTGGGCAGCGCTCCGTGGCTGGAGGAAGAAGAATAGTTATGGAAGAGATGTCAGTGCTGATTGAGAGATCCCATGCAGGCGATAAGGAAGCAAGAGAGGTACTGATTGAAAAAAACCTGGGGCTGGTGCACCATATTGTGAAACGCTTTCTGAACAGAGGAGTGGATGCGGAAGATCTGTTTCAGATCGGCTGTATCGGACTTATGAAAGCCATCGATAAATTTAATCTTGCCTTTGATGTGAAATTTTCCACCTATGCTGTTCCCATGATTTCCGGAGAGATCAAGCGGTTTCTGCGGGATGACGGGATGATGAAGGTGAGCAGAGGACTTAAAGAGAATGGCTGGAAGATCAAAAAGGCAAGAGAACAGTATCAGCACGAGAAGGGAAAGGAACCGGCTCTGAGGGAAGTGGCCGAGATGACAGGACTGACGGTTGAGGAGGTGGTGATGGCGATGGATGCCGGGGCCGAGGTGGAATCGATCTATCGGTCTGTCTATCAGAGTGACGGCAACGAGATCTATCTGGCGGATCAGATCGCCAGTGGGAGCAATGAAAAGGAGAAGCTGTTAAACCATATGCTGTTATCGCAGCTTCTGTCGGAACTGGAGGGGGAGGATAAGGAGCTGATTTTGCTGCGTTATTTTCAGGGGAAGACACAGGTGGATGTGGCGGAGAGACTTGGAATCAGTCAGGTGCAGGTCAGCAGGCTGGAAAAAAGAATATTGCGCCGGATGCGGGAGAGGGCGGTGCTGTGATTTATTGCGGAGGGGAACCGGACGCCCGGCGGGAGAGAAGTGAAGGTCCGGACGGGAAAGGCGCCAGACGGATGGGCTGGCAATATCCCTGCGGGCCTTCGCTTCTTTCCCGTCCGGGCTGGCTGTGGGACAGAGAGGGCAAAAAATCACATGATGAATAAAATAATGATGTCTGCACATACTGGTGGGGAGAAGAGAAAAGTGTGTATGTAGAGAGTGTGTACGCTGGGGTTTTGTCGAGAGGGAGTATAATCGGCATGGCGGTGTGAAAAGGGAGTGGAAGTATGGCGCAGACAACAGTTTATATAAAGGCGGAACGAAATACGGAGATGCAGGCTGACGATGTTTTTCTGAAGGATATCGCCAGCCTGTACTGCGATGATAAGGCTGTTCTTGCAAGAGCAAAGGCAATCAAACTGCATACCTTTCATGAAGGGAATGAGACACGCTTTTATATCAGTATGACGGAAGTGATCAGGCTGGTCAAGGAAACTGTGGCGGGCGTGGAAGTGGAGAGTATCGGCGAACCGGATATGATTGTCGAGCGGGTGTATGTGGAAAAAAAGAGGAGCGCGGTGGAAGTGTTTAAGATCCTGCTTGTCAGTCTGGTCTGCTTTTTCGGGGCTTCTTTTACGATCATGGCTTTTCATAATGATATCGGCATCGTGGATGTGTTTGGAAAATATTATGAACTTGTGATGGGGGAGACGTCGAGCGGTTTTACGGTGCTGGAGGTCAGCTACAGCATCGGGCTGGCGGCGGGCATTATTATTTTCTTTAATCATATCGGCAGAAGAAGGCTGACGAAAGACCCGACGCCGATCGAGGTGGAGATGGCCATCTATGAGGAAGATGTGGAGAAAGCGCTGATCAAGACCGCGAGCAGAGAAGGAAAAGAAGCTGATACGCAGTGAAGGGCGGGGAATAAAAACTGATATGGACAGTGGACGGGAGGAGAAGGAAAGTGATACAAAATAGCGGTTCACAGTTTTTTCTGGCGGTTTACGGGCTTTCCGCCGGGCTTTTGGTATCGGCCGGTATTTTTACGGTACTGCTTGCGGTGGGACTGACGCCAAGGTTTGTGGGAACGACCCACACGGCGAAGAAGATACTGCTGTATGAAGGCTGTATTACGGCGGGGGCAGTGATCGGGACATTTTTCAGCGTGATCCCTGCGTTGGGACATGCGGGGGAATGGGTCAGAGGACAGTTATTCTCCGTGGGAGCGGGGGAGTTTTTTATGAGTGCAGTGGATGTGGCAGGGGAGATCCTTTTAGGAACTGCGGGGCTTTTTATGGGGATGTTTGTGGGTTGTCTGGCCCTGGCAATCGCTGAGATGTTAGACAGTATTCCTATTTTTGCCAGAAGGGTCTCCTACCGCCACGGACTGGGGTTAGCTGTGCTTGCAGTGGCTATCGGAAAGCTGTTGGGAAGCCTGTATTATTTCTGGCAGGGGGAGATCTTTCCGGGATGACAGGTCTTTGCCGGGATACGCGGCGGAAGATGGAAGGCAGAAAATAAATGATCTGAAAAAATCGGGGGATAAAAGGATGGATAAACAAAAAATGCAGGAAGAACAGAAAAGGCTGAAAGAACAGAAAATACAGGAAGAGCAGAAAAAACAGGAGTATGCGGAGTATGTAAAGGAGGTTACGCCAAAAAATAATCTTGCCATCCAGATGATAAAGGCTTTTGTGGTAGGCGGGATCATCTGTGTGATCGGGCAGGTCATATTAAATGTGGCACAACAGGATTACGGGCTGGATAAGGACACGGCGGGAAGCTGGTGCGCTATGCTGCTTGTGCTCGCAAGTGCCATTCTGACAGGTTTAAATCTGTATCAGAAACTGGTGAAATTCGGCGGGGCGGGAGCGCTGGTGCCTATCACGGGCTTTGCCAATTCGGTGGCTTCCACGGCTATCGAGTATCAGAAGGAGGGGCAGGTCTACGGGATCGGCTGCAAGATCTTTACGATCGCCGGGCCGGTGATTTTGTATGGGATCTTTACCAGCTGGGTGCTGGGGGTGATCTACTGGATCGGGAAGATGTTCGGAATTGCCTGAAAAGGAATAAGAAAGTATATATGGAGTTAGCATGAAAGGCAGGCTGACGGGGCGTAATGGCTTCGTTGGTCTGCTTTTCTCTGTTGTGCTTTTGACTACGTTCGCTTATAATAAGAATATATTGAAACGTAGGTTAGGATTGAATCGGTTATAGATATAATAAATACTAATGTGGTGGCGTAGAAGGGGAACGATTCGTGAGTGTGCTAATGAACGAAGAAGCAGATAAATTATCAATCATGTATGAGGGGGATAAGAATAGAGATGCCGCAGATAAGATCAGGGGATTTTTATTTCAGGATTATATTACGATTAGGTGTCTCCTTCAAAATCAAGTAAAGTATGTCTGTTCAGAATATCTTGAGGATGTGGATGTATTTTTTGAGGATGGCACATTTGAGTTTATTCAGGTAAAGTATTATCCGAAAACAGACCCAAATGTGAAGAAAGTTTCGACAGATCTTTATTATCAATATCTCCGTCTTCAGATGCTTCAGAGTACTTTGAAAGCAAAACCCAGCCTTTATATTCATAGAAATTCAAAAGTTGAGAAACCGACGCTTGATAAAATGAAAGAGTATATCGGACATGAAAATGAGCTTCTAAAGTCAGTGACTTATCCAAATACAGCAGTTTCAGCTGCTTGGCTGAGAACAAATGTTTATTCAACAAATAAGAAAGAGGAACAGAAGAAAAATCTTTTTGCGGCAATGGCCTCGGAGGACTCCCTGAAAAAGTTTATTGCAAGATTTAATGTTGTTCATCAACTGGATATCAATCAGTACAAAAAGGAATTGATGGAAGTATTGGCCAGGGCTTACCCGAATCCAGATAAGGGTGGAGATGAGGAGCATTGGCAGTTGATATTGCTAGGCCTTTCGATTTCGTATATACAGCGGCGTTATACGTTAGTTAATCCTGTTTTTGATCAGCTGCGAGTGGATAAAAAAGAATTTGATCATTATATGACGGAATCTGTCAAGACAAAGACGGAACAGACAATTGTAAGTTATTTGGCGGGCATTGTTTGTGAGAAGTATGGGGAGATTATAAACAGTAATGATCTTTCAGATATACAGACACACATGTTGAACACGATTTGCCAGAATACGGTGAGATGGATAAATGAAATTGGTAAGAATGTGGATGGTCAATATCAGTTGTTGAATACATACAGCATGGACGATGCCAGCAAGATTACTGGCTACAGAGGAATTTCTGTAGATGATAGACTGCTCTATGTTGCCGAATGCAAACAGGGTTTTCTTGTTTTTCTGGGGTATCTGTGGAAGATTATGCTGAACATCTGTCAGAAGAAGGTGAATAATGAGACAGAGATTTCTGCTCATTTTGAGATATTTGATCCATTGTATTATATTGATTCTTCAGTATCTGATTATGTTTGTCTGGACTTTCCTGAAGATAAGTATGTAAATCATAGCGTGATTCTCCCACAGGCGGGTGGAAATTTTAAGGGTGTAAAGCGAAGGATTGTGGAGCGTATGGTAAGTGTGTCACCAAAACCTGGAAAATGGTTCTTTGAGAATAGCAAAATTATGAGAGGTAAAAATTATTATAATTATAATACTGCGAACGTAAGTGAGAATCCTACAGTTGCGGATCTTGGGGAAGATAGTTTTTATATTGAGTGTATGGATTGTATTGGAATTGATGATGATGAGTGGAGCACACAGGAAGATTGCAACGCTTGTGTCTTTTCTGTGAAATGTGTGAAAGAGGAAACGTGATTATGATTTTACAGGAAGAATTTAAGATAAACGGTTATAAAGATCTCCTTGTTGGAGATATTGCTTCTAAATATGAAATTAATCTGGAAGATATTTTTGATTTAGATCAGAAACCGAAAGAGTTATTAAGTATTTTTATCAGCGAACAAAGAGATGAATTGTTTTTTCTTCTAAATGGGGACTTGGCGGAAATAGATTCTTTATGTGATGTTTGGGATGATCGAATTCGTGTATTTACGATTATTAATGGCAAATCAGAAGCGATTCATAAGTTAAAGTATAATATTGTACAGTTGATTGTTTATTCCGAAGGGATTCCAGATAGGAGTCCTGAGGGTAATTTGTTAATATCAAGAAAGATCATCATTAAGGGAGATATGACAGATAAGGATAGGATTGTAATTGATGATGATGAGGTTATTGAATTACCGTTCCATATGATTCCAACAGATGCATTTGCGCCGGATGTGGAGCAGATGAAGCGATTGGGTCAGTTGCTTCCGGAGGATGAGGGCCTTTTAGCGCTGATGGAAAAGAAGAGGAAAAAAGTGAACAGAAATAAAAAAGAAGGGGTATTGGATAAGTCTTTTGGAGAACCGGATTACGAAATGATTAAGGGGTGGCTGAAAAGATGATAATTCGTAAGATAAGAATGGTAAATTTTAGAGGATTTCGCGATAAAACTATTGATTTCAAGGATAAATCAGTTGTACTTCTATCAGCTGCAAATGGAATTGGAAAGACGACAACGATCGATGCGATTGAGTGGTGTCTGACTGGCAATATCGGAAGATTAAAAACTGCTTTTGATACCAGAAGTACCAATGATGCTGAGCGCAAGATGAATACTGATGGCATCCTAAAGAACCGGGATGCTGGAGCGAAAACGAAGGTCAGGGTAGTTCTCTGGCTATTTGATGGAGAAAAAGAGACCATTCTTTGCAGAGAGCAGGCAAAGGACGAATTAAATCCAGGGTCATCTAAGGTTACAATCGATGAAAGTGAAGAGGTAGCAAAAGCATTTATCCGGGAATATGTAGGAGATAGTTTCTATAATTTTCATTTTTGTGATGTTCAGAAGTCATTTAATGTACAAAGTAAAAAGAGAAAGGACCTAAATGATTTCTTCAGTGAGTTTATCACGAATTATGATGGGCAGAAGCAGATTGCGGAGAATCTGGCTCTTTTTGCTGAGGATGTGGATCGCTATATTGAGGATAAGAAGAATCAGAAGGTACCGCAGGAGGTGATTGAGGACCATAAAAAGCAGTTGGTGAAAAGTCGTGAGGATGCAAAACAGGTTTCATATCCTTTGCCTGTTTTTTATCCGGGTGAGAAGACGGAGATTGCTGGTCTTAATAAAGAGGAGTTAACTGCGCAGAAAACGGAAGTGGAAAATTGCGGTTACCAGGTGGCGAAAGAAGAAATTTATAAACTTGTAGAAAATGAGAATTTGAAGATCCAGCAGTCTGTCATCAAAAAAATTGCTTCTTACTGGGAGATGAAGAAAGAGAATATTCGACGTGCAGTGGGAGCTGGATTTTTCAATAATACAGATGCAATTACAATTCTTAAAACGAAGCTTAGAAAATTGGAGGGGCTGTCTCTTTTGAGGGAAACGATTTTCCTGGATGGAGAATCAGTGATTGCTTTAGAAATTGATGGCTTTACGCAATCTGATTTTGATGTGGATAAGAAGGAAATTAAAGAGAAAGAGAAAATGGTGAAAGCTCTTTCTGACGAGATAGAGTTGCTTTCCAAGAATAATAAGATGCTGAAGCTGTTATCCTCTCTTTCTGCGAATAAACAAGTGGTGATTGAACATAGAGATGCTGTTTTCAAAAAGAATGGTATTGTCCGATGTCCCGTTTGTGGTTCAGCGTCATTTTCTACCATGGAGGAAGATTTAATCCTTAAGGAAGCCGATGAGTATATTAGACAGAACGGGGAAGCTGTAAAGAAAAAAGAAGTAGATAAAACCTTGTTACAGACAGAGATCGAAAAGCTTTATCAGACACTCATTAATCACACGAAAACTGTAGTGGAGAAAGAAAAGGAAATATTACAAAATAAGATTAGTGACTTGAAAGATCTGAAGGATGAGATACAACCATATTTTGATGAGGTTAAGAGTTTACAGGAAATCCAAGGAGAAATTAATGTAGAAGAATTGACTGCAGAAGGTGTGGGGAAATTACTGGCTACTGTAGAGAAGGGACTTTTAGAGGAAGCCAAAGAGCAGGAAATAAAAGGGTATTATCAGAAGATTTTGACGGTTTTGGGTTACCAGTTCGATAATGAAACAGTGCAACAGACATTTGCAAAGGTGAATAACCTTATTACCAAATCTTTTGATGTTTCGGATTTCTCTTATGATTTACTTGTGTCAAAGCTTAATGCTATCGACAGTATTCTTGCGAATCAGACTTTAGCTGACCTGAACCAGAAACTGGAGGAGGAGAATAAGAAGAATCAGAAACTTGATGCAGACATAGAAAAACTTCAAAAGCTGAAAGATATTGCATCTCAGAGAGCAAACGATATCAGAGATATTGTAGAGAAGCTTTCGAAAGACGAGTATAAAAAAGTAGGTCCGGCTCTTAGCAAGTTCTATAATAAGCTGATAAGATTAAATTCTAGTGAGGGAATCAACATCGTCCAGGAAAATGAGGGAATCTCATTAGTCGATGATAAGGGTAAGAATATTGTTAATGTTTTAAGTAATGGACAGATTAGTGTCTTTATATTGGCTCATTTTTTTGCAGGTATCAATGCAAGGAATGATCGTGAAAAGATGAAGGTATTTTTTATCGATGACCTGACTGCATGTATGGATGATGTAAATATGCTTGCGTTCATGGATTTACTTAAGTATCAAATGACGTCAAAAGCAACCATGGAGCAGTTATTTTTCATTACTTGTGATGATCGTATTAGTAAGTTGCTGAAGTATAAGTTAAATGGACGTGGGATTGAATGGCGTGAACTCTTAGAAAAAGATTTCGCATAGCATTCTGATGATATGTCAAGAACTTTTAGAAACAGATTTAGATTTCAAGATAATTTTTAAAGGAGTAATTATGGAGCAATTGTTTGAATTGGCAAAATTTGATTCCTACAAAGAAGATAACCGCAGGGAAGTAAAGAGGGCAGAAGGCGGACTTCCTAATAGTTTGTGGGATACGTATTCTGCTTTTGCCAATTGCTATGGCGGCGTTATTATTCTTGGGGTAAAAGAGGATAAATCAGGCAATTGGCATACAACCGGGCTGAAAAATGCGGCAAAATTGAAGAAAGATTTCTGGGATACGATTAACAACCGTAAAAAGGTGAGCATCAATCTTTTGAAAGACGATGATGTGGAAACTTTCTCAGTAGCTGGTGCAGATGACGTGATTATGGTAATCTGGGTGCCAGGCGCAAAGCGGGAGCAAAAGCCGGTATACATTAATGATGATCTGTTTGGAGGGACATTTCGCAGAAATTGGGAGGGAGATTACCACTGTACCAGATTGCAGGTAAAAACAATGCTGCGGGATCAGGCAGAAGAAACCATGGATATGGAAGTGCTTGAGGAGGCTGAAATTGAAGATTTGAATCAGGAGTCCATCCGCGGTTATCGCAATAGCCATAAATCCTTTAAGCCAGGACATCCTTTTGAGCGGTTGGATGATAAGGAATATCTCAGGGTAATCGGGGCAGCGGTTTTTTCGAAAGATGATAAAAGGATTCATCCCACTGCGGCCGGTATGCTTATGTTTGGAAATGAGTATGATATTGTGAGATATTTTCCAGAATATTTTTTGGATTACAGGGAAAATCCAGATACGGTAATCAGATGGACAGACAGGCTTCAATCATCATCCGGCGAGTGGTCGGGAAATGTATTTGACTTTTATTTTCGTGTATATAATAAGATTACGAAAGATATCAAAGTGCCATTTCGGATGGAGGGTGGTTTTCGGGTTGATGATACACCCGTTCACAGGGCGCTTAGGGAAGCATTGGCGAACTGTATCATCAATACAGATTTTTATGGAAAATATGGCGTTCTTATAACGAAAGAGGAAAATAAAATTGTATTTGAGAATCCTGGCTATATCAGACCTGGGAAGGAGCAGATGCGCAGAGGAGGAAAATCTGATCCGAGAAATAAGAGCCTGATGAAAATGTTTAACCTGATAGATATTGGTGAACATGCGGGAAGCGGAGTGCCTAATATCTTTAATGTATGGGAAGACGAGGGATGGGAAGAGCCTGACATAAAAGAAGATTTTGCTCCGGACAGGACATCGCTAACTTTAAAATTCATAAAAAAACAAGCGATAAAAACAAGCGATAAAAAACAAGTGATAAAAACAAGCGATAAAAAGCAAGCGATAAAAACAAGGAATAATCAAGAAAAAATCAGGTTGTATTTACAGGGGAATGAAACAGTAAAAACCAGAGATATCGCAGAGTTGCTGGGTTTGAGCATGGCAAGGACGAGAGAGATACTCTCTGTGATGGATGATGTTGAAGCGATAGGAAGGAATAAGACAAGGATATACCGCTTGCGAAAAAAATCATAGTGAGAAGACAAATATTTAGTTTTTCAAAATGAATGAGTCTTAACTTGACACAAGCAGAGGGGCAGGTTTATGGAGCAGGGTGATGGACTTGAGAGTTCGCCACCCTGTTTTCAGGCGTGGAAGGAAGCCTGTGCACCGGTTTTTCATTGTTGTTCTTTTATTTCCTTTCGATTATAATGTTGATAATGAAAGAGGGACAATAGCACAGGATAGAGTAAAAGAAAAGCTTTAACGGCCCTGGGATCGTTCCTGGGAGTTCCATAGATTAAATTGTCGTACTGATAAGGAGCAAAAGATGAAAAAACGTAAGCGCATTCTGCGGGTATTTTTCCTTGTGATTCTGACTTGTGTCATGGCGGCGGCCGGCGCTGTGGGGGTGCTTTTTCTCATTCTGGTATGGTTCGAAAATAAGCCGGGGCGGGATCCCTCTGCCGGGATGCTGCCGGAGATGGTTTCCGATTACGGCACAATGGATGAGGAGGGCGTCTTTCATGTCTGCAATGACAGGGACTGGCTGGCATTTTTACGGTATGTAGCAGACGGAGAAAGTGAGCTGGATGCGGTGTTAGAGACGGATGTGACGATGAAATGCGGCTATATTGTGAGCGAATATGCCGGCAATCTGGACGGGCAGGGGCACAGGATAGAAGTTTCTACAGGCAGACGGGCCTTGTTTCTGAAGCTTGAGAAGGGCGGCGTTATCGAAAATCTGACCTTTGAGGTCGAGATAAAACCGATAAAAACCTATGGTTCCGGCGGGATCGTCAATTATAACTTCGGGACGATCAGAGACTGTGAGGTATACGGAACTGTGACAGGTTATGATTATGCGGGCGGGATCGTGGAGAATAATCTGGGGCTGATAGAAGACTGCACAAATTATGCGGAAGTCATTTCTCTGGAGACCGGGGAGACCTGGGAATACGAGGGCTGGGAATATGGCAGTTCCACGAATGGTTACGAAGCCGGCGGGATTGCCGGGTTCAGCGGCACTGCAGAGCGCAGGGAGAACATGCCGGAAACCTGTGCGATCATAAACTGCCGCAATTACGGGGATGTGACAGGGGAAGTGTATGCGGGCGGCATTGTCGCCTGGCTGCGGGATAAGACAGACGGGGATGCTCCGGCCAGTTCCGTGCAGGAGCTGGTTCAGAACAATGATTTCGCCGTGCCTTCGGAGGACAGCTCCGATATTTCCCCGGAGCGTACTTCTTCCGGGGAGGATGGGGCAGCAACCGGGAGAGAGGAATCCGGTTGGGATCAGCACTATTCCCTGGCAAACTGTACAAATTATGGAACAGTGACAGTGAATCAGAGAACAGATCCTAAGACCAACTGGGATACGAAACCGGCGGGAATCTGCGCGGAACTGAGCTGGGGGGATCTGTTTCGGTGCGTAAACAGGGGGAAGGTGCAGTTTGCAGAGTCTGCCCCGAAGTGCAGAGAGGACGGCCGCCCTTACAAAAACAGGCCGATGGCGATCACCGAAAACATGGGTTTTGCCCCCACAGAGGAGCACCATATCATAGAGTGTGTGAATCTGAAGGGAACCATTGAGGGAACCATGCGCCAGGAAAATATTCTGGAGCTTTCGGAGGAAGAGCTCTCGGCCTGGGAGGCGGGAAATTATACGCAGGAGTATATCAGCAACAACTGGGAGTTTGATCTGGAGGAGGCAGTGTATATCTGCGGGCTTGAGCCCCTTGGAATCAAAGAAAAGCCGGAATCAGCGGGGCGCAGCAACTATTATCTGTGTGAGGATTTTGCATTGCTTTTGCCGGAATATCTGGAAATAGAGGAGGTCAGCCTGCCGGAAGGGGAGGGAAGTGTCTGTTATGCTCTGCGGATCTCCATATCGGATACGATCGATGAAGAGGCTTTGGCGGAGGAACTGCCGGATCTGGACCGGACGGAAGAGTGTTACATATTCCGGAAGGAGGCGGATGTACAGACTGCACTGGCAAAAGTCAGGGAGGAGGAGCTGGACAGAGAGGACTGGTATGTGAGATATTTTACGCATAGCGTGTATAGAACGATACCGGCCTGTTATGATCTGTTAATCAGTCCCTTAAATCTGCCCTTTGATGACAGTTACCGTGTCCGATATCAGGACGGCAAACGGATCTGGCTGGAAGGGGGCATCCCGGACAGGGATCTGCGCAGCTATATGAAGGAGGGGCGTCACATGCTTGGCAATAAGATCGTTATGCCTCTGGAGGGAGCTTCGGCGGAAGACTTTTCTGCAAAATGGCTGTTTTTCTTTACCAGAAGCGGGACAAACATTCATCCTTCCAGGGAATTTGTGGATCTGCTTGAAACAGGATTTTATCCGTTGGAGGGAACGGAAGAGCTGTATATGCTGAAACCGGGAGATAAGCTGTGGAGTGTGGCGAAAGAACGCACAGGAAGTCCGGGAAACTGGAGAATGCTTGCAGCTTTCAATGGAATAGAGGATCCGGACACAGTCTATGCAGGAGATACGCTGCTTGTGCCCCGGGAAGATGTCTGGGAGAAGAAGGTGGAAAAACTGACGAAAGCGTGGCTAAGTTCCTGTGGGAATGAGGCGGCAAAGGAGTGATCTGCGTCTGTTTGCTGTCAGGCGGTTATGCCATGAGTGAATGGTCTGTTTTCGTGATGAGATCCATGGAAAAAGGTATAAAATCAGGCCTCTCTGTGCACTTTATTAAAAAAGAAAGTGTGTACAGGGAGGTTTTTTATGGGACAGCAAAATAAAAAAGCAGGAACAGGAGGCGTTTCTGTGGGCAGCCAGAGCTTTGTGCCGGCAAGATCGGTTTACATCAGGACCAGCGCCTGTGTGGCGGGGACCAAGGAGGGGGAAGGACCACTTGGAGACCGGATCGATATGATCGGAAAGGATGATCTGTTCGGCTGTAAGACCTGGGAGGAGGCGGAGAGCACTCTGCAGAAGGAGGCTGTAACGTTGGCGCTCGGTAAAGCCGGAATGAAGGCGGAGGAGATCCGCTATCTGTTTGCGGGAGACCTGCTCGGTCAATCCACGGCGTCTTCCTTCGGGACAGCTTCCTTTGGAATACCTCATATGGGAGTCTACGGGGCCTGCTCCACCTGCGGGGAGACGCTGGGGCTCGGTACAATGGCGGTTTCCGGCGGTATGGCGGAAGATGTCATCTGTGTCACATCCAGTCATTTTGCCAGTGCGGAGAAAGAATTCCGTTATCCTCTGGCCTATGGCAACCAGCGGCCGCCTTCGGCGACCTGGACGGTGACAGGCAGCGCCGCCTTTATATTGACCTCAGAGGTCAGTAAAAGGAACCGGGCAAGGATCACCGGTGTCACAAACGGGAAGATCGTGGATTACGGCATTAAGGATTCGCTCAATATGGGCGCCTGCATGGCGCCGGCGGCCTGTGATCTGATCGCCGCAAACTTACAGGATTTCGGCAGAAAGCCGGAGGATTATGATAAGATCATCACCGGAGACCTGGGGCTTGTGGGGCAGAGGGCGTTGCTTGATCTGTTGAAGGAAAAAAATATTGATATCGAGGCGCAGCATATGGACTGCGGCATTGAAATTTATGACAGCAATGTCCAGGATGTGGGCAGCGGCGGTTCCGGCTGCGGCTGCAGTGCGGTGACGCTTTCGGCCTATATTCTGAAAATGCTGGAGGACGGGACTTGGAAAAGGGTGTTGTTTGTGCCTACCGGTGCGCTGTTGTCCAAGACCAGTTTCAATGAGGGGATGACTGTGCCGGGGGTGGCTCATGGGGTTGTGCTGGAAGCGATTGCGTGATGGTGGGCGTTGCCGGGGAGGACGCCGCCCTGCCCCGGCATGGCCGGATGGCTGGGCGGCTGTGCAGTGGCGTGGCAGTGAACCCGGAGAGGGTTAAAAAACAGTTGACAGGATACAACTTTCGTGCGTATGATGATAACGTCACAGATGGAAACGACGAAATGGGCGAAATGTGCAGGGGGCGGCAGTATGAAACGTATGGAATTTAAGATGGAGCGTGCCGGTCTGCTGAAAGCGGGCGATCAGGTCACAGTTACGGAGGGTGTGCTGCCCAGCAACTATTATTATACGATCGATCCGGCGCTTGCGATGTCCGGAAACTTTCCTTTTTCTGAGCGGATGCTTGCCAGGGAGGGTGTTGTGGTGAGCGTGGAGGAGCGCTCGTCGGGTTACTATGTGACGGCAGAGTTTGAGGAGTAAGTATTGCAGTACCTGGGAGCAGGAGCTGAGAGGGTTGCAGGGCAGGCATGGTGGCGCCTGAGGGGCAGGTGCTATGGAGTCTGAGGAGTAAGTACGGCGGCATCTGAGGAGCAGGTGCTGAGGGGGTTGCAGAGCAGACACAGTAGTGCTTGAGAGGCAGGTATAGCGGTACTTGAAGAGCAAAGGCAGCAGCGCAGGAGATCTGCAGACTGCGGAAAGGGACATGGTTATGATGAAAAAGATTACAACAGATAAGGCGCCGGCGGCGATCGGGCCGTATTCCCAGGGAATTATTGCAAACGGATTTCTGTTTGCCTCCGGTCAGATCCCTATCGATCCGGCGACCGGGGAGATAAAGGGCGGCGATATTACGGAACAGGCGGAGCTTGTGATGAAAAATGTGGGTGAGATCTTGAAGGAGGCGGGCATCAGCTATGAAGATGTGGCGAAGACCACCTGTTTTCTGGCGGATATGGCCGATTTCGGTGCATTTAATGCCGTCTATGAAAAGTATTTCACCGGAAAACCGGCAAGAAGCTGCGTGGCGGTAAAGGGACTGCCGAAGAACGTACTGTGTGAAGTAGAAGTGATCGGGGTGGTGCAGGCTGCACTGTGAGCAGTGCGGGTGTGAAGGTTGAAAGAAGATATGGTAGCCTTGATTTGAGGGGCAAATGAATATGCAGACATGTTCGTTTGCTCTATGGAGACAAAAATGACAGGAAAAAACATCATACTGATCGGTATGCCGGGCGCAGGAAAAAGCACGGTGGGCGTCGTGCTGGCGAAGAGACGGGGATGCCGGTTTCTGGACAGCGATCTTTTAATACAGGAAAAATACGATGCGCTCCTGCATGAATTGATTACAAAATACGGGACGGAAGGTTTTCTGAAGATCGAAGAGGAGGTCAACGCTTCCATCCATGTAAAACAGACGGTGATTGCTACCGGCGGCAGCGTGGTCTACGGCAGGACGGCCATGGAGCATCTGGGAAAGATCGGCACAGTGGTCTATCTGAAATTGTCCTGTGAGACGATAAAGGACAGACTGGGGGATTTAAACGAGCGGGGTGTGACGCTGCGGCAGGGGCAGACGTTAGAGGATCTGTACGCAGAGAGGATCCCTTTGTACGAAAAATATGCGGATGTGACGGTAGACTGTGAAAAGAAAAGTATCCGCGAGATCGTTTCTGAATTGTATAGAATATAGATTGTATATCATACATACTGCATTGGTATAAAATCAGGAGATCTTCACATACTAATCCAAAAGAAAAGGTATGTGGAGGTTTTTTATGGATTATTTTCATGCGTTTTGGGTGGGAGGACTGATCTGTGCGCTGGCACAGATACTTTTGGAGAGAACAAAGATGCTGCCGGGCAGGATCATGGTACTGTTAGTGTGTCTCGGCGCAGTACTCAGCTTTGTCGGCCTCTACGAGCCGCTTGCAGAGTTTGCGGGGGCGGGAGTTACCGTGCCCCTTATGGGTTTTGGCCACAATCTGATGAAGGGCGTCAGAGAGGCAGTGGATGAAAACGGCTTTATCGGCCTGTTTATGGGCGGTTTTAAGGCGGCGGCGGTGGGCACCGGCGCCGCGCTGATCTTTGGTTATCTTGGAAGCCTCATCTTCCAGCCTAAAATGAAAAAATAGAGAGCGTGCAGCCGAGAGACTTTTTTGAAGCCCGGCTGCACAGACACTTTTTCATTGTTTTTGGTTAATGCGCTACCATATATTATAGTTTTTGTTTATTTAATATGTTTTGTCACGGCTCATCTGATCGGCATAGACATGTAAACCCTGAAATTCCCTGTTCAGCTCCCTCACCAATGCGGGACCGATATACCTTGCCACATCCTGCTGTGTCACACCGGGACAGGTTATGTCAATATAATTATTTATAACCGGCGGCGTATTTCGGTTGTTCGTCACATTGTTTGCCACATGATTGATGATGTTGGAATAGTTTATCGTTTTCACCCACTGGGCCATCTGTCTCTGGCCCTCGAAAACCGCATTGCTGAAAATATCCATCTCGCCACGCATGATCTTATCTGTCAGCGGTTTGGTTTTCAGAAGCAGGTCATATCCGCGGTCCCCCGGCTGCAGGGGCGTTAAGACTGTGCCGTTTTCCAGGGTGATGGGGTGGTCCAGGAGATTCAGGTTATTCCGTGCCGCTGCGGCATCCGAGAGAGCTTTGATAGAATGCTGATAGAAGGATTCTACCTGCTTCGTCATTTCGCCGATATAGCCCTGGCTTTCCAGATCGATGCTTTTCAGCGTGTCCAGGTAACTGTCTTTCCACTGTGCAAGCAGATCGTTATCCTTTCCGGAGAGAATCTTTGCGACTGCATCGTCGCCGAATTCTCCGGTGAGAATGGTTATGTTCTTTGCCTGCTCCTGTTCGTCTATGACTTCCTGCCATTTGGCCTTAAACTGTTCCAGCGCCTTTACCTGTGCATCAGCGGCTTTGTTGATCTGGTCGATGAGGTCATCGTACCGGCTTATTTCGTCATCCAGCGCGTCGATCTGGTCCTGTATGGACTGCTTGTGGATCTCTGATTTCGCGTCGTCAAGTCCCTTTCGGGCATCCCGTATTGCCGTAGAGTCAGAGGTGTAGATCATGCCTTTGTCGGCGGTATAAACGAGTTTTGTCTGCTGGTTTTCGGCTCTCGCGAGGTCGTACTGTGCTTTCTGGAGATTGAGAGCCAGTTCTTCTTTTCTGGTTTTCTCGTCCAGGGCTTCCAGTTCTTCCTGTAAGGGTTTCTTTCTTGCTTCCAGAAGTTCCGCCTGGGTTTTGAGCTGTTCTTCCTGTTTTTCGGCGTCCTCCCGGATACGGTCGATCTCCGTATCGAGAACAGATGTGGCGGCGTTTGCAACGCTGTTTAAATATTTCTTTTCCTCTTTCAGGTATTCCAGCTTCGCCTCATGGTACTGCTCCGCGTATTCCGAAAGATTCCCGTAGAACTGCTCATAAGCGGCCTTTAATTCTGCCAGATACTGTTTTTCGGTGATGGATTCACTGTCCAGCCTGTCTTTTAACGTTTCGGTCTGCAGCTTGTAGGACTTGACGCGCAGATCTTTCAGGCCGGCATTCAGTTCCCTGATGGCGTCGGATGCGTTCTGCGCTTTTTTGTACCATTTCTGGTAGCCGTCGATCTGCTCCTGGAGTTTTTCGTCCTTGATATCCTCTATACCCGCAGAACCGTTTTGCACCAGTTGTTTGTAGCTGTCCGGCAGGCCGATGGAATCCGCTTTGCGCATGTATTCTTCGTATGCTTTCTGCTGTAATTCGATTTCTTCGGTGACTTTGCCGATCTCGTTTGTGAGGGCTTCGTTTTTCTGGGAGAGGGTAGAGTAAGAGGAAGAGGCGGTTTCATCCAGTATCCTGATCTCCTTTTCGACGTTTTCAATCGCCTGCTCGATCCAGTTGTATTCTTTGGTGGTGTCATTTTCAGTTTTTTCTTTGGAACCGGAACCGCCGCCGGATTTTCTGCCGTTATTCCCTCCGATTTTCCTTTCAGGCTTTTTAATGAGGCCATCCCCTTCGCCTTTTGCAAGACTTTCGAGTTTGGACTGAATGCTCTCAGCAGCCTCCATAGCATCCATTCTGGCAGTCCTGTTTCCGTCATAAGCGCCGTTTTCCAGTCCGCCATAGACAGACATCAATTCACTGACAAGTCTGATTGCTTCGGCGGTCAGCATTGCATCATCTGCAAGAGCCAACATCGACTGGCAGTCTGCACTGGTGTCAAGGAATGTCCCGGTTTCTGCCAACTTTGCATAGTACAGGGACCATATCTGTCCTGCTGTAAGAGCAGCGTAATCGCCTTCCGCTATGAGGCTTTCGATATCTTCTGCGGTTAACTCGGACAAATTTACGTCCGATAAAGCTTCTTTTGCTTCCAGAATGCTTTCGATCAGCTCCTCATA
Organism: uncultured Lachnospiraceae bacterium; assembly: GCA_910578085.1. Taxonomy (GTDB): domain Bacteria; phylum Bacillota; class Clostridia; order Lachnospirales; family Lachnospiraceae; genus 1XD8-76. Next base: position 10,232 of record CAJTPM010000027.1, on the reverse strand, counting down.
GTTTTGGACGTTCATTGCCTCTAACTGGGTTTCATAGTATTCCCTGTTTTCTTCCGTCAACTGGTTGAGAAAATCGCTGCTGTTTACCCATTCCGCAGCGAGTGCGGCGGCTGCTTCCCGGCATTCCTTATAAGAAGAGACAGTGCTGCCCAGAGTTTCCTGGAACCTGTCCCAGGAGTCCAGACCATGGACTTCCGCATCAAAACCGGACAGGGTATCTGTATCTGCAAAACCATGTTCCTTTTTTGCAGTAAGCGCCGCCGACATTTTGGATATCTGGTCGGATGGCCGGTTTGATTCTTCCGCTATTTTTGTTTCATACAACGCAATCGCTTCCGCAGCATTTCTGGCGCCGCTTGCAGCTTCCAGCCACAATTCAGCCTGTGCAGCCGTGAAATTTCTGGTGTATTCTGTTAAAGCAGAATATTGTTCCCTGTCTGATATGCCATGGTCGTCAGTGATTTGGCGGATCGAATTTTGCAGCCGTTTCCTGGCGTCATCACCGACATCAAACCCCAACGCTACACGGAGTTCTACAGGGTCTGTTTCAAGCAGTTCGGCAATAGAAGTAATAAGATGATTGATTTCTTCGCGGTTATCATCAGAAATATCAAAGGCATCCAATTGGAATAACTTTTCAAAGTCTGACGCCAGTTTCTGTTTTCCGGCATCGTCCAATTTGTTCAGCGGATCGATTATCTTATCCCGCACGTAGGCATAGGGATCAGGATCCCATTCGTTCATTTTGTCGGCATAGCTGTAATCCAGCCCTTCAACGATCTGGACGGCAATGTCCTGTAAATCAGAATCCAGGTTCTTAAATGTCTGTTTTGATTTCATGCCGGAGACCAGATTTGGGATAAAATCTGCCCAGGCGTTTCTGCCTTTCTGAATCTGCTCCTGCAATTTCTGTGACTGATCGCCGATGGAATCTAATAAGGCACCGGCTGCGTCACCGACGTTATCCTGAATAAGGGCTTCCAATTCTGTTATTTCTTCTGGTGTAAGCCAGTATGTATCAGCATAAATTTCAAAAACGCCGGTATCAGGATCCAGGTTATTTTTAAATAAGGTGGAATTATCTACACCGAAACCGGATAATTCGACACGTCTGGATCCGTCAAGGGCTTTCCAGAATTCGTTGGCAGAATCGGTGAGTGCATTCATGTAATTCAGTTCGGCTTCATTGTGCACATTTCCGCCGAAGATCAGCTGGCCGTTACCGCCTGTAAGAGTTATACCGTTTTCAGCTATATCCTGCAGCCTGCCCATAGCTTCGCTGGAATCGCTTATTGTACCATTCAGTTTTTCCGCCGCTTCATTCGCGTCTTCCACATAGGTATAGACACCTTTGAAAGCATCGTCGAGTCCCTGTGCAGTCCGGAAGTTGTTTAAATCTTCTTCGGTCTGCAGCAGCTCCTCCAATTGTTCTTTGGCTGTGATGCCTTTTGTGCCAAGCGTCAGAATGGCATTGCCGTTTTCGTCAATACCATTTGCCAGTTCCGGAAATGCGTCTGCAAGCTGTTCATTGATATGCAGGAATTCCTCATACTCATCTGTGGAAAGGGAGATATTTTTATTGTCTGAAAGATTTACACCTTTTGATAATTCGGTGTATCTGTCTGCCAGTTCTGCGACAGTTTTTCTGTGGTCAGCCAGAGTATCATTCATCTGTTTGAACCCGGTGAATAATTCATCGGTGCGCTCTCTGGCGTTGTCTGCCCTGTGAATGTAGTTGTCAAGTACTTTTGCTATGCCCTGGATTGCGAGGGATGCAGCAAGGAAGATCCCGGCATTGAGTGCAGTGTTTAACATAGTTGCTTTTATAGCAGCAAAATTGAACGATTGACCTGTAGACTGTAAATGTGCGCTTAATCCCTCTATGGATGCGGATTGGTTGTTGATTGTACCGTTTCCGTCGTCCAAAGTTTTGAAGTAGGAGAGGGCGGCTTCGTCACAGCCCTTTATGGAGTTGGCTATTTTATCCCAATATACTTCACCTGTTGTCAAACTGGTGTATTTTTCATTGCCATTAATTGTTAGCTTAGAAAAGCCATCAATTATTTTTTCATATTTACCTGGTTTTACTGTTAGTCCGTCAAATAAACCACCTAATTGTAATTGACCATCAGAAATTTGTGCGAGCAATATTTCTGTTTATCTTTTATAACTTCCAATTATAAACGACATATGGTATAATGTGACTAAATTTTAAATTAGGTGGTTAGTATGAGTAGAATAGTAGTAAAATGCGAAAAATGTGGTGCAGTTGGACTATGTAACGATACAGATCAGTTGATTCATAAAGTTAATAATTGTAATGGCAATTTGAAAAAAACCAATATATCAGAAAATGATTTTGATTTATTACATGATATTTCTGATGACAAAAATTTCCTTCAAGCCATGATCGACCTAAAAGAAAAAGACATCATAGAGTACAATTTAAAAATGTCGCAGTTTAAATCACAGCTGGAACAGCAGAAGAGTAATAAAGTACAAAACGACAATACTCCCAGATGTCCGCACTGCAGATCAACTAATATCAGGCCGATATCCGGATTAAACCGTGGAGCATCCATTGCCATGTGGGGCATTTTCAGCAAGAAAATAAACAAGAGCTTTGAATGCTTAAACTGTAAATACACCTGGTGACCAGCCCAGGCTGTTTTCTGAAGATTTTCTATCTGTATATTTTACCAATGTTTTTGGAAGCCATCTGATAAAACTACAGAATGCTATTTTCAACGCACCGCATAGCTGCGGCGAACTTTTTCGCTGTCACACTCAATGACAGGTGTCTGACCATGCCTTCGTGGGTATCGTGAAACTTATACCTACGCCCTCCTGGTGGCCGATGGGAGCGGCACTTACTCAATAGAGCAGTACGCCTCTCTGCAAGTTAGATCATCATGTTACATTATGAGTCGCATGAGCCATTCTTGTCCTTGTCCGGATCTCGCGAATGCCGGATACTGTGTAGTTCACACACAGCAATATCAGAGGTCTATGATGTAGCGGTCATAGTTGATTTTACCAATATACCCTCCTATATCCTTTCATATAGTTCTTTGTGTTTTACCCAGAGGTTTTAGCCCTGGCACGGGGTATATACTGAGCCTCGCACACTTTGCGCTAAATTTTTATCTGCTAACCCAGCCCATTTGCACCGGCGATACCACCGCCAATGGTGCTTATGGTTCCTAAGGAACCCAATTTATCTGTAACAGTATTTATAACGGAAAGCAGCCCGTTCAAAGTATCAACAATACCTGTAACCGCATCAGAATCCGTGAAATTCCCAATCAGCTCCGTCCAGGTATTACCAAGCCTCACCAGACTGGCCTCCATACTGCCTGCACTCTTTTCGGCTGCCATGGCGGCGCTGCCAGCTCCCTGGGAGTACAGATCAAGCATGGATTCGTAGGATGCCCAGTCAGACAGAAGGGCAGACAGGGTGTCTGCATGATCCCCCGAACCGATCCCTGTAAGGATATCCGTCCGTCTGGCGTCGCCCTCCGGTAGTCCGTTAAAAGCCTCTGCCAGTTCTTTCAGCAGTTCCACAGGCGTCTTCAACTGTTCGGAACCGTTTACCATTTCCGTCATGGAAATACCAAGAGAACGGAGCGCCTCGGCGGCAGTTCCGCCTGCCGTATCCTGCAGTGCATCAAAAATAGTTTTAAGGGCGTTACCGACCTCCGCGCCGGAACTTTCCGTATTTGCCGCGGCTGTGGTGATCAATGCCGAGAGCTCGTCGATCTCCACGCCGTACTGTGCAGCGGCGGAAGCGGAAGCAGTGGTGGCATCGGCCATATCCTGCAGGCTTACGGCAGCGCTGTCCGCCATATGGTTCTGGGAATCCAGCACAGCATTTAACGCTTCGATATTTCCCTGAAAATGATAGGCCTCATCAGCCGCCTTAAGATAATCATTTGCGGAAGCGGCCGTCATATCGCCTGCGGCCTGTGCCAGCAGGGAGAGTTCGGCCATTTCCCCGGCATTGTCGAAACCGGAGCGGTACATTTCTTTTACGCCGGCCAGATAGTCTGCGGCACTTTTGCCGTATTTTGAGGCCGCCTCGAAAGCATTGTCCCCCAGTTCTTCCATCTGTTTTTCCGTCAGGTTGGCAGATTTACTGATCTCTGTGAGTATGCTGTCGATCTCGACCAGCTCTGATACCGCCTCTTTTGCCTTGGCTATGCCGAACATAACAGCGGAATTGACAGAGAGCCACTTCGTGAAACCTTCTCCCGCCCCTGCAAGCTGCTTTTTCAGCAGGGCGGTGAGTTTTTGTAATCCCTGGATGGAATTTTCAGCTTCTTTTAATGCTGCCTCGTCAG
>CAJTPM010000027.1:0-5882 GCA_910578085.1 uncultured Lachnospiraceae bacterium | reverse complement strand
AGTTTTTGTAATCCCTGGATGGAATTTTCAGCTTCTTTTAATGCTGCCTCGTCAGGGATTTCCTGTTGTAGTGTGGAAAGATTATCCATATGTTTTTCATCCTTTCTTATTTTAGCGGCATAGGGCGATATAACATACCGCCCCGTATGTTCCTGTTAAGCAGTTATTGATGAGCCTCCGGATGACGGAACCGTCAGAGAGGTCTGTAAAGGGAGAACAGGATATCAGTCGAGTTCGCCCATATAGTTTAAAGTTTCCCTGTCAATTTTCTTTAAATCTATTCCAAAACCGGAATAACCGCTCTGCAATAACAGTTCGGCATTTTTAATTTTACTGACGCGGGCAACACTGTCCATAAATGCGCCGATCTTCATGTCGAAAACTGTGATGTCATCCCGCTTGAATCCTTCTGAGTTGACCATGGTGGATACCAGAGGCTGAAGCCAGGATTTGACAGGCTTGTTTTTATTTTCCTCATATTCATCCCGGGCATCTTCAATCAGGATCTGTCTTGTCGCTTCATTTCCGGGCAGTTCATCATTGCGTTTGATTCTGTGCATCTTTCGCAGAATATTGACAATAGAAGAGTACACAAATCTGTCGATGATGATCCGGCCTCCGGTACCCAAAAATTGAACCATGACATTTTCATCAATATCGTGGTTATGGATTAGTTTCATCTGAGAAAAGTCCAGCGTATCGCCAAACAGGATACCGGTATCTTCTTTTCGGAATCTTCCGGCCAGAACAGTATAAAATAATTCAAAATCTGCTATTTTACTATAATCAATACCGATATCATCAAGCTGCCATTTCAGATCAGCGCCCACAGAGCACAGGCTGTGAACCATATGGAAATATTTTTTTTCACCGTATTCCCTGATTTCTTTCAGCGTCGGCTGTCTGATGGATATCACATCATTGACGGAATAACTGTTCCCGCCGTATATTTTGAGTTCGTCAAATTTATCAGAAATCTGTGTCATAGTTTGAATTTCCCGCCTCCTTTCGGGTATTGCTTTTTGTTGAGGGGTATTGCCTTTTTTATAAAATCTATAATGGAATTCCCCGACTTTTTTGCATTGGTTGTTCTTCTTCATGTACACACAAAACTTCGTCCGTTATTTACGGACGATTCGTTTTAGCAGAGGCCGTAAATAACGGATGATTTAGACAGCTTTACCTGGCGTTACAACTCAGCTTCCCTGCTTGTGACAGCAGCAAGCTCCTCATGCGTATATCTACTTAATTCACCGTGTGTATATTCCCGCAAAACTTCATGAGTACCGGCATCTCTAAACAGCGTTTCATACAGCGGATAAAAGCGGTACATGGTAATCGTCGTCGTATATCCGGCAAAGTCATGGGATACCGAAGAAATAATATACTGATGTTCTCTGTCGGCATCACTGCGTCTGTAGGACACCTTCTTATTTACCTCAAGAAAGGGCAGAAGAGCAGTCGTGATTGTGATTTGATCAGTCAATCTGCAGTTCTTCCAGTTTTCCCACCTCGCCCTGTCGGCGGCAAGGTCATCCGAAGTGATGTTCTCAAACTCTCCACTGACTTTAACCTCCGGTATCTCGCCGAGTTTTTCCACGGTGAAAGGCGAATTTGGGATGACCGTCATATCAACCCGTTCACAATGGTAAAATTTCTGAAAATACTCTTTGGAATACCGTTCACAGGTTTCGCCGTCAGGCGCTGTCACAAATTCTCTGCTGCGGCTTCCGTCCGTGAGAACGTTGATCGCGTGTACCTGCCACTGTCCCAACAGATAGGCAGAAAACACATCCTGTTTTTCAATACGCTTCCTTCCAATCCGGAAGCTGTATACCTGATTCTCTTTCAGTTCGTCGGCCTCTATCGGCTCCTCATCAGCCTCATTTAAAATCGGAATGGAACCAAGGCCATTGATATTCAGGCGGCAGTCAGCCTGATTTGCAGCAGGGATCTTCAAGGCAATCACATCTCCATTAAAATATCCGTCCCCGTAACCTGCAACAGCGGAAGCGTAGGTATTACCAGAGTAAGTACATTCTTCACTGTAATAATCAGCCTCGATCAGTTTTCCCCAGACTTCACAGATATTCCGCACCTTAGTCATATCCACCGTAGTGTTTTCAGCGATCAGGACACGTTCTATAAAGCGGTTGTCCAGAAAAACAGCATCCTCATAGCACAGAGATTTCAGCCGACAGATAAATGCGTTCGTCTCCATATCAAAAAACATCTCATAGCCGGGATACAGGTCGCGAAAAGCCGTCAGAACAGAAAGAACACTGGATCCGGCGGCAAATTCCTGATCAAAGGGGATGGCATTCCAGGCGGGATTTTCCGCCCGGTAGCTTTCCCAGTCGTCATTGTATTCCGGCATGGCTTTATAAGAGCCGATATCGTCTACGCTGTGTTTCGTTACCCCTGCCAGCTTTTCCAGTGTTTCTTCAACGGCGCCACGGATCGTGTTGTGTTCGATCACCTCCCCGGTTTCCTCATTTTCTTTATAGGCCGGAAAACTGATGATCGATGCGCCCAGCTGGCCGTTTTTTGTGCCGTCCAGTTTTTTGATAAAGTCCGAACAATTCACGTTCAGACTGTTGGTAACGGCGTCATAGGTGCCGGAGGTATCCGTATAGACATAACACCCCAGCGGATAGTATTTATGCTGTCTGCCTCTCGGGTAATAGAGACCTAACGATATCCGGATATCTTTATTGAGCCACAGAAGGCTGTCCTGTGTCAGTTTAAGCTTTTCCGTTAATGTGGGCTGTGCGACGAAAGAGGCAGTGCGTCTGATATCCCCTTCGCTGTTGATGGTCATTTTGCCGCTTAGCAGGCCGCATTCCAGGATGCCGATCACCTTCTGACTGGCATCCAGAACCTCAATTTTTAACCGCGGCCGTGGATTTGCTGCGTGTTGGAGAACGATCAGCAAATCTTCCCGCGTAATCCTGTCAGCCATTATTCATTCCACCATTCCGGTTCGATGCCGGAAAAATTAAGATAGTACAGATCCTTTTCAGAGTTGACATCTCCAACTTCAACCCAGGACCAGGATATTTCACGGTCGTTGTATTTGCGATTCCCTGTATCGGCAGGATTTGGGGTAACCTGAACTAACCATAACCGTCCGTCCGGCAGCTTCAGGATCTTGGCTATGCCGTCGCTGAGAAAATCCATGAACGCTTTCTGATATCTGACACGGGAATAATCGTGCTGTGCGTCGTATGCCAGTTCACAGCCTTCCTCCTCTGCAAGAGGCATAAAGGAGCCTTTACAGCTGCCGGTATCATAATTGGCAACGGTATTTCTGATATAAACAGGATACCTGCTCTGCAGTAATTCTACAGTTGAGGACGGAATATTTCGCGTGGTATCACAGTACCCGTCCGTAATCTGGGTGCCCCAGACGACACCGTCTTCGATTAAGAACATTTTGTTGAATCTGGAAGTGACTTCTGTGCTCGCATAATTCCCCTCAAGGCCGTACAGCACAGGGACAAGAGCGTACTCCACAGACTGTCCGGATGCGACAAAGTAATCCGGATAATTTATCACAAAATCTTCCGTGGATTCCACTTCTTTCACTGCGATGGTTTTCCATTTGAAGTTTCCTTCCGTCCTGCTCTTTAAAATAAGATGGGAAGTATTTTCCAGACTCCAGTCCACATTTCCGGCGTTTGTGTTCCCGCTGAATTTTGCCCATAAAACCGTATCGAAATCCCATTCGCGGGGACATTCATTCGACAGTTCGGCGTCGGTTGCCCTGGTAATATACAGATCGTCATAGATTCCGTTTTTCAACTCGACATAATCGATGTTTTCGATTCCGGTGGGAGTAAGCGCGCATGCGAGCGCTCCTCCGACGAAATTGTTTCCACATATAAACATGTTTTTTATTCACCTCCCAGCCATAAATCATCTAAAATTGCATGTAAGGGTTCCGCATTGTCCAAAAACAGTGTGTAGTCATTTTCCATTGCGACATGCGTAGTTCCCTCTGTGTCGATCCATGCGTCATTGTCCTGGATCAGTTTCCTGTTCGGGCGTTCCGTGCCATACCATATATTTCCTTCCGTATCTGACCTCAATTCGACAAATACTTTCAGCTGGTATACATTATTTTTCCTGCGGATCGCCACGGTGATCATATCTTCGTTTTCAAAAACCTGCGGATCTGAGTATAATAGATAGTGGCTTGCGCCGTTGGGCACGAGCAGTTTAAAACGCAGCTGTCCGTCCTGATAGATCCGCGAACTCAGTGTGAGATCCAGGCTGCCGTTACTCATCTTGAAAAGCTCTGTGTTCTGCCACAGGTTGATCCCGCGGATCAGAACGGTAAAATCGTCTTTGATGAGAAAACCGCCGTCATAATATAAAGTTTTATCTCGCAGATCGATCATGCCATCGATATATTCAAAGGTATCCGTCCCGTTATACTGAATGATCACCAGGTTGGATGCCACCTGAATGCATCCCTGCGAGGGAATGGGAGTGGCATAGATACGGGCGTACTGGTTGGGGTTCTCAAATTTAACGGTAACCTCAATATATCCGGTATCAAGCTCCATGCCGTTTTCTGTGACGCCGGTACATCTCAAATAGTAGACAGTGTTGTTGTCCAATCCCTTATAATTGTAGAGGATATTGTCGCGGTCGGTTATCTCGCCGCTGTCGCGCAGTTTTTTCTTTGATGCATCGTACAGATAAAAAATATATTTGTCGATATTCTCCCAGTCCGGAGAGTAGTAATGCATGGAAGCTGTGAAAGAGGAAGTCTCTATCACAGAACTTTCCGGAATATTTTCAAAGTAAAAGTCCGGCGTTTCAAACGTATAAAACTGAACTTTATCGGACAGGGGAGAAGGGGTGCTCTGCACATCATATATCTGTGCCTGGATCCAGTATTTTTTGCCGTTCACCAAAGTATGAGCGGGTATTTTGTGTTTCAGTAAATAGGTAGATACCGTATCGTCAAAGATACGGGCGCCTGTCTCATGATCGTAGATGAGGATCCTGTTTGCAGTCGCCCTGTTCCCGGTCCAGGAGAGGGTGATCTCATAATCCTTCTCAGCATCAAAGGGTTGTATTTTTTTCACATAGGGAGTTGCCATAATTCACCTTCTTTCTTTTATTTTGCAGGGAAATTGAAAGAGAATGGAAGAGCAGAGTATCATTTGCCCACCACACCGCAGATATGCAGTTCATTCAATTTTCCCATAGGTTCTTTTACATAGACAGCCTGTCCGGGCCGCAGCGTTACAGCAGGGATGCAGCATGGCACGATCCGCTCGCTGCCGGTATCGTCCAGCACGGCATATCCTTTTTTGTCAATTCTTTTCACAATTGTTTTGTAGGTTCGGTCTGACCTGTAATCAGCAAGGCTCTTTTTTATCATGAGCAGTGCTGATTTTAAAATTTCATCTCTGTAATCCATAATTCGCCTGAACCGCACTCTACAGGGCGGAGTGCGGTTATCCTTTCTTTAAATTTTTAATATGTTTTGTCTCGGCTCATCTGATCAGCATAGACATGTAAACCCTGAAATTCCCTGTTCAGTTCCCGCACCAGTGCAGGACCGATATGTCTGGCTACCTGCTGCTCGGTCACTCCGGGACAGGTGACATAGATATCGCCGATATTGATGTTCGGCTGTGCATTTCTGTTGTTCGTCACATTGTTTGCCACATGGTTGATGATGTTGGAATAGTTTATCGTTTTTGCCCACTGCTCCATCTGTCTCTGACCCTCGAAAACCGCGTTGCTTATGATATCCATCTCGCCGCGCATGATCTTATCTGTCAGCGGTTTGGTTTTCAAAAGCAGATCATATCCGCGGTCCCCCGGCTGCAGGGGCGTTAAGACTGTGCCGTTTTCCAGGG
>CAJTPM010000026.1 GCA_910578085.1 uncultured Lachnospiraceae bacterium | reverse complement strand
GCGTCGCAGGCAATGGGTAGGGCTGCATGAGAACCATGCAGGGGTGAAACTCCCGTGAGGTTACGCTATTAACCGTCCGATCACAGCCCCTTTTTTCACCATTAACCTTTTACCCATTTTTGAAAGGGGGATTTATAGAATGAGCAATGCTGATGTGCCTATTTGGGAAAAGTACACGCTTACCATTGAGGAAGCGTCAAAATATTTCCGCATTGGGGAAAACAAGCTGCGCAAACTTGCAGAAGAAAATCCTACGGCGGGCTGGATATTCTTGAACGGCAACCGTATTCAGATCAAGAGGAAACAGTTTGAAAAAATCATTGACACACTGGACGCAATTTAGCGAAAAAGATAGTGAAAAGGAGCCTTGAATGTGCTATAATAGATGTAGGCATATCAAGGCTCTTTCCGACACGGAAAGGAGCAAAAACAATGTCGGAGAAAAGACGTGATAATAGAAACCGCATTTTGCGTTCGGGAGAGAGCCAGAGAAAAGACGGGAGATATGCTTACAAATATACCGATACTTTTGGCAAAGTGCAATTCGTCTATGCGTGGAAGTTAGTGCCTACGGACAAGACCCCAGCCGGGAAGCGTGACGACATATCCCTTAGAGAAAAGGAAAAAGAGATACAGAAAGACCTTGACGACGGGATAGACACAATCGGAAAGAAAATGACTGTCTGCGAGCTTTACGCAAAGCAGAACCGCCACCGGGGAAATGTAAGGCACAACACCACAAAGGGGCGTGAACGGCTGATGAAGCTGCTGGAAGCGGATAAACTTGGTTCCTGCCCCATTGACAGTGTGAAGCTGTCCGACGCGAAAGAATGGGCGTTGCGCATGAAAGAAAAGGGAATATCCTACAAGACCATAAGCAATGACAAGCGTTCTCTGAAAGCTGCTTTTTACACAGCGATACAGGACGACTGTATAAGGAAAAATCCCTTTGACTTCCAGCTAAACACCGTGATCGAGGACGACACAGAGCCGAAAGTACCCCTCACAGGAGAACAGGAAGAAAGCCTTTTATCCTTTATGCAGGGTGATAGCGTCTATCAGAAATACCGTGACGAGGTTATCATACTGCTGGGGACGGGGCTTAGGATTTCCGAACTCTGCGGGCTGACTGAAACCGACCTTGACTTTGAAAACCGGGTAATCAATGTAGACCACCAGCTTTTACGGAGCGCGGAAACAGGCTACTACATAGAGAAGCCCAAAACACAAAGCGGTATCAGACAAATTCCAATGAGTGAAAAAGTGTATGAAGCGTTGGGGCGCGTGTTGGAGAACCGCAAGGGAGCGAAGCAGATCACCATTGACGGGTACAGCAATTTCCTTTTCCTCAACCGGGACGGCTGCCCGAAAACGAATGTGAACTATGCGACCATGTTCCGGGGGCTTGCGAAGAAGTACAACAAGTGCCATGAGGAAGCCTTACCCAAAGTAATGACACCCCACACCCTGCGCCATACGTTCTGCACCAACTTAGCCAATGCGGGCATGAACCCGAAAGCGTTACAGTATATCATGGGACATTCCAACATTACCATGACGCTGAATTATTACGCACACGCAACATTCGCTTCCGCAAAAGCTGAAATGGAAAGGCTGATTGCAGCATAGCCGCAGACGGATTTACTACTTCTTTTACTACCATTGAGAGGGAAAACCTAAGAAGTTTTGAGGGTATATAAGAACTTCTCCCCATATCTAAAATGCCGGGAAAGCCCGAAAATACGGGCTATACCGACATATAAGAACTTCTAAAGAGATAATCTAAATTCACCATAAATTTTAGATTACGAACTGAGAAAACTTGCAGGCGGGTTGTTTGCAGTTTTTGTTGTTGCCTGGGTGCAGCGATGTGGTTTCAGTTTGTCTGCTTTGCATATCCGGCGGATCGCCATTTCATTCAAAGCGAAAACGAAAAAAAATAATAAAAAGATGGGAGAGATGCCTTTGAGGGTTATTTATGGGACACCTGTTGTGTTATAGTTGAGAAAATTGATGTTGACAAATCAGAACGCTTGTTCTAAAATGAGGAAAGAACAGGCGTTCTGCACAAAGAAAGGATGCGAAAAATGGATAACAGTGAAAAATTGAAAGCATTGGATGCGGCGATAGCCCAGATTGAAAAGCAGTACGGGAAGGGAACCGTGATGAAGCTCGGTGATCCTGCCGCGCAGATGAATATTGAGACGATACCGACGGGTTCTTTGAGCCTGGATCTGGCGCTGGGGCTCGGGGGAATCCCGAAGGGCAGGATCGTTGAGATCTACGGGCCGGAGTCCAGCGGTAAGACTACCGTAACGCTTCATATGATAGCGGAGGTGCAGAAGAGGGGCGGTATCGCAGGGTTTATTGATGCGGAGCATGCGCTTGATCCGGTCTATGCGAGAAATATTGGAGTAGATGTGGATAATCTGTATATCTCTCAGCCTGACTGCGGAGAACAGGCATTGGAGATCACGGAGACAATGGTGCGTTCCGGCGCGGTGGACATTATCGTGGTGGACTCTGTGGCGGCGCTTGTGCCCAAGGCGGAGATCGACGGGGATATGGGAGATTCCCATGTGGGACTGCAGGCGAGACTGATGTCTCAGGCGCTGAGGAAACTGACTGCGGTGATCAGCAAGTCGAACTGCACTGTGATATTTATTAATCAGCTGCGTGAGAAGGTGGGTGTGATGTTCGGAAGCCCGGAGACGACTACCGGCGGCCGTGCATTAAAGTTTTACTCTTCAGTGAGATTGGATGTGAGAAAGATAGAATCTCTGAAACAGGCCGGAGAGATGATCGGCAACAGAACCCGCGTGAAAGTGGTGAAAAATAAGATCGCGCCGCCTTTTAAAGAAGCGGAATTTGATATTATGTTCGGAGAGGGAATCTCCCGGGTAGGCGACATTCTGGACATTGCGGCAGGCATTGATGTGGTGAATAAGAGCGGCGCCTGGTATGCTTATGAGGGAAATAAGATCGGCCAGGGAAGAGAGAATGCCAAGCAGTATCTGAAAGATAATCCGGCAGTCTGTGAAGAGATCGAGAGTAAAGTGAGAAAACATTATTCCATGACGGAAGGAGCGGAGGCTTCGGCGGAAGAGAAGGCGGCGGAACCTGCGAAAGAGGAGAAAGCGTCCAAAAAGAAAGCTGCAGAATGAAAATTGTATGCATAATGCGTTCAGAGAGCGCATGTAACAGGGGAGCCTGAAGTTTTCACTGTTACGGATGAGGACTGTGGGAGTGAATGCGAAGAAGTCTGCAGGATAGATCTGGGAGTATTTCCGGGAAATGAGGAGTGAGCATGCAGGAAGAAAACATTGTGACAGCGATTACCGCGCTTACGAAAGGTCGCTACAGAATCGAGATCGATGGAGAGCCCGGATTTGTACTGTACAGGGGAGAGCTGCATACCTATGGACTGAAGGAAGGAGAAAGAATTTCAGAGAAAGATCTGGAGGAGATCTTATCTGAGCTCCTTCCGAAACGGGCGAAACTGCGCAGTATGAACCTTTTGAAGAGCCGGGCCTACACGGAACATCAGATCCGGGAAAAACTGCGGCAGGGCTTCTATCCGGAGACAGTGATCGACGAGGCTCTGGAATATATCAAATCATTCCATTACATAGATGACAGACGTTATGTAAAGGATTATATTGTGTATCACTGCGAGAGCCGCAGTCGGGGAAGGATAGAGCAGGATCTGTGCAGAAAGGGGATCGGCAGGGATCTGATCCGGGTGGTTTACGAGGAAGATCTGGAGGAAGAACTGCCGGATGAGACGGTTCTGATAAAGAAACTTTTACAGAAAAAAAATTATGACAGGGACCATGCTGATTATCAGGAAAGACAGAAAATGGGCGCTTTTTTATACAGAAAAGGTTTTTCTTTGGAAAAAATAGAGAAAATCCTCTAAGCTTATCGTACAAATGCTTGACATAATACTTTTTTTTGTTTAAAATTGAAGTGTTGTAAATATGCTAATTAGAATATCCGATCAGGAAACAGATATTCTATGATAGATTTGTACAATGAAAACTGAATAAGGAGGTGCTCCTGTACATGCTTGATGTTATCATAGCGGTATTGGTCACTCTTGTTATTGCAGCTCCCGTATCAGCTTATGTTGCGATCAATTATCGGAAAAAGGTCGTGGAATCCAAGATTGGAAGTGCGGAAGAGAAGGCAAGAGAGATTATTGATGAAGCTTTGAAAACTGCTGAGACAAAAAAGCGTGAAGCACAGCTCGAGACAAAGGAAGAGTCCATTCGTGTAAAAAATGAACTGGACAGGGAGATCAAAGAGCGGAGAGCGGAAGCGCAGCGTTATGAACGCCGGGTACAGCAGAAAGAAGAGAACATCGAAAAAAAGGCCGATGCCATTGAGAAAAAAGAAGCGAGCCTTGCTGCAAGAGAAGATCGTTTGTCGAAGCAGCGGGAAGAAGTTTCAAAACTGAACGAGCAAAGATTACAGGAACTGGAAAGAATCTCTGGATTAACCTCTGAACAGGCAAAAGAATATTTACTGAAAATTGTTGAAGATGAAGTGAAACATGAGTCCGCAGTCATGATCAAAGAAATGGAAACGCGGGCGAAGGAAGAAGCAGACAAGAGGGCGAAGGAATATGTTGTCACTGCGATACAGAAATGTGCAGCTGACCATGTTTCAGAAACTACAATATCTGTTGTGCAGCTTCCGAATGATGAAATGAAAGGAAGAATTATCGGCAGAGAGGGAAGAAATATCAGAACTCTCGAGACGATGACGGGTGTAGATCTGATTATTGACGATACACCGGAAGCGGTTATTCTTTCTGCATTTGATCCGATCAGAAGGGAAGTGGCACGTATTGCGCTGGAAAAACTGATCGTCGATGGCCGTATCCATCCGGCAAGAATCGAGGAGATGGTTGAAAAAGCGCAAAAAGAAGTCGAAGTAATGATTAAAGAGGAAGGTGAGGCAGCAACTCTTGAGGTAGGAGTACATGGTATTCACCCTGAACTGATCAGATTACTTGGTAAGATGAAGTTCAGAACAAGCTATGGACAGAATGCGCTGAAGCATTCCATCGAAGTGGCACAGCTTTCCGGGCTGCTTGCGGCTGAGATGGGACTGGATGTCAGAATGGCAAAGAGAGCGGGACTTCTCCATGATATCGGCAAGGCTGTAGATCATGAAATGGAAGGCTCTCATATACAGCTGGGTTCTGAACTTTGCAGAAAATACAAGGAATCTGCAACTGTTATCAATGCGGTGGAATCTCATCATGGCGATGTAGAGGCACAGTCTCTTATTGCGTGTATTGTACAGGCAGCTGATACCATTTCTGCAGCGAGACCAGGTGCAAGAAGAGAGACTCTTGAGACTTACACAAGCAGACTGAGACAATTAGAAGAAATCACAAACAATTTTAAAGGCGTAGATAAATCTTTTGCAATTCAGGCGGGCAGAGAGGTTCGAGTAATGGTAGTTCCGGAGCAGATATCTGATTCCGACATGGTTCTGTTGGCGCGGGATGTTTCCAAGAAGATAGAGGCTGAACTGGAATATCCCGGACAGATCAAGGTCAATGTGATCAGAGAAAGCCGCGTAATTGATTATGCAAAATAGTGCATGAAAAATAAGCCCTGCAGCAAGTCGCTGCAGGGCTGTTTTTGTGCTATTTACCTTAAAAACCGTGCAATTTGCGGTTTTATTTTTATGGTTTTTCTATTGCTCTGTTTTGCGGTAGTGTAGTAAAATAGCAGGAGTGGATAATTGTATACAATAATACCGCACTGTGCCGATCCGGCATATTTTTGCGGGAGCAGAGATTGGCGGGTATTATGGTAAGGATATGAAAAGAGTGATCAGGAGGAGTCATCATGAAAACATTTCAGGAAATGAGCAGACAGGAACTGGAAGAGATGCGCGGTGAGCTGACTGCCCGGTTTGAGGAGATCAAGGCGGAAGGGCTGAAGCTTGACATGTCAAGAGGGAAACCGGCGCCGGAACAGTTGGATACAGCAATGCCGCTGCTTAATGTTTTAAATGCAGAATCTGATATGCAGGCGGAAAATGGAACGGACTGCAGAAACTATGGTCTTATGGATGGCCTTCCTGAGGCGAAGAGGCTGATAGCGGAAATGCTCGAGACGAAACCGGAAAATGTGATCGTTGACGGTAATGCGAGCCTGTCGCTTATGTTTGATACGGTATCTCATTCTGTAACCCATGGAGTATGCGGGAGTACGCCCTGGTGTAAGTTGGATCATGTGAAATTTTTATGTCCTGCGCCAGGCTATGACAGGCATTTCAGGGTGACGGAATATTTTGGAATTGAGATGATCACGATTCCGATGACGGAAGATGGGCCGGACATGGATCTGGTGGAAAAATATGTACAGGAAGATGAGTCTGTGAAGGGAATCTGGTGCGTGCCGAAATACTCCAACCCGCAGGGATATACCTATTCGGATGAGACGGTAAGAAGGTTCGCAAATCTGAAACCGGCGGCCCGGGATTTCAGAATTTACTGGGATAATGCATACTGCATCCATGATCTGTATGAGGATAAGCAGGATACGCTGTTGGAAATTTTAGCGGAATGTGAAAAGGCAGGCAATCCGGATCTTGTATTTGAGTTTGCTTCCACCTCAAAAATCAGCTTTGCCGGCGCAGGCGTTTCCGCGGTGGCAAGTTCTCCAAAGAATCTGGAATGGTTTAAAAAGGCCATGACTGTTCAGACCATTGGGCCGGACAAGATCAACCAGCTGCGTCATGTCAGATATTATAAGGACAGAGCGGGATTAAAAGCACAGATGATGAAAAACTCCGCATTGATCCGGCCGAAATTTGAGCTGGTGTTAGAGATGTTGAAAGAGGAACTGGAGGGGCTTGGCATCGGCAGGTGGACCAATCCGCTGGGCGGCTATTTTATCTCCTTTGATGCAGTGGAAGGCTGTGCGAAAGCCATTGTGGCAAAATGTAAGGAGGGCGGCATGGTATTGACCGGCGCCGGTGCAACATATCCTTACGGCGTGGATCCGAAAGACAGCAATATCAGAATTGCCCCTTCTTATCCCTCTCTGGCGGAGATGAAAGAAGCTACGAAACTGTTTATATTGTGTGTGAAATTAGTCAGCATTGATAAAATACTGGAACAGATTTGAAATGCCACAAATGCCATAAGTTATAAATGAGACTGTCAGCTGAACAGAAAATGCAAAGAATTCGGTGGGAAGGAAAGGCCAGGAGATATCATGTCGGAAGAATTTAAACGCCTTGAGAGGACGCTTGTACAGAACGGAAAGATTATCGATTATTATCAGGATACAGTGCAGGTTCCCAATGGGAATGTGGTAAAATGGGATTTTATCGGGCACAGAGGTGCTGCAGCCATGCTGGCCGTCAGGGAGGACGGCAAGCTTCTGATGGTGCGTCAGTGGAGAAACGCACTGGATCGTTATACCCTGGAAATACCGGCAGGGGGCAGGAACAGTGTGGATGAGCCCACTGAGACGGCGGCGGCCAGGGAGCTGGAGGAGGAGACCGGTTATATTGCAGGAAAGGTGCAGTTTTTACTTAGCATCTATACGACAGTGGCCTTCTGCAATGAAAAAATCGATATTTATCTGGCCAGGGATTTAAAGCGCCGTGAAAGTCAGCATCTGGATGAGGACGAGTTTATCGATGTGAAGGCTGTGGAACTGGAAGAACTTGTACAGATGATTTACGACGGAAAAATCGAGGATTCCAAAACAGTCAGCGCGATCATGACTTATAAAAGTTTTCTGGCGGACGGAAGACTGTAAAAATTATTTATCTGATACATGCTGGCATACCTGGGGGGACTTTCTCATATATTAAATGGAATATATAGGAAGTCCTTCTTTATGGCAATCAGTTTGATAAGACAAAAAAATACGGAGAATGGTCTTCGTATCTTCAGACAATCAGAAGAAGCAGAGCAGATGGCAAAACTGCTGTATACATTATTTTTTGGATTTTTTGCGGGGATTTTGGGTATGATCTTAAAGCAGGAGAGCCTGCTTTATCATACCGGCTTTTTGGACAGCTATACGCTGGGGCCTGTGAAATATCTGGAGCCGGACACCGGTAAGCTTCTGACCGCTGTCCTTATGCAGCGGCTGGGCATGGCGGCGTTGCTTACAGTTCTGGCAACGACTTATCTGGGCGGCGTAGCGGCGTATTTTTATCAGGCGTGGAGCGGTCTGGCAATAGGGATTTTAACTGCTGGCAGCATGATACGCTACGGCGTGAAAGGGATACTTTTAGTTCTGGGGAGTCTGCTGCCGCAGCAGCTTATTCTGATTCCGGCATTTCTGATGTTGTCATTAAAATGCTGTGAACTGTGTAAAAATCTGTATTTCCGGGGAATTCCGGGTGGGATTTCCGGGAGAGACAGGTTCAGGTTTCTTCTGAAGAAGGGGTTAAATATGACGACCGCCATTACGCTCATTGCAGCAGGCTGTTTTGTAGAGGCATATATCAACCCAAGAATACTGAAACTGGTATTGCGGCTTTTTTGATTTTTGCGTTGCTTTTCCATGAAAAATATACTATGATGAAAAATAGTCGTGAGAAAGACAGACAAAGCTTTTCATCACTTCATGAATACGGAAAGATGGTCATGAGGAACCCACAGAGATCTGTGGGGAAAGGTACGGTAAAACATGGAACGGGAAATCGATTCTTTTATTTCATATTTGCACAATATCAGGAAGACCTCTCACAATACGGAGATGTCCTACAGGCGCGATCTGACAAAATTGCGTATCTATCTTGAGATAACAGCGGGTTCCCCTGAGGTTCATGAAGTGACGAAGGAGAATCTGAAAAGATATATTGCCTATATGGAGCGGAAGAAATTTAAGGCTTCAACAATATCCCGGAGTATTGCTTCCATCAGGGCTTTTTACCATTATCTTTTAAAGGAAGGGCTGGTACGGGAAGATATTTCGGAATGCCTGAAAGCGCCGAAGGTTAAGCGAAGGACGCCGGATATTCTTTCGGCGGAAGAGATGGAGAGACTGCTTGACCAGCCTTCGGGAGATTCCGATAAGGAGATCAGGGATAACGCCATGTTACAGCTTCTGTATGCCACTGGGATACGGGTATCGGAACTGATCAGCCTGAGACTTTCGGATGTGAACATGCACATGGGTTTTCTGATCTGCAGAGAGGGCGGCAGGGAGAGAATGATCCCTTTCGGCAATGAGGTGAGAGAAGCGCTGCAGAGATATCTGGCGAAGGTGAGAGATCATATGGTGACCAATGAGGCAAAGGATATTCTGTTTGTGAATTGTTCAGGTATGCCGATGAGCAGACAGGGGTTCTGGAAACTGGTAAAAAGCTATGCGAAAAAAGCAGGAATCTCAACAGACATTACGCCGCATACGCTGCGTCATACCTTTGCGGCCCATATGGTGGAAAGCGGCACGGATTTAAAGAGCGTACAGGAGATGCTCGGGCATTCCGATATTTCCACAACGCATATGTATGTTGATCTGGGGAAGAAAAAGCAGGAAGAGACAGAATGAAAAACTGTCTTAGTGCATGACAGGTTGTCTGAGCGGACAGGTTGCAGGAAAGGACAGAAGAAAGAATGCAGAAAATACCATTTATCACAAAATCACAGGCGGAGGAGATCGCAGAGAAATATCCGACGCCGTTTCATATCTATGATGAGAAAGGCATACGGGAAAATGCAAAGGCTGTGAAAGACGCTTTCTCATGGAATCCCGGATTCCGGGAATATTTTGCGGTGAAGGCGACGCCGAACCCGTATCTGATGCAGATTCTTAAGGAGTACGGTTGTGGGGCGGACTGTTCTTCCATGACAGAACTGATGCTCAGCGAGGCGATCGGCCTGAAGGGAGAACAGGTGATGTTTTCTTCCAACGATACGCCGGCGGAGGAGTACACGTATGCGAATGAGATGGGAGCGATCATCAATCTGGATGATATTACTCACATCGATTTCTGTGAAAAGGCCTGCGGCGGGAAGCTGCCGGAAACCATGAGCTGCCGCTACAATCCGGGGGGCGTGTTCCGGATGAGCAACGGTATTATGGACAACCCAGGCGATTCCAAATACGGCATGATGCCGGATCAGATGACGGAGGCTTACAGGATATTGCTGAAAAAGGGTGTGAAGCATTTCGGCATTCATGCATTTTTGGCCAGCAATACTGTGACCAACGAGTATTATCCGGTGCTGGCGGGACAACTGTTTGAGCTGGCGGTGAAATTGAAAGAGGAGACGGGAGCTCACATTGCTTTTATCAATCTCTCCGGCGGCGTAGGGATTCCCTACAGACCGGGGGAGACGCCCAATGACATCAAAGTGATCGGCGAGGGCGTAAAGGAGGCCTACGAAAGGATCCTGATTCCTGCAGGTATGGGAGACGTGGCAATCTATACGGAGATGGGACGGTTCATGATGGGGCCTTACGGCGCCCTTGTGACGAAGGCCATCCATGAGAAGCATATCCATAAAGAATATATCGGAGTGGACGCCTGCGCGGTAAACCTGATGCGTCCGGCCATGTACGGCGCGTATCACCATATCACCGTATTGGGCAGGGAGGATGCGCCCTGCGATCATCAGTATGATGTGGCAGGTTCTCTCTGTGAGAATAATGATAAATTTGCCATAGACAGGAAGTTGCCGGAAATTGAGATGGGAGATTATCTGTTTATCCATGATACCGGCGCACACGGCTTTTCCATGGGATATAACTACAATGGGAAACTGCGTTCCGCGGAACTTCTGCTGCAGGAGGACGGCAGCGTAAAACTGATCCGCCGGGCGGAGACGCCGAAGGATTACTTTGCGACCTTTGATACGCTGGATGTGTATGGGAAGCTGAATATTTGAAGCCGGCCGGAATACTCTGAAACCAAAAGACAAACAGATTCAACGAGGGACAGATTGGGATAAACTGTCTTTTCTGAAACAACATAATCTGCCTGTAGAGTAGTAGATAAACCTCAATCAGATCTATAACAAAACGGCGCTATGTATCCGGCGGGGAGACATAGCGCCGTTTGCTGAAGCATAGAGGAGATTCTACCTACAGCAATTCTTCCACCAGTTTGTCCAGTTCCGCTTTATTTTCCTCGGTCATAGCGGATTTGATGGTGACAGTGGTCTCTGCGTAAGTAATATTCTGGCTGTTTTCCAACATTTTTTTAATCGTGCGGGCGGCAGCGGGAGCCCAGGAACCGTTTTCGATGATAGCGATGGTGCGGTTCTGGAAGTTACGCTCTGTCAGATGCTCGATAAACTGCTTCATAAAGGGGAAGATGTCCATGTTGTAGGTGGTGGTGGCGAGCGCCAGTTTCCCGTACCGGAAAGCGTCCTCCACGGCTTCCGCCATATCTTCTCTTGCCAGATCGGTGAGGACAACTTTCGGACAGCCCTTTTCCTCCAGTTTTTTTGCAAGCAGCTCTGCTGCCTCTTTTGTATGGCCGTAAACGGAAGTGTAGGCGATCATAACGCCCTCAGACTCCACGCCGTAGGAGGACCAGATATGGTAGAGATTCAGATAGTAGCCCAGATCCTCCGTCAGGATGGGACCGTGCAGCGGGCAGATCTTCTGAATATCCAGATCGGCAGCTTTTTTGAGAAGCGCCTGCACCTGCATACCGTATTTTCCGACGATACCGATGTAATAGCGGCGGGCTTCACAGACCCAGTCCTCGTCTGCATCCAAAGCGCCGAATTTTCCGAAGGCATCAGCGGAAAACAGGACTTTGTCCACATTATCCCAGGTTACCATGACCTCAGGCCAGTGCACCATCGGCGCGGTGACAAAGGTGAGAGTATGTCTGCCGAGAGAAAGCGTACTTTTTTCCACAGCAATAATACGGCGGTCCTCAAACTCTTCCCCGAAGAACTGTTTCATCATACGGAACGCCTGAGCAGTAGCGACGATCATGGCGTCCGGATACTTGTCCATAAAAATGTGAATACCTGCGGAATGATCCGGTTCCATATGCTGTACGATCAGGTAATCCGGAGACTTTCCGGAGAGCGCTTCTTCCAGATTTTTCAGCCAGGCATCGGTAAAGCTTGCGTCTACCGTATCAAATACTGCCGTTTTTTCATCGCAGACCACATAGGAATTGTAGGCCATGCCGTTTGGCACATCGTACTGTCCCTCGAACAGGTCAATGTCATAATCGTTTACGCCGAGATATTTAATGTCATTTGTGATAAACATAGTTTGTCAGATCCCCTTTCTTTTTCACATCTTAAAACCATATCTATTCTAACACAGGAAGAAGGGATTGGCTATCGGGTTTTGTAAAAAATAAGGTGTTATAAAGATTTTCCCGCTTGCCAAGAGCAGGTAAATATGGTATGATTATTTTCGTTGCAGGATGGAAGGCTATTTATAATGTCTGCATAAAAATCAGCCGGCGTGTCGGAATGGCAGACGAGGCAGACTCAAAATCTGTTGTGGGCAACCACGTGCGGGTTCAAGTCCCGCTGCCGGCATTAAATGATGAGAATAACTGAAAGTGGGACTTGAACCATGTTCCGCTGTCAGCAGTGACGAAAATCGTTGTGCGTGAACTTAACAGAAATTGATGAGATCAAAGAATAAGTAAGAAAGAATTAAATAGTAAGCAATAATCAGGGCGCAAGTCTATTATATATAGCTTACGCTCTTGTTTTATATGGGAAGGTGGAAAAGTTGAAAAAGAAGTCATATAAAGAGCATTATGAAGAATTTATAAAATAAATACAGAAAACGGAGGAAAAAGATGAGGTACAGAACATTAGGAAAAACAGGACTTAAGGTGAGCGAGATCGGACTTGGCGGCGAATGGCTGGAGCGGCATAATACGGAGGAGGTAAAGGAAGTTATTGATACCTGCGAGAAAGAAGGGATCAATATTTTGGACTGCTGGATGTCCGAGCCGAATGTGCGTTCCAATATCGGGGCGGCACTGAAGGGAAGAAGGGACAGGTGGATCATCCAGGGGCATATCGGTTCCACCTGGCAAAACGGCCAGTATGTGCGGACAAGGAATCTGGCTTTGGTGAAGCCTGCCTTTGAGGATCTGCTTTCGCGGATGCAGACCGATTATATGGACCTCGGCATGATACATTTTATCGATGAACCGGACGAGTTTAAGTCGGTGACAGGCGGCGAGTTCATGGATTATGTGCGTGCCCTGAAGGAGGAAGGGAGGATCCGTCACATCGGTCTGAGCACCCACAACCCGGAGGTGGCGAAGATGGCAGCACTGCAGGGGGAGATCGAGATGATTCTGTTCAGCGTCAATCCGGCTTTTGATATGATGCCGGCGGTGCGGGATCTGGATCAGTATTTTGCAGATACATACGATGAGAATCTGGGAGGGATAGATCCCCTCAGAGAGGAACTGTACAAACTCTGTGAACAGCAGAATGTGGGGATCACGGTGATGAAGGGCTACGCGGGAGGCCGTCTGTTCGATGCAAAGACATCGCCCTTCGGCGTGGCGCTGACGCCGGTGCAGTGTCTGCACTATGCGTTGACAAGACCGGCGGTGGCCAGCGTGATGGCCGGTTTTGATACGCCGGAACATGTATATGCTGCCACAGCCTATGAGGGGGCGACGGAGGAGGAAAAGGATTACGCCAGCGTGCTGGCGGCTGCGCCGAAACATGCCTTTTCCACAGGGCAGTGTACCTACTGCGGTCACTGTGCGCCCTGCCCGAAAAAGATCGATATCGCCATGGTGAATAAGCTGTACGATCTTGCAACCATGCAGGAGGAGGTGCCGGCGACGGTGCGGGCCCACTACAGCGATCTGAAGGCAAACGCTTCGGACTGCATCGGCTGTAAGAGCTGTGAGAGTAGATGCCCTTTCCATGTGCCTGTGGCTAAGCGCATGGAGAAGACAAGGGAGTTGTTCGGATAAGGTCAGAAGAGTTATGGAAAGAGAATGGCTATGAAGTTGTCTTTTCCAGAAAAGTAAATAATTGTGTATGATTGAGACGGGAGCTGCGGTGCAGTTCCTGTTTTTTTCTGCGCGGGCCTGCACAGAGGAATATGTCGTTAAGGCGGCGTGTGGGTCATATGCGGGCAGGGAGATTTTCTTTCGCCATGCACCGCGCAGGAGGCCTGTCAGCTCTGCTGACATACTTTTGAAATACGGATAAAGCGGCTAAAAGCATGGATGTCCCAAAATGCTGGAAATATGGGGAAATGTGCCAGCTGCATGAAAGAGAGAAGCGTTCCTGGCAGGATAAAAAGTATGTCTGGCAATGAAAGAGGATTGAAAATAAGGTTTATGTAAGGTTGGTGTTAGATTTATGAAAGGTCGGTGTGGCAGAATATCAGAAAGCCAGGAGGAAAGCGGCAATATGGACATCTGTGTAACGTAAAGCAAATATGCAACGCGAAACGCATCATGTCCAGAGGATTTGATTCCATGCACATTTTTTGGATGGAGCTGAGGAAAAAGAAAGAGAGGACAGGAACATGAGGAAAAAAACAATAGTTGGGATAGCGGTGGCGGCAGTGCTGATTGGCAGTCTTATTTGTATCTGGCAATGTTTTTTTTCAGAAGCAGGCGGCACATATTATTACGCGCAGATCGACAACAGTAAACTGGAGGAGGGCGGACCCCGGGACGGCGTGATTGATATGCAGGGAGGAATGGCTTATTCTTATACGCTTCCCGCTTACGATGAAAAGGGTGGCGGAAAGGATATCACCTTTGGGGCATCCAGAGAGTTGCGGGAGGGAGCGTTTATCCGCCTGACGTTAAAACCCGTTCGTGGCGTTGTCGAATGGAGTGAGGTGCAGTATGAGGAACTGCCTGAGGCGGTGCAGGAGCATTATACAGATCCGGTCTGAGGTAAGGCTTCAGGCAGCTTTGCTTTTGAAGAGCCTGAGCGACCGGTAAGCTGCGTAAAATATTTTCATCCCATGTGGAATCCTTGACAAAGCCGTCTAATGATGTTAGACTAAAAATGTCTAATATCATTAGACGGCTTTTGCTGTCGGATACTATTTATACCAATTTCTATACAGGATATCCGGAAAATATTATGTATTTCACCTTCGCGGCAGTCGCCAATAGATATCTGAGGTGAAGAAGTTTGCCTGCAAGCACGGCTGCTTTGGCTAATGCCAGGTAACCCCGGCATTTTGTCCGCGGAAATAAGCAGGAAAAAGGAGACCACAATGCAGCAATATAAACTGGGAGAAATGGAACAGAAATTTGCGGACCTGATCTGGGAAAAGGCGCCCGTTGCCAGCGGGGAGTTAGTAAAGCTGTGCGGGGGGGTTTTTAACTGGAAACGGACGACCACCTACACGATGTTAAAAAGACTCTGCGACAGAAATTTGTTTGCTAATGAGAATGGCACGGTAGTGGTGCGCATGACAAAGGAGGAGTTCCAGGTGGCCAGAGGTGAACAGTTTCTGGAAGAACATTTCGGGGGCTCGCTGCCGATCTTTCTGGCCGCCTTTTCCCGCAGGAGAAAGCTCAGCGAGAAAGAGATAACGGAACTGAAAAAACTGATCGAAGAGTATGAGGAAAAAGACAATGATGCTGCAGATATTTGAGCAGGGACTGCAAAAATTTTTTATTCTTGTATTAAATATGAGCCTGACGGCCAGCGTGATGATTCTGGCCGTGATTCTTTCGAGACTTCTGTTAAAAAAAGCGCCAAGGATATTTTCTTATGCCCTCTGGGCGGTGGTACTGTTCAGACTGCTTTGTCCGGTTTCTTTTTCTCTGACTGTATCTCTGCTGGGCGTGCTGCAAAACGAGCCGGCAGTGGAAGGGAGAATGGAATATATTGCGGAGGACATCGGGTACTGGGAAAAGCCGGAGGTAGCCCTGCCTGTGCCCGGTATCAGTGAGGTTGTCAATGAAATCCTGCCTGCGGAGAACAGGGAGGCGTCTGTCAATCCGATGCAGATCTACCTGACGGTGGGCGCTTATCTATGGCTTCTCGGGGTTATGAGCATGGGAATCTACAGCATGCTCTCTCTCCGGAGATTTCGCAGGTACCTGGCAGATGCCGTACAGGAAAAGGAGAATATTTACCGCTTTCGGAAAAAAGGCTCGCCTTTTGTCTGCGGGCTGCTTCATCCGCGTATTTATCTGCCGGAGAAAATGGAAGAGGAGGAAGAACAGTATATTCTGTTACATGAACAGATTCACATAAAACGCGGGGACGCGGTATTCAGGCTGCTCGCCTGGCTGGCGCTTATACTACACTGGTTCAATCCCCTTGTGTGGGCCGCCTTTTTACTCAGCGGCAGGGATATGGAAATGTCCTGTGATGAAGCGGTGATCAGGAAACTTGGCAGTAAGGTAAAAAAAGAGTATTCAGCTTCCCTGTTAAATATGGCGGCAGGCGGAAGGATCGTGAAAGGAATCCCGATTGCTTTCGGTGAGAGTGATACCGGAAGCAGGGTTAAGAATGTGCTGCACTATAAAAAACCTGCGGCTTTGTTTGTGGGCGGGGCGGCGCTCTTAAGCGCCGTACTTTCCGTGGCTTTTCTTGCCAATCCGGCGAAGGCAAAGGAGAATGAGAATATCTTTTATGGCGTGGTGATACAGACCGGGGAGGCGAAGAACGTACAGGAGACGATTGTGCGCATTCCGGGTTATGGGGACGTGGTGCTGCCGGAGGCGAAGGATGTTTCCCTCTATCTGGAGCGGGATGCGGAGCAGATCATTTTGTCAGGAGATCTGCTGCGGATCACTTTTTCAACGGATCAGGAGGTACAGTTAGCTGCTACGGAACAGTATGGAAAGACACTGTACCGATTTGCTGCCATGCCGGAAGAAGCGGCAGAGAGCATTCAGGTCATGGGAGAGGGCTTTTCCCTGGAGAGAAGGGAAGGAGACAGATATCTCTTTGCGGTGCCTCTCGGCATGGCGGATCAGGCAAAAGCCGGGGATACGCTGGAGCTTTTCCATGATCCGAACGCGGACAGTACGGAGGAGATCTATCTATCTGCACAGGAAGCTACACCGGAGCAGGTGCTTTTTGCCGCTGTGGAGGTTTTGTCGGTGGATGCAGAGCATTATGATATCTGGGTGGAGCTTGGCGCGGAGGAGGCGGAGATCTTTCTGTCAGAGTTTGGCTTCGGTGTTACGGCAAAGCTGATACAGATACAGAGCCCCGCTGGAACAGCGGCAGGGGCGGATGGGACATCGCCGTCGGCCTCGGAACAGACGTCAATGCAGGATTAGGAAGAGACGTCAGGAGAGGCATCGGAGAGTGCTGTCACATCCTATACCGACGTTCTTTCGAAGGATACGGGGAGCGGGCTGTATTCTCTGTCGACGGAGCGGTTAAAGAATAAAGAACTTTCCGATGAGAGGCCAGCGGAGGGCAGTCAGGAGTGGAATCAGTATATGGAGACCGTGGAGAGAGATCAGCAGATGACGGCGGAGGAAGTACTGGAAAACTATTATGCCATGTCTTCCACGGAGACGGTACCGGCATGGAACAGATCGAGGTCTACATCGGCAATATCGGGGACGGGGAGAGCGGCGTAGTGCTTTTTAAGGATGCAGACGGTATTGTTCTGGGATCGGAGTTTGCCCATGCGGCGCGGGCCGGCTGGAACAATATTTATGTCGGAGATGCGGAAGGAGTAAATTATATTCTGACTTTGCATGTCGAAGACAGAGACACCTACGGCGAGTACAGCTATCAGGTGTACCGTTTTGGGGAAGGCCGCCCTGAGAATCGCAGCGGAGAGAACCGCTTTCCTGAAGTAGAGGAGATCAGACAGATTGCAGGCAGCAGATTCGAGTTCGGCGAAAATCTCCGGTATGACGACGAGATGTTTCATGCCTGGGCGGACGATCTTTCTTTCTATCTGGCAAACAGCCACCTGCTGCTCAGCAGCCAGGATGGCGAGATCCGCACGGAGAAGGTCTCTGAGGCAGATCGGTATAATTATGAGACATTGAGAAGAGAGCCGTAAAAGGTTAGTAAAAGGCACTGTAAGGAATCGTAACAGTAATATGGCCGGATGCATAGGGGCCGATTTCATAGGGAGAAAAGTGCACAGTGTAACCGTCTGCTGACAGGGAAAACCGGTCAGGCTCCAGAATACTTTCCGGCGAAAAGCTCCAGTCGGCTTTGTTTTCCACATAGGGAGCGGCCACAGTCAGGATAAGATCGGTGTCCTCGATAAAGTCTTCAAAAGAGAGACGCTCTCCGGTATGCCTGTCAAAGGTATAATAGTGGCACCAGTGAGAACTGTGCACCATGTCGGAAAAGTACTCGTAGTAAGCACAGCAAAAGGAAATGGTATCATCATCCATGTATTCACAGGTGGTGGTGAGAGAAAAATCAATGGAATAGGGCTCGTCATACTGTTTATAATAATCAGGATTTTCGGCAAGGCGGATCTTTTCATTCTGTATCATGTCTTCCATATATGCTTCAAAATCTTCATAGGCTTCTTTGTTTAGAAACCGGTTGATCAGTTTATCAGCAGCGGTCTTTTCTTCCAAGGAAAGCTTTTTTACAGAGCGGGAAATGGAACAGAAATTTCCGGGCTCGATTTTTTCATCTTTTTCCTCTGTTATGATAACTGCCGGTGTGGAAGCAGAATAGACAGACCAGCTGCAAACGGTATCAGCAGTGGTTTTCGATTCGGATGATTCGTCAGAGGTTGTGAGAGAAAGCCGCATCAGGGAATGCTGCGCTTCCTCTGCCTTAAAATAGTAAAAACAGTTTCCGAAAGGACAGCTGTCATATCGGATGGCGGCAAGATCAGACTGATTTTCCTCAGGCAATGTATAATACAACAAAGAAGTATCGGAACCATCCGGCAGGATATTTGTGACAGTAAAGTGAGAATTTGTTTCATCGGGAAAGAGAGAATCATAATGATAGTTATAACAGTAGTAAAATCCCTGTTCAGCGGTAAAAACGCAGCTTTGGATCGTATGATCCAATGCATAGTAGTAAAGCGGAATGATTGCCCTGTCGGAGAGCCTGAAAAGGAGAAGACCGCCTCCGGAACAGGAATAGAAAAGAATCGTATCACCGGAGAATGCATAATCAGTAAAAGAATCCGCCACAACGACGGAAAGGTTTTCCTGAAAGCCATTTACGGGATCAATACGCCATAACATATCACTGTCGTCTTTCACAAAGAGATAGCCATAATTGCGCATAAAATAGGGCAGGGAGGGAAAATCAGACTGTGTCGGACTGTCAGTATTGCGGACTGCTGAAAAACCCTCCGGCAGTCTGCCATAAAGGGTATCCTCCTCTGCGATTCTGTTTACAGATCCATCTTTTTCCAGTTTGAAATATACATTGGCACTTTTGGAGAAAGGTTCTCCATCCTGAGAATGATAGGTATAGTTGAGCAGATAGATAATATCATCATAGATATCAATATCATATTCGTCGATATTATATTTGCCCTCTCCAAAGTATGTGATAAATCGAAGCGGAGCGGCATTTACAATATGATCCTGTAAAAGCGTCAGGCCGCTGCCGTCCTTCTCCATCCGGTAAAGAGCGGTATCTGCGTTATCTGGTGAGTCATAGCCTGTCCGCTCCACAAAATAGATAAGATCTTCATAAAAACAGAACCGCAGCCTGCTGTTTGGGCTTGTCTGGTACAGAAGGGAAGTTTCGCCGTCTTCTTTGTGGGTGCGCATCAGCCTGCCGTCATAATAGCTGTAGAGATAATCTCCGTGGCGCTGCATGGGTTTTCCGGTATCGTCGATAAAAGGTTCTGCTTTTGGAAAAACAGAATCCGTATCGTTTATTTTCCCGGTGGAAAGCTCGATGTTCTCAGAAACACTGTCGCCACGGCCATCACCGCATCCGGTCAGCGCACATGCGGACAGAAGCAGGAGAGATATCAGCAGACAGGGAAAATATATTTTTTTCATAAGAGAAATTCCTCCTTATGTAATACCGGAAAATCGTTGAAGATCTATAATTCCTTTTCAAACGCCTCATAGGGGATCGTGATCAGAAACGATCCGGCGGCGTAGCAGTCGATATCGTAGGGCGCGAAGTACAGCGTGTACCCATCCTCCGAGAGGGAGAAGCGGGAGATATCCAGAAGCATTTCCTGATCAAATTCCCATCCCGCTGCCTTTTCCACATAAGGGCGCGCGGTCTTCAAGATGGAGGAGGAGTCCCCGGCAAAATCCTCGAAAGAAAGCCTCTCGCCGGTCTTTCTGTCGAACACATAGTAATCGTTCCAGTAGTAGCCGTGAGCGGCGTAAGCATAATACTGGTAGTAGCTGCAGCAGAAAGAGACGGTATCATCATCCATATAGTCCAGGAACACAGAGAGGGAAAAATCGTATCTGGCGGCATAGTCAAACCCCTCGTAAAATTCCGGATCCTCCTCAAGCTGTTTTTCTTCTTCTTCAATAACGCTCTTTACGTTAGCATCAAAATCCGTGTAGACCTCGGTGAGAGACCGGTTGATCAGACGGTCGGCTTCTGTCTTTTCCTCGAGAAAAAGTTTTGTTGTGGAACAGGAGACGGAGCCTGCGTCTCCGATCGCTGTCTCATCATCTCGTTCTTCCGCCCGGACAGAGGCAGGGGAGGAAGCAGGCCAGATGGACCAGGTATCCAGTTCCTCCGGAGAGGGCTTTCTCTGTTCTTTGAGGGAAAGCCGCATCAGTCTGCCACGCGTCTCATTCTTGTTGTAGAAATAGAAAAAACCGTCGTCGACACAGCTGTCGCTTCTGTAGACCAGATCGTCTATGCTGCCTGCAAGAGCCTGGTCGGTATCAGAAAACAGTGTCTCCACAGAACCGTCCGGCAAGATATGCAGGACAGTAAAACAGGGAACGGATTCTTCGGAGGCGGATTTCTGTTTCCATAAAGTGAAGCAGCAGAAAAATCCCTGCTTCGAGGGAAAAGTGGCGGAGTAGGTGATGGATTCAGCGAAAGGGAAGTCCGCCTCGACAAAAGTTTTGTCTGTGAGGCTGTACAGGGAAATATCGAAGTCAAAATAGGAATACAGTGCGATCAGATCTCCGGAAAAAGACAACCGGGAGACAGCTTCTGCATGAAAGCCCAGAGGTTCCCTGACGCCGCTCACGGGTTCCATGCGGTACAGCGTTCCCTGAGAATCCTGTATAAAAAAATAACCATAGTTGCGCATGGCATAGGGAAAGGACGGAAAGTCGGAATTCCTGACAGGAGAAAAGCGATAGGGCAGCATGCCATAGAGCGTTTCTTTTTCCGAAGCCTCGCTGACAGTACCGTCCGGCTCCAGCCGGTAGTATACATTGGAGGTCTCCGTAATATAGTCTCCGTTATCGTACCGGTGACTGTTGTGGAGCAGATAAATGATATTGTCGTACAGATCGATGGTATAGTTGGTATAGTCTCTGAATGTTCCGGCATTGATAATGTCTTCCTGCAGCAGGGCGAAGTTTTTGCCGTCCTTTCCGATCCGCATAAGGCACGTATCTTTGTCATCCAGTGAATCGTATCCCGGCCGTTCCACAAAGTAGATATCGTTTTCGTAGAGGCAGAAATCTAACAGGTGGGTGGCGGCAGTCTGATAGAGGACATCGGTCTTTCCTGTTTCCTGATCAAAGCGGATCAGCCGGCCTTCATAGTAACTGTAAAGATAACTGCCGTCCCGCTGCATGGACTTTCCGGTGTCGTCAATAAAAGGGGAGGTTTCGGGGAAAACGTAGTCTGTGTTTCCGGGAGCTGCCTGCCGCCCGGCATGGGAAAAAGGCGCAGGGGCGTCGGATTTACCGGTCTCATCTTCTGTACCAGGTAAGTCTTCCTTTTCCTCCTCCGGAACTGTCGGAAAATCAGGAAAAGAATTGCCGCATCCTGTGAGCGACAGGGTTGTCATAATCAATAAAAATATATGGAAAAACAGTGGAAAAATGTGCTTTTTCATGATAAAATTCATCTTTCTTGTAAAATTGCATAAAAGTTTACATAATTTATTTGACAATAATGCCAAATTTGAAAAAAATTGAATTATTGACTTACAAAATGCTGAAAAATCTGTTAAAATAAATATAACATAACCAGCAGGCAGTATCAATAAAAATCCGTTCGCTTACTGAAAAAGTGGATGGTTTTTTTAGAAAGTGAACAAGTACAGGGCGGAGGTTTTTGGGAGAAGCAGGGGAAAAGAGTGACAGCGTGGATCATTTCGCGTGATGCGGCATGATTTTTGGACAGAAAGGTGAAACTATGTTTAAAGTAGGAGACTATGTTGTGTATGGAAACACAGGGGTATGTAAGATAGAGGATATCGGGCCCCTGTCGATTGGCAGCAGCGATAAGGAGTATTACACGTTGGTTCCGGTATACGGGAGGAACAGTAAACTTTACACGGCTGTGGACAGCGATAAAGTAGTGATCCGGCCGATTATGACAAAGCAGGAGAGCGATGCGCTGATCAATGAAATGGAAGAAATCGATGCGCTGAGAATCGGCGATGAGAAACGGCGGGAGGAGATCTATAAGGAGACCATGCGGACCTGCGACTGTAAAGAGTGGGTGCGGATCATCAAGACGTTATACTCCCGAAAGATGGACAGGCTTTCAAGAGGCAAGAAAGTGACCAGCAGCGATGAGCGGTATCTGCAGATGGCGGAGGAGAATCTGTTCGGGGAACTGGCGTTTTCCCTGCAGATGCCAAAAGAAAAGGTGGGAGAGTTTATCGGTGAAAAGATCGGGAAAAAGCTGACGATGATGGGGATATAACCAATATCTTTGAATAGCCGGGAGCTTTTGAGAGGCGATGTGAATTCAGGTTTCGCATCGCTTTTTGATGCACAGGCTCATACAGAGGAATATGCCGGTAAGAAGGCGCGCGGGCCGCGCAGCGAGTGGCGGGCCGGAGGAAGTATGTCGGGAACTGCCGGGAGCGGGCCGGAGAAGAAAATTGAAAATAATTTAAAAACCATGCAATAAAACCACCTGCTTATGCATTAACTAAGGGAAAGGGGTAAAACAGTAGGATGTTCAGCTTGGCGCCTTCGGACAACAGAAAAGAAAACTGCGATGCAGGTCAGGTCGAGCAGTGCCTTTCAGCCATGAGAAATCAGGATCTGAAGGCGCTGGAAGAACTGTACCGCAGGACGAGTGCGTCCGTTTTCGGGTATGCTCTGTCTGTCTTAAAAAATGTGCAGGATGCGGAGGATGTGATGCACGATCTGTATGTGCTCGTCTGGTCCGCGGTCTGGAAGTATTCTCCGGATGGCAAGCCGATGGCCTGGATCATTACGATCACGAGGAATCTGTGTCTGCAGAAGCTCAGAGAATACCAGAAGCGGTCGGATATTCCCGAAGAGGACTGGGAAACCTATATCAGTGGCAATCAGAACATGTCCGCTGAGGATAAACTGATTCTGGCGGAGTGTCTAAGGACGCTGTCGGACGAAGAGAGACAGATCGTCGTGCTCCACGCGGTGGCCGGATTTAAGCACAGGGAGATTGCAAGACTGCTGGAAGCTCCCCTTTCCACGATTCTTTCAAGGTATAACAGAGCTTTGAAAAAACTGCAAAAATGGATGGAGGAGAGCAATGAAGATAAGAGAAGCTGATGAAACTGCAAAAATCAGACAGGCATATGCGAATGCTGTTCCGGATATCTGTGATGTGATCCTCTCTGACTGCAAAATAGAGAAGGGACAGGTGATCATGATGGAAGAAACAAGGAAAAAGAAGAGTACTGTAAAATATGTGCTGGCGGCAGCGGCATGCCTGCTTCTGGTGTTTGGCGGCGGGTTTGGGCTGAGTACCTATCAGTTTAACCACAGGGTGGCTTCTACCGTGTCGCTGGAGGTAAATCCCAGCCTTCAGATCATGGTGAATGGGAAAGACAGGGTGCTGGAGGTAAAAGCCCTGAATCAGGACGGAGAAATCGTGATCGGGGATATGGATTTTTCGGGGAGTGACATCAATGTGGCAGTCAATGCCCTGATCGGTTCCATGTTGCGTAACGGTTATCTGAACGAACTGGCAAATTCTATCCTGATCAGTGTGGACAATGAGGATCCAGAAAAGGGCGCTGCACTGCAGGGAAAACTGACCGAAGAAGTCAACAAAGTACTGGAATCCGGCGGTCTTCCGGGAGCCGTGTTAAGTCAGACACTGACAGAAAAGAGCACATTGCAGAAAGAGGCTGATCAGTATGGTATCACGCCGGGGAAGGCACAGCTGATCGAGCAGATCCTGGAAAGCAAGCAGGGGCATACTTTTGAGGAGCTGGCTCCCCTTTCCATCAATGAGCTGAATCTGCTGATTACGACAACAGAAGCAGAGATGACGAAAGTTTCGGCTATGGGAAATGCCAGCGATAAGGCATATATCGGGGAACAAAAAGCAAAACAGATCGCTTTCGGCCATGCCGGAATTTCGGAGGCGGATATCGCTTTTTATGAGGTGGATATGGACCTGGAAAAAGGCGTTATGGTCTATGAGATAGAATTTTACTGCGGCGGTTATGAATATGAGTATGATATTGATGCCTTAGCCGGAACGATTGTGAAGAATAAGAAAGAGATCGATGAGAATCATCACCACAGTGAGGTGAATGCGGGAAACAGCTCCGGTACGGGAAATAAAGGGAATGCAGGAAACAGTTCCGGTACGGGAAATAAAGGGAATGCAGGAAACAGCTCCGGTACGGGAAATAATGCAAATACAGAGAACAGTGGAAATACTTCCGTCTCCATCACGCTGGATCAGGCAAAGGAGATCGCGTTGAACCACGCGGGGCAGACCGCGGATGCGGTATACTTTAAAAAGGCAAAACAGGACTATGATGACGGCCTGCTGATCTATGAGATCGAGTTTATTGCCGGAAGTACGGAGTACGAATATGAGATCAATGCACAGACCGGAGGCATTGTGAAAAACAAGACGGAAGCGGCGGACACACCGCATAGTGGGAATACCGGGAATAACGGAAATGCCGGGAATACTTCTGCCTCCATCACGCTGGATCAGGCAAAAGAGATCGCACTTACCCACGCGGGGCAAACAGCAGATGCAGTCTGGTTTGAAAAGGCAGAACAGGACTATGACGATGGCATACTGGTTTATGAGCTGGAGTTTGCGGCCAAAGGCACGGAATACGAGTACGAGATCGATGCGCAGACAGGAGCTATCCGGGAATACAAGTGGGATGATGACTGAGGAAAACAAATGCTGATCTTCGAGCTGGATTGATGTTTTTTTAACAAGGAATTTTCTGTTTTTTGACTTGTCTGATATGGAAAATAAAGGTATACTGAAAGAAATAAAAAAGTATTTTACCGCATCCTGTAAATGGCCACGGATGCGGTAAAATACTTGCATGAAGGATCAAATAACAGGAGGTAAAATACGGGGATGGCTTATATTGACAGCATCAAGGAAAAGGCAAGAAAAGACAAAAAAACGATCGTTCTGCCGGAATCAAACGACAAGAGAACTCTGATCGCCGCGTCCCATATTCTTGAGGAGGGGATCGCGGACATCATCATGGTGGGCGATGAAGAGAAGATCATGGACGGCGCCGGCTGGCTGGAGATCGAACTGGACGGCGTTACGGTGGTAAATCCGGAAAATTGCGAAAAATTTGATGAGTATGCGAACCTGTTGTACGAGACGAGAAAGTCCAAGGGCATGACGCTGGAGAAGGCGACGGAGATCCTGAAAAAGGATTATCTGACTTTCGGGGTGATCATGGTGAAGGCCAACGATGCGGACGGTATGGTGGCGGGGGCCTGCCATGCCACGGCGGACACCCTTCGCCCGTCCCTGCAGATCTTAAAGACCGCTCCCGGCGTAAAGCTGGTATCGGGATTTTTCATTATGGATGTGCCGAATTGCGCTTACGGCGACGGCGGGACATTCCTGTTTGCGGACTGCGGTTTGAATCAGGATCCCACGGCAGAGGAGCTTGCGGCCATCGCCGATTCTTCCGCCAGAAGCTTCCAGAATCTGGTGGGCAGCAAACCCATCGTTGCCATGTTGTCCCACTCCACAAAGGGCAGTGCGAAGCACGCGCTAGTGGACAAGGTGGTGGAGGCCACCAGAATCGCCCATGAGCAGTATCCAAACCTGTTGCTGGACGGCGAGTTACAGCTGGATGCGGCGCTGGATGCCAAGGTGGCGAAGACAAAGGGAGCTCTCAGCGAGGTAACCGGCAAAGCCAACGTGCTGATCTTCCCGAATCTGGACTGCGGCAACATCGGCTATAAGCTGGTGCAGAGACTGGCGAAGGCAGAAGCCTACGGCCCCATGTTACAGGGCATCGCCAAACCGGTGAATGATCTTTCCAGAGGTTGTTCCTGGGAGGATATCGTGGGTGTTGTAGCCCTGACGGCAGTGCAGGCACAGATCATGTAAAAACAGAAGCCGCATCCGGATACTGGGGTTCGTTTACCGCGGAAAAGACTTACAGTCTTGGGGATCTGCTGGGAGGATGATACCTATAACATCTGGATACAGTACGCCGATATCGGGTATATTGTTATAAATACGAGGATATGCAATGGGAGAAGGATGAATCTGCCAGGCGTCCGGAATATATCATATCCAAATACGATAAGCATGTGCAGGTCGATAAATAACAGAAAACGGAAAAAGAACAACAGGAATCGAGGTAAAAAACCATGAAAATATTAGTAATCAACTGTGGCAGCTCTTCTTTGAAATTTCAGCTCATTGATTCGGAGACAGAGGCTGTCATCGCAAAAGGGCTGTGCGAGAGAATCGGTATCGAGGGAAGCAAACTGATTTACACGCCCACGGGTGGTGAGAAACAGGAGATCGAGGAGCCGATGGAGGA
The DNA here is from genome assembly GCA_910578085.1 of uncultured Lachnospiraceae bacterium. Classification (GTDB taxonomy): domain Bacteria; phylum Bacillota; class Clostridia; order Lachnospirales; family Lachnospiraceae; genus 1XD8-76. The sequence continues at coordinate 25,366 of CAJTPM010000026.1, read as the reverse complement.
TCATAAGAAAGCGGTTTCCCTTGTCATTGACGCGTTGACAGATAAGGAAACAGGCGTACTCACAAGCCTTTCCGAGATCAATGCGGTGGGCCACAGGTTAGTCCATGGCGGAGAAAAATTTGCTTCCTCTACCCTGATAAACGAGGAAGTGATCGCGGCCATCACCGAGTGCAACGATCTGGCGCCGCTTCATAATCCGGCGAACCTGATCGGCATCCGCGCCTGTAAAGAGCTGATGCCTGACGTGCCCCAGGCGGGCGTATTCGATACGGCATTCCACCAGACCATGCCGGAGGAGGCGTATCTGTATGGCATCCCCTATGAGTACTATGAGAAGTACCGGATCAGAAGATACGGTTTCCACGGTACCAGCCATTCCTATGTATCCAAAAGGGCGGCGGAAATGCTTGGAAAAGACTACACAGATGCAAAGATTATCGTCTGCCATCTCGGGAACGGTGCATCGGTATCGGCGGTAAAGAACGGGAAATGTGTGGATACCTCCATGGGACTTACCCCCCTTGAGGGGCTGATGATGGGCACTAGATCCGGTGACATCGATCCCGCTATTATTGAATTTCTTGCCCATAAAGAGGGACTGAGTATTGACGATATTATGTCGATCTTAAACAAGAAGTCCGGTATGTATGGTCTGTCCGGCTATCTTTCTTCGGACTCCAGGGATCTGCATGCGGCATGCGATGCGGGGAAGCCGGAAGGGATCAGGACTGTTAAGACCTATTGCTACCGGGTGGCGAAATATATTGGCGCATACGCGGCGGCAATGAACGGTGTGGACGCGATCTGTTTTACAGCGGGTATCGGCGAAAATTCTGCCGAGACCAGAGCGGCAGTCTGTGAATATCTGGGCTATCTGGGTATCGGGATCGATGAGGAGCAGAATAAAAAGCGGGGCGAGGACGTGGTGATCTCTACCCCTGACAGTAAGGTGAAAGTCATGGTGATCCCCACCAACGAAGAACTGGCGATCGCCAGAGAGACGGCAGCGTTAGTCTGAAATGTACAGGGAAATTACTGTAAAAGTCTCAACATCCAATCCGGCTGTCCGGCCGGTAACTATGATATGGGAAATTGGCAGCCACTGGTTTATCCAGTGTCTGCCTTTGCTTTATCTGCAGAGGCAGCCCGGAAAAAGTATGCCAGCAGAGCTGACAGGTGCCCTGTGTAATCATATAAATTATTGGACGGATAATGAATATACCGTTTCTTAACGGTAAAACTTGATTTTACAACTCTGTGAAAACATGGTCTACTTAAAAAATGGGGAGGGTTATCATGGAGCTATCAAAACGTCAGATCCAGATTATCAGGGTTATTTCGGAAGGAGATATGTTTACTGCTTCTGTACTTTCCAAAAAGCTGAATCTCAGTGAGAAAACGATATATAACGAGATAAAAGCGATCAATCAGGAAGTGCGCACGGACGGGAATTTTATTAAATCCAAAAAAGGAAGCGGCTATTATATTGAGGATAAGGATTTTATATCTCAGAATATCGATCATGAAACGGGAGAAGAAAACAGAAGGATCACGCTGTTAAAATATATACTGGTGTCGGAAAACACGGATATCGCATATTTGTGCGACAATTATTATATCAGCGAGGCGACTCTGAAAAGAGATGTGGACAGAATCAATGAAAGGATTCTCAGCACGTTTCAGGCTAAAATTGAGAGGATAAATAACAGACTTGTTTTGGAGTGTGGTGAAAAGAAAAAGAGAAGCATCATGACGCATTTCCTGTTAGAAGAGATCGGCGGTTTCAATTTTCGGGTGGCAGAATATAACCATTATTTTGAATTCTGTGAACTGGAAGAGGTCAAGTCATTTATCGATCAGTTTGCGGAGTCCTATGAGATTCGGTTTTCGGATATTGAAATACTGATTCTGGTACTGCATCTTGGACTGACGATTGACAGAATAAAAAAGGGATATTCCATGACATCCAGTGTTGTGATGGAAGAAAGCGAAAGCCAGCGGGAGATCTGTATCGATTTCTGCAAAAAGCTGGAAAAACGGTATCAGATACAGTTAAATGAGGCGGAATACCATTATGTTGCCTCTCTGTTATGGAATAATACGGTTACTTTGGGGCAGGATGAAAAGCGTGTCCAGGCCTTTGTTGACAGGGCACTGCCGGAAATTGACAGTTTTTATGGTCTTGACTTTGCTGAAGATGACGAACTGAAAAAGAATATTCTGGTTCATTTTATCAATCTGTATAACCGTCTGCCGAAAAGCAGCGTGAAAAATCCGCTGATCAGAGAGATCAAAAGCCAGTTTCCCATGATTTATGATATCAGTGTATTTCTGTCCATGAAATTTACCGAGGCCTTTTCTTATGAAATTTCAGAAGATGAAACCTGTTTTTTAGCGATGCATTTGATGTGCGCGGTGGAAAAGATGAAAAAGCCCAGATACAGGATTGCTGTCGTGGATCCGATAGGCGCCCGCAATATAGGCTATTATAAGAACAGGTTCAGTCATAATCTGCCGACATATGCGCTGACGGTGGAATCTTTTTCGGTATACAGTCTGGAAAAAATGTATGCGTTTGATCCGCAGCTGATCATCAGTACCGTTCATTTGAATCTGAATTTTGCGAGTCCTGTCATTTACTGTTCATCGCTATTTAACGATGAGGATATTAAGCATATAGCCAAAAAACTGGAAAAGCTGGAAGAAATCGATAAGAAGAATAAACTGCCGATCTCCCAGTTTGACAGAAAGCTGTTTTTTCCGCATGCCCGATGTAAAGATAAGGCGGAAGTCATATCGCTTTTGTGTAATGCGTTAGTAGAAAACGGTTACTGTGACGAACATTATGCAGATTTAGTGTGGGAGCGGGAACAGATTGCGGCCACCTGCTTTGGAAACCATTTTGCCATTCCCCATCCGGTAAAAAAGATGGCTGTCCGGTCCGGTATTGCTGTCGCCACGCTGGAGCATCCGATCGAGTGGTCAAAAGACCATAAAGAGGTAAGCTTGATCTTTCTGTTTTCACTGGCTGAAAACAATACCCATGTGATGCAGTTGTTTGAAGTGATTATCGAACTGTTGGACGATGCCAGAAAAGTGAAGCGGATATGCGCCTGTGACAGTTACGAGGAGTTTGTGCAGGAATTTATAAAGTGATATGTAACAGTGAAGTACCGTTTCTTAACGGTAAAATCTGATTTTACAATCGTTTTTCAAAATGGTTTACTAGAAACAGGAAGGAGGTATGACATGGAAAATCCGGAAAACAATGCAGAAGTGATCGATATTGACAGTGTGGCAATGTCGATTATCGCTTATGGCGGAGATGCCCGCTCCTACGCGGTTCAGGCCATTTCGCTGGCAAAGGGAAAACAGATCGATCAGGCGTTTGAAGCGATCGAAGAGGGAAAAAAGTCTGCCTGTCTGGCACACAATGAACAGTTTAGCCTGATATCCAACTATGCGGATGGGAAGAAAGTGGAAAACAGCATCCTGCTATCCCATGCAATGGGACATCTGATGTGTGCGGAACTGGCTCTTGAGATGGGCGCAGAGATGGTGGAACTCTATTCGAAACTGCATCAGCAGGAAAGTCAGGAAAACACAAACTGATAACTTGGGTTTTAGCAAAAACGAAAGGAATGTAGATGGGATGAAAAATATTGATAATAAGGAAGAGTTTCTGTTTGGCGGCGCCACCGCTTCCTATCAGTGTGAGGGCGCATGGAACGAGGACGGCAAGGCTGAGTCTATGTGGGATGTGTATCTTCACAAAAACAATTATGAAAACGGGGATGTGGCCAGCGATCATTATCACAGATACAAAGAAGATATCCGCATGATGAAAGAGGGCGGACAGAATGCCTACCGGTTTTCGATTGCCTGGCCGCGAATCATCAAAAATCTCGAGGGAGAAGTCAATGAAGCGGGCATAAAACATTATATAGATGTGCTGGATGAGTGCCATATGCAGGGGATCGAGCCTCTGGTGACGCTCTATCACTGGGACCTGCCGCAGTACCTGGAGGATATCGGGGGATGGCTCAACCCGGCGACAGCAGATGCATTTGTACATTACGCAGAGGTCTGTTATAAGGCTTTTGATGGAAAGATCAATTTATGGACAACTTTTAATGAGCCGAAATGGTTCACGCATTGCGGTTATATGGCAGGGAATTACCCGCCGGAGCATCATAATCCCCAGGAATATATCCAGTGCTGTTACAATGTTATGGTTGCCCATGCAAAGGCGGTGGATCTGTTTCGGAAAGAAAACATAAAGGGAAAAATCGGTATTGTCATGTCCACCGAACCAATGTATCCGATCGATGATAAACCGGAAACGCTGCAGGCGGTGAGGAATGCGGACAATTATGCAAATAACTGGGTTTGCGATCCGGCCTGTAAGGGAGAATTTCCGAAGGACATGGTGGAAAAGATCAGATCCCAGGGCTTTGATCTGTCCTTTGTGAAAAAAGAGGATCTGGATGTGATCGCGAAAAACCGTGTGGATTTTTTGGGATGCAATTATTACGGCCCGGTGTTTGTAAAGGCAAATGAGGAAGGGGACACCTGTTTTGTGACAAACAATTCCGGTACAAGATTTAAAGGGAAAGTGATCAACCGCATAAAAGACTGGTATGAATATACGAAAAACCCGGATCTGCCGACGACTGCCTGGGGAACGCAGACCTATCCGAAGGGCATTTATGAGCTGCTTATGAACTACTGGGAGAGATATCATACGCCGCTCTATATCACGGAGAACGGGATCGGTTTATATGAGGATATCGCGCCGGACCGGATCGAGGATGATCAGCGGATCGACTATATGGATTCCCATATAAAGGAGATCATTCATGCAAAGAATGACGGAGTGGATGTCAGAGGGTATTTTGCCTGGTCGCCATTCGATCTGTATTCCTGGAAAAACGGCTGTGAAAAGCGCTACGGTCTGATAGGAATCGATTTTGAGAACGGCTGCGTAAGGAAACCGAAGAAATCTTATTACTGGTATAAAGAAGCAATTGAAAAGGAGTGGAAATAGCATGAAAAAAATTATACTTGTGTGTAACGGCGGTATGTCTACTTCCATGCTGGCAAAGAGGATGAATGACGAGGGCGGCGGAAAATATGAGGTTTCCGCCTATGGGGAACAGGAGTATACGGAGCACCTGGACGGGGCGGCATGTGTGCTTGTGGGGCCGCAGATCCGTTATCTGATTCCGCAGATTAAGCAGAATGTGAGTGTGCCGGTGGAAAGCATCAAGCCGCAGATCTATGGCAGGATGGACGCGAAGGCAGTGCTTGAGATGGTGGAGAAACTTCTGGGAGAATAGAAGGTAATCTGTCAGGAACAGCCAGAATCGGAAGAAGGCGGCAGACTGAAGAAAACGATAGAATATGAAGAGTTTACGAATGAGTGGACAAGGAGGGAAGCAGTATGCAGAAATTTATAGATCTTTTAGAGGCGAAATTGATGCCAATAGCAAACAAAATTTCGACACAGCGCCATATCAAGGCGATCCGTGATACCTTTATGACGATTTTACCGATACTATTTTTCGGAGGTATGGTTGCGGTATTGAATGCCAATCCGGCGACAGAGGAGACGACGAACGGTTTTCTTCTGGCATGGTCGGCTTTTGACGCAAAATTTGCGGTTCAGTTGAGCTGGCTGAATCTTGTGACGATGGGGTTTCTGGCGTTATATGTCTGTATCGGTATTACATATTATCTGTGTGTAGGATATAAGATGAATGTGTTTGCACCGATCCTGACATCTATCGCAGGATTTATGATGTTGGCGGGGGATGCAATCTCGCTGGGCTACGGCGACGCCCAGGTGCAGGTGACGTATTTTGATGGAAAAGGTATATTAGTTGCGATCGTTGTGGCTATTCTTACCGTTGAACTGTACCGTTTCCTGCGAAATAAAAATGTGGGACGGATCAAGCTGCCGGACAGTGTGCCGGGGGCACTGACGGAATCCTTTGCGTCTTTAGTGCCGATACTGATCGTTTTGCTGGCAGATACCATACTGTTCTTTATCTTCAATACTTTGGGCACGACAATGGCGAAATGGATCCTGGCAATGTTATCTCCGGCATTGGAAGCGACAGACAGTCTCTGGTTTGCAATGCTGGTGGGCTTCCTTCTGAACTTCGGTTGGTTCTTCGGTGTACATGATACGGTGTTCTCCGGGTTCTTAAGCCCTATCGAATACGGAAACCTGGCAAACAACGCCGCGGCGTTTGCAGCCGGAACGGCGTTGCCTAACGTATTTACAGTATCTTTCTGGGCTTATTTCGGAATCATCGGCGGTCTGGGGAACTGTCTGGCGCTCGGTATATTGTGCCTGCTCTCCAAATCAAAAGAATTTAAGACAGTGGGACGACTGGGTATTGCGCCTGCCTTCTTCGGTATTTCTGAGCCGATCACCTTCGGCCTGCCGATTATGTTGAACCCGATCCTGTTTATACCGTCCATCGTGACCAGCATGGTAAACTGTGCAGTGACATTCCTGTTAATGTCAGGCGGTGTGATCGGAAGGACTTATGCCATGTTATCCTACAATATGCCTTCTATTTTCGGTTCTTTCCTGTCAACCGGTGATTTCAAGGCGGCAGTGCTGATCGTGGTGCTGATTCTGGTGGATATGGCGATTTACTATCCGTTCTTCAAGGCATATGAGCGTTCTACGATGAAGGCGGAGAAGGCGGAGTAAGCGAAACGATCTGAGTGAAAGTGTGTCAGGATATATCGATGAAAATCACCTTTCCGCTATGACAGGGCGGCAAAACTCTGTCAGAGAAGGGAAAGGTGATTTTTATAACTGTAAAACTGCCAGTGAAAAGAAAGGGCAGCTAAGAGATAGGGATAACGTAAAGAGCGAGTGAAGATTGAAAAAGACAAAAATATTATATATATTAAAAAATGGATGATTTTTTTTATTGGGACAGCAGTGATGGGTTTCGGGATGCAGTTATGCAATCTGGCAGATCTCGGGATGGATCCTCTGGGGATCTTCCAGACCGGTACGGCGAGAAGGCTTGGGATTTCATTTGGCGGCGCCAATATACTGATATGCATTTTTTTCATAGCCGTTTCTTTTGTGATAAACAGAAAGGACATCACGGTTATGACGTTGGCAAGTCCATTTATCTGTTCCCTGGGGATCGGTCTGGTTCCTGATTATTTTGCAGGTCTGCATTCTCTGGTGCTGTTTCCGACAGGGTTAACTCTGATGGCTGTGGGCATTGCGGTCAGCATTCATGCGGACTGCGGGAAGACGGCGTATGATTGTTTTATTTACGGTTTTATGAGGATTTTCAAAAAGTCTTATGCCGCTGTGCGGTTCTGTACAGATGCCTGTCTGGCTGCATTCGGTGTGTTGATGAAAGGATCCATCGGAATCGGAACAATAGCAGCATGTGTCTGTCTGGGGAAAATGATGGAATTTGTGCTGCGGAATCTGGAGAAGTATGCGGGTGAACTGAAAAAATAAAGCCGGTGCGCCTGAATTTTGGTAAGGATTCAGCCCTGGGGCGTCCTGGCGGGCGGGAACGCCCCAGAGCTGAACTGTTACGAATTTGCCCTATATTTTGTAGAATTTGGCAGGAAAGCGGTTGACAAAAAAAGGGGAAGCAGGTATAATGATTGGGTGCGTGAATAGGAGCTTTCTATGTTAATAAATTTGACGGAATTGTTTGCCTGCCAGCTTGGGCATAAGGAGAAGAAAGAGATTATGCCGGAACTGGAAGTATTTACAGGCGGCACGGAAAGTTATCAGATACTGCAGAAAACACCTGTAACCTTTCTGTTTACGAATCTTGCCCCAGGCAAGGTGCGTGTGGAGGGAGAGGCGGAAGTTGTGCTGGGAATGCAGTGCAGCAGATGCTTAAAAGATGTGGAGCAGAAGATAGAGTTTTCTTTTTCGGTAGATGTAGTATCGCCGGAGGTTCCGTTAGAGGAAGCTGATGATCAAACCTTTATGGAAGGGTATCAGCTGAATGTGGAGAGCCTGTTTAGTAACGAAATATTGATGAGCCTGCCGACCAAGGTTTTATGCAGACCGGACTGCAAGGGAATTTGCAGGGTGTGCGGAAAGGATCTGAACTTGGGAGAATGTGGATGCGATACCTTCGTTCCGGACCCCAGGATGGCGGCGATAAAGGATATCTTTAACGCAAATAAGGAGGTGTAACGTATGTCTATTTGTCCCAAGAATAAATCTTCCCGTTCGAGAAGAGACAAGAGGAGAGCAAACTGGAAAATGTCTGCTCCGACTCTGGTAAAATGCAGCAAGTGCGGCGCACTGATGGTGCCCCACAGAGTATGCAAGAGTTGCGGTTCTTACAATAAGCGGGAAATCGTTAATGTAGAAGCATAATGTGAGATGTAAATGGAGGGCCTTCCGGATTGAACGGGAGGTCTTTTTTTGTGCGTAAGTTTGAAATGTACTATTGACGCAGCACAGGAACTGTGCATCAGCGGCAGAGAGATGAGTGTACCTTTTTGATTGTTGTTTAAAAGTATACGGAGGTAGTACAAAAGTATAATCTGAGTAGTATTTAAAATTTTATGAAGAAATGCTTAATATATATTGTATCCGGTTGTATGAGTCGGATATAGGAGATAGTATAACGGGTAGGAGCGGATTTTCCGGTATTCGGAATTTTTGATCTAAATTTTACAGTTTATTTCCGCGGGCAACGAGCCAGGCAGCCGTGCTTAAAGCTAACCATAGGTTATCTTGGATATTTTCTGGCGACTGCTGCGTGGGGAAAGGAAAGGAGAACGAAAAGAATGAAAAAAATTGTTAAAAGAATCGGCATCATTGCGTTGGCAGCGGTATTTTTAGGTTCGGCAGGCTTAAATGTCTGGATGTGGAAGAACTTTTCCCCTGCGGAAAACATCTGGAACATCAATTTTCCGGATGCCAATTCAAGAGATACTTACGATTCGATTCACCATGTAAAAGCGGCGCAGAAGTTGAGCACAGGAGCCGGAGTAAAAGTCGGGATCATGGACTGGGGATTTGGATTTGAGGAACATGCAGGACTTTACGCGGGAGGAAAAGATTTTACGACTTACAGTTATCATGACGACAATTTTAATCACACCAGTGAGCACGGTTTCTGGATGGCGCAGACGCTGAAGGAAATAGCGCCTGACGTCGAGGTCTATGCGCTGGGGACCTATGTGCCGGACAGCGAAGAGGAGTGGGTTGACGCGATGATCGAGGCCATTCATTTTGCGATGGAGCAGGATATGGATATCCTGACGCTGTCCCATCAGGCGCTTTCCGAGGAGAGCAGAGAACGCTTTGATGCGGAGGTAAATAAGGCGGTGGAACAGGGGATCGTGACAACGTTTATCCATTATGACAATCCGAACAATATTCTGCCCTGGGGCATCTGGAGCGACGGGGGAGAGGGGTATTACAGGCGGGAAGCGGATATCAATATCTTCCAGTATGATTACAATACGCTGTTTCTCGACAACTATAAAGAGGTTATGACAGATCCGGAGTTTGACAGGAATTATAAAGATAACCTTTATGTGTCCGTTTCTTCCATGTCTGTAGTGACGGCGGGATTTGTGGCGCTGCTGCAGGAGATAGACGATACGCTCACACCGGCGGAATATAAGGAGATACTGATCGAGACGAGCAGACCTGTGGAGTACGCCGGGGAAAAGGCGGAATATGTGGTGGATATCGAGGCGGCGGTGCGGTATTTGTTGGAGAAAAACAGTCGGTAATTATTCCGTGACAGGCCGTCTTTCAGGCAGACGAAGTAAATAACCAAAATCATTGCAATTCAGCCCTGCGAAGGTCCAACAGACAAGCGCAGGGCTGAATTGTTGCCTGGGATCTGCTTAAAAGCTTATATGGTGTTGACATATTCCACAAGTGGAATTATAATATATTCTACAAGTGGAATATAAAGGAGAAGATATGTTAAAGCACGGTATTTTGGGATTACTGAATTATGGACAGATGACAGGTTATGAAATTATGACAGCATTCCGGGCTTCCCTGAGTCATTTTTGGGTAGCCCAGACAAGTCAGATCTACAGGGAACTGCAGGGCCTGGAGAAAAACGGTTGGATCAGGATCACCCATGTAGCCCAGGAGAGTCGGCCGGATAAAAATATCCTCTCGATCACAGAGAAAGGCAGAGAGGAACTTTTGAGATGGCTGAGGGAGGATGAATGGAAGGAGAACATCAGGAATCCGATGCTGATGAAGACGTTCTTTCGGGGGGAATGCAGTATCGACGAGAACCTGGAATTTTTTAAAGCATACGCAGAACGAATAGCAATCTTTCCGGAAGGCAGCCACGCGGCCGATGAGGCAAAGAATGAATACGAAGAAATGCTGGATGTTCCCGAAAAGGCGATATACTGGCAGTTTACGATTGAATATGGGGTAATGTATGAAAAAATGCTCAAGGAATGGAGCGAATACTGCATCAGTAAATTGGAGGCGCTGAAACATGAAAATACTGTTGATTAACGGAAGTCCTAAGGGGAAGCGGAGCAATTCTTTAAGACTGGCGGAAAAATTTATCGAGGGAATACGGGCTGAAACGAAGACGATCGGGGGAGAGATCGAGCTGACAGAACTTGAGATTGCATCTCTTAAAATAGGATCCTGCCGGGGCTGCTTTGCCTGCTGGCAGAGCACACCGGGAGTATGTTTTATCAAAGACGACATGCAGATGGTCATCGAGAAGCAGCTATGGGCGGATCTGATTGTGTGGTCCTTTCCACTGTATTACTTTAATGTGCCGGGAATTCTGAAAAACCTGATCGACCGCCAGCTGCCGATGAACCTTCCCTTTATGGCCGAGCGCGGCGATGGGTATGGAAGCGGCAGCCATGAGGGGCGGTATGATATGGCAGGGACAAAGCATGTTCTCATATCCACCTGCGGTTTTTATTCTGCAGAAGGAAATTATGACAGTGTGTTGAAGATGTATGATCATTTTCTTGGTCAGGGGAATTATGTGGCGCTGTTCTGTGGACAGGGAGAACTGTTTCGGGTAAAGGAGCTTTCGGCCAGAACGGATGAATACCTTGAAGTAGTAAAAAGAGCAGGGGAAGAGTATGCGGCAGGGGGAATCGCACAGGGGACAAGGGAGGAACTTGGAAAGCTGCTGTATCCGAAAGAAGTATTTGAGAGGATGGCAGATGCGAGCTGGGGGATCGACAGGAGCACCGGGGAGAAGGAATCCGAAGATCTGATTTTTACCAGACAGATGGCTGCATTGTATAATGTACAGGCTTATGACGGAAAGGACCGCGTTCTTGAAATGCATTATACGGATCTGGGGACAACCTGGCAGATCCTGCTGGGCAAAGAGGGGAGCAAGGTCTTTACAGATGGCAGTCTGATCGCCACTACCCGCATAGATACGCCCTATACCGTATGGCTCTCCATTGCAAAAGGGGAGATAGAAGGGCCCGAGGCGCTGGGAAGACAGATGTATAGCGTGTCCGGCGATTTTTCTCTGATGATACACTGGGATAAGTTTTTTGGAGATCAAAAGAGGGAAGCCGGGAATAAGAAGGAAGAAACCGGAGAATCTGACGGATTAAAGCCGCCCGCCATGATATCCATGCTGATTCCCTGGATGGCGCTTTGGATTGCGGTCTCTATAGATCCAATGGTGGGTTCGGCAGTCACCCTTGCGATAACGGCTCTTGTACCTCTGCTTATGAGAAAACACAGATTTGTGATATGGGATCAGATTTCATTTGCCGCCGCAGCTTTGCTGGCTGCAGCCGCCAATATAACCGGAAACGGCGATCTTCCCACCAATGCGGGTTATCTGATCTTCGGGCTTATGTGGTTAGGTTCCTGTCTGACAAAGGAACCGCTTTGCGCGGCCTATGTAAAATATGGCTATGGTGGAGACAGCGCGTTACGAAACCCTATCTTTATGAGAACAAACTATATACTTGCGGCATGCTGGGGAATGTTGTATGTGCTGACCGCAGTCTGGACATGGATATTCAGGAGAATGGGACTGGGAAATTCTCTTCTCGTTATAAACAACCTGGTTCCTGTGGTGATGGGAATGTTCACGGTATGGTTTGAAAAATGGTACCCGGCCTGGGCAGCGCGAGGAGGAAAGAGAAGGGCAGGGAAATAGTCAATAGCAGTATGGAGGCGGGAATCCCGGGAGCGGGTAACAGGAAAAACTTCAGCTTTTACTGCTGTCCTGTTCCAGAAAAATAATTTTCTTGACAAATGTATCGCAGTACGATATATTTATATTGTACTGCGATATATTGTGCTATGATATAATATCGTCAGATATTATATCAGCGCCGAGCGAAGCGAGTGTGCATCGCGAAGCGTATCATGTCTGAAAGACATGATATAATATCGTCAGATATTATATCAGCGCCGAGCGAAGCAAGTGTGTATCGCGAAGCGTATCATGTCTGAAAGACATGATATAATGAGTTTATATTTACGGCTGACGGTAAATAGCGAATACAAAGCGGTGCAATATAATTTTTCTGGGGGAAAACAATATGGATGCTCATATCAAGAAGGTCTATGTGCCGATGACCGAGACCGGTTTTTATATCCTTTTGTGTCTGCGCAGACCGAACCATGGCTACGGAATCGTCCAGACGGTAAAGGAGCTGACAGATCACGAGATCATCTTAAGCCCGGGGACAATGTATGGCAGTCTTTCCAAGATGGAGAAAGACGGACTGATCACATTTCTGCGGGAGGAGGAAAAGCGTAAAATCTATCAGATTACGGAACTGGGACTTGAGGTCTTAAATCTGGAACTGAAAAGAATTGAACGCATCTATCGGAATGCAAAGGAGATGACATTATGAAAACAACTAAGTTGGGAATCCGTTTTTTCACCATAGCAGACCACGAAAAAGAACAGGAATATTTAAGCGAAATGCACCGGATGGGCTGGAAGATCGTCCGCGTCGGTCTGCCCTGTTTTTATCACTTTGAGGCCTGTGTGCCTGAGAATATGGTCTATCAGCTGGACTATTATCAGGAAAGTAAATTCAGTAGAGAAGAGTACCTCAAATTGTTTGAGGACTGCGGCTGGGAGTATCTGTTTGACTTCATGGACTATCATTATTTTCGGAAGCCGGCGGCCGCAATGGATGGGCAGGAAGAGATATTCTGTGACGATGAATCGCGCCTTGATATGATGCGGAGGGTTTTCAGGGGAAGAGTGGTATTTCTTCTTGTCATATTTTTGGTCACCGTTCTTCCGCAGCTTATTCAGAATATTATGGATTATGATTCCGGTAAGTCCTGTGCGAAAGGCTTTCTTGTGTTTTGGGTAGTCATGTTTATTCTGTACGCTTTTATGCTGGTACAGTTTGCGTGGAAATATTATACCTTTAAAAAGAAGGTTGTCCGGTAAGAGGCGGAGGACAGCTGTTTTGAACGACAGAGCCGGGAATAGCGCAGCAATGCGTGAGAAATATGTATTGGCAGGCGGCAGAAAGGGCATGGTTATCAGGATATGTCAGGAATTCTTACGGAAGATCTCATCTATGAAATACTGTCGGTGGTGGAAGAAATACCAGAGGGAAAAGTCGCTTCCTACGGACAGATCGCGAAGCTGATCGGCAGGGATAAGAATGCAAGGCTGGTGGGGAAAGTGCTCAGCATGGCGGAGTATTACGGAGAATACCCCTGCCACCGGGTTGTGAATCATGTGGGACGTCTTGCGCCGCTCTTTTATGGGCAGAAAGAACGGTTGCAGGAGGAAGGCGTAGAATTTAAGGACAGCACACATGTAGATATGAAGAAATGCCGGTGGGAGTGTTAGAGCATTCGGGACAGATGAATTTTAAGCCAGTAACCAGGCGGGTTGTTTTATCCGAAGATTTAAAGTATAATTGTTTCATAGTAGTTTCAGGAATCTGCAGACTGGAAAAGTAGCTGCGGGAGGCGGAGGATGCCGTGACGCGGATCGCACGACCGAGGCGTTTCGGTAAGACGTTAAATCTGAATATGCTGGAAAAATTCTTTTCTATGGAGTTCATTCTCACTTCTAACAGAGAGCTGGTTTGGAAGGTACGATGTAATGTTGGAGCCCAGGGCGGTGTCCGGAGCAACGCCTTCTGCCTGGGAAAAAGATGCGATCATTCTGGAATTTAAAGTACAGGACAGCGAGGAGAAGGATTTGTATGAGACGACGCGGGAAGCGCTCAGGCAGATCGAGGAGAAAAATTATCGGGCAAATCTGATCGCAAGGGGGATTCCGAAAGAATGTATACGGAAATATGGTTTTGCGTTTTGTGGAAAAAAGGTACTGATCGGCGGCTGCAGCTTCTAAAGAACGACATCCCGTCATATCCTGTTAAAAAAGGACAAAGCCCTGCAGGGTTTTGTCAGTGTGCTGCCTGCTATAAACCGTTCAGTCTATGGCAGACAGCGCGGAAACGGGGGAAGGATGGAGGATTTATACGCAAAAGGAAAAGACAGAGGAAAGGAGAGACGAGGGCTTTCCGTGGAGCAGAAGTTAGAGCTTTCCCACATGCTGCGGCAGGAAGAAGATTACAACAGGATGCAGATGGACAAACGGGAAATGTTAGTCTATGGAAAATCGGCGGTCAGAGGAAAAAGGAAAAAATATAACGATATGTTAAAGAGCGGCTACGGCAGGACATCCATGCTGAGGGCTGCGGAAAATGAAGATGCGGAAGCAGAAGCAGCGTGGCAGAAGATGCAGAGAAGGAACAGGATATCTTTTGTGACACGAAGCTTTCTCTCCGTTCTTTTGTTTGTGATCGTACTTCTGATGCGGTTTGCGGGTTTAAAATTCGGGGAGGTGGACTATCAGAATCTGGTAGATTCCTTAAGCAGTGAGGAGTTTGTGGAAGGAATTGACTTTGAGGAGGTTATTCCCGGGGAAGATGAAGATCTCTGATGTACGGATCGGTTCATTTAGTGAGATAGTAACCGAGCTGGTCTTTTGAAGAGTATGAGGGCTGTAAAACCAACGTCACGGTATATTCCGATGCCGCGCAGGCGATGCCTGTGTTAAACGGCAAGAAGATTGGGACGAAAAAGATTAAAGAGTGCAGGGCGTAATTGCAGTCAGAGCAGGATATCAGGAAGGCGGTATTACCGTTACGGCAAAGGCGAAGTATTTGGAGACGGAAACAGTTTCGATTCAGGGGGCAGGAAACAGTATGAAAAATGGATTACGGCATGGATTTATGATATTTATTATTTTTGACTAAAAATAGATAAAGGAGGGCATGAAAAACCGCGTGGCGAAAGATGCAGGAAAAAACAGGGCATCTTTTGCGTACTTTTTTGTGACGGAGCAGGAAAAAGTCGAACAATTTTAATTTATGTATCCGCTGACATTGAATTACTTTGCATAACTTGTTATACTGAGATTGTTCCGACAGCTGATCAGATGCTGGCTTTCGAGATCCGATTCCAGATATAATGAGTTTATCCGGGCGTTGCTGTGCAATGATGTGGGGGCAATGAATGTATATATGGATAAGGTGGCGCTCCATACATTCAGCGTTTTTGACGCGGGGAAAACCGTCCGGCGAGGATCCGGAGCGGTTCTACCATGGCTTTGTGCTGGGGCTGATGGGAGAACTATGCGGCGGCGCTGCTGAAAAGAGGAATCAGTGCGCAGCAGATCCGGAAGTACGGTCCTGCTTTTGAGGGGAAGAAAGTGCTGATCGGGTAAACAGAGTAAAACAGGGGGAAATACGGACAACCATGAGCAGTTTGGCTTTACAGGATGAAATACTTTTAAAAATCGAAAAACCTGCGCGATACATCGGAAAAGAGATAAACAGCGTGGTAAAGCGGCCGGAGGATGTGGAGATCCGCATGGCGATGTGCTTTCCGGACGTATATGAGATCGGCATGTCCCATCTGGGGCTGCAGATCCTGTATGATATGTTCAACAATTACGATGACGTCTGGTGCGAGAGAGTGTACTCGCCCTGGCCGGATCTGGACCGGATCATGCGGGAGAAAAAAATTCCGCTATTTGGTCTGGAGAGCCAGGAACCCATTAAATATCTGGATTTTCTCGGCATCACGCTGCAGTATGAGATGTGCTATACCAATATTTTGCAGGTGCTTGATCTTTCGCAGATCCCGCTTGCCGCAAAGGACAGAACGGAGGATGATCCCATCGTGATCGGGGGCGGCCCCTGTTCCTACAATCCGGAGCCCATCGCGGAGTTTTTTGATTTCTTTTATATTGGGGAGGGAGAGACCAGATACCGGGAAATTCTGGATCTTTACAAGGAGAACAAAAAGGCGGGCGGAAGCCGTCTGGATTTTTTAAAGAAGATCTGTTCTCTGCAGGGGATCTATGTGCCCCGGTTTTATGATGTGGACTATTATGAGGACGGCAGGATCGCTTCCATGAGGCCCAATATCCCGGAAGCACCAGAGCGGATCACGAAAAATATCGTCACGGATTTTGACGACGTACCCTATCCGTTAAAGCCGGTGGTCCCCTTTATCAAATCTGCTCAGGACAGAGTGGTATTGGAGATCCAGCGGGGCTGCATCAGAGGCTGCCGCTTCTGTCAGGCGGGACAGCTCTACCGACCTGTGCGGGAGAAAAATGTGGACAGGCTGAAAGAGTATGCTGTGGAGATGTTAAAAAATACCGGCTATGATGAGATCACACTGAGTTCTTTAAGCTCCAGCGACTATTCGGCGTTAAAGGAACTGGTGGATTTTCTGATCGAAGACTGCGGGGAAAAGAAAGTGAATATTTCCCTGCCTAGTCTGCGGATCGATTCTTTTTCTCTGGACGTGATGAGCAAGGTGCAGGACGTGAAGAAGAGTTCCCTGACCTTTGCGCCGGAGGCGGGTTCCCAAAGACTTCGGAATGTGATCAATAAGGGGCTCACAGAGGAGGATATTCTGCGGGGGGCAGAGCTTGCTTTCAGAGGTGGATGGACAAGGGTAAAGCTTTATTTTATGCTGGGACTGCCCACAGAGACAAAGGAAGATGTGCAGGGTATCGGAGATCTGGCCAACAAGATCGCGACCGTTTTTTTCGAGACGGTGCCGAAGGAGAAGAGAAGGGAGCCGGTGCAGATCGTGGCCAGTACGTCGTTTTTTATCCCAAAGCCCTTTACGCCCTTTCAGTGGGCTCCCATGTGCAGCGCCGAAGAGTTCCTGGACAAAGCCTATGAGACAAGGCAGGGGATTTCCTCGCAGCTCAATCAGAAGCGGATCAAATATAACTGGCATGAAGCGGACGTCAGCGTGATGGAGGGTGTGTTTGCCAGAGGAGACAGAAAAGTGGCTCAGGTCATCAGAAGAGCCTATGAGAAGGGCTGTATGTTTGATGCCTGGAGCGAATACTATCAAAACGAGTTGTGGATGGAGGCTTTTGAGGAATGCGGTGTTTCCATCGATTTTTACAATACAAGGAAGCGGGAAAAGGATGAGATCTTTCCCTGGGATATCCTGGACTGCGGCGTCTCGAGAGAATATCTTTGGCGGGAGTGGGAGAAAGCGCAGAGAGAGGAAGTTTCTCCAAACTGCAGGAAGGCCTGCAGCGGCTGCGGAGCGGCAAAGTATGGATGCGGGGTATGCGCGGAGGAAAAGACAGCTGCGGAACGGACTTTGTTGGAGGAGTAGTGACAGAATGAGTGAACGAATTAAAGTGCGCATCAAGTTTTCCAAGCACGGTGCGTTGAAGTATATCGGACATCTGGATATTATGCGGTACTTTCAGAAGGTGTTCCGCAGGGCCGATATCGATATTGCCTACACGGAAGGCTTTTCGCCCCATCAGGTCATGTCTTTTGCGGCGCCTCTGGGCGTGGGGCTTGAGAGCGAAGGGGAATATATGGATGTTGAGCTGAATTCTCTGGTGGATACGGAAGATGTAAGGAAACGAATGAATGAACACATGGCGGAGGGGATGGAAGTGCTCTCCGTGGTGGTATTGCCGGAGAAGTCGGGCAGCGCCATGGCAGCTGTGGCGGCTGCGGGATATTATATCGCTTTCCGGGATGACTTCGAGCCGCCCGAGGGATGGCGGGAAGCGATAAAAGAGTTCCTGAAAGCGGATCAGATCCTGGTGGAGAAGCAGACGAAAAAGAGTGTGCTTCAGGTTGACTTAAAGCCGTCGATCTATGATTTCAGGCTTTCTTCCTATCAGGGAAAAAAATGTCTGTATCTGATGGTGAATGCATCCAGCGCTGGGAATATCAAACCGGCCATGGTGATGGAAGCGCTTTTTAATAAATTGGGTATTTCATTTGATGCGTCTGAAATGTCGGTCACGAGAGAGGATACCTATCGGAACCGGGGGACGGAAGAAGAGCCTGTATTTGTGCCGATGGATCAGTGACCGGGAGCGGAAGTGTGTTTATACGGTAATCGGACATTTTATGGAGGAGAAAAGTGTAAATGAAAATGGAGCTACCTGAAAAATTACAGAAAAAAGTGAAACGGTATGGGAGCCTGTTGAAGGCATGCAGAACACAGGGCGGAAAAGGAGCTGTGCTTTTGTTTTTGCTGAGCCTTTATTTTATATTTATGGGTGTGCTGGTTGGGATAGTCAGTTTTGTAGCGGAGGAGCCAGCGGCATGGAGCCTTACAGCAGGCTTTTTTGGTATTGGGTTTGTCATGTTGCTTTTGTGGTTTATTCTTTCCAGAATCAGTATCAGTACATATCTTTCTTTTTTTCAGAAAGAAACAGGGTACAGCGTGAGAGAGCTGGAGGAAGCAGATCGGGAACTGATGGGGTATTCGGCGGTGAAAATCGGCGCTGCGCCGAGGAATATCGGCAGAAAACCGATTTTCTTATTCATCGTTACAGCGCACTATTTTGTGGCTGTCGGTTCGAATAAAGGATGTTATCTGAGGAAACTCAGTGATATTGCAGCGGCCTTTTATTCCTGCCAGGTTCCTCAGGCAGGCGGGTATCGGGAAGGCCTGTTTCTTATTTCGAGACAGGATATACAGAAAAAACCGCATAAGAACCGTATTACAAAAAAATGGTTTGGCGGATTTGAGAGCGGGATGATGGTACTGGTGAGAGATTGTGAGAAAGTCTGCGCGGAAACCCTGGAGGAGATGAGAAAGAGAGCGCCCCATATCATACCCTATCAGAATATTGTGGTGAACGGTATACAGTATAACCTGATAAGTATGAATAACTGGCAGGCAGACTGGGCGAGGATCCTGGGGGAGTAAATCGTGGCGTTTCAGTAAATTGTACCGGGGCAGAGAGCGGGGATAAGGGAAGATCGTGAAAACAGGAATGACAAAGGATCTGCACAGGCGGACCGGAAAATTTTGAAGGGGTTGGAGAGTGAGCAGATATATACAGGGAGCATCCCATCTGGAAAAGGAACATGAACTGTATCAGAGAAAAGAGCGTTCCAACAAAATACTGATTGTGAGAAACGGGGGAATCCTCTACAGCTTCCTGATACAGGATAACAGGATTTGCCGCGCCGCCAGAGAAGAGAAAGAGGAATTTCCCATCGGAACCATTGTACTGGGGAAAGTGCTGAATGTGGCGAAACAGTTCCAGGGGGCTTTTCTTGCACTGGAGGAAGGCAGAGGAACAAAGGGCAGAACCGGCTTTTTACAGATAAAGGAGAATGCCTGTTACAAGCCTGTGAACAGGGCGGCGGATGGCCGGATCCTGTGCAGCGACGAGATACCGGTTCAGATTATTAAACAGGCGAAGGGGAACAAACCGCCTGAACTTTCGGCGGAGTATTCCCTGGCGGGACAGACCGTCGTCGTAAAAAAAGGAAGCGGACGTGTCACCTGTTCGGCAAAGAGCGGGGCGCAGGACAAAGAACGGCTGAGAAAAGAGTTTGAGGAGTGGAAAGAGACTGTCTGGTCAAAAGTCCCTGCCCTGGGGGAGAGGGAAAATGCTTCTGTTTTGGCGGAATGGGATATCACGTTCCGCACCAATGCGCCCGCTGTAAAACCGGAAGTATGGCAGAAAGAGATAACCGACCTGATCAGTCAACTGGAAGAAATTGACCGAAAAAGTCAAAAAAGAACAACCTACAGCAAACTGTATGAACCGCCGGTCTTCTATCTGGATTTCATCAAGGAACAGAGGCTTTCTTCTCTGGAAGAGATCGTGACGGATGAAAGAGACGTGTACGAGACGCTGGCGGCCCATGCGTATACCAGCGTGGTTCCGGTGCGTTTTTATGAGGATAAACGTATTTCGCTGGCAAGCGTCTATGCACTGGACACCCGCCTGCGGGAACTTCTGTCGCCTAAAGTGTATATGAGATCCGGCGCTTACCTGATGATAGAGCAGACCGAAGCGCTGGTGGCCATCGATGTCAACTCGGGCAAGGCGGAGAAGAAAACGGATCCGGAGGAGTTTTATTTCCGGACGAATCTGGAGGCTGTGAAAGAGGTCTGCTATCAGCTCTCCGCCAGAAACTTAAGCGGTATGATCCTGGTGGATTTCATCAATATGAAGGACAGGGAGCATACGAAAATGCTGGTGGAGGCTCTGAAGGAAGAGACGGCAAAGGATACGGTGACTACCCGCTTTGTGGATCTGACGAGGCTGGGGCTTGCGGAGATTACAAGGAAAAAGAGTTCGCGGTCGCTGCAGTTTATGCTGCGGGACTGGGAGTGGAAGAAATAACTGATTTTTTATAGAAAAGAGGTTGGCATGAAGTTACTGGAGATCAATAAGGTACGGGAAGGAAAGTATTTGAAGAATTACGAGCTTGTCTATGAGAACCGGGCGGGGCATGAGAAAAGGTATGAGATCGTAAGTCACCATGAGATCAGAGAGATTTCCGAACTGGGAGAGAAGGTCAGCGGGGTTTCCATAGTGGCAGTCTATGAAGGAAAATTGCTGCTTTTGCGGGAATTCCGGATGGGGGTGGACCGGTTTGTCTATAACCTCTGCGCGGGGATGAAAGAGGAAGAGGAGACGATGGAGGAATGCATCAGGCGGGAACTCTATGAGGAGACCGGGCTTTCACTCAAAAAGATCCACCATATTTTGAAACCCGCTTTTGCGGCGGTGTCCATCTGTGATATTTTAAACCAGATCGCCTTTGTGGAGGCGGAGGGAGAGATCAATGATTCCCATATGTCGGAAAATGAGTGGATCCAGGCGGCCTTTTACACAAAGGAGGAGGTGGCGCATCTGCTTCAGACAGAGCAGTTCAGTACAAGAGCGCAGATCGCTTCCTGGTTTTTCTCTATCGGGGGATTAGATAATCTGTAAATGCCGTCAGTGATGGTATGTGCAAAGATTGTAAGGGGGAACGGAGTGATACAATTATTTCCCTGTATGGAGGAACGGAATGATAAAGCCTAAACATCTTCAAAAGATTTATTATCCCACTGATGATAAAGGACTTGAGGGGGATATCATCTGTGAGTGTGGGTGCAGGGCGTTTAAAATCCGGTGCTTTGGCGAGTTTTATAGTAAAAACAAGATGTCTGTAAGTGGGTATAAGAACAAATACGGACAGGTGGTGAAGGCAGTTTGTGCGGATTGTGGGACAGACTGCCTGCTGTATGATTTTGCACTTCATGGGTACGATGGGCTGATCTGCGGAGAGGGAATTACCGTTCTGGATGAAATACTTGAAGATTTTCTGACAGAAACAGACAGATTGTTTGAAATAAAAATGTTTCTCGAATATGATGAGGAAGAACAGTTCCTGGAGGATGTTTTGAATGACGAGTATCTTCAAAAAGATTTTCATTTTACATTGGATGACAGGGCAAGTATCTGGAGCTGGGTTGTCATTGACCTGAAAGGCATCCCGTCCGGAACTGTTTACAAAGATTTTGTAAATGAAGAACTGGCGTAACAACATAATGCAGGGTATCCATTCCGTGCAGGGCAGCCGGATAAATGAGCCGCCACGGGATGGATACCTTTTATAGTTTATCCTTTTTCATAAATTTCCCGTTTTTGCGGAAGCACATGATAAGTTATCATAAAAAGGGGGTGGTCTGCGATGAGAGCAAAGGTCAGAAAAGGAATCAGATATCAGTGGGTGACGGCGTTTCTTGTCCTGGCGGTCATTCCGCTTGTATTAGTCAATATTGTCTACTATTATAATACGTCAAAACTGGTGCAGCAGAATGTGGAGAGCATGACAAAGGCAAATCTGGAACAGACCAGGGTGAGCCTGGACGTGTGGCTGGAGTCCTATGAGGACATTCTGTTTCAGGTCTATACGGATGACGGTATCGTAGAACTGGTGGACCGGATCAATGCAGGCGAGGATGTGGCAAACAACAGGAAACAGCTTCGTAAAACGCTGCGGGGACTGTTTTACACAAAGGACTATGTGAAGTCTATTTTGATTATTACGGAGAGCGGTGAACTGGCCTTCTATGACCAGCTGACAGCATCGACGACGCAGACATCCTGGCTTAACAGCATGGAGCTGTCCCAGGCGGAGCTGTATGCGGAGATCAGCAGCGACAATAGAACTCATCTGTTTTCCACCGGGGAGAAAGTGGTCTTCGGCAGTAATTCCTGTTATCTGTTCCACATCGGACATCGTATCATTGACTATCGGGATGTGGACAAACAGTGCGGTGTGGTGGTGGTGAGCATTGACGAGAAACTGCTTGAGGAAGTCTGCGCGCCGCCTACGGAAAACGGGTTTAATTTTATCGTGGACAGCGCGGGTTATCTGGTATCCTGTGCGGGTTCCGACAGACTGGGGGAGTCCGTTTTTCCGGAAGGGGCGGATCCGGGGACGAAAACAAAGGCATACCGGAATATCGCGGAGCGGACGGGATTTCTGGGGGATAAGGAACTGTCCGTCTATTCCGTACAGGATGAAAAGACAGGCTGGGAAATTATCCGGGCCACCAATCAGAATGAACTGGTGCAGGGGCTTCACCAGCAGCAGAAAATACTGGGAGTTATCATAGCGCTGTCGCTGCTGTCCGTTCTGCCGATGACGGAACGGTTAAAGAAGTCCGTAGTGAAACAGAAAAATGCGGAGATTGCCGCGCTGGAAGCCCAGATCAATCCTCATTTTCTCTATAATACACTGGATACGATCAACTGGATGGCCATTGACAGAGACGAATACGAGATCAGCAATATGATCACCACGTTAGCCCGCATTCTGCGCTACGGGATATCCGACAGCAACGGTGTGGTAAAGATAAGGGATGAGGTGGAATGGCTGAAACAGTATATTTTTTTACAGCAGACCAGGTTGAAAAATGCTTTCGACTGTCATATCAACGTGGCGCCGGAGCTGATGGATCTGACCGTCCATAAGCTGCTGCTGCAGCCTTTTATAGAGAATGCCATCCTGCACGGATTTGAGGGTGTGGACAGGACCTGCAGCCTGCAGATGGAGATGAAGCGGGATCATGATTTTATAGAGATTAAGATCGAGGACAACGGCTGCGGCATTCCGGATGAGATCGTGCGGGAGATGAATCAGGGGATCTTTCGCAAAACAGAAGATAAAAACCATATCGGGATGGAAAATGCGATCACAAGATTACATATGTACTATGGGGAAAGAACACGGATCATGATACACAGCAAACAGGGGGAGGGAACCCTGGTACAGATCCGGATTCCGGTCGCGGAAGCAGAAGAAAAGAGCGAAAACAGTGATAGATAAAGAGGAGATATGGATAACGGGAGGGAAGAAAGTCCATGAAGGCAGTGGTTGTGGAAGATGAGATTCTGATCAGGGAGGGGCTTTGTGATCTGATGCGGAAAATGTTTCCGGAGATCAGTATATCGGGTGTTGCAGGGAACGGTCAGGAAGGGCTTGCCTGTATTGAGAAATACAGACCGGACCTGATTATCACGGATATCAAAATGCCGGTGATGGACGGCCTGGAAATGCTTTCAAAGATGCAGGAGAGGGGCATCTCATCCAGAGTGATCGTACTGACAGCCTACTCGGAATTTTCCTACGCCCAGCAGGCGGTGAAGCTGGGGGTGTGCGATTATGTCATCAAGCCGGTGATGGTGCAGGAGTTTGTACAGACGATCCGGAAAATACAGAATCTGTATGAGCAGGAACAGAAGAGAACGCCGGAGGGAATGGGAAGTCTGGAAAATATTGTGTCCGGTCTCCTGTATGGGGTATCGTCGCTTAAGGAAGACGAAAAGATGGGGGAGTTTCTGGAGAAAAAGTACGGTATCGGGAAAGATATGCCGTTTATCGAGCTGTTGATCTACATGGGGGAGAGCTTTGAAAGCGGGCGGGAGAGAAAAAAGCGTGCGGTATGCCGGCTTCTGGAACAGAAGGGATTAAACTACTGCCTGGTGGATATGGAGTATGACAAGGCGATTCTCGCATTGCTTTACGGTTACAGTTCCAGACAGGAGACAGAGCGGTGGTTTCAGAGCCAGATCCTGTTTCAGAAGCGGGGGAATGAGGAAAAGGAGATCAGTTACGGCATGCTGGAAGTGTCCGGAGTGACGCAGATCCGGGATGGCTATCACAGACTGCTTCCGTACATGGACTGGAATATCGTTCTCGGGGACGATGTGTTGATCTCTTATCCGCGCATCACGGATATTCAGACCGAAGTCTGCGTCTATCCGGTGGAGCTGGAAAATCAGGTCAAGGCGGCGATCTGCATGGGGGAACAGGAAAAGATCCGGGAAACGGTGGAGAAATTTCACCGGTATTTTTTAAATGGAAAGGTATATTCGCCCAAGGAGATCAAGGAATCTTTTGTGCGGTTTCAGTGGTCCATCTTAAATATTGCCAAGGAAGTGGGCTGTATTAATTATCAGAGTCTTGATCAGAAGAAGCTGTTGGACCGGGTGATGAATGCGAAGACGGAGAGGGAACTGAAAAAAACCCTTGAGGAACTTTTTGCCTATATGGATCTTTCAGACAGGGAAACGGGAGCGGTAAGTCTTGCGGTAAAAAAGGCCCAGAGCATGATCCATGAATTTTACGCGGACGGGATCACTTTAAATGAAATAGCGGACAGGCTGAATCTGACGCAGGAATATCTGGGAGCGCTGTTCCATAAGGAGCTGGGCGAAAATTTCAGCGCCTACATCCGCAATTACCGCCTGGCCAAGGCGAAGGAACTGTTAATCGGCACCCAGTTAAAACAGTATGAGATCTCAGAGAAAGTAGGCTACACCGATGCAAAATACTTTGCCAGAGTGTTTAAGGAATGCGTCGGCATGTCCCCGGCGGAATACAGAAAATCCAACAGATAACCTTGCTTGGAAAATTCAACCTTTTTCATTTTTTTACCGTTTTATGCGGCAGGCAAAGGCGATATGATAAATCCATCAGAAAACGAACTGATATAGAAACAATGATCTCTCGGAATTCTGATTGATCCTGCCAGCGAAACTCTGGCATTGGACTT
>CAJTPM010000025.1 GCA_910578085.1 uncultured Lachnospiraceae bacterium | reverse complement strand
GAAAATACATAATTTTGATATTGTAAGGCTGGGGACTTTCCACCCCAACGGATATTTCAGGGAAAACTGCATGAGAGCAATGGCAGATGAGGAAAAGTCTCTTCCCTGCATCGTGCTGCGCTTAAATGACTGGGGAAAACCGGTCAGGGATACCGCATATGATATTTTGTCCCGCCGGCTGAAGGATGCAAAAATCGATACTGCCATAGAAATGCTCCCATATCTGAGCAGGACAAAAAAAGGGGGAACGTTATACAAACGTTCAGTTTGAGATAATTGAAAACATGCTGACCACATTGTCCAGATCATGAACATGCAGGCCGGCATTCCCGATGATTTAAAAAAGAATATTTTATTTGATCTGGCGCATATCACAATCGTTTAATACGCCTGTTAGTTCACCCGTATTTTAAATACTATTTTCTCCGTTTTTTCCGGACCGTCTCCGCCCCATATACCGGGCGCATGCGCATCCTGCGGTTCATAGTAGCCAAACATGCCTGCCGTCAGAAGTATTCCTCCTTTATCAGGCCGTTGTTCATAAAAAATAACATCCTTTTCAGGGGTTCCATCTTCCTCTACGGTAAGCTCCTCTGTCAGATCATAGTAGATCCTCTCTCTTCCGCTTAAAATATACTGCAGATCCGCATATTTTTTGTGAGACTCCATACGCCCCTGTTCTTTCGGCTTTGTCTCATAACACTGTGCCGCAGCAAAGAGTTCCTGGTCCGGAAGCAGATCAAAACGTCCCTCCGGCAGAGGTTCCCTGCGGCATTTTTCAATAAACTCCAATATTGGCGCCGCATATTTTTCAAGCTGCGGATATCTTTCCAAATTTTTTATATGATCAACTATCATTTCTTTTTCCTTTCCCGGCGCTTTTTCTGTTCATCAGCGCACCGTTTGCATTCTGCTTTCAGTCTCCGCGTAATAGATCATTACCTCTTATGCACAGCCCATATACGGACAGCGCCACATAGTAATCCGCCGGAGCACCTCACGCCCCGCACCTGTTTTTCAGCTCTTCCCACCTTCTGTCCACTTCCGCCTGAAACTGTGCGATCAGCTCTTCACAGCCCGGTGTAAAGAGATGCTTAAAGCGCTTCTGGGGGCGGAGAAAATCTTCCACGGGCAGCTTGTTTTTCGGCTCATAGGAAAGGATCCACTTTCCGTCGATTACCTCATATAACGGCCAGTAACAGCTTTCCACCGCCAGCTTACAGATATTCATCAGCTCGGAAGGCTCATAGCCCCAGCCTCTGGGGCAGGGGGACATCACATTGAGGAAAGCCGCTCCCTTCGTATAGATCGCCCGCTCTGCCTTCGTGTGCAGATCCTTGAAATTCTGCGTGAAAGTAGTCTGCGCCGCATAGGGGATATGATGTTCCGCCATGATCGCGGTCAGATCCTTTCTGACCTGTACCTTCCCCTTCGACACGGTCCCCGCAGGCGTCGTGGTGGTATCCGCAAACTGCGGGGTGGCGGAAGAACGCTGGGTGCCGGTATTCATGTAGGCCCCGTTGTCATAGCAGACATAGACCATATCATGCCCTCTCTCCATGGCGCCGGAGAGCGACTGAAAGCCGATATCGTAGGTGCCGCCGTCGCCGCCGAAGGTGATAAACTTATAGTCCTCGCCGATCTTTCCCTTTTTGCGCAGCACCCGGTAGGCGGTCTCCACGCCGGACAGCGTCGCCCCCGCATTCTCAAAGGCATTGTGAATATAGCTGTCCTGATAGGCGGTAAAAGGGTACATAAAGGTGGATACCTCCAGACACCCTGTGGCATTGCCTACCACCGCCTTATCTTCCGGGTGAAGCGCCCGCAACACCGCTCTAACCGCCACAGTCCCGCCGCAGCCCGCACACATTCTGTGCCCGGGCGACAGCCGCTCGGGCCTGCTCATCACTTCTTTATAATTATATGCTGTCTCCATCTCGTTTCCTCTCATCTTATCAAATGCCTGTAATAACCCTATTCGTAACAATTCAGTCACCTATGTCATTTCATCAGCACCTTGATTCAGCCCCAACCTTATCTCTCACGCAGACCTATATAGGCGTACATATCTTCCGCCACATGCGTCCTGGCCAGCTTTTCAAGCTTTCCATAGACCTCCTCGAAATCCTCCACAGTGATGTCCCTGCCACCCAGGCCATAGAAGTAATTCACAACTTCAGCCTGAGATTTCACACCAAACAACGCCGAACGCACTTCCGCCCCCAAAGGACCGCCTGTGGCGGAAAACATCTCGGAGCGGTCAAGTACCGCCACCGCTTTTTTATCCTTCAGTGCCTCCGCCAGCTCCTTCTCGGGGAAGGGCCGGAACACTCTGATCTTCAAAAGCCCCACTTTCTTCCCGGTTTTTTCTCTGATCCGGTCTACCGCCGCCTTGCAGGTGCCCGCCGCGGAACCGATCAGGACGATTGCATACTCCGCATCCTCCATCCGGTACTCCTCGAAAAAGCCATATTTTCTGCCGGTCATCCGCTCAAACTTTTCCGCCACTTCCAGAATCACCCGCCTGGCGTTTATCATGGCTTCCCGCTGGCCGCGCTTGGTCTCCATATAGTAATTGGAAACCGCATAAGGCCCCAATGCCATGGGCTCCTTTTCGTTCAGCAGATAGTGGGCCGGGGCGTATTCCCCCACAAACTCTTTCACCTTCTCATCCTCCACAAGCAGAATATTTTCCACGCCGTGGCTGGTGATAAAGCCGTCCTGACAGATCATCACAGGCAGATGCACCGCCTCATGCTCCGCGATGGGGTAGGCCTGCAAAAAATTATCGTACACTTCCTGGTTGGATTCCGCATAGATCTGAATCCACCCGGTATCTCTCGCCCCCATGCTGTCCGAATGGTCCGCGTTGATATTGATGGGGCCGCTGAGCGCTCTGTTCACAAGGGCCAGCACAACCGGAAGACGGTCGGAAGCCGCCACATACAGTTCCTCCCACATTAACGCCATCCCGCAGGAAGAGGTGGCCGTCACCACTCTCGCCCCCGCCGCCGAAGCGCCGATGGCTGCGCTCATGGCGCTGTGTTCGCTCTCCACATGAATAAACTCCGTATCCACTTTTCCGTTTGCTATGTAGTTCGCCACATACTGCGGGATCTCCGTAGAAGGAGTAATCGGAAAGGCCGGCATCACATCAGGCGCTGTCTGTCTGATGGCATAAGCCACAGCCTCATTGCCGGATAAACGTTCTCTGATCGCCATTTATTTGCCCTCCTTCATCCCGATCGCACCGAAAGGGCATACCTTCGCACAGATACCGCAGCCCTTGCAGTGATCATAGTCAAATTCCTGCCGCTTTCCTTCCAGAACCGGAATCGAAGAATCCGGACAGACCGGCACGCACAGAAGGCACTGTCTGCATTTTTCCTTTTTATAAACCGGCGTGGCAACCCTCCATTCGCCCGTATGAAAATGTCTGGAAGTGGCAGGCTCATAGATCTGGTTGCCCTCTGTGATGTCCTGCCAGGGACTCCGTTCATTGATATCCTTGCTTTTCATCTGACCACAGTTTCCTTTCGTTTTTCGCACTCTTCCCATGCTCTTTTCATGTATTCTTTCCGCTCGCTCTGCGCGCTCCTCTTATGCATTCTCTCTGCCGCCCGCTCTACGCGCTCTTCCTGGCAGCTCCGGTTCGTTCCTTCGCAAGCGCCTCAAAAGTCATCTCGAGAGCCTTCATATTCCCTTCGATCACTTCCGGCTTCTTTGCAAATTTATGGGCAAAGGAATCCCTCATCTCTTTCAGAAATTCAGCCGTCGTTACCACACCGGACACAGCCACGACCGCCGCAAGCATGGGAGAATTGGGATAATATCTGCCAAGCGCTTCGACGGATATCTTTCTGGCATCCACGGTACAGACGCTGCCCTTCCATCCGTGTCTGCGGAGTTTTGCCGCGATTTCCTCTCTGCCCCGCTCTGTATTGACGATCACCGCGCCGTCTCTCTTTAACCCGCCTGTCACATCAATGCCATCAAGCAGTCCGTCGTCCACGACCACCACATAATCCGGCGTATAGATATTGGAATGGATCGTGATCGGCTCTTCGCTGATCCTGTTGTATGCCGTGATCGGCGCGCCCATGCGCTCCGGGCCGTACTCCGGAAATCCCTGCACATACTTTCCTGTCTTGAAAGCCACATCCGCCAAAAGCAGAGCCGCCGTCTTTGCACCCTGCCCGCCTCTGCCATGCCATCTGATCTCAACCGTGTTTTTCATAATATCTGTTCTCCTTTTTAATAATACTGCTCGCTGCGCGGGCATGCGCATAGAAAAAAGCCGGCCTGCACACTCGCATAGTCGGCTTTTAAAGTCTCGTTACCTTCCCTCGTCCTATCCACGACATACCAACATATGCGTCCTCTGTCACGGGAGGATCCCGTCTGCATCTACTTACTCGCGCTTTGGTGCAGCAACTCAGGAGTGATCTTCCAGCCATTTTACTCGTACCGCTTCTCAGCTTATGCGGCTCTCTGTGAACTTTCCAGATGGATGTACTGTCTCCGTCATCGTTTTTCAGGTTTATTCAACTCAGTTTATTATAGTTGTACGATGAAGTATTGTCAAGTTTTTATTTTGGCTGCATCAGCTCCCGATCCCGGACGCAGAGACTCCTGCCCCTTTATGATATCCTTTATTCCGACCATGCATCTTCCTCCCTTTTTTACTGATATTTACTAAATCCAGCGGTTTTTACAAAAGGAAATCCACCCCGGCATGCCGGTTCTGCCTGCGGTTTCTTTGTAATCTGCACCATAAAAACTGCAAAAAAACCGTTGACAAACTTACAGTTTCCTATATAATAATCGCAGTAGAAAAACAAACGTCTCCGACAGGGACATTTGTTTTTCTTATGCCGTCAACCAAATTATGCCGGCTACGGTGTATGCGGTCCTGTAAAACGGCGAACGATATTAAATTCAGGAGGAAATAAAATGAAACGTACTTTCGCACTACTCGCGGCAGGCATTTTCACTTTGGGATGCGCCTGTACACTTTCCGGCTGCGGTGCAGACGGCAACGCTTCATCAGACGATAAAGACGGAAACGGCTACGCTGATGAGATCTATCTTTACAATTGGTCAGAATATATGACCCAGGATATTCTCGATCAGTTTGAGGAAGAATACGGGATCAAGGTCATCGAAACCACCTATGAATCCAACGACGAACTGCTGGCAAAACTGATTGCCGGAAAAGAGGGCGAATATGACATAGCGGTCCCCACCAACACCTACATTCAGGCTTTCAAGGACAACGACCTGCTTGAGCCCTTCGACGAGGGCGCCATCACCAACTTAAGCAACATCGATGACGCCTATCTCGGTCTTGATTACGATCCTGAAAATAAGTATACCATTCCCTATTTCGGCACCATCAACGTGGCCCTGGCCAATAAGCCGATGATGGATGAACTGGGAATCACCGTCAATACCGCGGAGGATCTCTTAAATCCTGCGCTGGAAAATAACCTGCTGATTTTTGACGATATCGAGAGCAATATCACGTTAGCGCTGCAGGGCAGCGGCATTGATCCCGTGACCACGGATCTGGCCGCTCTGGATACCGCAAAGGAATACCTGTTGCAGCTTAATTCCAATCTGAAGTCCTACTCCCAGATCGCCGACGAGCGGATCGCTGTCACCAGAGGGGAAGTGGCTTTAGCCTACATCTACAGCGGCGACGCGATCCAGGCCATGCGGGAAAACAAGGACCTGGTGGTGGTGATGAAGGAAGAGCAGTTCCCGCTTACCATCGACAACATGGTGCTACTAAAGGGGACAAAGCACAAAAAAGAGGCGCAGCTTTTTATTGATTTTATTCTCCGTCCGGAGATCTCCGCCGAACTTTTGACCAATTTCTCCTATGTCTGCTTCAATGAGGCGGCTGTGGAATACCTGCCGGAGGATCTTGTGGACATGGAAGTCTGTGTGCTGTCCGATGAGATCAAGAATAACCTGGTGATCATCAACGAGAAGGACGGAGAGATGCTTGACAAGATGGTGACCGTGATGACGGAAGTGAAGTCCGCCAAGTGAAATACCCCGCGGAAATAAATAACGGGCGAGGCTCCATTGCGAGGTTCGCTTCACGAACCCGTAAGTAAGATTCAAAATAATTGCCTATACCATAAAATAGCGGACGCCGCCTGGCGGATAGATGATTACCAGCTCCTTGCGGCGTCCGTTTCCATAAACGCCTTTAAAATATCCATAAACTCTTCCTTGGCTGGCATATCTTCCTGCAGAGACTCCCGGGCATACCCAAGACCTGCCACATCTTTCGCCATCAGCTGATCCAGCAGATTTTTATGGATCGAATAATAGTCCGCGTATATAAACACGCAGCTGACTTTCTTTTTCTCCTGCACATTATTTTCAAAACAGGCGTCGATATGGGCGGCCAGCATTCGTATCCCGACGGCCTTTCCAACATCCCCTCCAGTTCAGGCTGGCTGTACCCTGTAAGCCAGCGGATCATCTCGTCAACCTCTTTCCTTGTCCGCCCCTTCCTCTCCGCCTTATTGACAAGCAGATGATAAACCTTTGAAAAATCCATCTGATATATCTTCTCATTTCCCATAAAAACCCTCCATGCTTCCAATAACCCGCAAATTTGGGCGTCAAGCACAAATCTGTCAGATATAAAAATTTATTTTTCACAGTATGCCCCCCTGCTGCCTCAAATGCCTTCCCATCTTACGGATGGTTCCCCGTCTCATAACACCACCTGGCAAGATCGGAGATCAGTTCCGCCGGAACCGGTCCGCTGTAAGGAAGCTGTATGGTCCCCTTGCTGGTCTTATATCCTTCCAGACGTTCCGAAAACTCCCTGACAGCCTCCGGCCCCGGGTACAGGCCCACATGGTTTTTAAAACCGGCAAACTGGATGATATTATGCCCCTTCCAGAAAGTCGGCATACTCCATGAGATCCTCTCCTCCGCCTCCGGCAGCGCCGCACAGATTGCTTTCCTGATTTCCTTCAGAAATTCCCGCACCTCTTCCGGCTGTGCCGCAATGTATTCATCCACCGTTTCCGGCGCTTTCCCGCAGTAATGGCTCTGCTCCTGCCTCTTAAAAGTACGCCCGCACTTCGGACACGTCCACATCTTTATCCCTCCTGCCTCATTCCCGTTCCCTGACCGTCACCAGTACCCTGTCCCCCGGCTGCTTCCCTATCCGGGATCGGATATCCTTACGCACGCCGATAATATAACACACACTCCCGTCAGCGTTCTTTACCCCCATATTTACAACACTGCCATCATAGGGCTCTCCGTCAAACGTGGCATGTACCTTCACTCTTCCCCGCCCAAATTCTTTCCTGATATCATAGGGAAAAATGACATACGCGCCCCCTGTCTCCCCCGCATCATAAAGCAGGGAGTCATACTCATACACTCTGTCGTTCAACGCCTGCACCTCTTCCCATGTCTGTCATCCATTATCACAACTATCTTTACCAGGTTCCTTCTCATTAAATCAATCAGCAGTCTCAAAAGCTTTTGCCGCCGAATTTCATTTCACTATTTTTACACTATTTTTCACTATTTGTAAAGTTCCCTCAGCTCAATCAAAATCATATCGTCCGCCCGCTTCTCATCAAGCCCTCCTCTTGAGATAAACCCATATTTATAACAGGGCAAATTCGCCATTTTTACCTGTTCGATCTCTGTCTCCAACATTTTCGTCGTCAGAGTGGCATTTGTGATCTTCGAGATCTCCGAATTCAGGTACATGGCAACCACGTTTTCAAGCCTGGCTCCCGGAGATGCAATCAAATTGATTATATTTTCCCTGACTGTAGCGGATCTATCGATCAGTCTGTTATAGTATGGTACTCCGCCAAACACGCTGTAAAGGCGGACTTTATCTCATCGGAAAAACTGCTGTAAAAAAGCGCCGACTCATAATAATCCATGGGCTTTAGCTCTATCGTCACATCCACTGTTCCATAGAGCGGATTCTGCCTGTCCAGAAGTCCCCGCAGCCTTCTGCCTTAGACAGGCGAAACCATCTGGCTATCTGAATATAACATCGCGTGAAGCTGTTTTTTTGTTTTTCTCTCCCATAAAACATAATTCGATTTCCTCCGACTCGGTTTTTACCGAATTAAAATTTTTATAGGACAGGAATGATAAAAAGACAACTGACGATATCGTTAAAAGTTCTTGCTTGAAACCTCGTTTTTTCAAATCTTTACCGATCCTCCCGGACAGACCGTTGCTCACCGGAATCTTTCCGCCGGGCTTACTGTGGCCGTTGTACAGAGTCTTGAGCATCAGATCCCATGGAAGACCGCACTGCATACACTCTAACGTCAAATGCTCAAACATCTTCCGGTCATCATGTACAGGAATTCCCTATTCCGTGTCGTGATATACCTTATTTCGTTCGTATATGTCAGCCCATTCGCAGTATCCTATTTATCTTATCAACTCCTCAAAATCGTTTTGCAATACCTCCGTAAGCCTCCTCACCGCCTCCAAAGAAACCCCGTCGTAGCACCGCTCATGAGGCGCAGGCAGATAAGCGTAGGAGACATCCTCTCCCACCGTGGTTTTATCCTCATAATACGCCTTGCAGGAGGAGTGCACCTGCCAAATGCCGGTATAGGCCATCAGTTCCGCAGCATTATCCGCATTCACTCCGCTGCCCGCCAGAAGTTCTATTCCGGAACCGTAAGTCTCCTGCAGCTCTTTTAACAGTTCCTTCCCCTCCATCGCTTTCTCCCGCTGCCCGGAAGTCAGAACTCTGTCCGCCCCCAGGGAGATTAAAAGTTCCATCGCAGCATGGGCATCCCTGCACACGTCAAAAGCCCGGTGAAAAACCGCTTCCTTTTTCCCTTCATGAATCAGGTCGATCATCCGCTTCGTGCTTTCCTCCTCGATACTGCCGTCCTCATGCAGAAAGCCGAAGGCCAGCCCGTCCGCGCCGTTCCCCAAAAGCAGCTCTGCCTCCTCGAACATCACCTTCTTTTCTTTTTCCGT
This sequence comes from uncultured Lachnospiraceae bacterium, assembly GCA_910578085.1. Lineage (GTDB taxonomy): Bacteria > Bacillota > Clostridia > Lachnospirales > Lachnospiraceae > 1XD8-76. The sequence goes on along the minus strand of CAJTPM010000025.1, from coordinate 43,301 downwards.
ATAACAGAATCCCGCCGCTCTGGGACGTACCATACAGATCACTTTCAGATCCGTGTCCTGCTTTACCCGTCTGAGCGTAGCAATTCCGGGCGTCAGCCCGCCCACGCTGAGCGCGGAATTCAGTTCCACCCTGTCCGCTCCTCCGAAAGACGCATTTAAACAGTCCTCGTAGCTCCCGGCGCACACTTCAACCAATCTCTTCATCTTTCCCTCCCGCCGTTTCACCATAACTCCTTCCTGAAACAGTCCAATATGCTTTTCTCCAGAACAATCCCTCTGAAAATGCTGTTTTTTCCATCATAGACTGTACCTTTTCCGACGGGTTATATACCGACAGATTTAAACTGTCCCAGTCAAAAACCAGAAGGGCATCTTCCGCCACAAACAGTACGTTCAGCGTACCCGAATGATTTTCCATAATTTCGCATACAGCTTCTTCTATCATTTCCGGCGAGGGCCGGTCAACCCACCCGTTCCACAGGATTGTCACATGATAATAACACATCAGTTTCAGAATAACGGCGACAAACCTGTCCTTCAGCCCGATGTGCTTATCGCTGTTCAGCAGATAATACTCCACATCAAAAAACTGCCCGCCGCTGTCCGGAGCTACCCGTTCCGGAAGAAAATCCATGATGTAACATGGCTTTTTCAGTAACGCATCAATCTTTTCCATTCTCTTATCCACAGTTCACCCCGTATTTTCCAACATTGCGCCTGCTGATATCCTACCATATTTAAGCTCTGAAAAAAAGTCAAAACTTTGCCGCCAGCGGATCGGCTTCCTCCCCATCGACAGTCACCGCAAAGGACAGGTTGGGACCTGCCGCCATTCCGGTCTGTCCCAGTGTTGCGATAACCTCCCTCTGCTCCACTTCATCGCCTGCCGACACCTTTATCTCCTCTAAATGTCCATATTTTACCACAATGCCGTCTCCCAGATCCAGGACGACCGTATTCCCGTAAGCGCTGTCAAACGCCGTCTCCACAACCGTCCCGTCCGCAACGGCGTACACTTCCTCCCCGGCGCTCCCCGCAATATTGATGTGATCCGAATGAGTTCCGTTTTCCTGCTCTCCATAGAAGGCAGACACCTCTGTACTGACTGTGGGCCAATTCCAGTCACCATAGATCAGACTGCCTGTATCATATTCCTGCTCGGCCGCATCCTGCTTTTGTCCCTGCGCGCTCTGCTCCATCGCCCCGGCAAGCCTGTGTTTTACATCCGCTGCCGCTTCCTTTTCAAAATCAAAGGAACACATCCAGTCCTGTCCGAAAACAAAATCATTGTTTGTCAGAAGAAAATAATACCAGTCTCCGTCCTGCAGGTTTTCCTTCATCGCTTCCACATCATACCCCTCCGCTATGTCGATGGAAACGATGCCCTCAGAGTGAGGCTCTATGGCCAGGCCTGACATCCTGATCTTTTCGCTGTCCCCCTCCACCTCCCCACCGGTGGACCACTGCATGACTCTCACTTTATCCTGCAGCTTAAGCTCCCTGTCCGAATCGTTCACCACAACAATTTCAAACCTGCCGCCGCCCTGGTAGGCCGATGCAAATCCCGCTTCATCCCCGTTCAGATCCGAGAACTTCGCATATCCGAAAGCGCAAAGCAGCGCAAAGCACATAAGACATCCGGCCAAAAGTGCCGCCTGTCTTGTCTTATGTCCGGTCAGCTGCCCGTCTACCGCAAAATCCACTCCTGTTTTACTCTGAATCATTGACTGTATATTTCCAAGACTTCTCCTGCTGTATTTTTCCATACTACCGCTTCCTTTCTTCATATTTTCCTGCCGCAGCATATTTGCAGTGAATCACCCCTACAATCGGCAAAAGGTTATCCATCCTGTTTCTCCATCATTTTTTTCAACTTCTGCCGCACATAGTATAATTTGTTTTCCACTTTTTTCTTCGGCAAATCTAACGCTGCCGCAATCTCCGCCGGCTTCTGTTCATAGTAATACCGCCTGATGATCAGCTCCCTTTCCTGTCCGCCGAGTCCATCGATACAGGACAGCAGTTTTTCCCTTTCCACATCATTTTCCGCAATCTCAGCATGTTCCAGGCTCTCCGCCATCATTCTTTCCACGGGCAGTTCCCGCTCTCTGACGATCCGACGATATCTGTCGATCGCCCTTGACCTTGCGATCATGGAAAGCCAGGAAGACAGGCCGCCTCTGTCAGGATCATACTTTTCCGGGTGCTGCCACAGATAGATAAACACATCCGCCACGCATTCCTCCACATCCTGGGCGGACGCGGCGTTTATGATGACAGACGCTGCGATCCTCCAGAGAAGTTTTGAATATTTCCGCACAACACAGGCAAATACCTGCTCATCCCGGTCAGCGATCGCTGTAATTATCCTTTTGTCCTGCAATGTAAACACCTCTTTCTCCAGCCGTATAATGGATTGATCCGATGTCGCCTGATTGGCTACCCGGTCTGATGATACGCTTAACCAGGCGGCATTGCTGACTAATCAGTCATATATAGTACGCACAAAAGATAAAAAACACTTACTTGTTCTCTCTGATTCTGATCCTATTGTAAGTCAAATTTTCCCACAGTGCAGCCGCAAATTTAAATTCAAAACGACCATCCGCCCCCGAAAACCGACCGTCCGTCAAAAAACAGCAGACAGCGCAGGCGCTTTGCTATATAATGTCCCCTAAAGAAAAGCAGGCACGAATTCGCAGGTTTACATGATATCACACAACAGGAAAGAAAGGTGAAATTCAAATGCAGGTAGAGATCAAAATCGACGCCGCCTGTAAAGAGCCAAAGATCATCATCCTCACAGACAAAATGACCGATGAACTGAGCGCCCTTGTGGGCAGAATTTCAGAGAAGTCGCCACAGATCCTCTCAGGCTTTAAGGGCGATACGCTGGAAATACTGGAACAGCCCGATATCTTCCGCCTCTATGCGGCCGCCGGCAAAGTGTACGCTCAGGCGGCAGGCGGCGAATACACACTCAGGCTGCGGCTGTATGAACTGGAAGAACGGCTGGACAAGAACATGTTTGTGCGCATCTCCAACTCAGAGATCATCAATCTCAAAAAAGTGAAAAGTTTCGATCTGAGTTTTACGGGCACCATTTGCGTCACCTTCTCAGACGGCACGACCACCTATGTTTCGAGAAGATATGTCAAAAAGATAAAACAGGTGCTGGGTATCTAAGCAGATGAAGGATACCTTTCGCAGACTTTCTGACAACAGAACTCAGACTGCCCGGAAATTTCCGGGAGAAAGGAAAATCCGTTCCGGCAAAACAGGATCGGTGGAAAGGAAAACAATGAATATGAAAAAGAAAATTTTTATGCGCGCCCTGGTCGGCGCCCCCATCGGACTCACGATCAGCACTATCATAACGATCATCTTCTCCCTGCTCTTCGGGGAGGGAGCTTACTTTGCGGTTCCCCACGATCTGGCCGCCGCATGCGGCAGTGAGATAAACGCCGTTTTGTTACAGACGGTTTTCGCCCTGCTCTACGGCGCGATGTGGGGCAGCGCATCGGTCATCTGGGAGATGGAAAACTGGAGCCTTTTAAAGATGACCTTGACTCATCTTGCAGTGTGCTCTGTGGTATCCTTTCCCATCGCCTACTTTATGCAGTGGATGCCCCACAGCATCCCTGGCGCCCTGGCTTTCTTCGGCATGTTCTTCGCCATCTACACAGTGATCTGGCTCTCCCAGTACTGCGCCATCAAAAGACAGGTGGCGCAGATGAACAGCAGGCTGTCCGGACGCAATTTGTAGCAGCCTTATGCAACCAACGGCCACTTGCTTCATGAGCGGCTTTATACTAATTTTTCCGGCGGGCAGGGCAGTGTACGCTGCTCCTGCCGCCGTATATACTTTGAGATATCATATTCAGTACTCTATATTCCAAACTGCTTTTTTACATTTTCCACTTCTTCCATGCTGCAGCCAATCGATTCCCCAATTATCTTAGTATCTGCTTTTCTTTCTGTTACTTTTTTGAAAATTTGAGTTCCTATTTCTATCCCCTGACTCCGTCCGATCTCCAGCCCTTTTTCATTCCAATGGCCTTGCCGTCCTCCAAAAGAACCTGATCATGAAGTTCCTGATCGTACTCATAAACTCCCATCTCTATTACCTCCTTTTTATGCTCCTTGAAAAACTCTGCAAGAATGCCTTCCGGCATGATACGGCGATACGCCGTCAAACGAAGTCTGATATAAAGACTTATATTTCATACAAACCCCTTTCACCCGATTTTAAAATCACATATCAAATATTTCGCAATCAATCCATAACTGTTTTATAACTATCCAACTAACATTTACGTCATCTCATCCCGCAGCGCATCGATAATATTCTCCTTCCTGATCTTCCCCGTGGCGTAAGCCATAGTGATAAACACAATGCCGAACACCTCAAAGATACTGAATCCCAGCGCCCCCCAGGGCAGAGTAAACGCCATATCCCGCTCCTCCACGGAGATAATCACCGTATGGATCAGCCACGAGAGAAATAGAGAGATCGGTATCCCGACAAATAATGTCCGCATTCCATAGAAGGCGCACTCAAAACGCATCATCCTGTTAAATCCTTTGTCGGACATTCCCACCGAACGAAGCATGGCGAGTTCCCGCCTCCGCAGCCTGATACCTGTGGAGATCGTATTAAACACATTTGCCACGGCAATCAACGATATCATAAAGACAAACACCCAGGTAAAGATATCAATGATAAAATCTATGTTGCGGTACAGCTCAAAAGCTCTCGCTGCGTTGAACAGATTATAGTTTGCCATGATTTCCTCCTCAAGCAGCAGCCCCTGTATTTGCCTTAACGCCTCCGTAGGGTTCTCACTCCAGAAAAACGCTCCCAGATGCACCTTATTATCTACAGTCTCCAGTCCCGCAAACCGTTCCTTCATGGACAGCGGTGCCGTGACATGAAACACATAGGCAGGATCTCCCTCCAGAATGTACACACCGTCCAGAGGATAACTGTTTTCAAAAGTGGCGCAGACCGTCTTTTCCGTCCCATCCGCAGCGGACCTGAATACAAAATTCATGGACTGCCCCTCAAAAAAAGTGGTATGTTCCACCGAATTCATAACGCAGATCAGGATCTTCCCGTCAGGCCCCCTATACTCCTCCACCGGAAGCCCGATGCTTTCTATAAATTCCTGATAAACATCGTCATCGATAAACTGGGTGTACAGCCTGATCTCCTGCTTTGCCCCCGTTCCTCCGTCCCCCATGGCTGCCCGGTAGGACGCAAGGAAGTCCTCCGGCAGTTCATCGGTTCTCGCGAGGTAAAAATAATCCGCCTGCCACATACTTCTTGAGATGCCTTCTGTCCCCTCCATCTTCCGATAGAGGGCGTCGAATTCCTCCTGCGTCATATCATCCGTTATAAATTGGATATCTCCGTCCGCCGCCTGGCCCGTGTAGGCACTGGCCAGTTTTTTTACCGCTGTTCCGAAAGTGCTTCCCGCCACCGTTAGAACAACGCTGAGCGTCAGGGAAAGGACAATACTGCGATACTTTTTCCTGTTGCGCTTAAAGTTTTTTAGCGCCAGCGTCCCCTCCAGACCATATCGTTTCCACGCTCTTTTCGAGATCCGGATCTTCTTCGCCTCCAGTCTGAACTCGCCGCTTCCGCGGATGCAGTCCATAATAGGCCTCTCCACCGCTTTTTTCGCCGGAAGCCAGGCTGAGATCAGAATCGTGATGAGAGCGAATAATGCAGCCAGCGCCAACGCCCGAAAGGATACCACCAGCCCGAATCCCTCCTCGGAGCCGAGAATGTTCGCAAAATTTTTTTCCACCACCGGCAGCAACAGACTGATACAGCCGATCCCGGCCGCTATTCCCGCAGGGATCCCCATGCATCCGATACAGACGCCCTCGAACAGCACCGCTCCCCGCAGTTGCTTTGCGGTTGCCCCCACCGACATCAGGATCCCGTACTGATGGACGCGCTCATTCAACGAAATGTTAAAGGAATTGTAGATCAAAAAGATCGAACTGATCATAATGATCAGAGCCAGCACACCGCCGACAGTATACATAAATGTATTGAGTATCCTGTTTTCCGTGATACCCATAAACCGCAGCAGGTCCTCGTTGACGCCGAAAGCACTCTCCTCGCCTTTACTCTCCCCGTAATCCCGCACAGACCGGGGATCTTTCAGAGCGGCATAAAAACTGTAACTGTATACTTCCTCCGCGCCGTCGGCCCTTGTGATCACGGTATACCCCGGAGATCCGTGCAGCTCAAAACCGGGCCGCTCAAACGTTCCCACCACCGTGTAGGCGCGTTCCCTGTCCGTCCTGAAGGATTCATCCACTCTGCGGGGATCGCACTGCGTCAGAATTTTTCCGCCGCTTTCCCGCTCCCCCAATTCCAGTGTCAGCGTATCTTTCAGCGAGATCCGTATGCCGGCCTTCGCCGCGATGCTCTCCGCCGGCACTATGATTTCACTGCTGTTTTCAGGCATTCGTCCCGCGATCAGGCTGACCGGCAGCTTCTCAAAAGTCTCATCGGTAAATCCCGCCACAAAGAGATAGGGTTTGTCCGCGCTCTGCTCATCCGCTCCGGAGAGCAGGGCGTAACCGATATTCGCGAAGGATACGGATTCCAGTACCTCCTCATCCTCCCTCCACTCCTGCAGGCGGGCTGCGGAAACGCCGGAAAAGAGGATATGCCAGTTGCCGCCCTTTGCGATCTCCGCATCGATCATGTAGCCGACAAGCGACGTCCCGAATGTGACGATCGTCGTAAACAGCGCCGTGGACAGCATGGCGCCGACGACTGTGACGAAAGTCCTCGTCCGATTTTTTCTCATCCCCTGCAGTGACACTTTCCAAAAAATATTCATACCCGCGTCACCTGCCTTTCATCCCGCACGACTCTCCCGTCCGCAATCGTGATGATGCGGTCCGCCTGCAGCGCGATATTCTCATCGTGGGTGACGAGCAGAAGCGTCTGCCCGTACAGTCTGTTGCTCTTTTTGAGCAGATAGATGATCTCCTTTCCGTTTTTGCTGTCAAGGCTCCCGGTGGGCTCGTCCGCCAGCATCACCTGAGGCGCATTCATCAGCGCCCGCCCAATGGCCACCCTCTGCTGCTGCCCGCCAGAGAGCTGATTCGGCAGATGGTTCCTTCTGTCTGTGAGGCCCAAGAGCTCCAACAGTTCCTTTAATCGCTCCCTATTGACTTTTCTTTTATCCATCAGGATCGGCAGCGTGATATTTTCCACCACGTTTAACGTCGGGATCAGATTGTGAAACTGATAAATTAACCCCACCTGACGTCTGCGAAAGATGGCCAGCTGTTCGTTGTTCTGGGCATAGATATCCTGTCCGTCCAGATAGATCTTTCCACTGGTTGGCATATCCACCCCGGCAATGCTGTGAAGCAGGGTTGATTTTCCGGAACCGGATGTACCGATGATCGCCACAAATTCGCCTTTTTCCACGGTGAGGGATACATGGTCTAAAGCCGTCACCTGATTCTCTCCTTCACCGTAGAATTTGTACAGATTTTCTACTGTTAAAAATTCCATTTTGCCTCCTGTTCCGCATCCGCCGGATTGACGCTGCAGGGATATGCCAGTATCCCAGGCTGGTTGTGTATATACAGGACAGATGCTGTTTTAATTCACATAGAGTAGACTATAGGGGACTAAGCTATGTTTTTTACAGTATATCTTCCATGCCTTACATTTCGGTGACTTTCAGGTGACTGATTCGTCACTTTGGCGACTGCTTTACACCGCCTTGATGACTGATTTATATCACTTTGGCGTCCGATTTACATCATTTTCATGCCGCATGCAAAGCGGCCCCGGAATTCGCATCCCAGAGCCATTTTTTTAAGTATTATTTCCCGTATACCTTTTGTCACTTCGAAAACCGTATCGTAAACAGGGCCCCGCCCGCCGGATGGTTTTTCGCGGTAACGGTTCCGTTTTGTCTGGTGATGATCGTTTTGGAGAGGGCAAGACCGATCCCGTAGCCGGAGGCGTTTTCCTTTTTGCCGCGGTAGAAGCGGTCAAAGATGTGGTGAAGCTGTTCCGGCTCAAAACCTGCGCCGTTGTCCTTCACCGTGAGCTCCGTATAGAGCAGGGTATCCTCGCAGGCAATCTCAATTTTCCCACCGTCGCCCGCGCTCTCCATACAGTTTTTCAGAATATTTTTTATGGCCTCAGAGAGCCATCCCGCGTCGCCTGTGATACGGATATCCGCCGGCACGTCTTTTTGTAACGTGATATCGTGCAGTTCCATCGGGATCAGGAGAGGGCTGACTGCCTCCTCCACCAACCCCGCCACATCCACATCCTCCGTGTTAAACTCCACAATACCTGCATCCAGTCTGGACAGTTTCAATAACGAGGTCAGCAGCCAGTCCATCTGCGAGAAGAGTTCTTCGCACTCCCGCAAAAGTTTTTTGCGCTCCCCTTTGTCCGGATCGTTTTCCATCAAAGTCAGCACCAGATTCGCCGAAGTGAGCGGCGTCCGCAGCTGATGCGCAATATCCGCCAGGGAATCCGCCAGATGCTTCTTCTCCCGCTTCAGGGCATCATTCTGCTCTCTGATGCGCACCGTCATCTTCGTGATTTCGCTCCGCAAAATAGAAAGTTCCCCCTCTTCCTCCTCCCCGATATCCACACGCTCCCCATAATGCAGCACAAGATCAATCAGCTCCGAGAGCTCCGCGATCTTTCGATATCTGAATCTCATGAATACAAAAAACAGGCCGCCAAAACCACCGGTTACTCCCAAAACAAGCATCCCTGCCGCCCGGTCAATCAAAAATCCTGCCGCCGCGCCCAGAATCGCTACAATCAAACAGCCGTAACCTAACCACCTGATCTCCTTATTTCGAAACATATTTTCCTCCCGGCGTCCGTTCCCTCAACCTGCTGGCATTCCCCGCCTCCCGAGCCGATACCCCGTCCCCCGGACCGTCAAAATGATCCTCGGCTCCGTCGGATCATCCTCCACCTTCTCCCGCAGACGCTTGATATAAACTGTCAGCGTGTTATCATTGACAAACTCTCCCGCCGCATCCCACAGTTCATCAAGCAGTCTCTGCCTTGTGATGATGCTGTCAGGATTGTTGATAAATACTAACAGGAGCCTGTATTCCAGCGCGGAGAGAAAAACCTCCGCGCCGTTCTTTTTCACAATCCCTGTCCCCGTATCCACCGAAAGCCCGCCTGTCTCAAATACGCAGGATCCATGTCCGCTTTTTCGCAGCGCCGCCCTGACTCTTGCCACCAGCTCCCTCGGGCGAAAGGGCTTTGTGATATAATCGTCCGCTCCCATGTTGAGCCCCGTCACAACGCTGGCCTCGTCCCCCGACGCCGTCAGAAAGATGACCGGGATATCCTGCGCCTCTTTGATCCGGGTGCAGACCGCGTACCCGTTTCCGTCGGGCAGAGAGATATCTACAAGCGCCAGATCAAATCTCTGTCCGCCTATCTTTTCCTCGGCCTCGCCTTTCGTCTTTGCATGGATCACCGAAAACCCCTCCGCTCTCAATAAAAGCGCCAGGTTTTTCGCGATCTCCCTATCGTCCTCCACCAGAAATACCTGTTTCATATCCTCTCCAAATTCTTATCGATCCTAATCAAATACGGCACGATCACATCGAAAAACCCTTTGCTCCACTCCGCCTGAAATCTGGCCATCTGAATCCAGTCCGTCTCGTTTGCGATGCTCACGTTATCCAACTGACAGTACACCTTTGACGCCTTATTATCATCATTTCTGCTCCAGCAAAGGGGTATCCCCAGCTTTTCCTCTATGTCCTCCCTGTGCTTCCACAGGACGTCAAAAGCGGCTTTATTCTTTTCCTTCCGGGCTTTGCTCATCACGATCTCCACCCTTGCGGAATCATACCGGGCAACACAGCAGATATAAAAACCGCCCACACCGAAAAAGCCGTTGATCCATTGATATTTCGTCGGATTTACATTTTGGAACGGCCCCTCTTCTCCGCAGGCATTTCTGATCTGTTCCAGAGCATAGCCCCAGTACTTTCTGCGGATCTCGTACCTTTCCTCTCCGTCCTCCGACTCCTCCGCCTCATTCTCCTCCCGCAGCCAGAAGATCAGATCCGCGGGATCGGCGCCGTACAGCTTAAAGAAACGTCGAAGCAGCGAGATCTTGAGTCCCGTTCCCGTGTTCCGCTCCACATAAATATTGTCATCAATTTCCAACGCCGCCCGAAGATCGGAAGGCCTGCTGCTGACATGCAGCGAGATATCACTGCCCTCCGTCCGGGTATGGGCCAATTTGGAGAGAACGGATTTGTCCTCCGCATGCAGTATTTTCAGCACACTCTCATACATGCTGATCCAGCTGTCCACAGGCTGTTCCATATTTTTGTAGCTGAATTTTGAAATCACCCTTCCGGTAAGCGTCACATCATCCTCCAGACTGTACGCGTCCAGCTGCCTTTTCGCCGGCCTGTAGGATGTGCCGGGCGCTTCCCATATCTGAACCGCTTTCCCGGCAAGGTAACTGCTGCGCTCCTCCAACTCCCGCAGCGTCCAGTTCTTCTTCCCCGCTATATATGTGTTCATACGGATCCCGCTTTCCAGAAAACCGTTTTTCATTGTCTTTTTATCTGCAAAACTGTTGTTGCTGTACTTTGCGTTATAGGCTGTCAGCGTCAGATTCGCGATCCGGTGCAGCCAGACCTCATGGATCTGTTCATAGTCCTCTCCCAGCTCCTTCATCCAGGCTGGCGTCAGATGCTGCGGCATAATATGTTCGATGGAGTAATCTCCCTCATCACAGTGGCGATAGATGTCCTTGTCCTCCATTGTCCCTTCATTTTCCAGCCGCTCCATGATATAGATCTTGTTTTTGCTGTTCATCAGATAGACCTGCTTTTCGGCAAAGGCCTGCTCGAACTCCGTATCGTCCGGAAATCTGGCCCGCTCTCTCTTGGAGAGAATCGCATATTTAAATTTTTCCAGATACTCCTCCTCCGTGCCGTCATACCGCATGATCTCCCGGTGCAGCAGCAAAAATATCTTATTCAACGCGTTGGTGGGCAGATCGCAGATCGTGCGCCGGAACAGATAATTTTCCGTCAGAAGAAATATCTGCGCCGTCTCCTGTGCGGACACTTTTCCCTCCGAATGCAGGCGGAGAACTTCCAGAAAATATGGTCTGGTTATCGTCGTCTCCAATCGGTTCAGGCGGTAGATACAGGCGTCCAGCACTTTATTTTCTGTGTCTCCCCGCAGCAGGTGCCGGTACCACTGTGCATAGTGCAGCAGATCCTTCAAAAGCGGTTCCGTCTCCAGTCTATGATCCCCCACATAATTTTTAAACGTAAAATAAATCTTGCTCTGGGACGGAATGATCTGCTGCTTCACACTCAGATAATCTCTGACAAAAGAACTGACGTCATAACCCGTGCACTGCTCTATCTTATTCCAGTACTTATCATAGTAATCGTTCTGCTGTTTTGCCGGAAGGCCCATCAGAATAAAATTGCGGATCTTGTCTCCCTCGCTAAGCGCCACGCCGGTGGAATTCAGACTCTCAAAGATCAGCTGCGGATTGTCGTCCTGGTTTAATACAATATTGATGATCTCCAGACGGCACAGCGCGTCAAACAGCTCATCCACCGTTATCTCCTCTTTCTGGATCCTCTCATAAAAATAGCGGTAATTGATGGTGAGATTCGACTCCTGCACATACTCCGACGCATCGTCGAACAGTTTCTCAAAGGCCAGACGGTCGTTTTTCACAGGTTTTAACTTGATGCGGGTATCCTCGTCCTGCCACTTGTCCACCAGATACTCCTCATAGATGCGTTCGCTCAGCATGGCCTTTGCGGGCACTACGATCTTCTGCTCCATCAGATTATACATAGCAAGAAACAGCAAGGACACCGTCGTCAGCCGCTGCTGTCCGTCTATCACAAGAAATTCCTCATTGCCGCCGTCCGGATTATACACAGAGACGATACTGCCGAAAAAATGGCTTTTTCTCCGGTTTCTAATCACCTTCACCAGATCATCATACAGTTGCTTGCAGTTTTCGATCTTCCAGTCGTAATTGCGCTGGTATACAGGAATCACAAAACGTTTGCTTGTTCCCTGCATATAGGCCGCCAGTTTCTGCTCCGAACCTTTCATAGTGCGCGTCCTCCTTACCCCTTTTCCTCATCATACCACAACAGCCCGGCTATTAGAATACTAAATTGTCATTGCCCATATATTGCTCTTATGGTACAATGGCATTACAGATCTCATGGATGTGCAATATGGCGACATTACAGATTTGTATTGACGATATGCCCAAGAAACAGGCTGATCCGTGTTCTTTCTCTGCTTGCTGAGGGCAATTCTCTGCCTGCCCAATATAAGGCCCATTCTCTGACCGGCAATTTGCAGGATTTCAGAGAATGCCGCATAGAACCGGACTGGCGGCTCATGTACCAGCTCCATGAGGATACTCTCATCCTCTCAGCTACCGCAACAAGCACCCATTCAGACCTGTCTGGAAAGTAAATCTCAAAGGAGGCTTCCCCATGATCGCAGAATTTCTGATCGGCTTTTTTATCTCACTGCTCGTCGCCCTCATTATGATCGGCATCGGCATATCACAGCTCAAAAGCAAAACCCCGGCTGCTTTTTACACCGGGGAAAAACCGTTCAGTCCGAATGAATTATCTGATGTGAGCGCATGGAACAGAAAGCATGGCCGCATGTGGATCATCTACGGAATTGTTATCCTCTTCTCCTATATTCTGGCAGCCTTTATCGGCTTGGGTACCCCAATGGGCCTGATCGTTTACCACAGCGGGATCGTTCTGCCCATTGTCGTCATGATCGGATACCACAATAAACTGACAAAAACCTGCAGACTGCCGAAGGAAAGGCAGTCGCAGCAAAATACAGCTGCACCGAAACACACGAAAGAAACGGAAAAATCATGATCACCTCCGCCACCGTCACAGATTTACCGGAAATACTGAATATCTACAAACACGCCAGAACTTTTATGGCACAAAACGGCAACAATACCCAGTGGGCGGACGGTTATCCTCATAGAGAACTGCTCCTTAAAGATATACAGAAAAGACAGCTCTATCTCTGCTGCGATGCCCATGCAGTCTACGGTGTGTTCGCCTTTATCATCGGGGAAGATACTACCTATGCCCATATCGAAGACGGCTCCTGGCTGTCCGACGCCCCCTACGGCACGATCCACAGGATCGCCGCAAACGGCGTGAAAAAGGGCGTCTTCGCGGAAGTCCTCGCTTACTGTGAACGCAAGATCCCTCATCTGCGCATCGATACCCACCGTAACAACCACATCATGCAGCATCTAATCGAAAAGCACGGTTTCCGCCGATGCGGCACCATCTATATCTCCGACGGATCTCCCAGAATCGCCTATGAAAAGATTCCGGAAGGGCTTCTGCCGGTTTATTAAAAAATTTTTAATATATTCTGTAACAAATCATCCTCTGCTCCGTCTAACTGTTGTAAAACAAATGCATTTGCCGTTTACGATATCTGACCAAAAGCTGCGGGAAAGGAGGTGCACAGGTCCATGGATTTCGAAAAGCTCTACAATGCTTTCTATATGCAGGTCTATTCCTATCTGATGACGCTGTCCGGGAATCCCCACACAGCGGAAGAAATCACCCAGGAAGTGTTTTTCAAAGCCATGAAAACGAAGCACCCCTACCGCAGTTCATCCGGCGAACTGACCTGGCTGTGCGCCATTGCCAAAAACACCTATATCGACGAATGCAGAAAGCAGGCCAGGTTTCAGAACGCTGACCGCGAGCTGACCGATGATCGCAATATGGAAAAACTTCTGGAAGATGAGGGTGCCACACTCCAGATCCACCGGATCCTGCACAAACTGGAAGAACCATATAAAGAAGTTTTCCAGCTGCGCGTCTTTGGAGAACTCTCTTTTCGAAAGATCGGCCAGATCTTTGATAAAACCGAAGCCTGGGCACGGGTAACCTACCACCGGGCCAGACTGAAAATAAAAGAAAGGATGGAAGAACATGGAACAGAAATATAATTGCGAACTCATACAGGATCTGCTGCCTTTATACCGGGACGGCATCTGCAGCACTTTCAGCCGCACCGTTGTGGAAGAACATCTGCCGGAATGTAAAGACTGTTCACAGATCCTGGAACAGCTGAAAAATGATGATCTGGAAACGGAACTGATAGAGGAAAAAAATCATATCCTCAAAGCGTATTTTAAGAGGGAACGAAAGCGGACCTTTTTCATCGGCATCGGCGCCGCGGGCATTCTGATGATTCCGGTCATCGTCTGTCTTATCTGCAATCTGGCCATCGGCCACGGATTAGACTGGTTTTTTATTGTCCTGACTGCTCTGCTTGTAACAGCCTCCATTATTGTCGTCCCTCTTATCGTGCCGGATCATACCGCACTGTGGACATTGGGATCTTTTACCGTCTCCCTGCTTCTTCTGCTGCTCAGCACCTGCCTTTATACCGATGGAGACTGGTTTTTCCTGGCCTCCATTCCCACCCTGCTTGGGCTGTCGGTGGTCTTTATGCCCTATGTCATAAGAAAGCTTCCGCTTCCCGCCCTCTTAGCCGGACATAAGGCGCTTCTCGTCATGATCTGGGATACCCTTTTACTGTATGCCGTCATCACAGTATGCGGCTTTCATACGACTTCCCCAGATTACTGGCGCCCTGCCTTGCAGATCACTACCTACTGTGTGCTGCTGCCCTGGGCGACGCTTCTGATCATCCGCTATACAAAGCTGCAGATCCTGATCAAAATCGGTCTCTGTGCCGTCCTCGCCGGTATTTTCACGACCTGCACCAACTATGTCATCTCGGTGATCTTATGGGATACGGAGCGCCTGCTCCACTTCAGTCCGGAGCGCATCTTCGTGGGAAATGAGGTTTACAATATAGTCATCGGCATTTTGGCGATCCTGACAGGCCTTGTCCTGACTGCGGCAGGTTTCATCAGACAGCATAAAAAAGCCTGAAAACAACGGTTCACCGGGCAGAGAATATTTTCCCTCTGCCCGGTGAATTGCCCATACGCCATCCACAGCATTTTTCACTGCCCCGGCCTGCATATACGCCGTTCGCAGCATTTTCTGCCGTACCAGTCTGCCCATACGGCGTCCTGAAACATATTCCACTGTCCCAACCTGCACATAAATGACGGTTAAGCGATCATCTCTCTGTTCTCAGTCCTCACAGTTCCCCGAGCATCTGCTCCGGATTCTGTTCCGCTTTCACCTTATCAAACGCCCTCTCAATCATCCCATTTTCATCGATCAGATAGGTTGTCCGCACAACGCCCATGCTCTTTTTTCCATAGTTTACCTTTTCCTTCCACACATCATAAGCCTGGATACAGGTAAGTTCCGGATCGGACAGCAGCGTAAAGGGCAGACCGTATTTCTCCTCAAACTTCTTGTGGGAAGCCACAGAATCTTTGCTGACGCCGATCACCACCGCCCCTTTCTCCGTAAACTGCGGATACAGTTGTCCAAAATTGCAGGCCTGCTTCGTGCAGCCCGGGGTATTATCCTTCGGGTAAAAATAGAGAATAACTTTCTTCCCCCTGTACTCTTCCAATGTGTGCATTTCTCCGTTCTGATCCGGCAGTGTAAACCCCGGCGCTTTTGTTCCAACTTCCAGCATTTTGATATCTCCTTTCTCATCCCGTTCATTCTACAGCGTTTTTTCCGCTTTCTCCTATTTTACCATTTTTTGTTCCATTTGATACTACCTTTCGAAAGAATACCTGTCGTATTGGCTCAGCCCTGCGGGATTCAACTAAACGGAAAGCCATCATATCCTGCCTGATGGGATCCCGCAAAACCGGACTACTACTCTTTATCCCTTACGAATACAAATCTTTGTGTATCAGACAACGCTTCCCTGAACCGATACTCCATCGCGTCAAATCTCTTTATTTCTTCCGGCTCTCTCACCCTGTTCTCCGCAAGAAACCTGACCATCTCTCCCCGGGCCATCTTTGCATGGGTGCCCTTCTGTTTCAGTTTCCCCTCCACTTCCTCCGCAAAAACAACCGTGATAAACAGACAGGAATGCTCTGCATAAGGCTCCACAGCACAGGAATACTCCTTCGACGCCAGATTCAGAATGATTCCATCCTCATTCCCCTCCATTAGATTCCGATAAAGTCTGTCCCCCCAGAAAGCGTACAGATCTTCCTTTCCATTCACCGGGAGCCTCGCCTGCATCTCCAGCCGATAAGGCACCACGCCGTCAAAAGGCCTTAACACTCCATAAAAGCCTGATAAAATCCGCAGATGCTCCTCCACATAGGCAAGAGCGCTCTCCGTAAATACCCCCGGCGCCATATACTGATACTGCAGCCCTTCATAGGAGACCAGCGCAGGCGTAAGACATTTCTCCGGATCCATCGCTGCAAAACGTCTGAAATTCAGCTCCGTCAGTTTATCATTACAATTCCACAAGGCCTTCGCCCCGGTCAGGAAAGCTTCTTTATCTCCTCCATCAAAGCCTTTGTATCCTGCAGAAAACAGGGTAATGTTTTTACCTCAAAAGAATCCCTGTTCACATTCATCTTCTTTGCCGGCGAAATAATGATTCGCATATCCGTTTTCTCCTTCTCACAGTTCTATGCCATTTTATTTGGAACATAAGGACTGCTCGCAAAGCGTGCTGTCCGTTGTTTCCTCACGGCGTCCGGCATCGTTACCTAAATGACATTGCCTCACAATTTCTTCCACACTACCGCCATCATCGTAAAGTAGCAGGCCAGCCCGCCCACCACATTGGTCACGGGCTCCGCCGCCAGAACCCCTGTGATTCCCAGATCCCACAGGTGCGGCAAAATCAGGATCAGCGGCACCCCCAGGATCGCCTTGCGGAACAGCGAGAAAAACACCGCCTGCTTCGCCTTTCCCAGACTCACAAATACAGTCTGCCCCACATACTGGAAAGCCATGAAGAAAAACAGCGCAAAATGCCATCGCATGGAAACCACGGCCACCTCTAAAAGCGCTGCCTCGCCGTTGAAAAATCCGACGATAAGTCCGGGAAACAGCATCAGGACCGCCCACATGCCGATCCCATAACCAACCGTCACCCGCCTGATAAAACGGATCCCTATCTTCACCCTTTCCTTTTGCCCTGCGCCGTAATTATAACCCAGCACCGGCTGCGCCCCCTGGGTAAATCCCTGTATGGGCATCTGCACCACTTCCCGCACGGAATAGATGATGGTCATCGCCCCCACATAGAGATCGCCCCCGTAAAACTGCAGAGAAGCATTGCAGAAAATCTGCACGAGACTGTTTGTCACAGACATTGTAAAGCCCGACAGCCCCAGCGCAAGGATCTGCCTCACCAGACCGCCTTCCAACCGCATCAAAGAAATTTTCAACCGCAGGATCGCCTTTTTACCGCTCAAAAACCACAGCACCCACACCGCAGATACTAACTGGGAGAGGATCGTGGCCGCCGCTGCACCCTGTACTCCCATTTCCAGTACGAAAATAAAGACCGGATCCAGTATCAGGTTTAAAAAAGCGCCGATCACCACCGTAAGCATACCTGTTTTTGCAAACCCCTGAGATTCAATAAAGGGATTCATCCCAAGCCCCAGCATCACAAAAACATTGCCCGCCAGATAGACGTCCATATAGGCGTTGGCATAGGGGATCGTCTCGTCACTTGCGCCGAAAAGATACAAAAGAGGCGTCTTGCACAGATACCCGGCAGCCGTCAGAACGATTCCGAACACAAGAAGCAATGTCAGGGAATTTCCCATGATCTGTCCCGCCTTCTCCTCATCCCCTCTGCCCCTTTCGATGGAACAGAGGGGTGCGCCGCCGCTGCCGCAGAGATTGGCAAAGGCGTTGATGATCGTGATGATCGGAAAAGCTACGCCCACGCCGGTAAGCGCAAGCCTCCCGTCTCCTGGCATATGCCCCAGATACATCCTGTCCACGATGTTGTATAATACATTGACAAGCTGCGCCAGAATCATCGGCAGAGAGAGTCTGACAATACTGCCGGACACTGTTCCTATTGTAAAATCATGCTTTTTTGTTGTACTTTCTGTTACCGTCCTGTCTGTCGCATTTTCTGTCATAATTCACTCCGTTAACTGCCCCTTCTTCCTCCTCCGATCTTTTTTCACTGCCGCCCTGCCTCCATCCGATCCAGGCTCCGCGCACCTGTCATCGTAATGTACGACCCCTCTCCGGACCGCACTGCTGCCACAACGAGCGCTCTAATTCTCCCGCTCTATCCATATTTTATCGATCTGCATCCCGCTCTCGGCAAAATACAGCTTCAGGTAGTTGTTGGAATTCATAAATTCGCCCAGAGACTGTTCCAGCTCCACATACTTCCCGTCCGTCCCGTTCAGGGTAAAGGTCTTTTTCAGCGTGCCGTTCACAAAGATGGACAAAGGCACCTGAGCAAGCTCAGAAGCATCCACTTTCGCCCGGATGCAGATTTTATAAGAATGCAAGCCCTCCGTCTGCAGACCGCATACAAAGGAACTTCCTTTCTTCGTATCGATATCCCCGCTGTCCAGTTTCAGTTTTTCTCCCACAGTGTACCACCTGATGTCAAACTCCACCTGATCTTCCTGCGCCATTTTCTGTACAGCTTCCAGCTCCTCTTTTTCCATCCGCCCAAGGCTTCTGCCCATCACCGGGGAGCGCATCAGCACCTTCAGAATATTAGCGGCGCACCTTTGCAGATCGGCCCGCTTTAAGGTCCCATCTTTCAGGCTCTGTTCCAAATCATCGCCGTTAGTATTTTTCTCCGCATCCTGCGTCACCATATAGACGTCATTCTGGCTGCGCACCATGGCCGCCGTATTTTTGGTCGAGGCAGGTCCGCCTTCCTCGTTGATATCCGCCCACCAGTCCGTCATCACAAGACCGTCGAATCCCCACTCCTGCCGCAGTATAACCGTCAGCAGATCGTAATTTCCGGCAGTCCACAGACCATTGATAGCGCCGTAAGTCGTCATCACGGCATACGCTCCCGCTTCCTTCACCGCGATCTCATAGCCCCGCAGGTAGATCTCCCTGAGCGCCCGCTCCGAAACCACGGAATTGCACAGCCTGCGGTGATATTCCTGATTATTGGCCGCAAAATGCTTGATCGCTCCGGTAACCTGATAGCCCGAAAGTCCCCGCAGTTCGGCCGCCGCCATCTTTCCGGTAAGCAGAGGATCCTCCGAAAAGTATTCAAAATTCCTGCCGTTTAACGGATGCCTGTGAATATTCATGCCCGGTCCCAACAGGATATCGATGCGGTTTTTCCTAAGTTCCGCCCCCTCGAAAGCATAAAGCCGTTCTAACAGTTCCTCGTTAAAGGTACAGGCCAGGCAGGTGCCGTTTGGCAGGCAGAAGGCATAGGTGCCGCAGTCCATCCGGATGCCCGAGGGACCGTCCGAACAGCAGCCGCAGGGGATTCCGAAACCTTCCAGCGATTTTGTAACGCCGCCGAAGGCCGCTGCCGTCCCCGGCGTCACCTTCGGAGAACACATCCCTTCCCCACGGACGATACAGCACAGATCCTGATCGCTTAACTGTCCGATAAAGTCCGTTAGCGACACTGCTCCGTCATATACATCTCCCAGTTTATATCCTTTATCTCCTGTATATGGAATCTCCTGTTTTTTCTCCTCTCCGCTTCTCTGCGCCATGCTGTATGTACGGAGCGGAACACGTTCTCTGGAAACCGCATATTTTTCCGTCTCTGATCCAATATTCGCTGCCATTTCCGATTGATCCTGCGTCGATACAGTCGGCCTCATCCGCTCAAAAGCCTCCACCGGCGCTAACGCCGACATGCAGCGCTCCACCACTTCTGTGGTTTTAATTTCCATCCCGCAGACAAACGCCGCGCTCCTCACATCCGTTCCCACATAAAACCGATAGCAACCCGCTTCCAGCACATAGCAGAACGGATATCCGGTAGCGCCGCTGTCATCATAGGAAGAGAGATCCCTTTTTGTCACCGCAAGCTTCATCTCCTGCACTTCCCCCGGCGCAAGGCATTTCGTCTTGCCGAAGGCCGCCAGCGCCCGGGCCGGTTTTCCAAGCTTCCCCTGGGGCGCCGCCGCATAGATCTGCACGACCTCTTTCCCGGCCACGGCTCCCGTATTTTTCACACGGACATAAAATATACAGCTGTCCTGCTTCTCTTCCATCCTGCTTTGCAGCGCAAAGGAAGTATAGGAGAGGCCGAACCCAAAGGGATAGAGCACCTTGTTCTTCGCCGCTTCAAAGGTCTCAAAATAACGGTATCCGACATAAATATCCTCTTCATACCGGTCTCCCGTCACCGAGCCGAAGTTGGCGGCGGAAGGATAATCCTCCACCGAAAGCGCAATGGTATCCGCCAGCTTACCGCAGGGACTCATCCGCCCCATCAGCACCTCGGCGGCGCCGTGGCCGCCTTCCATGCCGCCCTGCCATACGTACAGCACCGCCTGAGGATCATAAGTCTTCACCCACTGCATATCGATAACATTTCCCACATTGAGCACCACGATAACGCGCTCAAAAATGCCGCAGACTTTCTCAAGCATCTCCTCTTCCTCCCGGGAGAGGAAATAGCTGCCCGCCTTATTCTCCGCATCCCGGTCCTCTCCGGCCGTACGCCCGATAACGACCAGGGCCGCATCACTGACTGCGGACGCCCGCTTTACCGTCTCCCTGTCAAGAGGCATCTCCTGCTGGCTCCAGGGCTCTTTTGCCCAGCCCTTTCCCAGATCAAAAGGATGATCGGCTATCCACGCCCGGTAGATCTCTTCCAGTTCTTTATTCAGTACCAGATCTTCCTCCTTCAGAGCATCCAGGATCCCCACCACATATCTGGTGTTGATCATCCCTCCAGAACCGGTGCCGCTTTTATAATAGTCAAACTGGATCCTTCCAAACACCGACAGCTTCTCACCTTTTTTCAGTGGCAGCGCATTCCTGTCATTTTTTAATAAAACTGCGCCCTCCGCCGCTGCCTGCGCCGCTGTCTTTGCGTAGAGATCCCAGTCTATCTCATAACGGTTCCCCATATTACTTCTGCTCCTTTCTTCTGGATTCGCACCATTTTAAAATATCCCGGTACACCACATCCCGGTCCGTCTCGTTCAAAATCTCATGCCGGTCGCTATCGTACAGTCTGCAGGAAATATCTTTGATTCCCGCCTGCTTAAGCTTCTTCTCCACAAGAAGCACGCCCCTGCTCATATTCCCTACCGGATCATCCGCTCCGGACAGAAGTATGAGCGGCAGGTCCTTTGGTATTTTATCCATATTTTCAGGCTGATTATCATAGCGGACCACCTTCATCAACACAGCATAACCATTCAGCGTAAAGCGGAAAGTACATCTGGGTTCTTTATAATATTTCGCCGCAATTTCCAGATCCTTTGTCAGCCAGTTGTTTTCCAGATCCTTCCCATTCGTGCTGAATCTGCGGTACGAACCGGAAAAGGCAAGCTTTTCCACCAGTCTGCTGCGATAACGCCAGCCTTTGATCTTTGCCATACACTTTGTGAGCGCTATACCGGCGCCTGTGACGATATCCGCCACACACCCTGTCCCCACGATCAGAGCGCCGGACAGCCCCTCGCCGTACTGTGTGATATATTTCCGCAGCAGATAGGAGCCCATGCTGTGCCCCAGCATAAAATACGGTAAGCCGGGATTTTCTTTCTCCGTCATTGTCCGCAGTTTATGCATATCTTCCACCATAAGCTGATCACCGTTTTTTGCCGCGATATAACCCCAGTCCTCCCTGCTCTTCACAGATTCGCCATGCCCCAGATGATCGTGTCCCACCACCAGATAACCGCGCTCTGTCATGTAGGATGCAAATTCCTCATACCGTTCCACATACTCGACCATACCGTGGGTGATCTGCAGGATAGCCCCGTATTCCCCTGATTCCGGCAGCCATTTTACCCCGTGTATATGAGTTATTTTGTCGCTGGATAAGAAGGTAAAAATCTCTTTTTTTGCCATATATCTGTTTCCTCTTTTCTTTCTTAAGATATTCCCTGCATTTTTCAGGACAACGCTCTCTCCAGTTCGCGGATCACGATCTTTAACGCCTTGATTCTGGCATATTTTTTATCTACCGATTCTAAAATATGCCAGGGAGCCCAGAGAGTGCTTGTCTTTTCGATCATTTCATCCACTGCGCCTTCATACTCCTCCCACTTTTCTCTGTTGCGCCAGTCCTCATCCGTGATCTTCCACTGCTTGCCCGGGGTGTTCTGTCTTTCCGTAAAGCGGGCAAGCTGGGTATCCTTGTCGATCTGCACCCAGAACTTGAGGATCACCGCCCCCCAGTCATGGAGTTCTTTCTCAAACTCGTTGATCTCATGGTAGGCCCTCTTCCAGTCATTTTCACCGCAGAATCCTTCCAGTCTCTCCACCATCACGCGGCCATACCAGCTCCTGTCAAAGATAGCGATGTGCCCTGTCTTTGGCAGTCTGGTCCAGAAACGCCACAGATAGTGCCTCGCCTTTTCATGGGGTTCCGGACTGGCGATAGGGTGTACTTCATACCCTCTGGGATCCAGCGCCCCGGTGATCCTCTTGATATTGCCTCCCTTTCCCGCCGCATCCCAGCCTTCATAGACGATGACCACCGGCACCCGTTTCCTGTAGAGACGGTTGTGCAGCTCTCCCAGATGCTTCTGCAGACGGTCCAGTTCTTCCCGATACTCTTTTTCCTCCATGGACTTATCTAACGGGATTTCCGACAGTTTCGGCATTTTCTGCAACGGGAATATATTCTGTAAAAGCGGCACTGCCATGGCTCTGTTCTGCATGGCGATCTCAATGCCCTGGGTCAGCGTCTCAAGCACCTGCAGTTCCGCCCACTTCTTTGATTTGGAATCGATGACATACCAGGGCGCCGAGGGCGTGTTCGTATCTTCCATATACCGTCCGAACACTTCCTCACACTTTTCATAGTTCCTGTTCTGCCATCTGTCGGCATCACTTACACGCCAGGCGGTATCCATATCCTTCCGCAGTTCTTTTATGCGTCTTCTCTGCTCCTTCTCGCTGATGTGAAAGAAAAATTTCATGACTAGATATCCGTTATCCGTCAGCTGTCTCTCAAATCTGCGGATGCTCGCCACCCGCTTTTCGTAGATCTTTTTATCCATCTCACCGCGCAGACACTTCCCCGTTACCTCATCCATCCACCCGGAGTCTAAAAACATGAACTTCCCTTCCTCCGGCAGCCTTGTAAAATACCGGCACAGAAAAGGTTTACGCCGCTCCTCCTCCGTGGGCAGATCCATTGTGGACACCTTGAAAAAACGCGGATCAATATTCTGGATGATCCGGCCGATCACACTGCCTTTCCCGGCAGTCCCCCACCCTTCCACCAGCACAAGCACCGGCACCTTGTGAGCTTTTAACTTCATCTGCTGGTTGTACAGTTTATCTCTGGCACCCTTTAAACGTTCCTTCAGTTCGGCTTCCTCCGGTTTTTCGGCAAAGACCATGTTCTTCAGCATAATACCCTCCTGATCACTAAAATTATCAACATTATACTCATTCTGGCGCAAATATTCAATACAGGGCATGCCGGATCTGTCACATTTATGACTTGCAGCAGACCTATCCCATTGAAATTTCCCGTCATAAATGTTAGAATATTCATAAATCACAGAAAAAGTATGGTCCTTATTATGAAAACAAAACCGAAAATCCGGAAAAAAATGATTGCCATCATATGCACTGCCGTCCTGTTCCTGTCTGTGGGAAAATCAGCAGATATCGCCGTAGCCGCCAGAGAGGCGGAACCTGCAGCCGCGTCGGAGGAGACAGCAGAACCTGCAGCCTCCCCCGACTGTGTCACGATCTCCCTTGCAGGCGACTGTTCTCTCGGAAAGCTTTCCATCCATGGCTATTCCGGAACTTTCTATGAAATGTACGATCTACACGGAGCGTCCTGTTTTTTCAAAAACGTAAAAGAGATTTTTGCGGAGGACGACATGACTCTCATAAACTTCGAGGGCGTTCTCACAGACGCCTCCACCGCTACGCCGAAGCAGTTCAATATCAGGGGAAAGCCGGAGTTTAATCAGATCCTGGTGGAAGGCGCTATCGACGCCGTCAGTTTCGGCAACAACCACAACATGGACTATGGTCTGCAGAGCATGCAGGACACCATCGCCGCCTTTGCACAGGTGGGGATCCCTTACGCCTGCAACGACACCCCGGGAATTTATGAGACTGAAAACGGCATACGGATCGGTTTTGTCTCCGTAAATGAGGTATATGATGGCACGGCTGTGGAAACTTACCTGCAAAACGGAATCGCCGCACTGCAGGCGCAGGACGTGAACCTGATACTGGCCTGCTGCCACTGGGGCGAGGAGATGGAGCACTACCCGGAAGACTATCAGACTGAACTCGGACACAAATGCATCGACTGGGGCGCAGATCTTGTGGTGGGCTGCCACCCCCATGTGCTGCAGGGAATCGAACTGTATAACGGAAAGTATATTATTTATAGCCTTGGAAATTTCTGTTTTGGCGGCAATAAAAACCCGAAAAATAAGGATACTATGATTCTGCAGGCAACATTTCCCGTGACAGACGGCACAGTTTCCAAAGAGGCTCAGTTAAAAATCATTCCCTGCACGATCAGCTCCGTTTCAGACCGCAACGACTACTGTCCCACCGTGGCAGATCCCGAAAGAGCGGCTTCCATTATACAGAAGATGAACGCCTACAGCGAGCCCTTCGGTATCACCATAGACCAGGCAGGGGGTGTCGCAAAAACACCCCCTGCAAAAACACAGAACACGATCTCATGATTTTATACCAGATCATATTTCACCACATCCATATTGACCAGACCGTTGCAGAAAAAGGAAATTCCCTCTGCCTTCTGATCTGTATAGATCACCGCAGACAGCACCTGCTCTCCATCATTCACAAACAACTCGGCGCTGAAACGGTCTAAGATCAGCCGAAGCTTTATTCTGCCTTTCTGATGTCTCACAAGGCTTCGGCGCTGATGGATCACCGCCCGCCTGGAACCGGAAAATTTGCGGTCGATCTTTAAGATCGATTCGTGGGGACGGAAGCTGACCGCCGTGTGGTACTCCGCATCCTGTGCAAACCGCACCGCAAATTTCTGATAGACATTGTTGTCATCGACAGGGCGGATCTGTAACTCCATATCGATCCGCCTGCCGCTTATACCTCCGAGCCTCAGGGTATCCGTAAAGGTAACCCCCATATAGCGCATCTCGTTTCTGCGCAGAGTCTCCAGCTCTCTGACCGGATTTTCATAGAGACGCCCGTTTTTTATGGACAGTTCTCTCGGCAGACTCATCTGTCCGGCCCAGGGCACATGGACCGTGGACGGATTGCAGGTATCCCAGTTCTGCAGCCAGCCGATCATAATCCGCCTGCCGTCCGGTGCAAGCACTGTCTGGGGCGCGTAAAAGTCAATGCCGTAATCGATGGCCTGGCTGTGTTCCTCCACAAAATCCCTGTTTTTTCCGTCTCCTGAACCGATCAGACAGACCGTTCCGTTGCCGTTGTGATACTCAAACCCCTGGGGCAGCATATCCTGCGGGCTGACAAGCAGAACCTGCCTGCCGTCCAGCTCAAAGAAATCCGGGCACTCCCACATTTTCCCGTAGCGCCCCCTGTTGGCGCACAATACCCTGACATACTTCCATCTGAATCCATCCGGGCTTTCAAACAACAGGATCTGTCCACTCCCGTCGGCCGGTCTGCTCCCGGCAACCGCATAGTAATTGTCGTCTTCCCCCCGCCATATTTTCGGATCTCTGAAATCGCAGGGACTGCTTCCCTCCGGCAGATCTTTCTCCGTCAGCACCGGATTTTCCGCATATTTCTCATAGTTCACGCCGTCCCCGGTGGCGATGCACTGTCTCTGCCGCTCCCGGACGCTGCCGTCCTCCAGCGTTTCCCTGACGACTCCGGTGTACATCAAAAGCTGTCTTCCGTCGGGAAGCGCCATCGCACTCCCGGAAAAACACCCGTCTTTGTCATAGACTTCATCCGGCGCCATAGCCGCCGGAAGATACTGCCAGTGCAGCAGATCTTCACTCACCACATGGCCCCAGTGCATCGGTCCCCAGTGGGAATCATAGGGGTAATACTGGTAGAACAGATGGTATTTCCCACCGTAGAAGGAAAAGCCATTGGGATCATTCAGCCAGCCCACCCGGGGTGTCAGATGAAATGCCGGACGCTCTTCCTTTTTGATATTTTTCTCAAACGCTTCCTCATATTTTCTCGCCTTCTGTAAAAACTGACTCTCCATGGCCATAACCTCCTGCACTGTCTTTCTCTCTTTATCTGTCTATGTAACTTCTGCGCATTACCGGTTTATACAGGTAATGCGCAGACTCAATCCTTACAATTCAAAAGGATACTGTTTCCTCTTTACTCCGCGTAGAACGCATCCAGATATTTCTGGAAGATTGCCAGATATTCCTCCAGCCCGTAAGCATTCAGCTTATCAATATAATCGTTCCAGTCGCTGTCTGTACATCCATTCATGATCCATCTGGAACGGCACTCGTTGATATATTGTGTGATATCAGGCGTCAGGACCGCAAGTCTGTCCGTGTCCTCTCTGCTCATAAACACATTGGGATACACATACTCCGTGTTCATATCCTGTGTATAGATATCCTTGATCCAGTCCAGACGATACTGGGCGTCATCCGGACAGGTCACATACACACCGTAGTACTCATCCAGAACCGCCAACGGTCCATTGACAGATTCCGCCTCCCTCACTTCCACCGGGGATGCATCTCCTAAAGCGGCATGTTTTAACATGGGCTCTCCGGCATCGTTGGTGCTCATCTCAAAGATATCGAAATCGTCGTCCTCCCCGTAGGTTCCCCAGTTGTTCTGCGGAGACTGGATCGGCGCGTACATCTGGTCTAACCATGCACACACAAGGGCGGGCTCTTTGGCCACCGCCGTCACCACGCAGCGCCCTCTGTCGTATCCGCTTGTGAAGGAACCGTTCTCCGGCGTAATGTTCCGCACATCCGCCGTCAGAGCCGGAAGAGGCACCCAGTCCACAATGTTATCGATATTTCCCACATCCCAGCTGAAGCAGACGCCGTATCTGCCGGATTTTCCCTTCGCCACATAGGTGGACCACTCCTGCGTAAACGCCTCGGGATCGATCAGGTCCTCCTCGTACAGTTTGTGCAGCCATTCGATGCCGTCCCTGAAGCCGGACTGCGTCCCCGTACAGATCACTTCCTTATCGTCGGTAACCGCTATATGCCTGCCCTGATCGCAGTCGCCGTAGCCTTCGCCGAAGCCATTCAACAAAAGAGCCGGGTCCTGATTTCCGTCATTGACAATACAGGACATGGGAATAATACTTCCATCAATACCAAACTCTTTCTGCAGTTCCGGCGCATGATCTCTGAACGCAATCAGCACCTGTTCAAACTCATCCACCGTCTCCGGAATTTCAAGTCCCAGAAAATCTAACCACTTCTTATTGATAAAGGGCATGTCACCCACCGCCTGGATCGCCGTCTTTTCGGAGCCCAGCTGTTCGATCCACGGGAGCGCCCAGATGTGGCCGTTTACATCGGTGCTCATCTTCCTGTACTCCGGGTATTTCTCAAAAACGGCGCTCAGATTCGGCATATAAGCGTCAATATATTCTTCCAGCGGAATGATCGCCCCGTAATTCGCATACCGCAGCAGGTCGCTGTCGCTGAAATTCGCCGTGAACACAAAGTCTGTCAGCAGATTCGGGTTCGACATATTGAGCGCGATTTTGTCGCCCCACTGATCGGACTGGATCGCCATCCAGTCGATCTCCACATTGGTCTGCTCCTGCATCCTCATAAAGAT
Organism: uncultured Lachnospiraceae bacterium; assembly: GCA_910578085.1. Taxonomy (GTDB): domain Bacteria; phylum Bacillota; class Clostridia; order Lachnospirales; family Lachnospiraceae; genus 1XD8-76. The sequence goes on along the minus strand of CAJTPM010000025.1, from coordinate 15,395 downwards.
CGTCCGCTTGTTGGGATCGGACTCCGTGTTGGCGGGATAACTGATCATGCCGGTTAACGTCTTTTTCTCGGCAAGAGGGAACTGCAGTTCCGCAGGGTCCACCACCTGCATCTCCTCCCCCGTATTGATCGTGACGTTACTTCCGCAGGCCGCCAGAGGCATCGCCATGCCCGCCGCCAGTATCATGGCGAGAGTGCGCTTTATCCATTTACTTTTCATTTTCATCATTCATGCTCCTTTCGCACCCGAACTTGTTCGGGTTATCCATATCAGCCCTTCACGGCGCCCGCCATGATGCCGCTGTCAAAGTATTTCTGGAAGAACGGATACATCACCAAAAGCGGAATGCTGGAAATAATGATCGTTGCATATTTCAAAAGCTCCGCAAGCTGTGCGCGCTGTGCCGTGCTCTGCATGTCTGCGATCATCCCCGCCTCCGGTTTGCTCTGGATCAGAATGGCGCGCAGAACAAGCTGCAGCGGCTGTTTCGCCGAATCATTCAGATAGATCATCGCATCAAAGTAGCTGTTCCACATGGCTACAAACTGCCATAACGCAAGCACCGCGATGATCGGCGTACATACGGGCAGCAAAATCTTAAAGAAGAAAACGATCTCGTTTGCCCCGTCCACATCCGCAGCCTCATGAAGTTCTGTGGGAATACCACGGTAGTAGGTTCTCGCTATGGTCATATTCCACACGCTGAACGCGCCGGGAAGGATAATTGCCCACATGCTGTCCAACAGTCCCAGATTGCCGATCAACAGGTAGGTGGGGATCAGCCCGCCGCCGAAGAACATGGTGATCATGAAAATAACGTTAAAGAACTTTCTGCCCCTGAATTCCGCCTTCGACATGGGATATGCCGCCAGAAGCGTAACGCCCACAGAGACCACAGTAAATACGACAGAATAGACTATCGCGTTCTTAAAGCCGATCCAGATCTGCGCATTGGAGATGACGCGCTCGTAGGCCGTCAGCGTCCATTTGCTGAAATCAAATGTCAGTCCTTTGTTCTGGAGCGTGATCGGATCCATGAAGGACGCGGCGATAATATAGATAACAGGGACAATGATCGCAAGCACGAACAGACCGATCAAAGTGTATCCTGTGATTAAGAGCGCCTTATCCTCTAAACCGTAACTGGAAAATTTTTTCTTTCTCAAATCGCTCATCTCAAAAACCTCGCCCTTTCTATAATCCCTGTCCTTCGTTCATCTTCGCAACGATCTTATTCACGCTGACAAGCAAAATCACGTTGATGATCGTATTGAACAGACCGACTGCTGTGGAAAAACTGAAGTTACCACTGATAAGCCCCTGCTTATAAACATAGGTAGAGATGATCTCCGAGCTGGCAAGGTTTAAGTCTGTCTGCAGCGCGTAAGCTTTCTCAAATCCGACGCTCATGATATTTCCCGCCTGTAAAATAAACTGAATGATGACAATATCCTTGATCGCAGGCCACTCAACGACTTTGATCTGCTGGAAAATATTCGCGCCGTCAAGCACCGCCGCCTCCGTCAGATCCTGGCTCGCGCTGGCAAGCGCCGCCGTATACATGATAGACGCCCAGCCCGCTCCCTGCCAGATGCCGCTGGCGATGTAGATAGTTCTCCAGGCTCCCGGCATGGTCATGAAATTGATCTGGGTACCCAACAGCAGATTGACCGGACCGGTGACGGAGAGAAAGATCCTCACAATACCGCAGAGTACGATGACGGAGATAAAGTTCGGCAGATACAGCGCAAGCTGAACTTTCTTCTTGATCCCCTTGCTCTGGATACGGTTTAACAGAAACGCCAGAATGATCGGCGCCGGGAACCCCCACAAAAGACCGAAGACGCTGAGTTTCAGGGTGTTTGCCAGATAGGACATAAAGTCCGGAGAGGAAAGAAATCTCTCAAAGTACTGAAGCCCCACCCACTCACTGGCCAGAATACCTTTGAACGGGTTATACTCCTGAAACGCAATGAGAATGCCGCCCATCGGGATGTACTTAAAGATCAAAGTAAGCGCCAATGCCGGCAGAAGGAAGACCACATACAGCTGCCAGTGCTGCTTTATGTACACAAGCGAGTTGTGAAATTCCCTCGAGCTGCTACCCCCCCGTTTCCCGCCGAAAACAGTTTTAGAATTGGATGCCATTTTTTCTCCTTTCCCGCATGATCCTGTATTTTGTTTTATCAGGCACGTTCATTTTACTTTGATTGCGCAAATGTAAAACAATTATCATGCATTTATATTTTAAATCTATCATGCTATTTTACAATTGTCAACTATTTATTTTTATAATTGCACAATAAATTTTACATTTTTTTCATTTTCACCGTCATTTTTTTATAATTCTAAATCCATTTTACATTTGACATATTTTTATTTGTGCGTTATGATACATTTATGTGAAAAATGAACACCTCCTTTGCGGAATTTGCTTTGCAGCCTCCAAAACCGCAGGGTTTTTCCATATAAAACGGTATGTGTCGCTGTATGCACATTTTGAGAATGCTCCGCATTCTCCTGAAGGGAGAAAATCATGGCTTCAAAAGTCACCATCCAGGATATCGCCGACGCTCTGGGCGTCTCACGCAATACTGTTTCCAAAGCCATCAATAATACAGGCGTGTTGGCTGACACAACCAGGGATAAGGTTTTGAAAAAAGCCCAGGAGATGGGCTACAAGCAGTTTTCCTATCTGAATATTTCGGACACCGGCAGACTTTCCCCTGTCTCCGACACATCCAGGAAAGGGGAGATCGCTCTTTTTTTAGGCAATTTTGTAGGAAATTCCCATTTTGCCTCCACTATGCTCGACAAATTCCAGAGAGAACTGGCACAGTCAGGCTACAGTCTCGCCATATACCGGGTGATCACCGAAGAAATAGCGGGGCTGCTGCTTCCGGACGCCTTTGATCCGGACAAAACCGCCGGCATCGCCTGCATCGAGATCTTTGACCACGCCTACTGTCGAATGCTCTGTAACCTGAACATCCCGCTGCTGCTCATCGATTCCCCCGCCAACGGTTTCGGCAGGCCCTTCGAGGCGGACAGGCTGTACATGGACAATCACACGGAGATCTACCGCTTTATCAGCGATATGGTCAGACAGGGGAAAAAACGGATCGGCTTCATCGGTAAATATACGCACTGCCAGTCTTTCTATGAGCGGTATATGAGTTACCGCGATGCCATGTATACACTGGGACTTCCCTGTCCCGAAGAATACTGTCTCGTGGACCGCGAACCCGGCTCTTTCAACCCGGAACCCTTTCAGGAATACCTCAACGAACAGTTTCGCAGCATGAAACGTCTGCCGGATGTATTTCTCTGCGCCAACGACGCCATTGCCCTGATCGTTCTGCAGTGCCTGAAAAGTCTGGGATATTCCGTCCCGGAGGATGTCTGTCTGTGTGGTTTTGACGATTCGCCCGAATCAAAGATCGTAACGCCGTCCCTCACTACGATACACATCCACAGCCAGGATATGGGGCTTTGCGCCGTGCAGCTTCTCCTCTCGCGGATCAACGAGCCCTCGTTAGCCTACCGGACCATGCATGTGGAGACCAATCTGGTCTACAGAGAATCGACGGGAAAAATAGTATAATACGGAGGATGATATCATGAAAGCCCTTTTTGACATCGACGGACCTGCCCTGCGGTTTGTGACAAAGATCGCCTATTCCTTTTACCTGAACATCCTGTGGTTTCTCTGCTGCCTGCCCATTTTCACGGTGGGCGCCTCCACCACAGCGCTCTTCTATGTCACCCTGAAAGTCGCCAAAAACGAAGAGGGCAGCCTCACAAAATCCTTTTTCCGCGCCTTTCGTAAAAATTTCCGCCAGGCCACCGTGATCTGGCTGATCCTGCTCGGGGTTGGCATCCTGCTGGGGGTGGACGGATATGTCTTTTACCATATGCGCTTTGACAGCGTGCTGTGGGCTCTGGGCTGCGCCGTATTTCTTGTAGCTTTGGCAGCCTACGCAATCATCCTGATGTACATATTCCCGCTCCTTGCACGGTTTGACAACACGGTGCGGACCATGTTCAAAAACGCTCTGATGATCGGTATGCGGTTTCTGTTCTGCACAGTGTTAATGGCCTGTATCTATTTCGGCATGGCGCTGGTTGTGGTCCGCTTTTTTACTCCCGCCATTGTCTTCGGAGAGGGGCTCTGCGCGCTCCTGTGTTCTTATCTGCTCGCAGGCGTCCTTCATCTCTGTGAGGAAAAATCTGCTGAAAACGGGGAAGATTCGCTTCCCTTACCGGAAGTTTCCGGAGCGGAAGAAAAAAACTGGAGTGTGCGTGATGTACACGGCGTAAAGAAGATCGGCTATATCTGGGAATACTATAAACTGCCCATCGTGGTCGGCTGTATCTTCCTCTACATCGCCGGCTATATGCTGCACGGATATCTGACGCACAAAGAAACAGTCCTGTACACGGGCCTCGTCAATGTTTCCGACGCCATTCCCGCCGACGCGCTGACCGAAGATTTTCTGGACTATCTCGGCGCGGACGCCGGGAAAAATGAGGTGGTTCTCTACGAAGGGTTATATCTCACGCAGGATGAATCGAGTCCCGACTTTGACTATGTCTACGCCTCCAACACCAAGATCACCGCCGCCATCGCCGGCAGTCAGCTGGACGTTGTTCTGATGGATCAGGAAGCCTTTGATCTGCTCTCCGGGAGAGGTTATCTGTGCGATATGGAGCAGTTTCTGGAAAAAGAGGCCCCCGATCTGCTGGAAGATCTCCGGCCGCAGCTTATATCCAACACGGTTATTCTAAAGGACAACGCACTGGACGCCCAGCTGGACGATTCCGTGACGTACAACGCTGTGACCGACGAATATCCCATGGGGATCGACCTCACCCGGTCCCCCCTGATCCCGGAGAGGGGCATAACCGGTACCCTGTATCTGGGCATTATCTCCAATACCCCCCGCAGGGATACCGCCGCCATCTGCCTGCGGTATCTGACGGAACCTATCCCCTGAAAAAAACGAGTGTCCCCCATTTCTCCGGGAGATCCCGGCCACAGGAAAAGCCGCCCATTCAGGCGGCTTACTGTTTGTCAAGATTAAACTTTTTTACGCGGCGATCCCTCAACCGCTAAAGCCAAAAAGCGTTGTCATAGTTGAGATGCCGTTACAGTCCGCATCTCACTCTCTATAGGTAAACTTCCTTAAAACTCCCCTGAAATACAGGCATATTCCAACACCGACAACGCCGAGAATAAACATCATCATAGCTGCCCCGGCACCCTTTCCACTGCCAAACAGAGCCTGTAGAATGCCATCCGCAGGCGCCGCCGCCATCACCGGTTCGCACAGTTCATCCACAAACAGGCCGCCGAAGAAGAACCCCACGGGAATCGTAAAAAACTGCAGCGTATTTCTACAGGAATATACCCTTCCCTGCATATCCACCGGGATCGTTGTCCGTAAGATCACATCCAGATTGGCGCTCATCACCGGGACAAGCAGCCAGCCGATGATCTGCGCCGCACACCACACAAGGGGCGTTTTGCTGAACGCCAGCACAAAATTTTCCGTGCCCAGCGAGATCAGCATCGTGATATAGATCACCCGGATCCGGTTTTTCGGCGCCGGCAGCAGGGTAGTGATCAGGCTCCCGACCAACATCGCGATCCCCGCACAGGACGTCACAGCGCCAAGCACCTTCTCTCCCCCGTTTGCTCTGGGCAGTACATAGGCCGGAAGCACCGCGTCAAAAGCGGATGCCACCAGATTCACGCCCGCTAAAAACAGAATCAGCCACAGGATCAGTCTGTTTTTCTCCAGATAAGCAAGGCCGGTCTTCACTGCCTGCCAGAAGGATTCCTTTTCGGATGTTTCCCCGGAAATATCCGGTATCTTCACCAGGAAAAGCAGGCTGCAGAAGGCCACCCCAAAGGTCGCAAGATCCGTATAGATCACAGCTTCCAGTCCCGCAAAAGCAAACACCGCCGTGGCAAGCACGGGGTTTAAGATTGTAATCACCGAATTGGAAAGCGACCGCAGGCCGCTGGTCTTCTGGTAGTATTCTTTGGGCGTGATCAATGTCATCGCCACATCCCCCGCCGGCTGCTGCACCGTATTCATCAGGCCGTTTACCGCATTTAGCAGATACAGATGCACCGGCGCTAAACTGTCCGTTTTTAACAGAACAAACACCGCCACGCTGCAGCATGCCGCCAGCGTATCGCACACTAACATGGTCTTTTTCTTATCCCATCTGTCGCTGAGCGCCCCGGCAAAAATACTGAGCACAACGTAGGGCGCATAAGAGCAGATCGACAAAAGCGCCGTCTGCAGCGCAGAACCCGTCTTCTGGTACAGCCACAGCGTCAGGGCAAAATTTGTCATCGTGCTCCCGAGCTGGGAAAGCGACTGCGTACTCCAGAGAATCATAAATGTCTTCAGTTCTTTTATGGTATCTTTCATCTTTTACTTTGCTCCTTTGATTTTATGTTATTGATATATTCCAGGAAACAAAAAACGTTTCCTGTCATTAGATCTGCGGCGCTATGCGCGCCTTTTATGAGAATCTGCTTCGCATCTTCTCATAAGGCTATATTCCAGGAAACAAAAAACGTTTCCTGTCATTAGATCTGCGGCGCTATGCGCGCGCCTTTTCCCTTTTACAGTAAAATCAGGTCGCAAAGTCTGAGGACTATGACCGTTTCCGGTTCACCCCTCCATGCATCGTCCTCAAACCCTGCATGGAGGTTTTGCAATTTCAAGTTCCATCGGCATATCCTTTTCTCCTTCCGTTCTTTTCCGGAATATCAAAATAATAACACAAAACACAGCAGACAGCAATCAGTACCGGATAATGCAGAATATACTGCCCGGCACGCATTGAAAAAAGACTATAACCGTCAATCATTAAAAATGATTTTGTCATAGCCTTTTAAGAATTGGGGAAGTCCCTGCTTATTATTTATTTGTGGAAATCGGCTCAATGACCGAAGCAAAAATATTTGTCAGCTTCGCCATGCCCTCCGCCGGAGGCTGCTGAACTGCCCGGGCATAAATATCATATTTGGCCGATTGATCTGATGTACGGGTATTCTGGGAAGACGTGGTAACTTTTCCCTTGATACTGGCATGGAATCCCCATTTGGAAAATCCGGCGTCCGTCGACGCTTCCGATGAAGATTTGCTTGTATCTGTCTGTACCTCCTTTATTTCCATCGTAAACCGTACGGTAGCTTCCTCCATCGTCAGTGCCGGTACAGGTACCAGAGACAAAAGCGGCGCCTCCACCTCAAACTGCTGCGGCGCTGTTTCCCCGTTTTCTCCCAGGACCATGCGGTTCAGTGTAAATTTAACGGAATTGATCTCCCCGCTGCCCTTTCCGGCATTGTCCTTCTTATACGCAAGCGTAAACAGATTATCCAGATAGACTCTGCATAACTCTGCCTGCCCCTGGGCCACAGCCAGAATCGGCGCACAGATCAGCTGGTCGATGGGAAGGGTTGCGAAATTTTTTCCTAAGTCTGCCATACTCACACCTCCATTCATGTTTTGCCGCTGTTTAGTGTATACGCAGCATAAACAGCCCGTTTCTAAAGCACTCTCTGTATATTTTGCACTACTCTCGATTCTCCCTCAGACATCCCGGCAACGTTGAATACCATTTCTATCATGCCGGATTCCCCGCCGTCCTCAGAATCCTCAGAGGAGCTCATGCCATTTGAGACCGGTGCGTTAATATTCATTCTGACGCTCCCGGTACTGTCCGTTAACAGTCTGGCCTTCACTTTCACTGTCACTTTATCCAGATGGATCTGCATATGATTTGCCAGCGTGACAAGCGGAATCTCCACCACCCGTTTCTCACTCAGATCATCCTCGCAGGGCATCAGTATTTTTACGGCGGCAGGCTCTATCACCTGCGTCTCCCGTTCTTTGCTCAGTATATTTTTTACACCCCACCGACAGGGCTCATTCCCGGGAGAAGGATTTCTGCAGGAGGCAGCCTCAAAATAATGTAAAAAACGCTGCAACGCATGATTTTCCAGCCCCTGTTGCGCTTCTGATACGGATATTCCGATGGACTCTATCAATTTACCAACCTCAAACTCCATATTTTTTCTCCTATTCCAGTTCCGCGTATCTGCTGTTTAACTGATCGCCAGATGACATACCCGCTCTTCCGGGATATGATATTTTTTTCTGAGATACTCCAGATTTTCCCCCACCTCAATGACCTGGTGGTTTTTGCTGTTGGTAAGCGGCGACCACACCGCATACCGCCCTATTGTCATTTCCTGCTCTTTAACAACAGCATTCTGACTTTTTCCCAGATCCGTTATAAATGCTCTGTTTTCCATCAATTCTTCCCATTTTATCATATCAGTCATCCACTCCCTTCCTTCTCCTCTGACAGCAATCAACAAAATATGCTTTTTCCCTCAGGTATATGATCTGCCAGTGTAATATTCATACATATAAACGCCTCCTCTGTGAGGATGTCTCCTGTGAAAGCCGGATTCCACCAGATACATGTTACATTTCCACCTGCTTCCCACTCTCTCGATATCTTCTTTATGGTGCCAGGTATATCCGTCATGAAACGGCGCAGTTTCCTGTTTCAGCTTTTGCGCCAGTTCTCTGTCCGCCTCCTCCGCATCAGCTCTTCTGCTTCCCTGCATGATGATCGCAACCGGCGTGCCATCAAAAACAGGAGCCAGATCCAGATTCAGGTATATATTGTCAACATAGTTTCTCCGTATCCAGCCATCCAGCTCTTCCGCATTATCAAAAACGAAATGATCTTCGCTCTCAATGACAAGGTCCAGTAATCCGGCAAGATTTTCCCCCTGTTCATAGCTTACACCAAATACCGGCGTCAGCCTTGCATCATCAAGACACACCGGTATTCTCTCTCCATCCCGTGGATCGCGAAAATAGAGCATACTTCCCCTCCTTCCCAATATCAGAACCTGTCAGTTTTGTCTCCTGATACTTCATGTCTATGTGAGAATGGAGCAAAATATAACCTGTATCCTTTTCCTTCCTCAGTACCCGTACCGCTTCCTGTACAGGAAAAACATGACTGCGGACAGCGCAAGCGCCATCAGTTCCGCCGCAGGCGTGGCAAGCCAGATTCCGTTCACCCCCAGGATGAGCGGAAGCACGATCATCGTGATCAGCATGAACACAAAGGATCTCGAAAACGCCAGCACCGCGGAAACCACGCCATTGGACAGTGCGGTAAACATACCGCTGGCAAAAATATTAAACCCGATGAAAAGAAGCGCCACCGTACAGATCCTGTTTCCGGTCACGGCCAGATCATACACCGGATTATCCGGCCTTGCAAAAACCGACACAAGCGGCCTTATAAACACAAAGGAAAATGCCACGGTAATCACGGAAATACAGGCGATCACCTTTCCGCTGAGAGCCACCAGTTTTTTCAGTTTTGCATGGTTGTGTTCGCCATAGTAAAAGCTTAACATCGGGGCAACACCATAGGAATATCCGGTGTAAAGGGAACTTGCAAACATCAGCACATACATGATGATCGTCACGGCAACCACACCGTTCTCGCCCACATAATGCAACATCGTCCAGTTAAACATCATCGTGATAATGCCGGTGACCAACGCTGTGGCCATCTCGGAACAGCCGTTTGTGGCCGCATTCCACAGTACTCTGAACCGAAAGACAGGTTTCGTAAAGTGCAGCAGGCTCTTTTTCCTGCTAAAGGCAAACAGTCCCACTACTGCCGTCACGGAATATCCCAGGCCCGTTGCAATCGCCGCGCCCCTATCCCCATGTCAGATAACGCAAGAAACACATAGTCGAGCACCATATTCAGAACGCCTCCTGCCACCGAACAGATTAAGGAAAGCGTTGCTTTCTCACTGGCGATCATATAGAGGGTAAAATTATTCATCAGGAGGATCGGCACGGTAAACAACAGATATCTGCTCAGATACGCCACACAATATCCTTCCACATCCGGCGAAAGATTCATACCCGCAAATATACAGTTCATCAGCAGATATCCCAGCGCGCACATGACAATTCCTACAAGCACATTTACCAGAATCAGAAAGCTAAAGTCCTCCTTTGCCTCCTTACTTTTCTGTTCTCCCATCTTTTTCATAATAACCGCGCTGCCTCCGGTGGCTAACATAGTAGAGACCGCCGTAACGATCTGGATCACCTGTTCCTTTCTTTGTCCGCTTGCATTTTCTCCGTGTATCTGATATCATAAACCGTACAGTAACTGTACGGTCAATAGATATCTTTAAAAATTTTTCGAAGAGGAAAATCACCATGAACAAAACCGACAAACTTCTCACCATCGGCCAGTTCGCCGCGCTCCACGGGATCAACAAAAAGACGTTAATGTGGTACGACGAGACAGGCCTGTTTAAGCCCGCCGCCATCAACCCCGAAAACGGCTATCGCTATTATACCTATCACCAGAGCCCTGTTCTGGAAACCATTCTGCTGTTGCGGGAACTGGATGTCTCCATCGATGAGATACAGGAGTTTATGAAAGACCGCAGCGCTGAAAAGATGAAAGTTCTGCTGGAAGAAAAGACCGCGCAACTGGACCTGCAGATCATGCATCTGCAGGCTGTCCGTAAAACCTTATCCGGTCATACCCGAAACATGGAAACCTTACTGACCATGGATTTACCAGAGATCCGTATCGTAGAAAAAGAAGAAGCGCTGCTTGTGACAGTGGATATCGACGAGCACACCACCTTTGAAAAAGAAGTGGAACTGATCACTGCCGAAACTGCCAGATACAGACTGGGCCGCCTGCACGATGCCTCCTACGGTTCCATGATCCCCGTAACAAGCCTGCAAAGCGGCCGCTTTGATCACTACACAAAACTGTTCATTGAAATTCCCTTTCTGAAGCAGAAAAAGGGGCTGCATATCCAGCCGAAAGGAACCTATATCCGCGCCTTCCACAGGGGAACCTGGGACGGTATCCCGAAACGCTATGAGGAGATCCTTGCCTTTGCACGCAGCCGGGGGCTTACGCCCTCAGGCTATTCCTATGAGAAGGGCATCAATGAGGCCGTCATCGACCGGATCGAAGATTATATTGTGCAGATTGAGATCCCGGTTTTCTGAGGGAAGATACCGTCTCTTTGATTGCAGAAAATAATATCAATCAAACCGCACATGATGTCTGATCAGATACCGTCCTTCCTGCAGTGGTTCCACTTCAAATCTTATCTCGCAGGAATAAGCCCCGATCTGTTCCATGGCGTCATCCATATAGGCCTCCCTGTAGCGCCTGTTCTGACAGGCTTCGTACCACGCATCAAGCATTTCTTCTCCTTCTATCACACTATAGAAAGTATAGTTTCCCTTTCCGCTTTGCAAAATCTGCGCATGGCAGTCCGCGTAATACCCCTGCATATCCGCAAACACTTTATCCAGCGCCACGCCGGTCTCCTCCAGGCTTCTCAGGCTATCCGCCGATGTCTGCTCGAGCCCCCGGTACGTCTCTCCGTCGCAGGAAGGCAGGTACACTGACATATCCTGTCTCACATGACTGTCCGCATAATCCGCATCCGTCCGGTTAAAATAGTCGTATGTCCCCTCCCCGGCATCGTCCCAGGTGGTATCCACATTGTACCAGCCGTCCTCCAGTCCGATGATATTCCAGGCATGGCTCTCCCCGGCATAACCGGTACAGTAATAGCAGGGAATGTCAAGCTGCTGCATCAGATACTGAAACGCCCGGGCGTACCCGGCGCATACCGTCTCTCCGTTCACCAGGGCGCTGTAGGCGCTCTGGTTCATGGCCGCCCCCAGCTGATAATCTATCCTTTCCAACAGCACATCATGGACAAATTTTTCTTTTTCATAGTCATCTGACAGCTTCTGTGCAGCTGCAAGAATCTCCTCCGCATGTTCATCGAATCGCGCCTGCGCGCTCTCCAAATCCTGCGCCGTCCGATTAAATTTCAGATCGATCTCCACGCATCCGCTGCCTCTTACAAATTTCCCCGCATAGGCCGTCTCCATCCAGAAAAGCTCCGGATGGTCGTTATATACCGCGGAAAAAATATTCTTAAGCTCCTCAGCCGTCACCGCCTCCACCGGCGCAAACTCCGGATACAGTTCATTTGCATTCGCATAGATCTGACAGTATACCCGTCTCCCCTTTTCATTTAGCATCACATAATAGGGATAATACAGCGCATCAAATTCCAGCCCTTCCCCTGTATATCCCGTATCCAGGCGGCTCTGAATCTCTCTCGCCGCAGACTCGTCAACCTGTTCCTGCTGTCCCTCGATCTGCTGATAACCAGCTCTGCCGGATACCTTTTCCGGTGTGACGATCTCAGAGAGATCCGGCGCCCTGTAGTCCGACGCGATCTCCTCTTCCATGCCCGCCTTTTTTGTTAAGGAGCTCTCTTCTGCATCCGCTTCTTCACCGGACTCTGCCGCTTCCGGCCTCTCGCCTTCCTCCGGATCGTCCGTGGCTTCCTCCGCCTTATCTTCCTGATAGCCGACAGCCGCAGCATCCCACACCGGCGGAGTGCCGCCTGTCTCCAGCGCCGCACTCTCCTTTTTTTCAGGAAACAGAAAATCGGCTATCTCTCTGGAAAAGTCCGGCCTGAAAGCACATGCTGTAATCAAAATACATAGCAACACCGCCAAACCCGTTATAAATCCAAATAATCTCCCGAAGATTTTCATACTGTCTTTCCTTTATTACCTTTTTTGAAAGTCTTTGCCGAAACTCTCCAAATTATACCCTGTATTTACCTTCTGTGCACCCCTGTGCATATAAAAAGCACCAACCGGAAACGGCTGATGCCTTTTATCTCAGACCATATTCCTCTGTCCGAACCACAATGATCCATTTATAAAAACAGCTCATTCTCTTTATAACCGCTGCATGCCTTTTTTAATTTCATACTGCCTGCGGCGAGCAATGTCTTACTCACACTGCGGGCCCTTTGAGGGCAGACCGCAATACAGCGCATACAGGAAATACATGTTTTGCTGTCCATCGCAGACCGAATGCGGACCGCAAAATCACCCAGTTCCTTTTCATCACGTTCATTGGGACACCCTGCCGCAAACTGCCTCATAATGGAGTGTTCGGCTATTGCCGCCACTCCCGCCGCGAGGATAAACCCTGCCCCTTCCATCACATCCTGCAACTCTGCATAGGACGGAACCGATACGATACAGACGTCTTCCGGAAAAAGAACAAGATATTTCACTCCACCACTGCAACTTCAGAATTTCCCTCTCTTGCCTGTTCCACCGCCGCATTCACCAGCTTATAAAAATTCCCTCCGGAACTCGTTGCTCCGCTGACAACATCCACTTCTTCAATATCCTGGGATTCCAGCAGACGGCTTCCGTAAAGACGTGTATATTCATTTGGATACGTCCCCGAGACCGGTTTCATATTCTCCATATAGGCATTATCCCAGGCTTTGATAAAACCACTCGCATTTTTTGCATTAAATTCAATAGAAACGATCGTATTATTTTTGACGAATATACATACATATTCTTTCCATCCATAATCATATTCTTTCATTTCTGCCGTATAATAACCGTTTTTCATACCCTTTTCACTGCCGCATCCTGTCAGACATAAACAGAGCGCTATCGTTGCAAGCCATACTATCCGATTCTTTTTCCACATTTTTTGCCAACCTCCTTACGCATTTCTGATCTTCACATGAGATACCAGTTCCGTCAGCATCTGCGCCTGCTTTGTAAAGTCCTCGCAGGCATCGTTTGTCTGTCTGGCTGTTTCCGCATTGCTCTCCGCAATCCGGTCCACCGACTCCAGATCCGATTTTACATTCTCGGCAGCCGCTTTCTGTTCCACGATAACCTGCTCCAGATTATCGGTAATCTCCGAAAACCGGGAAGAATTCTCAGCGATCTCCATCAGAGAAGTTTCCATTGATCTTGCCGCTTCCACACCCTTTTGAATCGTATGAGAAGTATTCCTGATGATCTCTGTGGTCTGCGCCGAAGCAGTTGCTGACTGTACCGCCAGTTCTCTCACCTGCTCCGCCACCACGGCAAACCCTTTTCCATGCTCCCCGGCTCTTGCCGCTTCAATGGACGCATTCAGAGACAGCAGGTTCGTCTGCGCAGCAATTCCCTCTATCATACCGCTGATTTGTTTGATCTGTTCCATATTAGCGTTGATCTCATCCATATTGGCAATCAGTCCGGCCATCTCCTGATTCCCCTGCGTCACCTTGGCGCTGGTGGCATCAGAACATTCTTTCACCCGGTTGGCGCTGTCAACGATAGTTCCGATATTAGAGACGATCCTGTTTGTACTCTCGTTCAGCCGGGTTACAGCTTCCATCTGTTCACCGGAATCCTCCTGCATCTGCCTGGTATGCCCGGAAATAATATCCGTATTCGCCGCCACTTCCCTGGCTGAATCTCTCATTGCCTCCATGTTATGATTCAGAGAATCCGTGATGACTTCCAGCGCCTCCTTTAACGCCGCAAAATCTCCGTTGTATTCCCCTGTGGCCTCTACTGTATAATTGCCGCCGGAAAGTTCTCCAAGCACATAACGGATATTGGAAATATAGCTGTTGAGCTGTTCCACTGTTCTGGCCAGAGCCGTTGTCAGCACTTCTATCTCATCTCCGGTCCCCGAATTATTCACAGCAGACGCCAGATCGCCTTCCGAGAGGGCCTCTATTCTTCCGGTTGCCACCCTCAGATGGTCTGTCAGGCCCGATACCATGCGCGCTATCATTCCAAGCCCGATTATCAGCACGGCCACGGCCAAAACAGTACCAAGCACCGCTGCCGTAACGCTTCTGGTCTTGAATTCCCTGACCGGAACATCGATCACAAGAGACCAGAGTGTTCCGGGAACAGGAGAATATGCCACATAGTGAGGCGTGTTATGTAAAGATATCTTCTGAGAGCCGGTCTCACCGCCTATCACCTTTTCATACATATCCCTGCTTTTTGAATCCGGATACATTTCATATACACTGGCTCTCTTTACAATATTCTCCATGTCCTTATCGCCAACGATCTGTCCTTCTTCATTCACAATATAGGCAGCACCTTCCTCTCCCAGGTTCATATTGCTGAGCACATCATTCAGAATATCGTATTTATAGCTTCCCACCAGATAATATACTGTATCTTCCTCCGCTTTCAGCGGGATACCCACCGCAAGCTGAACAATATCATCCTGCAATGCCGGTTCTCCTATCACGATATTTCCGGTCTCCTCCAGAAACTTAAAATACTTCCTGTCCGAAACATCCGCAGGAGCATTTCCGTACCCTGTATATTTACTGCCATCCGTATGGTAAATGCCGATCCACACAAATTCTTTAGGTTAGAATCGATGATGGGGTAAACGAAAAAGCAGTTTTGGCATTC
>CAJTPM010000024.1 GCA_910578085.1 uncultured Lachnospiraceae bacterium | reverse complement strand
GGCTTAAATAGAGGATTTTTGTGATAAGGTGTTAAAAGGAAGTGTCAAACTCCCGGGAACGGGATATCTCACTTAGATGCAGTTTGTTCCCCGCAAGGATGCCATAGAGCATCTGGTGGATGAATTTCTGCTGTGGGCGTTTTAACCCTTGTGAAATTTTTACACAAAAGTTTGTCAAATCCCTTTTAATTTCATACCCTAATCTGTTATAATTAATCATGCAAAAACACTCCTTTGTTTGTTGTTTTGTGGTGATTCAATTATAACAAAGATTCAGTGTTTTTGCATTTTTATTTATGCGGGAAAAATGGGGAAACTCAAACTGCTGCCAGCCTTGACAGAGAAAATTCCTATTGATATAATACCTGAAAACGAAATCTGCCGGATCGCACCAGACGATGAAAGGCTTTAAAACGATTTCTTTTCTGTTACAGAAAAGGGAATCGTATGCCCTTTTGTCCGTGGCGGCCGGTTTTTTTGTGAAGTGGAACGGGTAATTGCGAAACGATACGACAAACAATCCGATTGTGCAGAATATACACAGTAGATGACGTTTCGCAATCACCTGGAAATACATGTTTGAAAGGAGAACCCTGTGAGAAAAATATTTTGTCTGATATCAGCCTGCTGCCTTTTATCTCTGAGCGGTTGCGGCAGCGATGTTCCTGCGCTGGAAACTGCTGATTCCAGATCTTCGGAGAGCGGAATCGAAGCCGCTGATACCGGGGTGTCAGCAGAACCCGTCGATTCTAAGACCGCACAAGCTGTGACAGGAGCCGCAGGTTCAGAACCTGACAGTACTGTGACGGAAGGCGGCGGCTCCGGAACCTCCGGCATTTTACCGGAATCAGTGGAGCCGAAACCCGTCACCTTCACCGACGACCTTGGCCGTCAGGTCACTGTAGAACGCCCGGAACGAGTGGCCTGCCTGATCGCAAGCTTTGCGGACATCTGGTGTCTTGCCGGCGGCGCGGACGAAATCGTTGCCACAACCAACGCCACCTGGACCTACTTTGATCTTCCGCTGCGGGATGACGTCGTAAATCTCGGCGCCACAAAGGAAATCAGTTTAGAACAGCTGATTGCCTGTGAGCCGGATCTCGTTCTGGCCAGCTGCAACACAGACCGGAATACCTCCTTCCAGTCCACTTTTGAAGAGGCGGGCATCACCGCCGCCTACTTCTCCGTGGAGACCTTTGAAGATTATCTGCGGATGCTAAAAATCTGCACGGAGATCACGGGACATCCTGAATCCTATGAAGCTTACGGCACTGCCGTCCAGTCTAAGATCGATAAAGCTCTTGCCCGGGCGGACGGTTCCCGCCCGGAGGTTTTGTATATCCGGGCAACCGGCAGCAGCTGCAAGGTGAAAAACAGTAATAAAACTGTACTGGGCGAGATGCTGGCCGCCCTGGACTGCGACAACATCGCAGATCAGAATGACCTTATAGAACAGCTCAGTCTGGAGGCGATCCTGCTCCATGATCCGGACTATATTTTCGTCGTGCTGCAGAGCGCGGATCCGGCGGATGCCGAAGAAGTTTTAGCGAGCACGCTCCTTTCCAATCCGGCCTGGTCCACTCTGACAGCCGTACAGGAGGGGCGCTATTATGTGATGGATCCAAACCTCTATAACCTGATTCCAAATGACCGATGGGGAGAAGCCTATGAACAGCTTGCAGATATTCTCTATCCGGCCCCGTAAGGGCATACTCTGGGCATTCCTTGTCGCCCTGACTCTGGCGGCGGCGGTGCTCAGCCTCTGGAACGGCTCGGTGCAGCTGTCTTTCTCCCAGGTTCTTGACACATTGACCGGAAAGGACACCGTCTCCACCGCCTCCCATATCGTGCTCTACAGCAGACTGCCCCGCACCTGCGCGGCCATGTCGGCGGGACTGGCTCTGGCGGTGGCCGGCGCGGTGATCCAGACTGTTCTGGAAAACCCTCTCGCCTCCCCCAATGTGATCGGCGTCAACTCCGGTGCGGGCTTTGCTGTAGCGCTTCTCTGCGCCATTGCGCCCACAGCACAGTCTTATGCCCCGGTGGCGGCCTTTGGCGGCGCTCTGACCGGGGTATTACTGATAAACGGTCTGTCAAGGCGTACCGGCGCCTCCCGCATGACCGTAGTGCTGGCGGGGATCGCTGTCTCGGCTCTGTTCAGCGCCGGCATCGATGCGGTCATCACCCTGGTACCCGAGGCTTTAAACGGTATCTCGGACTTTCGCATCGGCGGCTTTTCCGGGGTTACCATGACAGGGCTTGCCCCCGCCGTCCTGCTTATCCTGCCCTGCCTTCTGCTTGTGCTGTCCCTCTCCGGACAGATGGATATCTTAAGGCTTGGCAAAGATACGGCCCGCAGTCTCGGGCTCTCTGTGGGCGCCGTTCGCCTGATCCTGTTAGTTTTATCTGCGGCACTGGCCGGGGCCGCGGTCAGCTTTTGTGGGCTGATCGGCTTCGTGGGGCTGATCGTCCCCCACACCATGCGCCGCCTGTTCGGCGAAGAAAGCCTTCCGTTACTGCTCTCCTGTGCGTTGGGGGGCGCCTGCTTCGTCACGCTGTGCGATCTGTTGTCCAGAGTACTGTTTGCCCCTTTTGAACTGCCTGTGGGCATTGTTTTAGCGTTTGCGGGAGCGCCCTTTTTCCTGTGGCTGCTCTTCAGACAGAGAGGAGGCCGCACATGGTCCGACTGAAAGATCTCACTGCCGGGTACGGAAAAAGGCCTGTGATACAGGGCGTTACTCTGGAATTTGCGCCGGGAAAAGTGACAGTTCTGTCAGGTCCCAACGGCAGCGGGAAATCCACCCTGTTAAAGGCGGCGTTGGGACTTCTCCCCCTCCTGAGCGGGGAAGTACTGTACGACGATGTGGACATCAGACATCTGAAGCGCAGGCAGATCGCCCGGAAAGCAGCATTTTTAACCCAGAGCCGAAATACGCCATCGATCCAGGCGCTGCCCATGGTGCTGCATGGGCGCTTTCCCTGGCTCACTTATCCCAGACACTACGACAGAAAAGACTATGCCATGGCCAGACATGCCATGGAAGCCACGGACACCCTGCGGCACGAGACAGCCAATGTCAGCCACTTGAGCGGCGGTGAACGGCAGGGCGTCTATCTGGCAATGGCGTTAGCCCAGGATACCCTCACCCTTTTCATGGATGAGCCTGCCGCCTGGCTGGATATCAACCACCAGCTTCGCATGATGCAGACCGCCCACGCTCTGGCCGAAAGTGGAAAGGCTGTGGTGCTGGTGCTGCATGATATCCCCCTGGCGCTGCGGGAGGCGGACCGCATCGCAGTGTTAAAAGAAGGCCGCCTGTTAAGCTTTGATACGCCGGACGCCGTTTACCGAAGCGGTATTCTGGAACAGGTCTTTGACGTCGGTTTACACCGCGCGGACACCCCCCATGGCCCCCAGTACTACTGCACCCCAAAGGAGAGATAACGATGCCCCTTTTTCCCATGTTCGTTGATCTGAAAGATAAAACCGTCCTGATCGCAGGTGGCGGAAGCGTGGCCCTGCGTAAGCTGCAAAAACTGACGCCTTACGGCGTATCGCCCACAGTTGTGGCGCCGGATATTCTGCCGGAGCTTGCCGCCTTTCCCGGTGTAAAACTGCACAGACGCACCTTTCGGCCTTCCGATCTGCGTCCCCGTCCCGTCCTTGTCATCGCTGCCACAAACGACAGGAAAGTAAACCGTTCTATTTCCATGCTCTGTAAAAAACGCCACATCCCGGTGAATGTGGCGGATGATCCGGCGCTCTGCAGTTTTGTGTTTCCCGCTCTGGTTCAGAGGGGAGAATTTTCCGCGGGCATATCCACCGGCGGGGCAAGCCCCACTGCGGCGGTCTATTTCAAAGAACGGCTGACGGAACTCCTCCCGGAGAATCTGGAGGAACTTCTCGTCTGGCTACGATCCAAACGCCAGGCCATAAAAGCTTCCATCCCGGAACCTGAAAGACGCGCCGCGTTCCTTCGCAGGCTTTTCGATGCCTGCATAGGGCAAACCGATCCGTTTGCGGCGAACTCTGCCACGCAGTCCCGGATCAACGACGAACTTTCCCGTGCGGTAAAGAGCGATTCTCCGCCAACCGATGAAACACTGGAAAAAATCATCTCCCCACCTGTGGGCAGCGTAGCCTTAGTGGGGGCCGGCTGCGGCAGGGCGGATCTGATCACCCTGCGGGGACTGCGGCTACTTAAGCGCTGTCAGGCTGTGGTATACGACGATCTGATCGACGATGCCCTGCTTCACGCCGCGCCGGAATCCGCCCTGCGGATCTATATGGGCAAGCGAAGCGGCTCCCACGCCGCTTCCCAGTCCGAAATCGAACAGAAACTGATCGAGCTGGCACAGGCCGGTCTGCAGGTGGTGCGCTTAAAAGGCGGCGATCCCTATCTCTTTGGCCGGGGCGGCGAGGAAATGCTCTCGCTAAAGGCGGCCGGTATTCCCTGTATGGAAGTGCCGGGCATCCCTTCCGCCATCGGGATCCCGGCGGAGGCCGGTATTCCTGTCACCCATCGGGGGATCAGCAGGAGCCTTCATATCGTCACAGCCCACACGGCCGACACACCGGACGGCCTGCCCGAAGACTTTGACACCCTCGCAAAGCTGTCCGGCACCCTGGTCTTCCTGATGGGGTTAAAACAGTTACCATTGATCACCGCCCGGCTGATGGCCGCCGGAAAGGACCGCAATACGCCCGGGGCTGTGATTTCCGGCGGCAATGCCCCTCATTCCGCCTTTGTCCGCGCGCCCCTCGCCGGGCTGGCGGAAGCGGCAGAAAATGCCGGCGTCACCGCACCGGCTGTGATTCTTGTGGGCGATGTGGCCGGACTGGACTTATCCGTCCACATGGAAAGATTGAGGGATCATCCGCACATAGGTCAAACCGGCTCTGGTGACCCGTTTGATGCCACGGAAGAGCTGAATGGCCATACAGGCCATATGCATCAGACCAGCTCTGACGACCTCTTTGCCGCCACAGAAGAACTGAATGACCGTACAGACCACATACATCAGGATGGCCTCTATGATCCGCACGCCACTTCAGAGGGTTCAGGCAGTCATATGGAGCATACATATTACGAAACCACCGGCGATCTTTCAACCGCCTCAGGAAAGCTGGAAGGGCTCTGCATCGGTATCACCGGCACAGAGGCCGTCGCCGCAAAGCAGTTAAAAGCTCTGCAGACCCTTGGCGCCCGAGGGCTTTGGATACTGCGTTCCGATATCAAAGCACTTCCCCCGGAACCTGCGCTCAGGGCTCTGGAGAAAGATCCGCAATGGATCGTATTTACCAGCGCAAACGGTGTCGACACCTTCTTCCGGCAGGCAGCACAAAAAGAAACAGACAGGCTTTCCCTGTCAAAACATAAATTTGCAGTCATCGGTCAGGCAACCGGTGAGGCGCTGGCCAGACGCGGCTTTCGGGCCTCTCTATGCCCAAAGCGCTTTACCAGTGAAGCGCTGGCTGCAGAACTGACGGCAGCCGCAAAACCGGATGAGCGGATCCTCTTACTCCGCTCCGCCATCGCTTCCTCCACCCTGCCCGACCTGCTTCGGAAAGCGGGCCTTATGGTAGAGGACGTCCCGATCTACGACATAACCTGCGAATCTTTTGCACAACCGCTGCCGAATATGGATTATCTCACCTTTTCCAGCTCAAGCGGCGTGGCGCTGTTTCTCGAACGCTATGGCCGGATCCCGGAGGGAATCCGCATTGTCTGTATCGGCGACGTCACCGCAAAGACCCTGTCGCAATACACTGACAGAACTTTCCTGACAGCGGCGGATATCTCTGCTACAGGCATTGTTGAGACGATTCTGAGAGACCGCTTTCTCAACATGGACTTCCTCTGACACCCGAAACATATAGCCGTTTGTCATTTATTTCCGCGGGCAAAATGCCAGGCAAGCCTGGCATTAGCCAAGGCAGCCGTATTTGCAGGCGAACTTGTTCGCCTTGGATATCTATTGGCGACCACCGCGAGGGTATCTCACTCCTTATACCGCACCACCGTCCTGTCCTCAATGGTCTCCGTTGCATCCGTGATCAATTCCGTCTCGCTGTCGATCATGCCTTCCTCGATGGCCGCGTAGGAATCATTCTGATCAAGCACCTTCACATACACCACCTCCGCCGCCAGCTCCTTCCCCAGGATCCCGGACCGCTCACTGACGATATAGACAAACTTCCTGTGGTTGGCGTCCTCATGCAGCGCCGCAAGCGGAATACAGCACTGGTAGGTGTCCGACTGGGCGTCCACCCGGAAGGTGCCGCTCTGGCCGATGGTACCCAGGCCCTCCTCCAGCAGAATGCGGGCCTCGTAGACATCCGGGTTGGCCTCATTCTCCGCGATGTAATCCACCGCGTACTCCTCTCCCTTTCTGTTTCCCAGCGACAGCTCCGCGATATCCCCCTGATTCACATACTTTTTCTGCTCCTTTGTCAGAGATACCGTAAACTGCATGGGACTGGTCAGATCCGCATAGACGATGGCCGCCCCGTCCGGCACCCTCTCCCCGGGACTGACCTGAATTCTGGTGACAATGCCCTCCGCCTCAGGACAGATCTGCCCCCCGGTTTCCAGCACCCTTTTACAGGCGGCAAGCTCCGCCTGCAGAAAAGACAGTTCCAGGCGATTTATTTCCAGGGAACTGTCAGCCATTCCCTCTCTCTGCGTGTCATCCAGCCTGCGGGCCGCCTCCTCGATTTCCTGTTCTTTGGCCGCCCCGGCATCGCTCTTATTCCAGGCCGCCGCGTTCGCCGTATCCTCCAGGGCCCGTTTTTCCTTCTCCCAGGCCTCTTTTGACGCGTCCTCCGCACTGTAATCCGGTTTCGCAACAGGCGTCTCCATATGGTTTTCGTAGGCTGTCTTCGCCTTCTCATACTTCTCCTTTGCGGCCGCCGCCCCCGGCTCATTCTGGGACACCGTAGTACCGGCCGCCGCAGCATCCCACTCCGCCTTCGCCTGATCCATAGCGGCTTTCAGGCGCTCCGCCTCTTTTATCCAGACGTCATATTTCGCCTGAGCGGCCTTCCGGTCCGCCTCCGATGTCGTCTCCACAGGATCATTTTTCAGCTCTTTCAGATTCCGCTCCGCGATCTGCCTCTCCCGCTCCGCCTTATCCACGCCGCCCTGGGCATCCTCCAAAGCCCTCTCATAATCCTCTTCGGCCCTGATCCTGTCGATCTCCTCTTTCTCCTGCTGCAGGGCGCGGTTTTTCTCCTGATCGGATATCTGAAGACGCAGTTTCTCTATGGCGATCTCCTTTTCCCTTATCTGCTGTTCCAGATCTTCCAGATCCACATCAAATAAAACAGACTCCGCCGTCACCCGATCACCCACATGGGCATATACGGTCCGTACTCTGAGCCCCGAAAGCGCATTCACAGCATACTCTCTGCCCTGATGCACGATGCCTTCCGCTTCCACCTGATGACCGATGGCCATTCGCCCCGGTCTCGCCACACTCACCTGGGGGAGCTTCGAGGCGTAGACTGCTTTCGAGATCAGCGTGCAGGCATACATCAACACAAGAAAGATACAAAAACCCGCCAGTATTTTTTTCTGTTTTTTTAAAAATTCCATCGATCACACCTCATGCGGAGCACCTGCCTGCTGCTTTCCTCTGCAGTGTACATCCTGTTCCCCGCAACACGCACCCTTTACCGCCACAGATACATAACATTTGCTGCCTATCCCTTCACCGCCGACGCCGTGATCCCCTGCTCCAGATATTCCCGTCCCGCCAGAAATACAAACACCGCCGGCACCAGCGTGATCACCGCCGCCACAAAGGAATACCCCGCCTGCTCCGGCCCGATCTCCGGCAGATAAAGCGACAGCGGCCATAACATCTGATCTTCCAGAAAAGCCATGGGCTGTTCGATCAGGCTCCAGTATTCCAGAAACCCCAGCACCCCCGCGGACAATATCCCGCCGGAAGCAAGAGGCAGCCCCACTTTTCGAAAGATCATCCACTCCCCGGCCCCGTCTATCCGCGCCGCCTCGATCAGGCCCTTCGGCAGATTGCAGAAGTCTCTGTAGATCAGAAACACCGGGAACGCCGAGAAAACAGCGGGCAGAATAATCGCGCCATGGGTATTTAACAGCTCTAACTTATTTAAAACCAGATAGCTTGACAGCATCGTCACCTGAAAGGGCATCAACATCAGCACAATATACAGCGTAAACAGAAGTTTCCGCCCTTTAAACGGATGCACCGCAAAAGCCCAGGCCGCCGGCACCGCCACAAAAAGCTGTCCCGCCAGAACCAGGCATACGATCTTCATGGAATTCCAGAACACCACAAAAAACTGCGGCGTCTGAAACAGGATCCGGAAGTAGTGCTCAAAGGTCGGGTAATCCGGAAACAGTGTCCAGCTGATCAGCTCCTCATTATCCGCCATCAATGGCAGCAGACTCTGCGTCAGCTCATACCGGCTCATGATGGAGCCGCTCAGTAAAAACAGGACCGGTGCACAGAACAACGCTCCCACCGCGTAAAGCATCAGCTTTATCACAAACTTTTTCCAATTTTTTCTCACAATCGCCGCATATTTCATGCTTTTAGTTTAACAGACTAATCTCTAAATTTTCTCTAAAGTAAAATCCCCCGTCTCCGGGGGATCTATCCATCACTGTTTCTATGATAAACACAACCTTTTTTACAGCAAAGAAGTCATATAAAGCGGCAGATAAACAATTCCCTCCTCCTCTTTCACATCTCCCGTATGGAGCACATAACAGGTGCCGGTCTGCTCCGCATATCTGGTCCTGAACTTCCGCAGGGACGTCAATGTATAATTTTTGCCGGATTTTACCTCAATTGGAGAAATATTATGACGATTACTGACTTTGCTTTTAGCAGTCAGAAAATCAATTTCCATGCGAGCCGCCGCATCCTCTCTCGAAGAATTGGCATAGAAATACAATCTGTGCCCCGCTGCCGTCAGCATCTGCGCCACCACATTTTCCATTATCATCCCCATATTTACTTCCAGTTTACCGAGAAGGAGCTTTTTGTAAATCTCCTCACTGACAATACCATTTTCATCAAAAGTATGGCTGACCAGCAATCCCGTATCTCCCATATAACATTTTAAGAGCGTTCTGTCTCTGTTCAGATTGAGACCGATATTCGGTTCTGTCGAATTATAACAATTATTTACGATCATTGCATCGGACAGCCAGAACAGCGCATCCTTATATTCATCGAACCGAGCGCCCTCCTTCAGGGAAGAAAGCTTAAAATGCCTGTTCTGATTTTTCAGCTGTGAGGGGATCTCATCATAGATGGCCTCCACTTTCATCGCATAGCCGCCCGCATGTTTACGAATATCTTCGCGGTACAGTTTCAGGATACGCCGCTTTATCCTGTCCACCCTCTCAAAGTCCGGACTCTCTGCAAAAGCGCTGACCGCCTGCGGCATGCCTCCTATAATGAGATACTGGCGAAACAGATCCATTGCCTTCCGGTGCAGCGCCTGCCCCAAAGGTTTTCTTCTTTCAAAACAGGTTCGAATCAGATCCATCAGCGTTTCATTTCCCACCGCCCAGAGGAATTCTTCAAAATCCATGGGATGCATATCAAGTTGATCTTCCTCCGAGGGAATGAGGATATCCTTTACATTTTCCCGGATCGAAATAAGAGAACCTGTTTCCATGTAATCATAACGCCCGTCAGCCACAAGATACTTGACAGCACTCCTCGCTCTGGGGAACAGCTGTACCTCATCAAATATAATCAGAGACTGCCGCTCGTAAAGCTTTGTATTAAACAGCGTCGTAAGTTTTAAAAAGAATGTATTCAGATCGCCCAGATCATAGAGGAACAGATCCCTCACTTCCTGTTCCGCTTTATTAAAATCGATCAAAATATAGGAGCGGTATTCTGCCCTTGCAAATTCTTCTGCCAGATAACTTTTTCCTACACGTCTGGCTCCCTGTATTAAGAGAGCACTCTCTCCCCTGCTTTTTTCTTTCCATTGACAGAGCTGATCATAAGCTTTTCTGCGCATGAGTGTTCCTTTCTATGTGTTCCTGTTTTCTTCTGTCACTATTATAACACAAATCAAGGTTTTTGATACACTCATTTTTACACCAATCATGATTTTTATTATTCGTATTTTCACATAAATCGCAATTTTTATTATTCCTGTTTTTACATAAATCGCGATTTTTCTCTCAAATCACCTCCATGATGGTGAAAAAACGTCAATCTTTCACTTATGGCAGTGCAGTTTCGCATTGCATGGGCGTATAGCCAGAATATATCCGGCATGGCATTTACTCCGCCAGATAAATAGCCGACCGCTTCACGATCTCCCGCACAGCCTCCTCCACCGTCCTATCGCTCTCAAGCACTTCCCGTCCGACTTCATAAACCGCTTCCTCTATGGCTGCATCCCCCGCGTTTACAACACGAAGCCCGCTCACCGTATCCTTCAACTTCCCAAAATCCTCCTCATCGGGCCATATCAGATCCACACTGTAGGTATCTCCCATATCGTCAGACACCACTAGGGCGCCCGCCACATTATCCTCCATAAACCCATCCGGATCCATATAGGGATTTACCGCAAAGGTATCAAAGGAAGCCATATTGACAGGCAGCCCTCCTGTCAGATCCATGTCCTGCAATTTCCTGCCAAACAGAAATCTGTAAAACGCAAGCGCCAGCTCATCCTCAGCGGAATTTGATAAAAGCCCCGCCATGCCGTCCGGAATCAGGCAGTTTTCCGCCTGACCGTTCCAGAAATCGAAACCAAAATCTTCTTCCTGTCCGGCCACGCTTGTCAGCACATCATAATCAAAATCCACCCGGCACACTTTTCCGACAGCCAGAAGCTGTTGCTTCATGCCGATACTCACCGCACGCTCGGAAACCGCAGCATACTCCATCCCCTTTTCCCAGGCGATTCCGCCGCCATAGTTTGCACTGTGCTCCAGAAGTCTTTCATCCACACCGGAAATCTCCGCCTGCCAGATACGCTTCGCCGCCGTCAGAAACTCCGTCAGCGCCTTCTCATCCACCGCTCCTGTCTCATCTGCCCACGCGCCTTTAGACGTCAGGCTCAACACGCGCAAAAGCCCCTCCGCAGGGGTCAGCCCAAGAACAGCCCCCTCCGGCTTTTCTTCCCGTATTTCTTCCACCACATCCGCCAGCGATTCCAGATCCTCTATCTTCTCCACATAGTCCGCTCTGCCTGCCATCATGGGCACCTGTACCCTGATGGGAAGCGCGTACAGCTTTCCATCCTTTCTGCAGGTCTCCACAATATTCGGAAACAGCGCCTCTTCCCCGCTCATCTCCTCCACCAGTCCGCTCACGTCCGCAAGCACCCCTTTTTCCACATAGGAATCCTGAGACAGCCCGTCAAGCAGCATGATATCCGGTCCCTCTCCCGCCAGGATCTTCGTGTTCAGATTCCGTATGGCATCCTCTTTTGTGATACTGTCATTTCCGGTCATCCCGATCTCATAGCGGACATACACATCCTGATGCTCCTTCTGAAACAGGCTGACTGCCTGCCGCAGAGAATCATTTTCCACAAGACTGTACACCTTTAACTCATGCTCCGGCACCGACGGCACATCCGGATCATAGGTATATTTATACAGCTTCCTGCCGGTATACAGTACGATAAATTCATTATCCGGCAGCATCTCCATGGCAAGAAGCTCTGCGCTGGGATCTCCAAAGGCAGTGATACTGCCGTCAATGATCTGTTCCATCACCGTCCCGCCGATCACATGCCGGTACAATCCTCCCTGAAAGGCCAGATAGAGAATATCCCCCTCCTCCCCGGACGTCGCTATGATATCATACCCCCATTCAACACTTCCGCCTGAACTTCCCACATTTTCGGTCACAAAATCCTGTAACGTCCTGTCATCTTCCACAGGCATCCCTTTCTCCAGGTCGAAGAGTATGACCTCATTTCTGCTTGTGAAGGCAACCATATACTGCTCTGTAAAACAGACGGAATCGATAAGCCCCTCTCCCTCAAAAAGTTTCTTTGCCGTCCCCGCTTCCAGATCAAACAGATACCCCCTGCTCTCAAATCCAAATCCATACAGTCTGCCCTGCCTGTCAAAAGCAAACTTTGTAATCTCCTCATCCGCTCCGCCCTCAAACGGAATTTCCGTGATCGTCCCCTCCGGATCCACATAATAATATCTGCTCTCCTCTACCTCAACGCCGTAACCTTCTGCCCCGTCATCCGCTTCTCCACCTGAACCCTCCTCTGCCCCGGCACTCTCCTCCGGCTCTCCTTCCACATCTTCCATTTCACCCTTTATTCCATCCGCTTTCTCACCTGCGCTTTCCGGCGCTGCCTCGCTTCCGGAAGATCCTTCCGTCTCATCTCCCCCCTCGCTCTCCTCCTCAAAAAGAACGCCGACAATAGCCGCCGCTCCGTCAGGCGACAGTGCGATATCGCTGATATAAGTATTTTCCCACAATTCACTCCAGGGACAGCCCGCCGCCTCCCAGCTTTCCCCATGATCCTCCGAAGTATAGATACCCAGATTTTTATCCGCCAGCACAACTTTCCCGTCATCCCGTTTTCCCAGCCATGGGGCAGCATAATATTCCGGCTGATCGCTCACCTCCGGCACCAAGACTTCCTCTTCCAGATAACGTCCCATGCTCTTTTCCGCAGCCGTCAGCTCCACATCACCATTTTCCTCATTCTTCTCCATACTGTTTTCTTCCCCAGAACCTCCGCCGCATCCGGCCAGTGAAGTTACCGCCATCACTCCCGCACAAAATAACGCTGTCCTTTTCCTAAATTTTTTCATAACCGTCTTCCTCCATCCTGCAAAATGTATATTTATGGTTATTTCCCCTCACGCGTCCTCCTGCCTCCAGAGCCTCTGCAGCAGCAGGATGATAAAGAACAGCACCGCCCCGACGCAGACCGCCGCTGCCGCCATCTTGTCAAGCTCCAGATTGACAAACCAGTTGTTAAACAGATGCTGCAGCAGATACATATCCTCATGGGGATAAGAGCCCGCCACCAGATAAGCCTCTCGAAACACCTTAAAGGAATTCAGAAAAGAAAGCACTGTGATCGTATAGAGGGAACTCTTCAGATTGGGAAAGATCACCCTCCAGAACACCTGCCCTTCGCTCGCCCCGTCCACTCTCGCCGCCTCACACATACTGTCAGGCACCGCAAAGATCCCGGCTAACCACAGCACCATCGTGTACCCCAGATTCTTCCACACATAACTGAACACTAACACCCAGAAGGCCGCTCCTGTGCCCATATAATCATAAAGCATTCCCTCCTGCAAAAGCCCTGCCGAAATTAAAAGCCCGTTTAAAAAACCCTGCCTGGAAAAGAGCATCTTCCATATCAACACCACCGTAGCCGCCGGCATGGCAAGCGGAAACAGAAATAAGGACTTGATGAGCTGAATCTTTTTAAACCTGGCAAGCCACACTGCCGCCAAAAGCCCAAGTCCGATCAATAACGGCAGACAGACCACCGTAAACCGCAGCGTATTATGTACGGCGAGACGAAAAGCCTGATTGCCAAATATATTCCGATAATTGCCCAGGCCCGCCCATTCCTGCGTTACTGCCGTCACAAAGGAACGCCTCACCACATCCAGAAAAGGGATGAGCACAAATACCGTCACCCCCAGCAGACTGGGCAGCAGGAAGAAAAACCACGCATGCTTTCGCCGGGCCGCTGTCCTTCCCCGCTGCTGCCGATCCTGCTGCCTGCTTTCAAAAAATTCTTTTCCTGTTTGAAATCTGTCTTCGCTGCCTCTATCCATTTTTCTTCCCGTCTGTCTGAATTTCCAAATTCTTAATTCCGCCTGTCTTCACCGATGTTCTGACATCCTTCGCAGTCTTACTCCGCCAGATAGATCGCCGCCCTCTTCTCGATCTCCGCCACGGCATCCTCCACACTTCTCTGCTCCTCCAGCACCTCTGTCCCCAGCTCACAGACCAGACTGTCCAACCACGCTTTCTCTTCCACGGGTGTATCAAGGTTTTGCACCAGCTCCGTAAAGACGCGTTCTTCCCCTGCATCCGGCCACAAAAGTTCCAGTTCCTCCTCCGTGCCGTCCTTTTTCGGCAACAGCATGCTCCCGTTAGAGTCGCCGCCCTGGAGCATGGCGAACCATCCGGCGAAAGCCTCCCTGTTCACCGGAAATCCGTCATACATATTTTCCTGCGCTTCCCCGGAAAACATCATGCGAATAAACGCCTCCGCATCCGCTCTCTGTTCGGATCTCACATTCAGCCCCACCATGGTTTTCGGCACAAAAACATTTTTCTCCTGTCCCGGAAAACTCTTATAATGCATAGCCTCCTCCAGCCTGATCACGCTCGTCACATTATCGAGACAGAGCTGAATCCCGTTCACATAGCCGCAGGCAAGTCTGGCATAGCCCCGCCTGATATTTAACACATTGTTGCAGATCTGTATATTATTTTCCACGACGTCCATACCGTACTCCCGCAGCTCCTCATCCTCTCTCTGCAGCACTTCCAGATCCGCAGCAGATGCCCCGGCTCGTTCCGCATCATAGATCCGCTTTACCTGCGTCAAAAATTCCGTCACCGCAGCGCCATCGATCTCTCCGGACTCATCCGTCCAGGCCGGAGATGACACCATACCGAACAGCCGGAGCATCGTCTCCTCATCACAAATTCCCAGCAGACAGCCCTCCGGATACTCCTGTCTGAGCGCCTCCATCTCATCCGCAAAGCTCTCCAGATCTTCTATTCTATTTATGACATTCGTGTCACCTGCAAGCAACGGCACCTGAATGCACAGGGGCATCCCGTAGACAGCCCCATTTTCTTCCCTGAAACTCTCCACCAGATTCGCAAACAACGCCTCCTCCCCGTCCGTACTCTCCAGTAATCCGCTGATATCCGCTAACATCCCTTTCTCAATATAGGAATCCACAGGCAGCCCGTCCAGAATGATCACATCCGGCCCATCACCCGCCAGAATACGGGTGTTTAACTTTCTGATAGCATCCTCCTTCGTCACACCGTCCTCGCCGTCCATGCCGACCTCATACCTGACATACATGTCGGTATGTTCTTTTTTCCAGATGGTCGCCGCTTTGCGAACACTGCTCTGATCCTCCAGTGAATAGATCCGCAGCTCCTTATCCGGCATGGCAGGCATCGACGCATCAAATCGATAACGCGCAAGCATCCTCCCAAACTGCACAAGAAACTCTCTGCCTGCGGCATCCTCTGACGCTCCTGCGCTGTCTTTTTCTCCGCTGCCGTCCTTTTCAGAACCTTCCGCCATATCCCGGCTCAGTTCCCTTCCCAGATAGATTGTGTTATGATCTCCCAGACTGCTTAATGCACCGTCAATCACCTGCTCCACCGTGCTTCCTCCTGGAGCATGCCGGTACAGCCCATCCACGCAGGCAATATAGATCACCGCATCCTCCCCGCCGAACACCACCAGGGGATACCCGCCGCCGGTATAGCTCACGCTCTCCTCCGTCAGTGCGTTTTTGATGAACTGATCCGCCACCGTATCCCGGGGCAGGAGTTCTCCTTTTTCCAGATCATACAGATACAGGCCGTCCATCCCCACCGCCATCAGCGTATTGCCGTTAAAACCGATGGAGCCGACCTTCCGTTCCATCATAAACAACTCTTTCAGACTCTCATGTTCTATATCGATCTCATAGATTTTCCCATTCATATCACCGCCAAACAGCCTGCCGTCCTCCTGAAACTGCAGTGTGGCAAGACAGCTCCCGTCCTCCTGCGTAAAGCCAAAATCCACCACCTTCACGCCCCCTTCTGGTGACACGAAAATACAGTAATTTCCTGCCCAGTCTTCCGGCAGAGGATCCGCAAGCGCCTGTTTTGCCGCCTCCGGCATCTCCCCGGAACAGGTCACCGCCACAGTTCCATCAGGCGCCATCACCGCCGACAGCGCATAAACATTCTGCATCATCGGAAAAAACTCCGTCTCTTCTTTCTGCCAGCTTACTCCGCCATTTATAGAACGCCACAGCCCGCTGTTAAAACTGATGATCGTCATGGAGCCGTCGGAAAGCATATTTAAGCCGCCGTTGCGGTTGATCTCCTCAGGCAGCTCCAGAATCTCTTCCACATACCTGCCCATACCGCCCGAATTTTCTGTGCTTTCCGTCCCTTTCTGCACTTCTTCTGCCTGCCCGTTTCCACAGCCTGTCAGGAAAAAAAGACTTACACAGAGCAAAGCAGCTGTTATTTTTTTGTTTATGTTTCCATGTCCGTTTATCTTTCCGCTCATGATTCTTTCTCTATTTCTTACCGTTTCCCTTTTTTCGTCTCTCCTCTTAAAAACCATTTCCCGCTATCCTCCTGCTTTACCTTATAGCATAGCAGACGAATCTCTAAAAAATCTCTAAAGCTATACAATAAAAAAGAACTGCCGCTCTACAGAGTGTTCCTCTGCTTTTACGCCAGCCCCTTTTTTCGTCTGCATCTTATATTGATTGAGCAATGAAATACCCCGCAGCATTCCTCAAATATCCATTGAAAATATGGCTATTTTCCCATTGTCCGTGGGAATCAATTCTCTGTTAACCGCTCCCTGTATTTTATCCGTTCTGCTTCCGGCACTTTCAATGCATCCATTGCCTGTTCTTCCGGCAATTTAAGCGTCTCCATCAAGCTTTTTATATCTTCCAGGGCTTTTTCTTCTCTTCCGATCTCTTTACCGATTGCCTCTCCGTCCTCCCGCAGAACCCTATCATACAGTTCCTGGTCAAACTCATAAACTCCCATTTCCAAAATCTCCTCTCTGTGCTCCCTGAAAAATCCCGCAAGAATGCCTTCGGAAATGCATTCCTCCACCGCCTGATGCACCGCCTCCTCCAGAGACAAAGCTGCATCTCTCCCTGCACGAACTTTCTCCACAAATACCATATATCCTTTCAGACTCTCGCATTTATCAAGCAATTCCCTGTTACATCCCGGATTGATATTGATAACTGTCACCCTCAATTCCAGTTCCGGATCTGTTTCCTCCCTGTTAAACGCATCAGAAAGCTTATAGACCTGCCTCTCCGGCTGCTTCTCTGTTCCATTATAAAAGGTTACAAAATGCGGTGCAGGAACCCTTACTCTCGTCCGTTGATGCAGCCTCCCAGGCGGCGCAATCTTTTTCAGTTCTTCCGTGACATAATACAGGTCTCGCAGCGGCATGTTCAGATTAACACTCGCCTGCTGTTCATACAGATTCAGTCTGGAATCGATCACAAAAGCTGCATCATTCCTTATCTTCATACAGATCGCCTCATCCAGTGTTACGACTTCCAGTTCTTCCTCCTTCTCATAAGACGTACCATTCATCGCGTTGTACAGTGAAAGTAAATTCTTTCTGTCCCTGTACAGCAAACAAAATACATTGTCCTTGTGGTTTCTCGTTACATTCGACATGTTTCTTTCTCCTTTCCAGCAGGAGAAAGTGTCAAAGTTCTGTCTCTTCGCTTTACAGATGCTGTCGGTCCGAAATTGCTTTCTTTCACCGATACTACCTGACCTGCCGGGCTGTTTCCTTTCACTGATCCTGCACGGCTTTTCATAGCGTCTTTTCTCCTGCTTTTTCATTTGATAGATTGTGAATTTCAAAGCAGGATTCTCAAGAACGCCTTTCGGCATGATACGGCAAAACACCGTTAATCGAAGTCTGATAGAACGACTATAGTTATGAAAATATTTCTGCTTTTCATGACTATAACACGGAATGATAGTTCCTGCAAGCATAAAGTTCCATTTACCAAAAAACTTTGCTCTCTCCTGTAACAAACCCTCCGTTTTTGTGATATAAGAGATAGGTGGCAGCAAAGTGTGTTATGATTACCTGTCGTTTTTCCCACAAAAAAATATAAAAAAGCACAGGTACTGATAAAAATACTACCCGATCGAAAGGAGGTGGTAAAGTGCATAAACGCTGCAAAGACACTGACATAGGTTTCATCTATCAGGAGTATGCGAATCTGGTTTATCGCTTCCTGTATTCCCACACACGCGATGCGGAATGGTCCGAGGAGCTCATGCAGGAGACATTCCTGCGGGCAACTGCTTCCATTTCGCGTTATGACGGCTCCTGCAAGTTATCCGTGTGGCTCTGTCAGATTGCAAAACACATTTTATACCAGGAACTTCGCAGGAAGAAGCACATGGAAGCGGTGGAACTGAATGACTGCTTTCCTGATAGTTCCGCGCCGGACGGAGAAACCAGTGTTCTCAAAAAAGAAAGCAGGCTGGAACTTTACCGGGCAGTCCACCACCTGAACGAGCCGGAAAGAGGCGTTGTCTTATACCGGATCACAGGCGAACTTTCTTTCCGTGAAATAGGTGAAATCTACGGAAAGAGCGAAAACTGGAGCCGAACTGTTTTCTATCGTGCAAAACAAAAACTCAGAAAGGAGCTTAACACCTATGAATAACAATTTTCCCTGCGACATCATCAGAGATCTGCTTCCCGGCTATATCGACGAAATATTAAGCGAAACGGGAACAAATACGGTACAGGAACATTTAGCGGAATGCGAGGCATGTCATAAAACTTATCTTGAGATGAAAGAAGATTGGACCTCCGAAACGGAAGTGAAAGAACGGATTGTCCTCGACGGATTTAAAAAAATAAGACGCCGTACCCGGACGCTGAAAATTGCCCTTGGGGCTGCTCTGAGCCTTCTTTTATTATTTACACTGTCCATTTTTGTGAAAGTTTTTGTAATCGGCAAACCCCTGTCCACACACGAGATAGAGATAAGCGCAGAAAAACTTTCCTACGACGAGGAAACGGACCGCCTCACGATAAGCGGCACGGTCAATCTAGCTTCCTGCCGTGTCACCCGCGTGGAATGGCAGCAAAGCGAAGAAGATAAAAACGAGGTAAATATTCTTGTATACGCTGCTGAGACGCTTCCCTTCCAGGCGGAAAAAGGGGAATTCAACCTGACTGTTCCCGATATGAAAGGCAAAACCGCCTATCTTGCCTGTCCGGAATATGACAGAAGAGAGCTGTATAACTGGAAACACTACCATAATGAAAAAATGATAGAACTGGAAAACGAAATATATGACCGTTTTCCGGAACTGGACAGAAACAGAGATGCATTGTCCTATACCGGCGGAATCGAAACGGCAGACGGCACGGAAGGTATCCGCTTTTGTGTGCATTCCGTCATCGGTGAGAATGCAACTTTCTGGACCTTTAACGATCAGATCATCACCGACGGAGATTTGGAAAGCAGAGATTTCGAGATATGGATCTCCTTAGAAGAACCTTATCAAATTCTTCTGTTTGATTATCAGACAGGACAGTATACCGATGATACTTCCATCCTCGACAGACACTGAATCAGACGGATACTTTGCAGCAATTCCCCCATGTCATCTAGTGAAAACTTTTCCCGATATGGCAGGAAAGAGCAGCCCCTCTGCACTCGCAGCAGGCTGCTCTTTCTTATCTGTAAAATAGCGAGCTACGCTCGCATTGCGAGTTCGCTCCGCGAACTCAAAAAATCCGGAGCAACTTCCTATGCAAAAGAATGTCACTGCATGGAACCAGTGCCTTCTCGTCACTCTGCCAGATAAATAGCCGACTTCTTCACGATCTCCTGCACCGCTTCCTGGGGCGTTGTTCCGCCCTCCAGAACTCTCGCGCCGACCTCAAAGACCGTATCCTCGATCACCGTATCCCCGGTGCTGATGCCGGAGACGGAACTCACGATTTCTTTCAGCCTCTCAAATTCCTCCTCCGTGGGCCACAGCAGTTCGATGCTGAAGGACTTTCCATCCGGCGTACCAGAGCCTATGGAGCCTGCAGCTCTCTCGTCTGCCCCTTCCACCAGTCCCTCTCTGGGGTTTTTCTTCAATCCCTCAAAGGATGCCATGTTCACTGTCATCCCGTCGAGCATATCAATATCCTGCAGCTCCTTCCCGAACAGGTATCTGTAAAATTCTACTGCCAGTTCATTGTCTGTGGAATTCGCCGAAATTCCAACAAGCGTATTCGTGATAAAACCGTTGTCCACCTGTCCGTTCCAGACATCAAAATCAAAATCTTCCTCCTGTTCGTCCAGGGTGGTCAGCATATCGTACTCCCAATCCACACCGCGGACTCTTCCCATCGCAAACTTCTGCATATCCATTATAACGAGTTCCGCGCCGCCGGAAATATTCCCATAATATTGCTTATATTCATCATTCAACGTACCGTAGCCGCTCTCGCTCACCCCCAGATCTTCCTCCGTCACACCGGAAACTTCCGCCTGCCAGATCCGCTTTGCCGCTGTCAGGAACTCCTCCAGCGCTTTTTCGTCGATATTTCCTTTTTCATCCGTCCATGCCGCCGAACTGCTCAGGCTCAGGATATATAAGAGCTGTTCCGGCGTCCGTACATACAATAGGCTGCCCTCTGGGTTTTTCTCTCTGATCTCTTCCAGCGTCGCCGCCAGGGAATCCAGATCCTTCACCCTCTCCACATCTTCCGGCCGCCCCGCTATCAACGGAAGCTGTATATTGATGGGCAGCGCGTAGAGCTTTCCGTCTTTTCTGCAGGCTTCCACAATATTCGGAAACAGCGCCGCTTCCCCTGTCATGCCTTCCGCTATGCCGCTTAAGTCCGCCAGAATTCCTTTTTCCTCATAGGATGCCTGGGGCAGCCCGTCAAGCAGCAGGACATCCGGCCCTTCCCCGGACATCAGTTTTGTGTTGAGGTTACGTATCGCATCCTCCCTCGTCACGCTGTCGTCCCCGGACATACCGATCTCATAGCGGATATACACGTCCTGATGGGCTTTCTGGAACATGCTGACAGCCTGCCTGATCGTCGTATTCTCCAGAAGGCTGTATATCTTAATCTGTTCATCCGGCACCGTAGGCACATTGGGATCATAGGTATACCGATACAGCTTCATACCGGTGTAAAGCACCGCAAACTCATTGTCCGGCAGCATCACCATATCCATCAGCATCACACTGGGATCCCCGAAGCTGGAAGTCGTCCCGTCGATGATCTGCTCGATGGCCGTGCCGCCGACCACATGCCGGTACAGACCGCCGTCAAAGGCAAAATAAATGATATCTTCTTTCTCTCCCGCCGTCAGAACGACGCTGTGCCCCACATCAGTGCCGCCGATGGAAAGCCCCAGATTCTCTTCGATAAAACTCTGCAGCACTTCGTCCGTGTCCAGCATGATATCCTGTTCAATATCGTACACCACGGCGGCGCTTCTCGTTGTGACGCCGACCACATATTTGTCCGTAAAGCAGGCAAAATCCACTGTACCGTCCGCCGTGAACAGTTCCTTTTTTGTCCCCGCCTCCGGATCGATCCGGTAAACTTCTCCGCCGCCCGCAAAACCGTACAGCCGGTTCTGGTTGTCGAAGGCAAAGCTTCTGAGACTGATGTCCGGCAGTTCCAGTTTTATTTCATTGCCTTCCGCGTCATAATAGTAATACTGCCAGTCCAGTTCCGTTGTCCCGCCGGTCTCTGATGCCCCAGCACCGCCAGAAAGCATACCGATCATCGCTACGGCTCCGGCAGGAGAGACCGCCATATCTGTCACATAGAGCTTATCCCCGACCTCTTTCCAGGGATTCCCGGCAGACTTCCAGGTTTCGCCGTCATCCGAAGAAATATAATTGCCCGCCGTTTTTTCCGTCAACATCAGATCGCCGTTTTCCAGTTTCCTGATATAGGGAATCGGGTACGGCACCATCTCACTGATCTCCTCCGGCAGCGTCATCTCCTTTTCCAGATAACGCCCCATGCTTTTCTCCGTATCCTCCTCCTGCGCGGCCGCAGTATTCTTTTCCTCCTTCTCCGGCTGCGGTCCGGGGGCGTTTTCTTCACCTCCCCCGCCGCCGCAGCCCGTCAGAAAGGATGCCGTTATGATTACCGAGCAAAGTAATGCCGCCCATTTTTTTAATTTGTTCATAGTCACCTCTCTGTTTTTTCGCTGATTTTGCGCTGATTAATATATACTGCTTGCTGTACAACTGCTCGTCAGCTTATGAAATTTACGCCTGCCTGTGATACTGCGAACTGCCATAACCTGTTTTAATCCGCTTCCTCTCACAATGGCATACGGATACTCTTTAATCCAGAATAACCTCCACGATCAGGATTTCCGTAGCATGAAACACATCGCCCTCGTAGCTGCCGTTCATCTCGGCTGTAAGGCCTTTCTCTAGATCCGCCGCAGACGCTTCCTTCTCCTCGTGGCTTGCACCGCCGTCCCGGATCGTCTGCCTGATGAATTTCGTATTTTCGTCATATGTGACCGTGATTTTCGGTGCCTCACCTGCTGCTCCTTCGGCCAGTGACGTCATAATCTGGGAACCGTCCTCCATTTTCTCATTATAAATTTCCGTCACCGTAAACTTCCCTTCTCCGACTTCCCATATATCACCATACAGATCCTTGTCCTCATTGATATAATGAAACGTACTTTCTCCCTGCGCTGAACCCGGTACGTTTTCTCCATCCCCTGTTAAGTCCGAGAACAGTTCCGTATCCTGCGAGGCTGCCTGTTCACCATCGCCTCCTTCTGGATTTTTCCCCTGCATATCCTCCGCTTCCGGTACCGCTCCATTGTCCCTCTCTTCAGACGTCGGCAGATCTTCCGCCGTCACCGCAGAATTTCCTGCCTGGTCTGCTTCTTCTGTACTTTTCCCACAGCCGGTTATCCCCAATAGCATCGTTATCATAACGGTCGTTATGAATATCCATTTTTTCTTGCTGTACATAACTTTCTCCATTCTCTCAGTGGTTCCTGTTTCCCTGTCAATATTTCAGTGCCGGTCTGGCCTGCCATAATAGTGCTCTTATCAG
This sequence comes from uncultured Lachnospiraceae bacterium, assembly GCA_910578085.1. Taxonomy (GTDB): domain Bacteria; phylum Bacillota; class Clostridia; order Lachnospirales; family Lachnospiraceae; genus 1XD8-76. The sequence goes on along the minus strand of CAJTPM010000024.1, from coordinate 34,073 downwards.
AACCACCTCGGTTTTTCACACATTTTTTTACAGAATTACTTCCACAATCTTCACGTCCGTGGCAAAAAATACGTTATCGCCGCCGTAACTGCCCCTTGCCTCCACTGTAAATCCTTCCTGCAGATCTGCCGCCGAACCTTCCTTTTCTTCCGTACTGTCACCGCCATCCTGAACTGTCCGTTTCACAAAGTTCGTCTCATCACTGTAGACTATCGTGATTTTCGTCCCGTCAGGATCCGTTCCCATGATATCGACGCCGTTTTCCTGTTCTACAACAAGCTTCTCTATGATGAAACTGTCGTCACTGTCCTCAGGAACTTCCGCAATCAGGCCATTCAGTTCTGTCGCTTCCCCAGAATCTGCGTTCTCACTGCCGCTCTCCGGTCCAGCCTCCTGCATGTCGGTATCCTCCGCTGTCTGCGCCCCTTCACTGTCCGTATCTTCCGATTGCGCTACATCCTCCGCTTCCTCCGTGTCATCCTTTTTCTCTGTCGTCTTTGTGCAGGCAGTAAGCACCCCAAAGGCTGTCACCGCCGCCACCGTTATGATGATCCATTTTTTTGTTATGTTTCGCATTTTTCTTTCGTCCTCCTGTTAGTTCAAAATCGTTTCTTTCAAATCCCCCACTTCAACCGGTCTACGATAGCATAACAAATGTTTCTCTAAATTTTCTCTAAATGATTTATCTTAACCCCATTTCCCGGCAAACCGGACAGGGAAGACTTATCCTGTCCATTTCATCAACTTTTCCCGACAAGCTGAAAATTTAGAGAATCTTTCGAGATTTTTCTGTTATAATATACTCTGTAAAATTTGTTCCCAGGAATAATGATACAGAGTAACAGGCCGCAAGCCGCTTTCCTGCGTGCCTCATGATCTGCTCATTCGCATACCACAGTGCCATACATAAGGTAATAAGGAGAATTCCCATGAGAATCTTACTGGCTGAAGACGACGAAAAACTGAGAACTTCCCTGGCTTTCCAGTTAGAACAGGAGGGCTTTTTAATCGACACCTGCGCCGATGGAGAGGAAGCGCTCTATTATATCGAACAGAATATACACGACCTGATCCTGTTGGACCGCATGATGCCCTATATCAGCGGCACCGAACTCTTACAAAAAATGCGAAAGGCACATAATCAGACACCCGTTATTTTAATTACTGCTCTGGGCACCCTGGATGACAAGGTCACCGGACTTGATCTGGGAGCCGACGACTACCTCGTAAAACCCTTTGCCTTCAAAGAGCTGATGGCCAGGATCCGCTGTGTCGCCCGCCGTCCCAGGAAGATGGAAGAAGCGGATAAAATTTCCTTCGGGGATATCACATACCGGCCGGAGGAAAACACGCTTTCCGGTACGGCCGGCACCTGCAGCATCTCCAAACGGGAGGGCGATCTGTTAGAAGCATTCCTGCGAAACCCTGGTCAGTCCTTATCCCGCACACTGCTGTTGACAAAAGTGTGGGGCCTCGACAGTGACGTGGAGGAGGGGAATCTGGACAATTACATCCATTTTCTTCGAAGACGCCTGAAAGCCGTGGGCAGCAAAGTAGCGATCCGCACGATCCGGGGCGTCGGTTACCAGATAGAAACCTGAAAGCAGCACCTCCGCATGGCGATGCCTTACCGCACTTTTGCTGTTACACTACTGCCGCTGCCATACCGCAATTTCCTGTATACCACAAACGGATGCCTGATAAACCGAGGAGACTCCCTGCCATGTTTAAAAAAGTACATCTCCGTCTGACGATCCTCTGCGGAAGCATAACAGCCGTTATTCTTCTTGCCATGTCATTCGGCTATCTCTATATCTCGGAACAGAGCCTGAAAAACAGCACCTTTGCCGCCTTTCAGAACAATATGAGTACGTTGCTTGCAGGTATGGAGCACCAAAATGTGATCACTCACGAATGGCTGACCAAAATGGAGGAAAACGGAAGATATCTGATCCATATCACCGACAATGGCATACCCTTTTTATATAACGAACGGGAAACGGAAGAGCAGAAACAGCTCTTTGAAGATGTGTGGCGCATTTACGAGAACAGCCCCGGCCCCCTCGTGGGAAGCGAATACTCCGACACCTCGCATATGGAATTTTTTTATACGCCGCCCCGCCGCCAGAAGGCAGGCTCTTCCACGGACAGCGAGGACCCTGTTCTAATGTCTCTTCGCGGCTTTTCTTTACTGCACAAAACAAAAAGCTACTGCGCCTGCATTGCTGTGTCCGAAAGAAACGGCGGCACCCTGCAGATCATCATCCTGTCTCCCCTTGATCCCCTGCAGGCGCAGATCGACAGACAGCGTTTCCTCTTTCTTTTGCTGGATGTCGCTGCCATCGTACTGCTGTCTTTTTTTTCCTGGCATTTTACCAGGCGGATCCTGAAACCGCTTAAGGAAAATCAGGAAAGACAGGCCCGGTTCGTGGCCTCCGCCTCCCATGAACTGCGCACCCCTCTGGCAGTGATCCTGTCCTGCGCCAGTGCCAGCGAAAAAGCGGACGGTGAAGAGCGGATCCGCTTTCTGGAAGCCATCCATTCAGAGGGAATGCGTATGTCCAGACTGATCGATGATATGCTCCTTTTAAGCACCGCCGCAAGCGGAAGCTGGAGTATAGAGCAAACACCGGTGGAACTGGATACGCTGGTGCTCAACCTCTTCGAGGCCTTTGAACCCGTTGCGGCAAAAAAGAATATCACCCTCTCCGTCTCGTTGCCGGAAGCCTCGCTGCCCGCCGTCCCCTGCGACAAGGAGCGCATCACCCAGGTACTTGCTATTTTGCTGCATAACGCTGTCAGTTATACTCCCGTGGGCGGACGCGTGCGCCTGCTTCTTACCTGTAATGGAAAAAGTACACAGATTTCCGTGGAAGACAACGGCCCCGGTATCCCTGACGCAGAAAAAGAACAGATCTTTGAGCGGTTTTACCGCGCAGAAAAGTCCCGCACCGAGAAAGGACATTTCGGTCTGGGACTCTGTATCGCCTGCGAGATCGTCCATGCGCACCACGGAAAAATTTCGGTATCAGATACCCCCGGGGGCGGAAGCACTTTCACGGTTTCCCTGCCATAAAAGTCTTTTTCTGCCCACAGGCCTCGCAGCCGCTTATTCATAATATCTCTGCCAGACATCCGGCCCACAGCGCTCAATCCCAGTACGCCTTCCGCTGCCGCTCGTCCAGATTTTCTATAAATTCCAGCTTGTATTTCAGGAATTCCTCTATATCCATCATGATATGGTATAACATCGCCTGATTCTCAAATTCCTCCCGGTCTTTAGGCAGATTTTCCTCTTTCATCTCCGCAAAAATCTCCTGCAGCCTGTCATTCTGCGCCTTCGGAATATTCTTTTCCGTCACATGATCCGCCAGATGGTACATATAATCCGCAATCACCTCAGCCTCCTTCGGCACGGTCCGGATCTTTTTCATCTCATAATGCAGATTGTCCAATACACGGCACTGCTCCAGCCGCATCTCAAAATAATCCAGATAGTAACTGTGATGATCCGCAAAGTTATTATTCTGAAATTCTCTGGCCTCCTCCATAAATACCTTTAACTTCTTCTCCAGCATACAGATATCATCCCAGACACTGATCTCACTGCTCATTCGCTCATCCCGAAGATACCCCGCAAGTTCCCGCAGGATATACTGCAGTTTCTCCTCGGTATAGCGCATATCTGCCATAATATCCACTTTTCGCTTCCTGTTCAGATGAAACAGATTCAAAATACAGGCGATGACAGCGCCGATCAGCACCAGAAGAAATTCATTTAAAAAAAATTCTCTGCTGAACTCCTTCTTCGTCACATAGTGTGCAATAATAACGAAGTTTACGGAGAGCGTCGGCATCCAGCCCACAACCGCCAACACAAAAACAAGGATAAACAGAATAACACAGTAGGTGATCCAGTCGCTCTCTATATTGGGGATGGCCAGATAAGCCAGCAGCACTGTGAACAGAAAAGCGCCGATACGCGCAATGGACACTCTCACAGTCTCCCGCTTGGTTCCAAGCAGTGACAGCAAAGTGACCGTACCTGCCGAAACTGCATTTTCCAGATGCAGTGCCTCGGCCACATAGACGGCGGCAGCACTGCCCACGGCAATTTTCACCGCCAGAAGCAGTATTTTTTCCAGTCTTCTCTTTTTATCCATATCCATGGTTTTTCCTCATTCCGCATTCTCTTTCTGCATGGCTTCATAAATCTGTTTTACATCATAATTTTTCACGCTGCGCTGAATCTTTATCACCTTTTCAACCGCTGAAAGTTCCTCTTCCAGCTCCTCTTTTTCTCCACTGTAGCGCACCACTTCGAATAACTGCCTTAACCTCGTCTTTTTCATGCGCTCTTTTCTTTCGCTTCCACTGCTTCTGATAACTGAGGCTCTCTGTCAGCATATTCCGCAACACCATATGCTAACCCACATAGCTCTGATTTTCCCATTTACATTCCTCCCTTATTCAATTTTTCTCATATAAGGGATTCTTGCAAGAAACAGGTGACTCGTCACAGATGTGATATCAGAACTTAAGACTCCCAGATATGTTTGGAACAATGATAACATGCTTTAGTATATTTTGTAAAGCATCTATTTTTGAGTATTGAAAGACCTCTTTAGAATTGTCAACTCATTTCAATAATGGGTTGACATCCTTTTTTCTCTGTGCTATGATTACTCCGTAGTTTGCTGAGGGGTATCTCACTTATGCCAACGAAGCAGAGTTAAAACGAAAGAAGCCAGATAACGGAGGAAACAGACCATGGACACAAACACAACCGCGCAGCTGCAGCATACAAAACAAAAATCCGCAGGAAGGGGAAAAACCTACGACATGGCATATATTGCCGTCTTCACGGTACTGATCGCCATCTGCTCCTGGATCTCCATCCCCACGGTAGTTCCCTTTACCCTTCAGACCTTCGCCGTATTCCTGGCGGTATCCATACTGGGCGGAAAGCGGGGGACCATCGCCGTAACTCTCTACGTCCTGTTGGGCGCTATCGGGGTACCGGTGTTCGCGGAATTTACCGGAGGCCTGGGCATTCTTTTTAGAAACACCGGGGGATATATCATTGGTTTTATCTTCTCAGCCCTGATTATGTGGCTGATGGAGGCTGTCTTTATCAAAAAGCTCCATGTAAAATATGTGCTTGCCATACAGGCACTCTCCATGGTGCTGGGGCTGCTCGCGTGTTACGCCGCAGGCACCGCATGGTTCATGTTTGTCTATCTGAGAGACACCGGTTCTGTCAGCCTTCTGACAGTGCTTGGCTGGTGCGTGATCCCGTTTATCATTCCCGACGCGGTCAAGATCGCCTTAGCGCTCATGCTGGGAAACACCCTCCGAGGACCGCTTGGGAAAATTATGGACAGATCCTGAGGCGCAGGATCAGGCGTAGACATTCAGCCACGGGAAGCAGCCAAATAGAAAACAGAAAAGGAGCAGAACTGACATGACCTGCAAAATCAGACCGCACCACGGCATGTGCTTCTCCTTCTTCCAGGGGAAGGGCTACAGCGGCGCATTCACGGAAAATATGGCGGCCATGAAAGAAAGACTGGAAGAAAACCCGGAAGTCACCCTGCTTTGCGGGGCAGACGACGTATGTGCCTGCTGCCCGAATAACCAGGCCGGCAGATGCACAGACGAGGACACCGGACTGCCCTCAGATAAAGCTGAAGCATACGACCGCCAGGTTCTTTACTGCTGCGGACTGCCCGAGGGGACAAAGATCAGATGGAAAGATTTCGCTGCCTCCGTGCAGCAAAATATCCTCTCCCCCGGTAAGCGGGAGGAGATCTGCGGCGGCTGCCAGTGGAATGAGCTGTGCCGTTGACTTTCCGCCAAAAAGCCGCCCTCAAACCGGGCGGCTCTCTGCATTTTCCGTATCTCTCTACTCGTCAGACTATACAGCATTCTCCTTACACCGTCAGCATCTCCACATGCTTTTCCAGATCAAACTCCTTCGTCTCTCCGTCGTCCCTGTAATATGCGTAGGGCTTTACGTCTGTCCCCCAGACATACCGTTCCAGATGCGCAAAGTCCACATCCCCGACGCACTCTCCGCCCCGGCTCAGGGGCAGGATATGATTTTCTCTCAGAAAGACGCAGACGTCCCCCAGGGGCATCCCGATATAGGCGTGTCCTTTCGGATATACCGCCTCCTCCAGCACATTCCCCCCATGAAACCGCAGCAGCTTCATGGGCTCCGGGAAATAGACCGTCCTGCCCGCCGCATTCTGCTCATGTACCGGCGCGATCATGATGCTCTCTCCCACCAGAAGCTGGTCTTCCACCTGTCCCGCGATGCCGTCCTTTCTGTAGGCAAACCCGAGAGGCCTGAACAACATCGTACCACCAAGCGCCGCTTTCATATATTCGCTGTAGAGATAGGGCAGCAGCTTATAGCGGACCGAAATGACATCCCGCATCAGTTCCGCCGTCCCGAAGCGATAGACCTCCTGTCTTCTCGTCCCCGCCGCCGAGTGGTTGCGCATCAACGGCGTAAAAACGCCGAAGGACAGCCACCTGATCAACAGATCCTCGGTCACATCTCCTCCAAATCCGCCGATATCCGCTCCCGTGTACAGAAAGCCGCACATGTTTAAGGAAGGCATCATCTTGATATTTAACAGCAGATGGGACCACCAGGAGTGATTATCCCCCTGCCAGATGCCGCCAAAGCGGTGCATCCCGATACAGGAAGCTCTGGAAAAAAGCAGAATCCTCTTTTCCGGTTCAAGCTCCTCGAAAGCCTCCGCCGCCCGCCTGGTCATATAATAGCCGAACAAATTGTGCACTCTGTCATGGCGGTATCGCTCCCCTCTGTATTCATGATAGAAGGAAGCGTAATCCTGCGGGCTGTTTGACAGCCCTGCGGCCAGTCCCTGAAATTCAAAAAAGCTTTGGATGTCCAGATTCTGTGTGCGGAAAGCGTCTATCTTCTCAAAGGCCTCCGCCAGCCCCTTTTCCGAGTAAAAGACCGCCGGTTCGTTCATGTCGTTCCAGAAGCCTTCGATCCCCATATCAAGCAGAATCTTATACTTTGATCCAAACCATCTGCCGGCCTCCTCCTGCAGCATGTCCGGCAGACAGCATCTGCCCGGCCACACTCCCAGCAAAAAATCCTCCCCCTCTTCATCCTTGCAGAAATATCCCTTCTCCTTCCCCTCCTCATAGATATCGTAGCCGTCCTCTTTTTTTACACCGCCGTCGATGATCGGCACCAGCCGGATGTCCTGCTCTTTCATCTCCGCCACAAGTCCCCGAAAATCGGGGAAGCGCTCTTTGTCCACCGTAAAATCCTTATAGCGCTCCATATAGTCTATGTCCAAAAAGATCATATCAAGCGGAATATGGTTATCACGGTAACCCGCCGCTACCTCCCGCACCTGATTCATCGAGTCATAGCCCCACCTGCTCTGCCCATAACCGAAGGCCCAGCGGGGCGGAATATAGCTTCTCCCGATGAGGCGCCGAAACACCTCCACCACCGCATCCGGGCTCTCCCCCTCGATCAGATACAGCTCAAAATCCGCCGACTGCGGCGCAATGCTCAGTTTCCGGCTATCCGTATAGCCGATATCGTACACCACGTTCCCTGGCGTATCAACAAAGATCCCAAGCACCCCCGCTCCGTCGAGCACCAGAAAATTGTGGGCGCCGTAGAGCGTGTGTTTTTCCTCTGTGTGACGAGGATCATCCGTACAGTAACTCTCATAGAGCCATCCTCTCTTGTTGATGCCCCGCACGTTCTGCCCGAGGCCGTACACGATCTCCTCCCCGGACAGATCGCCGTAAAATGCATTGTCCCTGCAAAACAGCCTGTCGTCCTGCCAGTCCGCCGCCTCCGGTTTCCATAACACGGACTCCGTCTCCACAGGATCACCGAATACATATCGTTTTATCATACCCGTCCTCCGTTTTTCATTCCTTTCCCATCTTTTTGCTCCTCTATCCTTTCACTCCGCCGGACATGAGGCCCGCCTTAAAATATTTCTGTGCGCAGGCATAGATGACCACGATCGGAAGCATGGAGATCAGACTGCCTGCCATCAGCAGATTGTACTCTGTCCCGTACTGTCCATTTAAACTGTTTAAGGCCAAAGTCAGTGTCATCTTGTTTTTGTCCGACAACATCAGAAGGGGCCACAGATAATCGTTCCAACTCTCCATAAAAGTAGTCACCGTCAAAGTCGCGATGGCGGACTTTGTAAGCGGCATAATTACCTTCCAGTAGATCCGGAAGATTCCCGCCCCGTCGATCCTCGCCGCCTCCATATAGTCATTTGGGATCGCCCGCATCTGCTGCACCAGCATAAACACCGCAAAGGCACGGAACATAGCCGGCAGTATCACGCTTGGATAAGTATTGATCAGTCCCAGCCTGTTCATGATCACAAATAACGGTATTAACGTCACCTGCGTCGGTATCATCATGGAGGCCAGATACAGTTTGAAAATCCCGTCCGCGCCGGGAAAGCGGAGCTTTGTAATGGCAAAGGCCGCCATGGAGGAGGACAGTATCGTGACCACCGTATAGCTCACCGTGATAAAAAAGCTGTTGCAGATGGCCCGGAAAAGCGGAAATCTCGAGAACACCGTCCGGTAGGCGTCAAGGGAGGGCTCCTCCGGAATCCACTCAATGGGGATCTGCATCAGCGCCCCCTTGTTTTTCAGAGAGGTGGAGAGCATCCACAAAAACGGAATGATCACCACAACTCCCACGAGTATGGCTGTCAGATACGAAAACGCTTCCTGCATGGCTTTTTTTCTGCTATGATTCATAGTACACCCACCTCTTCTGCAGCTTCATCTGCACCAGTGTCAGGACAAATATGATGACAAACAAAAGCCACGAGTACGCCGCCGCATATCCCATCCTGAAATATTTAAATCCATAAGTATAAATTCTCTCCACCATCACCTGGGTTGCGCCGTTGGGGCCGCCCTCCGTCATGATCTGCACCTGCGGAAACAGCTGGAAGGCATTGATAAGCGCCATAATAACGCAGAAGAACATGGACGGGGTGAGCAGGGGCAGCGTGATCGAAAAAAACTGTCTGACCTTCCCCGCGCCGTCCATCTGCGCCGCCTCATAGTAGCCTGTGTCGATAGCCTTCAACCCGGACAGAAGAAACAGCCCGTAAAATCCCATATCCTTCCACACGGAGGCTAACACAATGGCCGGCATCGCCCAGAATTTGTCCGTCAGCCACTCCGGCCCTCTGACGCCGAGATACCCCAAGAGCTGGTTGATCACCCCGTACTGCGGGCTCAGCACCCATTTCCAGATCAGGCTCGCCGCCACCCAGGAGGTCAGAACCGGGATATAGTACAACACCCGGAAGACGCCGATCCCCCTCATATTCCGGTTCAGGATCGAAGCGATAAATAAGGACATGACAAGCACTAACGGAATGTACAGCACAATATAGTAGACGGTGTGCCCCAGTACATTCCAGAACTCGACGCTTCGCAAAATTGCCCCATAGTTCTCAAGACCGCACAGACGCTCTCCCAGCGTCTGTGCATTTAATTTGTCCAGCCCGTTCCAGTCGGTCAGGCTGACCACTATGGAAATGACGATCGGCAGCAAGCTGAACACGATCATTCCCACGATGCTCGGCAGCATAAACGGCGCTGCCTGCATGAGTGTCTTCCATCTTTTCATGGTTCTCCCTCTTTTTTACATCACTGCATCGTGATCTGCGCGCCGCACTCTTCCTGCGCCTGATCCAGCGCCTCCTTCACAGTCAGTTCGCCGGAGGCCGCCCTGGAGAGTTTGTCCGTAATGATATCCGCCATCAGGGAATAGTCCTCGATGATCGGCGCCACCACCAGGTCATTTAAGGAATCAAACACTGCCTGCCTGTTTTCCGGGGGCGTGATCTCCAGATAGCCCGCTAACACCGCCTCATCGCTGATTGCCGGCAGATCCCAGCCCGCCTCTATCCGCATCTTCGCCGCCGCATCGCTGGACGCTAACCAGTTAATCCAGGTGGCAGCCGCTTCCTTTTTCCCGCTCTCCGCATTCACCACCAGCGCATTGCTGAAAAAGTGGGTTGCTTTCCGGGTGCCGCCCGGCTCCACACAGATATCCCAGTTGAAATCACAGGCATCCGTGAAAGCGCCGAAAGCCCATATACCGGTTGGGATCATCCCGAGCCTGCCGCTCTCAAACAGATCCCAGTCGCCCATTCCGCCCATCTGCGCATCGGTGGGCTGTACGTTTGTCTCTGTGATCTTTTCTATCATCATCTCCGCAGCCGCCAGATTTTCTTCCGAATTGATCGTGAAGGCTGTCTTATCCTCATTCAATACACCACCGCCGTACTGCGCCGCCACCTTGAAAAATTCGTTGAAGGTAATGGGCTGATAGATCCCGTAGATATCATCGCCCAGAGCACTTATCTTCTCGCAGGCCTCCATCGCGTCGTCCCAGGTCCAGTCATTCGTCGGATACTCTATCTCGGCCTGGTCGAACAGATCCTTATTGTAAATCAACACCACGTTGGAGAAATTGCCGGGCACGCCGTACTGTTTTCCGTCTATCCCAAAGGCCGACAGCGCGGTCTCATTGTAGCCGCTCACATCGATGCCTGTCAGTTCCGCCAGAACTCCTTTGTTGGCGTAGGCCGCAAAGTTTTCAATATTTAACTCGTAACAGTCGGGCGCCGTGCCGCCTGCCACTCTCGTCTGCATCTGCGTGAAATAATCGTCGTATCCGATGGTCTCGATATCCACCGTGATCTGCGGATACTCCTCGTGGAAGGCCTCATACATCTTCTGCAGCGTCTCTTCGTTGCCGCCGGAAGCGTTAAAGTTCGCGTAGGTGATCGTCACTTCTTCCTCCCCCTCTTCTTCCGCAGAGATATCCACGCTGTCAGACTCCTGCGCCTCCTGGGCGGGCTCCTGCGCCGCCGTGCCCTGCTCCGCCTGTTCTTCCGCCTTGCCGCATCCTGTGAGCATACAGGCAAACATAGCCCCTGTCAGCAGAAACGATAACATTTTCTTTTTCATAACTTTTTCATCCTTTCTTTTTTCTTTATATTTGTCAGTTGAATTGAAACGGTTAACCTACTAAATTAAAACACAAAAATCCACTCTGTCTCCCTGTCCATTCCCCCTTTCTTCACCACCTCGCCGCACTCCCATGCGATCTCCTGATTGCCCTGTCCCATCCGAACAGTGCTGCATCCCTTCTCTCCGTACAGATACCCCCTCCGTTTTCCCTCCTTCTCCCGCAGGATGACGCTTCCCTCTCTGACATACACCGGGAATTTCTCCTCCCTGTCCGAGTGATGCACACTGTTTCCCGCATATTTCTTCCCGGTAAAAAACCCGTACCAGTTTCCCTCCGGCAGATACACGTCCCTGGTTTTCTGACAGACCTCCAGAAGCGGCGCCACAAGCATCCTGCTTCCAAACATATATTCATCCGAAACCCCAAAACAGTTCTCATCCTCCTGAAACGCATAGAACAGGGGGCGCATCATCGGCTTATCCTCCCGCACCGCCTCTTCCGCAGCCTCATATAGATAGAGTTGCAGTTCCATGCGCAGCAGATGCCAGTATCTGATCTCATCGATCAGCTCCGGCTGACCGTAAACCCGGGCGATATTCCAAGGGCTTCTCTCGTTGTTCCCCGAAATACCGGGCATCAGTTCCTGAAACTGCCCGCCCTCCGGCTCCGAATGCCACTGCATGACCGGTAAAAAACATGCCATCTGGGTGGAGCGCAGATACAGATCCGGATCGGGCAGTCTCCCGGCAAAGCCGCCGATGTCAAAACTCCAGAACAGTATCCCGGACATCGCCGCGCTTAAGCCCGCGGTCAGCACGTTTTTCAGTTCCTCGTTGGTGGACTGATGATCCCCCGCCCAGAGGATCGGCGTCCTTCCTGCGCCGATGTACCCGGCGCGGCTGAACAATACCTTTTCTTCGCCCACAAAATCCCTGTAGGCGTCTATGTAATCCTGGCAGTATCCGTTCTTCCCCTGTTTACCACTCTCCCCGTTTGCAAAACGAATATCTTCCCGGTAGATAAACTCCCCGCCGTCCGTCTTAAAGCCGTCCACGCCCATATCCAGCAGGTATTTCCTTTTCTCAAACCAGAATTTTTTCGTCTCCTCTCCTGTAAAATCGGGAATGAGAGAACCGGCAAACCAGTTTCCTTCCGGTATCTCGTAGGGCGTCCCGTCCTCCTTCATTACGCACAGGCGCTCTTTCACCGCATACGCTTTATCCAGGGCAAGCTGCGGCGATATCTGCTCCTCCGGCTCCTGCTTTTTCCAGACCGGGATCTGCCAGAGCACTAACTTAAGTCCCTCCCCGTGGAGTCTCTCGATCATCCCTTTCGGATCCGGCCAGTAAGCGCTCTCCCCAAAGTCAAAATCCTCATACCTCGCTCCGCCCGGTTTCGCCTCATAACCCGCTCCGTTCCAGATATAGAAGGTGGCTTCGTCGCTCCAGGCTTCCAGCACAAGCACGCTGGCCGGGAAGCCATACTTTTTTAACAGAGCAGTCTGTTCCTCCACATCCCTCTGACAGTTCCAGCGGTTTGCCGAGATCCAGATGCCGAAGGCGTACTCCGGCAGCGGGGCGGGCCTGCCGGTGAGACCTAAGTAGTCGTGCAGTATCTCCTGCATACTCCCGGTAAGCACATAGACCGCCGCCTCCTCCGGTATGGTGCAACGTATGATTTCCTGAAAGGAAAACACTGTTCTCTCTCTCGTCTCCACATAGATGCCGAATCCCGCTTCCGTCATGAAAAAGGGTGTGACAAAATAGCTGTCCTTCCCCTGGTTGCAGAATTTTTCCACTACCTGATTGACCGTCCTCTGTCCCTTCTGATTCAAAAAATCAAATTTTTCCCCCATGCCGCAGGCTATCTCATACTGCGCCCTGATCGTCAACTGACTGCCGTCTTTTCTCTCTATCGCCACAGACTTTCCCCGGGATCCAAACCCGTCTCCTGCGTACACTTTTCCCCTGATAATTTCTGCGATCATCTATACTCTTTTCCTCTGCTCCCGCTTCCTTCCTGATTCATAACTGTTCAGCCCTGCGGCTATCCACCGGACTTCTTTCCTCTGTTTACTCACACGCTGTCTCTCTCACGCTGCCCCGCTCGATCAGCCGCACATTCAGGATCTCATCCACTCTCTCCATCCCGGGATTTTCAATATTCTCAATTAAAAGATCCACCGCCAGCTCCCCTTTTCTGGAGATGGGCTGTTTCATCGTCGTAAGTCCCGGCGTGGTATATTCCGTCTCCTCCAGCCCGTCGAAACCGATCACCGAGATCTCCTCCGGCACGGAGATGCCGAGCCGGTAAAATCCGCTGAGCAGGCCGATAGCCAGAATATCCGCCGTGGCTACCACCGCCGTTATCCCCAGGTCGCTTCCGGCGATCCGTCTTGCGGTCTCCGCACCGCTCTCGTAGGACACCAGATTTTCAAATAAAAACCGGTCTGAATAGGGAATGCCGTTTTTCTTAAGAGCCCGCCTGTAGCCCATAAAACGCTTCTGCATAACGCCGTCTTCCTTCAGGCTGCCCGCAGCGAAGGCGATGTTCCTGTGTCCCTTCCCGATCACATATTCCGTCTCGCAGAAGCAGGCGTACTCGTCGTCGATGCGGATGGCGTGGAACCAGTCGTTCTTACAGTAGCTGTCCACCAACACCACCGGCACCTCCAGCTTCTTGAGCTGCGCCCAGAATCTGCTCTCATAGGTTCCGACGATGATAACGCCCGCCAGATTTCTCTCTTTGATCAGGTTCAGGTAATCCTGGGTCATATCCGTCGCCGATATCAGCACATGATAGCCTTTTCGCCTTGTGGCAAACTCTATGCTGCCTAAAAGCTCGCTGTAAAACGTATTGTGGAACATCAGCCTGCTGCCGGGCTCCGTCTGCGGAATCACAATGCCGATCAGTTTCGTGTCCTTCCCCGACAGGCCCCTGGCATTCAGATCCGGCACAAAGCCCACTTCCTCGATCACCCGCAGCACCCTCTGCCTCGTCTCCTCGGAAATTTTTTTCTTGCCGCTCAGCACATAGGATACCGTCGCATTGGATACCCCCGCCAGGGCCGCGACATCCCTTATCGTATAACGCTCTCTCATAGTCATCTCTCATTCCTGCCCCTTCTCATATACCCGGAGAAAGGTTCAGTATTTTTGGCAGGTTAACCGTTTCAATAAGTGTAACCTGCCGCTGTCTGCTTGTCAATAGGTGAAGGAAAATTTTTATGCACTGTGTGGCAGTTCTGCCCGGTGACAGTCCGGCGGACTGTCACCGAATACTGTCATGTATCACTCTATAAAACTCCTCCAACGTCCACCCCTTATTCCTCAGATAAGCCGCCGCTTCCTTTCCCACATACCGGAAATGCCAGGGCTCGTATTTGATACCGGTGACGTCCTCCTTGTCCGCCGGATACCGCAGAATAAAGCCATACTCATGGCAGTGCGCTGCAAGCCACTGATTGCCCGGCTCATAAGCCTGGCTTTCATCCATCATCATATTGGTGGAGCAGAGAATGTCCAATGCTAACCCCGTCTCATGCTCGGACTGTCCTGCGGGCATCGTATATTCATAGGTTTTCTGAAGCGCCGCCTCATAGGTATAACCCTTCGCCATATATTTTTCCACATCCTCGTCCACCAGCCCCTGCTGGTAAGCTCTGTCGCGGTGGGCCGAGGCGATCCAGTACTCATACCCGGCCTGCCCGCCGTCCTCCAGCATGGCGCAGAGATCCTCATACAGAATATCTGCCGCTTTCAGTCTTCCTTTGCAAATATTGCGAAGCATGGGCTGATAGGAAGTCTCAAGTTCATGGTCTTTATTAACGATCAGCAGAAGTTCTTCCTGCTCTTCATACAATTCCTGACACTCATGTCGTATTTCCGGTGTGATCTCCATCAGGGCTCTGCTTCCCGTCTCTTCCTCTGTCCATGCTTCCGTCCCGTCCGCCATGATCCCGTCAGTTTTTGCAGCATCCTGTGACTGCCTCTTCTCCTTCCACTCAGAGAACACGCTGACTACTGCAATGCAGGTGGCGATCATACCCGCAAACAGAAAATAAAAAAGCAATCCGGTCAGCACTTTGCGCGCCGCGCTCTTTCTTTTCCGCCTTCCGAATTTTTTCCTTCCTCTTTTCGTCTTTTCCTGTCCTGTAGTCCGGTAAGCCCCTGCCTCCCTGTTCCGTCTGTCAGCTTCGTACATGGGTTCTTTCCAGACGGCTCTGCTGCCTCCGGATACTTTCCCCGACTCCATCTGCGCGACGTTCCTCTTCCCGCTTCCTCTGCATTCCTGATACAATGGTTCTCTCCGCACCGCCACGCCTCTTTTTCCTGTCGCCTGCACTCTCCTGTCGTAAACTGTCTCTTCATATTCTCCTGATGCCCGTTTCCGTACGGAAACGTTCTCATACATGTCCGCCCGCATCGTTCTTCCCATACCCTTATCCTCCGTCTTCCATCAGGAATTGTTCAAAAATAATCTGAAGAATTCCTTATGATAAGAATATCTGCCCCATGCATCAGACTTTCCGCAAACCTGCATCAGAATTGCATCATATCAAAAAAATCTCTGCAGCCCGTTTTCTGAATCCAGACGGCAGTACTCTCCTCCCCCCGGACCGCCTGCCCCTGTGCGCCTACAGTAAGCAGCATATCACCCTCCTCTTTAAAACCTGATGTTTCAATTTCTTCCGCGGAAAAGAGGAACGCCTCGCCCGCTTCATAATTATAGATGAGCCTTTCTCCCTCCTGGCCATATCCCATAACAGCCTTTTCCAGCACAAGCGCCCTCCGCTCCGCTTCCGAAAGCTCTGTCTGGCTGGTCATTCCCGTTTTTGCATCCACCACTATCTCCGTTGTTTCCTCTTCACTGTCCACTCCCACGCTGCCCTCTTTCCCCCCGCCGTCCGCCTTCGCGGCCGATTCCTCATCCCGGTAGACATAAACCCCCACCAGTTCATTCTGTACATCCATGTAATAAGCACGCTCCTCCGGTACCGTATCCCAATATTCCGCCCAGCCTGCCATGATATCCGCAGTCAGATCGATCCGCAGCCGTTGCCTTTCCTCCGGCAGCAGGGACGCCTCCGCATAACCACGCACCTCCCCATCTTTATCAAAGATCTCCATTAACTCCAATCCATACACCTCTTCTATCCTATCCACGTTCCCTGCAACGGCAAAAGCGTAGATCTTATCAAAATCCGCGTCCATGCAGACCATGATCCGGTCTGTTATGTCGTCAGAATCTGTCAGATACTTATTCTCTTTTCCTTCTTCATCGGAACTTTCCACCCGCACAAACTGCAGCACCCAGAACTGAAACGGCGCCATCTCTTTGGAAGTATCGTTCCCCTCCCCGTCCGGCCTGCCATAGAGCGTATATTTTGTTCTGGACACAAGGCTCCCTTCGGTGAGCGTACTCCACCAGGCCTCGCTGAAAAACGTACCGAGGCCCCAGCGAAGCTCCCCGACTTCCCTGTTCACCGCCTCCGCCAGTTCGGCGCCGCTCACGCCGCCCTCCGCTTCCTCCCCCACCGGCAGTACCGACAAAAAACCGCCCGCCGTCTTCACTCTCGCGATGGCCTGCAGCTTATCTTCCATCTTCACATAGCTCACCGCATAGGGACTTAAATCCATATCCATATAGGTGATCTGCATTAACGTCCCGGCATCGTATAGATTATTGATCACCTTTGGTGCTAAAAAAGCACCCACTGTCAGAATGATCACAAGCAGAATACAGAGCGCTTTTCCCATAAAGCTGTCCGGAGAAAGCCAGGCCATGGAAATTTTCTTTTTTTCCGTTCCCAGACCGTCTCTCCCTCTCTGTCCCGTCATACCTCTGGCCATATTTTTCTTTCGTATATATTTTATACTTCTCCTGTCTTTCTCAATCATCTTCTTCCTCCTCTTCCGGGAAGAAAACATACACCGTTGTCCCCTCGTTCTCCCTGCTGGATATTTCCCAGCGCGCGTGGTGCAGTTTCACGATCCTGCTGCAAAGCGTCATGCCGATGCCGGCGCCGCCCTCCTTTCTCGCTCTGGACTTATCCACCATGTAAAAGGCCTCCGTGATCTTTCCCACCTCATCGGCGGGAATGCCGCAGCCGTTGTCCATCACCGTAAAACTGTAACCCGTTCTCTCCTGCTTTCCGATCAACAGGATCTTCGCCTGTTCCTCCCCCGGATACGTTTTCCGGACACAGGCCTTCGCCGCATTATCGATCAGATTTCCGAACAGGGAACAAAGCAGATCCAGATCCCCGAACAGAATGCCTGGCGCAATGCTTTTTTCAAACGCCACTTTTCGCTCCCACAAAAGCCTTTTCGTAAACAGTTCTACCTCATAGGCCAGCTCTCTGGTCTTTAAAGGCTTCAACGTGATCCCTTGCTTGTTTACCCGCACTAACTCCATCATCTTCAGAGAAAGCCGCTCCAGACGCTTCCCCTGTTTATAAATATAATCGGAAGAACTCCTTTTTTCCTCCTCTGTCAGATTCATGCTGCGTAACATATCCCCATAACCGATAATGGAAGTGAGCGGCGTCTTCAGTTCGTGGGCGAAGGCTCCGGTAAATTCCTCCTGCCTTCTCGCCGCATCCTCCAGCTCCCAGATACTCCGCTCCAGACGTCTTGCCATCCTGTTAAACTCCATCATCAGGCTGGACAGCTCATCCTCCCCTTTTACTTCCACTCTGCTCTGATAATTTCCTCTGGCCAGATCCCTCGTGGCCTTCACAAGCTGTCTCACAGGCTTTGTGAAATGATACGCCAACAGCCAGGAAACAGGAACGGACAAAGCAATCACGACCAGCACCATATTCCGATACTGACCGTAAAGCCTGTCCCTGACATCATACACATACTGGATATTTTTGCCAAAGGCAAAATAATAAGTGGATCCGCTCTTCTTCACCTGGGAAAGCGCCTCAAGGTAATGGCCCTCCTCAGTATCGCTAAGCCGCCACATGGCCCTGTCAGTACCGATATTTTCCGCCATCAGCGCGCCGTAATACATGCCGTTTTTGTAGATCAGCTGCCTGTTCTCATTATAGAGGGCGATCCCGTTCTCCTGACTCCCGATACTGTCCTCAATGGTCTCCACCATCTCCGTCATCGTATCGTTCTCGATGGAATATCCTTCCGGCAGCGCCTCCATAGACGCTAAAAGCGCGAACTGAAACATTTTCCACTCTTCCAGTCCCCGCTCTTTTTCTCTCTCCAGCATAATCTGAAAAGACGTCTGTAAAAAAATACTCCCGAATACCGCAAACATCGTGACCATCAGGCACACCGTGGCGGTAAACTGTTTCCAAAATAATTTCATGTTACACTGCTCCTGAAGCGGTATCCCACCTTATATACCGATTCGATCTGCTGTTCTAACCCCGCCTTCCTCCGAAGCCTCTGCACATGCAGATCCACCGTCCGGGAATCTCCCATATAAGGGCTGTCCCAGACCTGTTCATAGATCATCTCCCGATAGAGCGCCCTGTCCGGGTTTCTCATAAACAACAGCAGCAGATCAAACTCCTTGATCGTCAGATTGATATCCCGGCCATTTTTCTTTACGGTTCTGGCCACCACATTGATCTCCAGATTACCAATCTGAATCACCTGCTCCACCTTGTGGAACCGGCGCAGCACATTCTCCACCCTGGCAAGCAGTTCTATGATCTCAAAGGGCTTCGTGATGTAATCGTCCGCCCCCATCTTCAGCCCCTTTACCTTGTCGATCGTCTCTCCCTTGGCCGTCAGGAAGATAACCGGCATATGCAAGCTTTTTGCATACTCCAACAGCTCATATCCATTGATTCCCGGCAGCATGATGTCAAACAGGCACAGATCATAACTGTTTTCCGCCATCATATCCGCCCCGGTATTCCCGTCATTGGCCACCTCACAGTGATATCCCGCATGCTGTAAATTCATTTTTATTAAATTGGCAATCGCTTCCTCGTCTTCCACAATCAGTATTTTATTCAAACCATGTCCCGCTCTTTCCGTCTGATTCCAAAACTCGCCTATTATGAAATCATGTTAAACCATACTTGCATCATAGTTGTGTCACTTTTCTTAGAAATTGTTGCAGTTTTCCTTAAATTTTTCTTATGTTCAATCCTGTTACAGGATTGATTTGATCTATATACTGATTTTCCTTTCCTTTCGCGAACCTGCGTATAAATACAGGGAAAAACATCCGGCAATGTCTTTCCCCTCTACATTACAGCATTTTCATAACAGTTCAGCCTTCCGGCTTCACTGTTACATCTTATCTGTTTTCTCTATCGACGTTTCTTCCCGGTCAGACGGCATCGCAGCTCTCCCATGCACATCTAACCGATTTTTGCCACGCTTTCCCCGGACACCAGCTGAAAGGGTACCATTTCATGGATCGGATGTCCGTTTCGCATAAATCCCCGAAGTAACGAATCCACTCCCTGTTCCGCCAACCGTTTTGTATCCTGCCTGATCGTCGTCAGACGCGGCAGAGAATACTGCCCGGTGACAACACCGTCATATCCCACCACGGAAATATCCTCCGGCACCCGTTTGCCCATATCGCTGAAAGCACGGATCGCTCCCAGCGCTGTCACATCACTCAGCGCAAAAACCGCAGTCAGATCCGGCCTGCGCAGTAACAGTCTTTCCGCAGCGGCATAGGCGTCCGGCATGGAATAGCGGCACTGTTCACACTGCTGTTCCGCATCAAACGGAATATGCAGCCGTTCACAGGCCTTCTTGCAGCCTTCCAGACGACGATAACTGATCTGAGTACTGGACAAATTTCCGCCCAGCACGCCGATATTGTGATGCCCCAGTTTCACTAACAATTCTATCACCTGCTCCGCCGCCTGCTCATCATCGGTGGTGAAGGACGAGAGATTTTCAAATTCCAACCCCTCTGCGCTGTTTGTCAGCAATACACTTGGAACAGTGATCGGCGCAAAGCTCTCTTTAAACTGATCCAGATCGCCGCCTAAAAATAAAAAACCCCGGGGCCTGCGCTCTCTGCTAAGCCTCAGTGCATAGGTCACCTCATTGGCATCCTCATCCAGATAATAAACTGCAACATCCTGATCTGCCTCCCGCAACAGCGTCTGAATATTTTCCACCAGCTCGGCAAACAGGAGATTCTGTGTTCCCTTGACAATGATCGCAATACTGCTGCCTGCCTGCTGTTTTAAATGTTTTGCGTTTGTATTGGGCATAAACCCATACTGCTCCACGACAGTCATTACTTTCCTGCGCGTCTCTTCGCTGACGTCCGGACGATTGTTGAGCACTCTGGACACTGTGGTCACGCCGCACCCGGAAAGTTTCGCAATATCCTTGATGGTCATTTCTGCCCCCTTTGTTTCCCATCTCCAGAGCCCCTGGAGATGGGAATATACTTTACTGATTTATTAACCTTTCACCGCGCCTGCTGCCACGCCTTTGATGATATGCTTCTGGCAGGCAAGATAGAAGATAATAACCGGGATAATGCTCATCAGGATTAACGCCATCGTCGCGCCCAGGTCCACTGTGCCGTAGCTTCCCTTCAGGTACTGGATGTGAATGGGTATTGTACGGTACTCATTGATGTCAAGTACCAATACCGGCAGCAGATAGTCATTCCACACCCACATGATCTCCAGAATACCCACGGAAATCATGGTCGGCTTTAACATCGGCACCACCACCGTGAAGAACGTCCGTACCGGTCCGCAGCCGTCTATTGACGCCGCTTCCTCGATCTCTAACGGAATCGCTTTCACGAAACCCACAAACATGAAGATCGCAAGCCCTGCGCCGAAGCCCAGATAGACGATGGGAATCGTCAGAGGCGTATTCAGACGCAGTTTATCCGCTGTCTTGGACAGCGTAAACATCACCATCTGGAAGGGCACCACCATGGAGAACACACACAGGAAGTAGATCGCCCGGCAGAAAATCGAATCCACTCTCGCGATATACCAGGCCGCCATGGACGTACAAAGCAGAATCAAAAGTGTGGAAAGCAGCGTAATCACAACACTGTACATCACACTCTTGTAAAACGGATAGTTACCGAAAGTCATTCCCTTGATAAAGTTGTCAAAACCGGCGCTCATCTCTCCGGTGGGAAGCGCAAAGGTATCGGTCTTTACATAAGTGTTCTGTTTAAAAGAGTTCAGCACCACCGCTAACACAGGCAGCACATAGACGATGCTGACTATCGCTAATATCACGGAAAGGATCGTTTTATTTCTGTTTGCTGCAGAAACTGTTTTCTTATTCATTACTGCTGCACCTCCTTTTTACGTGTATAGGCTAATTGAAGCAGTCCGAGTCCTGCCACCAGAACGAAGAAGACCACTGCCTTCGCCTGTGCCACGCCCTGTGCAGAGCTATTGGACCCGTAAAATGTATTGTAAATGTTGAGTGCCAGCATTTCCGTCTGCTTGACGGTCGTACCATCCGGCTGGATGGTAAAAGGCTGACCGCCGGTGAGCGCCAGGTTCTGGTCAAACAGCTTGAAACCGTTCGTCAGAGAGAGGAAGATGCAGATCGTAAAGGAGCTCATCACATTGGGAATCGTCACCTTAAACAGAGTTTGCAGGGAAGTCGCACCGTCGATGCGGGCCGCCTCCAGAATATCCCCGGGCACATTCTGCAGTCCCGCAATGTAAATGATCATCATGTATCCGATCTGCTGCCAGCACATTAAGATGATCAGGCCCCAGAAGCCGTACTTACTCTCCAACAGGATAGAGGTCTGATAACGGCCGAGGATACCGTCGAAGATCATCGACCAGATGTAACCAAGCACAATGCCGCCGATCAGGTTTGGCATAAAAAATACGGTACGGAACAGATTGCTGCCTTTAATTTCCAACGTCAGAAAATATGCCACCATAAACGCCAGAATGTTGATAATGACTAACGACACAATGGCAAACATCGCCGTATACCAGAAGGCATGGCGGAAGGAAGCGTCCTGGAAAACCTTCACATAGTTGCCAAAGCCGATGAATTTTGCATCGGAGATCAGGCGGAACTGGCACATGGAGAGCCAGATGCCCTGGATAAATGGCCAGACAAAGCCAATGGTAAAAGCGATCAGCACAGGGCCCAAAAACAGAAATCCCCAGCGCCTGGTTGCTTTCGTAACAGAATTACTATTGGTTATTTTCTTGTTCTTCATGGTATCAACCCCCGATTTCAGATTGAAAAGGCGGGGCGGATAAATGTCCGTCCCGCCCCACGTTTGATTATTTGCTTTTTCTTACTGGTTGATTGCGTTGTACTGTGTTGCCCAGCCGCCTACAAAAGCGTTGGTCACTGTTTCCCAGTTTGCATCGGACTGGTCTGCGTTGTACTGGTTCAGAGCACTTACCAGAGCTGCACGATAGTCGTCTACGTTAGGCTGGAAGTTGGTTGCCCAGTTCATTACATAGCATCCTTCAGATGTGTATGCATCAGCTGCTGCAAGGAAACCGTTGGTGGACTCTGCTGCCTGCTTATAAGGCATAACACCGAAGGTATCTACTAACTTACGGGATGCATCAGGATCTGTCACACACCAAACCATGAAGTCCATGGTAGCCTGCTGATCTTCTGCGGAAGCCTTGCTGTTGATTGCCCAGCAGTTCTCTGTACCGCAGTTAAGACCTGCTTTTTCTTCACCTTCTACGCCGCAGTAGTAAGGGATCATCGTTGCGTTCGGAACATCGTTCTTCACTGCTTCGTATTCCCAGGAACCGTTTACGAAGAATGCTGCCTGACCTGTCTTGAACTCGTTCTCTGCGTCATGTCCGCCTGTTGCCAGTTCTTTCGGATCTGTCAGGCTGTTGTTGATGCAAAGGTCATAGAGGTTTTTGAAGTTATCCATGTACTTGCCGGAGATCGTTGCAGGGCACTCTGTCCAGGGTGTGCCTTCCTGCTCGTAGTAGTACTCCAGGTTAGCCATATGGCCTGTGAAACGCCAGGAAGAAGAATCATCCATATCAGAGGAAGAGAATGCATCGAAGCCAAGCTCTTCTGCACGTGCGTGAATATCCTCTGCCACTGTCTTCAGGCCTTCAAAGTTCTTGATCTCATCCATGGTGTGGCCTGCTTTTTCGATCAGGTCAGGATTTACGATGATGCCGTAGCACTCATAGCAGTATCCGATGGAAACCAACTTGCCGTTCTCATCATAGAGATTGTAAGCATCTGTGTTTAATTCATTAGCGATAGGTGTTCCTGTCAAATCCAGAGCGTAGTCTGCCCAGTCTTTCACACCTGCCTGGTTACCGATGACAAACAGTGTCGGGGGGGCAGATTTATCCATCTCAGAAATCAGAGTCTGGGAATATGTACCGGAAGCAGCGGTAACTACCTTTACTTCCACACCGGTCTGCTCCTTGTAAGTTGCTGCGATGTCCTGAAGCACTTCATCAGATTCAGGCTTAAAGTTCAGCCAGTAAACGGAACCTGAGCCAGTTGCCTCAGCTGCCGGAGCTTCTGCTTCTTCATTGCTCTCTTCTGCAGCCGGAGCTTCAGTTGCTTCCGTGCTTTCTTCTGTAGCCGGAGCTTCTGCTGCCTCTTCGCCACTGTTGCCACAGCCTGCCAGCATGGACAGGGAAAGAACTGTGCCAAGAGCCAGTGCTAAAAACTTTTTGTTCTTTTTCATTTCTTGGTATCCTCCTGTTTTTCTAATAAATAGATTGTTATTGAAAACGCTACCGGAATCGTTTCTGGTAACGTTTCCAACGTATATATATGATAACCCGGTCAAAGAAAATTTGCAAGAGGAAATTTCCAGATATATCAAATTCGGAAATGTGTTTAAAACCGGGGTGCTATTTTTAGTAACTTTGCACAATGATTTTTCGTTTATACAAAATAAGCCCGGCTGGAAATAACTGATCCAGCCGGGCGTCCATAATTCAGGGATCAGTCCCAGTTCATCCTTCCATACCGCAGGGCCGTCTCCCGGATCTCCTCCCGAAGTTTATCGGAAAGCTGTTTTTCCGTGATCCGCCACCGCCAGTTGGTTCCCACTGTGGAAGGTTTGTTGATCCGGCTCCCGTTGTCAAGACCCAGATAATCCTGCAGCGGAATAATGCAGGTTTTCGCGCTGCTGCGCATGATTAACGCAATAAAGGCATGATAAAGGGCATCATCCGACGTCAGATAATCGCACAGATACTCTCTGGCCTTCTGCCGCTCCTTCTCTGTGATGGACTGAAACCACCCGGTAATCGTCTCATTATCGTGGGTTCCCGTATAAGCCACGCTGTTTTCTATGTAGTTATGGGGCAGATAATCGTTGGCTGCACCGGAATCTCTTGAATCAAAAGCAAATTCCAGCACTTTCATGCCCGGAAAACCGCTTTCCCACACAAGCCTTCTGACAGAATCCGTTACATAACCCAGATCCTCCGCAATGACTTCCCGCCTCCCGAGACGCCATTCCACATGGCGGAACAGATCGATGCCCGGGCCCTTTTCCCAATGTCCTTCTTTTGCGGTCTCCGCGCCGTAAGGAATGGAAAAATATTCATCGAACCCTCTGAAATGATCGATCCGTACCACATCATACAGGCGGAAGCAGTAAGAAAGTCTGGAGATCCACCAGTCGTAACCGGTATTCCGGTGATAGTCCCAACGGTAAAGCGGATTTCCCCAGAGCTGGCCGTCTGCGGAAAAGCCGTCCGGGGGGCAGCCAGCTACGGCACAGGGAATATTCTGTTCATTCAGCTGGAACAGTTCCGGTTTCGCCCAGACGTCCGCGCTGTCCATGGCCACATAGATCGGAATATCCCCGACAATACGGATCCCCTGTTTATTTGCATAATCTTTCAGCGCGTACCACTGTTCAAAAAACTTAAACTGCAGATACTGATGAAATTCGATCTCAAAATACAGTTCCCGCCTGTAATAATCCATCGCATAGCCATAGCGGAGCCTGATATCCTCCGCCCACTGCGTCCAGGCCACACCGTCAAAACGGCCCTTCACCGCCATAAACAGCGCATAATCGGAAAGCCACCACCGGTTTTCCTCCACAAAACGCAGATAGTCTTGATTTTCTGTAATATTGCTCCGCTCATAAGCCCTGCGCAGCAGCGGGTAGCGGTTTTCATAAAGCTTTTTGTAGGCGATATCCTGTTTTTTATTTCCCATATCGGCCGCTTCACACTCTTTCTTTGTCAGCACACCCTCCTCGATCAGCGCCTCTAAACTGATAAAATAAGGATTTCCGGCAAAAGTGGAAAAAGACTGATAGGGAGAATCTCCATAACTTGTGGGTCCCAGGGGCAGGATCTGCCAGTAGGTCTGTCCCGCAGCCTTCAGCCAGTCAACAAAGTCGTATGCGCTCTGCGAAAAACAGCCAATACCGTAGGGAGACGGCAGGCTGAATATTGGAAGTAAAATGCCAGCAGTTCGTTTCATTGATACAGTTCCTTCTTTCTCTACTTGATTGTACTTGATAATATCACGTTACGGTTCTTCTTTCAAGAGCACATTTTTCACTTTGTAAAACTCCTATAATGGTACGTTACTGCACCATATTCTCACAAAATGCACAGTTTAACGCACTTCTGAGTCATGAACCGTATCTTCTTCCTCTTTATCATGATACGCCAGCCGGATATCCTCCTTTGTCAGGTGCCTGAACCTGGTAAGCCCTGCTGCCAGGATCCGAAAACTGTTGACGATCGTATCGAATACCCCGGCCTGGTACATATTCATAAAAATGATCCCAATGGGCACTGCCACGATCATGCCAAAGATCCCCGATACTTTATATCCGATATACAGCAAAAACACGGTGGGCAGCGTGTGCAGTCCCATGGAATCCCCCATGATCTTTGGCTGGATCACCTGCCGCACGATCTGGGAGATACCCCAGATAACGCCCAGCCCCACTGCCAGCTTATAATCGCCGTTTAACACCTCAAACACGATCCAGGGCCACAGGATCGTCCCTGTCCCGAACACCGGCAGGAAATCCAGCACGGCAATAAAGATCGCCAGCACCGGCGCATAGTCTATCCGCAGAATAAACAGTCCTGCCGTCAGGATCAGATAGATCCAGAACTCTATCTTAAGCTGTGCTTTCAGATAGCCGCCCACTGCGCTGGAAAGACTGATCTGGATCATTTCCCAGTATTTTTTTATGCCCTCCGGCATATAATCCTGCACAAAATTCCGCATGTTGGTGCGTTCCGCCGTGAAAGCAAAAGCAGCCACCATGCACATAATAATGGCCACAAACAGATTCGGCAGCTGCTTTGCCACATTTCCCAGCCAGGACATGGAAGGACTGCCAAAACCGGCTATCGTTTCGCCCAGAAATTCTTCCACGTTTTCAAAGAAATAGCTCCATCCCTCCTGGACATCCTTCGGCAGGGATGCAAATAATTTTGAAAAGCTGTGTCCGATCTCCCGGGTCTGAAGCTGCAGCGCCTCCCACATTTCCGGCAGATCATGCATCAGCCCCTGGATCTGATCGATCAGAAACGCTGCTATCCCGTAGCCGATCAGTACAATCAGTGCGATAACCGCAATGATCACACAGGCTGTTCCCGCCTTTCTTTTGATCTTTAACTTTTCCTCCAGGAATTTCACCATCGGGCTTGCAATCAGAGCGATAATCCAGGCCACCACAAAGGGCATAAAAAATGAAAGCATTCTGGGCAGTACCGTGATCAGTAAGACCATGCCGATAAGCGCCAGTACAATATTTGTCAACGCTTTCCAGTAAGCTTTTGTTTCCTGTTTCATAATATCCTCTCCTACTCCGTGTCATTTCCTCGTACTACAGCAGTTTCGTTCTCCCCTGATGCCGTTTATCGGTCTGACAGATCCGCTCTGTTTTCTGCGGAGATCGACGGTACATCCGGCCATACCTCCCCCGAAGCCGGCTGCGTTTCCAACGGCTCGTCCTCCGCAAAGGATTTAAGCATATCATCTAACAGCGCATAGATCTCTTCCCGCCCCTGCTTTGTCATGGCGGAAAAAGGGATGACAATGGTCTCCTGCGGCGCGTCCAGTCCTTCCCGTATCATCTTTACATGCTTTTCGATCTGGCTGCGTTTTAACTTATCCATCTTTGTCGCGATAATAATCGGAAAATATCCCTGAGCCGTCATCCACTCATACATCTGCCTGTCATTTTTTCCAGGCTCATGCCGGATATCGATCAGCAGAAACACCGCGTACAGCATCTCGGACGTGTGGAGATATCTCTCTATCATCTTTCCCCATTTTTCCTTTACTGAAACATTAGCATTGGCATAACCGTACCCCGGCAGATCCACCAGATAAAAATCATCGTTCACATTGTAATAATTGATGGTCTGCGTCTTCCCCGGCTGGGAACTTGTCCGCGCCAGAGACTTCCTGTTCATGATCGCATTGATCAGAGAAGATTTTCCCACGTTGCTCTTCCCGGCGAAAGCGACCTCCATCTTCGTATTTTTTGGAAACGTGCTGGTAATCCCACACACGGTCTCCAGCTCTACCGTTTTAATAACCATTTTGCGCCCTCTTTCCTTACGTTTCTTATTTCGCCGGATGATCTGTCGTCCTCCCCCAATAACGCAAAAAGGGACCGCCCTCATTCCTGACCGCCCCCTCTTATTCTGATCCGCATCTGCGCCATATCCCCCGACACAGCTGCTCTCCCTCGGACATTTATCGTGCGCTGTAACTGCCCGGCCATCTGGCGGGATCTGTTACTATGCCCCTGCATTTTCTCAGTTCGCCTCTCTCAGGCCTCCTCTATGAATCACCAACGGACCGCTCTTTCCTTCCACCGCGGCTTTTGTGATCACGCACTCCCCAATGGTATCATCCGAAGGGATCCGGTACATCACATCCATCATCGCCTGCTCCATAATAGAGCGCAGGCCTCTGGCGCCGGTCTTTCTCTCCATCGCCATCTTTGCGATGGTCTCCACCGCCTCCTCCTCAAAGGTCAGCTTCACACTGTCCAGGTCAAATAATCTCTGATACTGCCTGATCAGCGCGTTTTTCGGTTCTTTCAGAATTCTGACAAGAGCCGCCTCATCCAGCCCTTCCAACGCCACATTGATGGGCATACGACCCACAAACTCCGGGATCAGCCCGAATTTTACAAGATCCTGAGGCGAGGATTCCTTAAGCAGCGAATCCTTGCCGTAAATACTTTTCTTACCGGCCACTTCCGCACCGAAACCGATGGACTTTCTGTCCAGTCTTGTCTCTATGATCTTCTCCAGCCCGTCAAATGCGCCGCCGCAGATAAACAGAATATTTGTTGTATCAATCTGAATCAGCTCCTGATGGGGATGCTTTCTGCCGCCCTGGGGCGGTACGCTGGCCTCCGTTCCCTCGATGATCTTAAGAAGCGCCTGCTGCACACCCTCTCCGGATACATCCCTGGTGATCGAAACATTCTCACCTTTCTTCGTGATCTTATCGATCTCGTCGATATAGATGATGCCGTACTGTGCCCGCTCCACATCATAATCAGCGGCCTGGATCAGCTTGAGCAGGATATTTTCCACATCCTCGCCCACATACCCGGCTTCCGTCAGCGTTGTCGCATCTGCAATGGCAAAAGGCACATTGATGATCTTTGCCAGCGTCTGAGCCAGATAGGTTTTACCGGAACCGGTGGGACCCACAATGATAATGTTGCTCTTCTGCAGCTCCACATCATCCGGTCCCTGTTCCGCCAGCACCCGCTTATAGTGATTATATACCGACACTGCCAGTACCTTTTTTGCCTCTTCCTGTCCGATCACATACTCATCCAGAAATTCCTTGATCTCCACCGGCTTTAAGAGGTTGATCTCCATGGTCTCCTGTGCCGGCTCATCCTCGTACTCCTCCTCGATAATATCCGTACAGATATCCACGCACTCATCACAGATATAGATACCGTTTGGTCCGGCAATCAGCTTCCGCACCTGATCCTGGGGCTTACCGCAGAAAGAGCACCTTACTTTGTTCTCGTTATTTTTTCCCGTCATTTACCAATG
The DNA here is from genome assembly GCA_910578085.1 of uncultured Lachnospiraceae bacterium. Taxonomy (GTDB): domain Bacteria; phylum Bacillota; class Clostridia; order Lachnospirales; family Lachnospiraceae; genus 1XD8-76. The sequence continues at coordinate 5,049 of CAJTPM010000024.1, read as the reverse complement.
ATTCCTTTCCCGCCTGTCTGAAACTCTGCTCAGTCCTTCTCAGAATCTTCAGTCTCTTTTTCGCGGTTTGTCATTACTTTATCAATAATTCCGAATTTCAACGCTTCCTCCGCGCTCATCCAGTTGTCACGCTCTGTGGCAGCGCAGATCACCTCGTAATCCCTGCCGGTATTTTCCGCAAGCATCCGGTTTAATTTTTCCTTGGTACGAAGCAGATGCTTTGTGGTGATCTCCACATCCGTCGCCTGCCCCTGGGCTCCGCCCAGCACCTGATGGATCATCACTTCGGCGTTTGGCAGTGCAAACCGTTTTCCCTTTGTGCCGCCAGCCAGAAGGAAGGATCCCATGCTCGCCGCCAGACCGATACAGTTTGTGGATACATCACATTTAATGTACTGCATCGTATCATAGATCGCAAGCCCCGCAGATACGGAACCGCCCGGGCTGTTGATGTAGATCTGGATATCCTTCTCCGTATCCATCGCCTCCAGGTATAAAAGCTGTGCCGTGATGGACGCCGCCATGGAGTCGTCCACCTCTCCTACCAGAAAGATAATTCTCTCTGCCAGTAGTCTCGAATAAATATCATAAGAACGCTCACCCTGATTTGTCTGTTCAATAACATACGGCGTCAAATAATTTTTTATCATGATATACTTCCCTTCTTTTCCATTTTTTTAGAAAAATTTCAACTTTTTTTTATACTTGTCCTGACAAAACCAATGCTATAAAATCCGACTCTTCAAATTTTATAGCATTGTGTTATGTTTTATTCTTCTGTTTTCTCTTCTTTTTCTTTTACTACAGCGTTTTCTGCCACAAATTCAATGGCCTTGCGCACTGCAATGTCCTCCATAACGGATTTCTTTTCCTTCTCGCCCAGCATCTCTTTGACCTTGTCCACCTCGATCTGGTAGGCGTCCGCCATCACTTTCATCTCTTCTTCATAGTCTTCCTCAGAGACGGTAATGTTCTCCGCCTTCGCAACGGCTTCCATACACAGTCTGGACTTGATCTTTCTTTCTGCCTGGGGCTTTAACTGTTCAAGCATCATCTCCCTGGTGTTACCGGTCATCTGCATATACTGCTCCATCTGCATCCCCTGCATTGTAATTCTCTGAGCAAACTGATCCAGCATCTGACGCTGTTCCGTGGCGAGCATTGCATCGGGAATCTCCATCTCGGCATGCTCCACCACAGCCGCGATGGCTGCATCTTCCTTCTCGTCCTTCATCTGTTTTGCTTTTCTCTCTTCCAGGCCTTTTCTGACGTTGGCTCTGTATTCTTCCAGCGTATCGTACTCGGAAACTTCCGATGCAAACTCGTCGTCAAGTTCCGGCAGTTCCTTTACCTTGATCTCTTTTACGGTACATTTAAAGACCGCGTCCTTCCCTGCCAGATGTTCTGCGTTGTAATCTTCCGGGAAGGTTACGTTTACTTCCACTTCCTTATTCAGTTCCGCACCGATCAGCTGTTCCTCAAAGCCTGGGATAAATGCGCCGGAACCAATGGTCAGAGGATAATTCTCGCCTTTGCCGCCCTCGAAGGCCTCGCCGTCCACAAAGCCCTCGAAATCCAGTTCCGTCATATCGCCGTCCTGCACCGGTCTGTCTTCCACGGACACCATTCTTGCGCTGTTGTCTCTCTCTCTGTCGATCTCCGCGTTTACTTCTTCCTCTGTCACTTCCGCAGAAAAGTTGTCGATCGCAACACCTTTATATTCACCAAGCTTTACTTCCGGCTTTAACGCCACAACTGCCGTAAAAATAAAGGGCTTTCCACTCTCGATCTGTTCCACATCTATCTCGGGGCTTGAGGTGATCTCCTCCCCGCATTCATCGTATGCCTTCTCATAGGCATCCGGAATGATCTCATTCGCCGCATCTTCGTAGAATATCCCTGCACCATACATATTTTCAATCATCTTCCGGGGAGCTTTCCCTTTTCTGAAGCCCGGGATCTGAATTCTGTTTCTCTGTTTCTGGTAAACTGTATTCACAGCCTTCTCAAACTCTTCCGCCGACACCTCGATGGTCAGCTTTGCCATACCTTTTTCCAGCTTTTCTACCTGTACGCTCATTCTCCTGTTCTCCTATTTTCCTCTCATTCTGTAACAGTTCAGCCATTGGCCTATCCTGTCACCTCATTCTCACTGCCGTGCCGAGTTTGCCCATGCGCACAGCTATTTTGCAATTATAGCATAGTTTTTTTCAAAATACCAGTGTTTTTGTTATGTTTCTTCCACGTTATTGTTGCCAGTTAAAATTATACTCTAAGAAGATTGTTCCGCGTCCCATAACAAAAAACACTGGTACTTTTTCACGGTCTCTGTGGGTTTCGGAACTTTTCATTATTGCGGAAATAAAGGAACCATAATTGTCTGTCTTTCATATCTATATTTTAAAGGAACTGTACACTGAATTCTGCGACAGTAAAATGATAAGATGCAAAAATTTGCTCAAAGAACAGTTCCCAAAGTGCTTTGAAGGAGGAATTTATTATTTATGGCTATCGGTTATTTGTTGATACAGGCACGGACAGCTCACGACGCGCTTCCGCTTAGCGGAGCGCAGATCTGGGTACTGGATGGTCAGGAGAAAAGTATTTATCATCTGATAACGGATGAAAGCGGAGAGACGAAGAAAGTTTCTCTGGAAACGCTGGATCGGTCTCTCTCCCTGGATCCGAACTATCAGGGGACGCCCTATATCAGCTATCACGTACTTGCCTTTGCAAACGGTTTTAATACGGTCCACATTGACGGCATTCCGATCCTGGAGGGCGAGACCGCCATTCAGCCCATTGAATTCGTTCCGATGCGGCAGTCGCAGCGCGTTCCGGAGGTGACGGAGATCCAGATCGGTCCGCCAGCCGTCTCCATGTCCGGCAGGCGTTATCAGGAGATGCCCGATACGGATCCGCAGGTACTCCGCCAGGTGGTCATCCCAAATCCCATCACGGTGCATCTTGGAGCTCCCGGCAGCGCTGCATCCAATGTCCGGGTATCCTTCCCCGATTATGTAAAGAATGTGGCCAGCAGCGAAATTTACCCCACATGGCCGGGTGCGGCCATGCGGGCAAATATCTATGCCATTATCACTTTTGCGCTGAATCGGATCTACACCGAGTGGTACAGAAGCCGGGGCTACAGCTTTGACATAACAAACAATACCGCCTACGACCAATATTTTATTAACGGGCGGAACATCTACGAATCCATCAGCCTTATCGTGGATCAGATCTTTAATGAATATGTGCGCAGGCAGGGACAAAATGCTCCTTACTTTACATCTTTCTGCAATGGAACCACCGCAACCTGTCCTGGCTTATCCCAGTGGGGGACGGTCACATTGGCAAATCAGGGCTTAACTCCTCTGCAGATCCTGCGTTCCTATTACCCGAAGGATGTGGAGATCGCAGAAACAAATATTATTACCGGGGTTCTGTCTTCCTATCCCGGCACCGCCCTCAGAACAGGGAGCACAGGACTTGACGTACAGACAATCCAGACTTATCTGGGCAGAATCAGACGCAATTACCCCGCTATCCCCGCGATCACGGACGAAGCAGGCGTATTCGGAGAGAGCACAAAAGCCGCAGTTGCCAAATTCCAGAGCATTTTCAGCCTAGCGGCGGACGGCATCGTCGGGAAAGCCACCTGGAATAAACTTTCTTACCTGTATACCTCCGTGACCAGGCTTGCCGAGCTCAACAGTGAAGGGACTTCCCTAGGCATCGGAACTCTTCCGCCCTCCTCGATACTCCGCCTCGGTTCCTCCGGCCAGGATGTCATTACGCTGCAGTATCTTCTGAATGTGGCTGCCGAATTTAATTCTGCCATTCCTGCTCCGGTTCAGGACGGAAACTTCGGAATAGAAACCGGGCAGGCGGTCGCCGCCTTCCAAAGTACGGCGGGGCTTTTCCCCGATGGTATCGTGGGACCTCTCACATGGCAGGCACTGTATGAAATTTATCTGGGCGCAGAGGATGTGATTCCGCCGGACTCTGGCACAGGCGTTACAGAATATGTTGTCCGCCCGGGGGATACGCTCTGGCTGTTAGCGCAAAGGTTTGACACTACTGTCGATGCAATCAAAAAGCTGAACGGCCTGACCGGTGACGATCTGCAGATCGGGCAGGTGCTGCGGATTCCCACAGCAGAATCTTCGGATGGATCTTACTTTGAATATGTTGTCCGCCCGGGGGATACGCTCTGGCTTCTGGCCCGGAGATATGGTACGACAGTTGACGCCATCATCCGCTTAAACGGTTTGCCAGACGACAATCTGAGCATCGGGCAGATCCTGAAAATTCCATCCGCCGGAGAGACGCCTGCTCCGTATTTTGAGTATACCGTCCGTTCCGGGGATTCCCTCTGGCTGCTGGCGCAAAGATTTGGCACTACGGTGGATGCCATCAAAAGGCTGAACGGATTAAGCAGCGATAATCTGAGTATCGGGCAGGTACTGCGGATTCCGAACGGTTGAACTCAGGAAAAAGCTGTCGTCTGTGATCATCAGTGTATTGGCCACAGACAACAGCTCTCTCTCCTCATTTCTACTGTTCCGAAAAAACATATTATAAAAGCTGCTCTTCCTTGTCAATCGATCACTCGCCTTTTTCTTCTTTGGAAGCGCGGTAGCTATAGCAGACACTACCAGAACAGCGCAAGCCCTTTTCCATTCTCGACTTGAAAACAGCTTTGATTTTGCGGCTGGTGTCGGCAACGTACCACTCGTTTATCACGTCACGGAAGATAGACATAATATCAAAGCCGTTTGCGGTGTCAAGGTTGTCATTTGCGGCGATAAAACGCACATGGTATTCATCAAAGGTGCGCTTCAAAAGCCCCACCTCAACCACGTCATCATCAATAAAATGCCGGATACTGGTAAAACCGTTTTTTTGTAAGCGCCAAATCTTTCCGAACCACTTAATATCATTCTTTGTTCCCACAAGCCTGACTCTTAACATCAATCCCGTCCTCCAAGCATAGCGTACAGATCATGGTCATACCTTGCATATTCCGGATATCGTATCTGCACTGCC
>CAJTPM010000023.1 GCA_910578085.1 uncultured Lachnospiraceae bacterium | reverse complement strand
TGTAACTATAAATTCCTTGATTTTTTAAGGAAAATCACTTGACAATATAGGGAGGGAAAAGTATGCCTATACCGTTATTATTTATAGGAATCGGCGCGGCAGCGGGGGCGTTCGGCATTGGAAAATCCATTAAGGCCGGCGTTGATCAGAAAGAGGCTAACTGGGCAAACGGAAGAGCGGATGAAGTGATCAGGGAAGCATCAGAGAAGATCGAGAAATGCCGTAAAAACTGCGGGAGTGCGATCGATACGCTGGGAAAGCGTAAGATTCAGATTCTTGATGAGAGCATGAAACCGTTTATTGAGCAGTTTGAAAAATTAAATCATGTGGAATTATCCGAATCGAAGGGCCTGAATGAATTGCAGAAGATGGCTGTCGATCAGAAAAGTTTTAAGGAGTTAAAGGAATTGCAGTCCATGGCGACATCTATGGCAGGCGGTCTGGTATCCGGAGCAATGACTGGGGCGATAACAGCTTTTGGAGCCTATGGCGCAGCTACTACTTTTGCAGCAGCCTCAACGGGAACAGCGATCGCATCCTTAAGCGGCGCTGCGGCGACAAATGCAACCCTTGCTTTTTTCGGCGGCGGTTCTCTGGCTGCCAGCGGACTGGGGATTGCCGGCGGGACAGCGGTTCTGGGCGGTCTGGTTGCGGGCCCCGCTCTGGCTGTGCTGGGGCTTGTCGTAGGATCAAAGGCTTCGGCTAATCTCGACAAAGCGTATTCCAATCTATCCAAAGCCAACGAGTTTAAGGAGGAGATGGACGCCGCGTCTTCGCTGTGCATCGGCATCAGGAAGAGATCGGCGATGTTTAACAGATTTCTGATCTCTTTAAACTGCGTTTTTGAACCGCTGATTTATGAGATGTCCCGGATCATTTCAGAAAAGGGTACAGATTTCAGAACTTTCTCGGATGAGGAGAAAAAGACAGTGGCACAGGCCATGGCGATGGCCGGTGCGATAAAATCGATTCTGGATACTCCTGTTCTGGACAGTGAGGGCAATCTGACACCGGAGTCCAATAAAATGGTTCAGATGACATACGAAAGACTGGGAGAAGTGATCGCATAATGTTTCGGTGCACAAAGTGCGGACTCTGCTGCAGAAATATAGATAAAATTCCGGAATTGGCTGATTTTCATACGGGGGATGGGATCTGTATCCATCTCTCTGATGAGAATCTGTGCGATATTTACTCCGTCAGGCCGGATATATGTAATGTGGAAAAAATGTACGAGTCAGTGTATAAGACAAGCATGTCCAGAGAAGAGTACGAAAAAAGGAACATGGCGGGCTGCAGGGCTTTGCAGGAGGAAAAAAGCAAAGTGAGGCGGGAGCTATATTACAGACGGAAAAAAGACGGACTGTTATGAAAAGCGAGGGGAACCGGAGCGATATCTGATTTACGGAAGATAGACGTAAGGAGAGAGACAAATGACAAAAAAACAGCGCACATTGGAAATTATTGAGAGATTAAAGAAGGAATATCCCGATTCAGACTGCACCCTGGATTACGATCAGGCCTGGAAACTGTTAGTCAGCGTGCGGCTGGCGGCGCAGTGCACGGACGCCAGGGTAAATGTGGTGGTGGAAGAACTCTATAAGGTGTTCCCGGATGTAGGTGCACTGGCGCAGGCTCCAGTAGAAGAGATAGAGAAGATCGTGCATCCCTGCGGCCTCGGAAAGAGCAAGGCGAGAGATATAAGCGCCTGCATGAAAGTGCTGCGGGACGAGTACGGCGGGAAAGTGCCGGATGATTTTAATAAACTTCTGGCATTGCCGGGAGTGGGCAGAAAGAGCGCCAACTTGATCATGGGGGATGTGTTTGGCAAGCCCGCCATTGTCACGGATACCCACTGTATCAGGCTGGTGAACCGCATGGGCCTGGTAGATGGGATCAAAGAGCCCGCTAAAGTGGAAAAAGAGCTCTGGAAGATCGTTCCGCCGGAGGAGGGAAGTGATTTCTGCCATCGGCTGGTGGACCACGGAAGAGCCGTGTGTACCGCCAGAACGCATCCTTACTGTGATCAATGCTGTCTGGCGGATATCTGCAAAAAGGTCGGGGTGTGAGAACCACGCGGAAGGCTGAAATATGTTGCTGTTCACAGCCAATATCACTTCATTGCAAAGTGTAGGCCAAAACCACTTGATTTTTAGCAGGTGAACGGGTAAAATACAGTTATAGGAAATAATCAAAAAGTAATCTGTACAGACAGGGAAGAAGGAGTAGTGTTATGGAGGAACGTAGAAAAAGCAAACGACTGGAACTGGAATCAAAAATCATTATTAAGTCGTTAAATAATCCGGGAGAGCAGCATGAAGCGATCATTGATATTATGGATGCCAGTAAGTCGGGAGTTGGCTTTAACTGTGATCTGCCGCTTACTATCGGGACGATATATGAAGCATATCTGACCATCTGGACAAAGGAGGTTCTCCATACATTTATAGAGATCGTCCGTATTGAAAAGAAGGGAGATACTTTTAACTATGGCGCTACTTTTGTAGGTATGCCCGGTATGGATGTTTCCCGTATCAGCATTTATGACACTGTAAATTCCGAACTGGAGAAGCAGGGGAAGAAGTAATCAGTCCTTACTTTTTAACCCGGACCACATATCCTTTGGCGGAAAGCACATCCTGTGCTCTGGCGATATCAGCTTCCTTCCAGACTTCAATTAACAGGGATCCTTCCGCCACTTCTCTATTGTGGGTGATCCCAATGTTTTTCAGATTGATCTGCTGGAAGGCAAGCAGTGTAACAATGGTGGCAAGAGCACCGGGTTCATCCGGAATATCCACATAAAAGACATGGGATTTTTTGATGGGACCACCGGAGACATCGGTGAAAGACTCTCTGTAGCTGCGGGCGGATTCAAAAAAGGCGTAAGTGCCGGACGCATCCTGGGCTGCGATGCGTTTTTTAATGTCCTGCAGGGATTCCATGTAACTGTCAAGTAAAGAAAGTATATTGTCTCTGTTTGCCATGCAGATATGCTCCCACATTACGGGGGAGGAGGAAGAGATGCGGGTGATATCCTTGAAACCGCCTGCTGCGATCAGTTTCATCATGCCGTCCGCGTTGTCCTTATTTTTGACAAGATTTACTAAAGAGGCCGAGATAACATGGGGCAGATGGCTGATGCCTGCCGTTACATAATCGTGCTCTGCGGCGCTCAAAATGAGCGGGATAGCTCCCAGAGATCTCACAAGAGTTTCCATGAGCTTTGTTTTTTCTGCGGGCGTCCTTTCAGTGGGCGTTAAAATATAATAGGCATTTTCGAGAAGCATTGCCCTGGAATTCTGATACCCTGTCCGTTCGCTGCCGGCCATCGGATGTCCGCCGATAAACTGTTTTTCCAGTCCGGCCGCTTTAATATGCTCATAAATGCCGCTCTTAACGCTGCCGACATCCGTCAAAAGCGTATTTTTTCCGAGAACTTTCTGTAAAAAAAGAAGATTGCTGTCGTTGCAGGAAACCGGCGCGCAGAGAAAGATAAGATCGCAGGAGGTAAAAACCCGATCGATCTCATAAGCACAGATCGTTACAACACCGTCTCTTTTGGCTGCCTCTACGGCAGAAGGTTCCATATCAAAGGCCGTGATCATGCAGGACGGATATTTTTCCCGCAGCGCCCGAGCGATGGAACCGCCTATCAGACCAAGCCCGATAAAGCCATAATGCATGTTTTCAAAATCAACTGTCATAGTATTCTCATTCATGTCTTGTCCCCCTCCTGTCTCTATTTTAATTATTTCATTCCTGTTCACTGATACATATCAGTTCAGCCATCATACTTCCCTGCCGTCGGGTATCTGTTTTCCATTTAAAACCTCTTGCATTATAAGAATTTTTCTGTAATATGTCAAATTCATCACTAAATATATTAAATTTTTATAAAATATACAGTTGATCAGTCCTGAAGATTTTACGTTTTTTTGTCAGTTGAGAAAAAAGATCGATAAAAAACTGGTGAAATTGGATAATCGCTCTTGTAAAATGGAAAAAACTTTAGTAGAATATTCACATGGGTGTTTTGCAGGAAATCCAGGAATCGGAATTTTCTGTGCATGATGCCTGTAAAATTACCAGCATTGGAGGAATTTACATGAAAGTTTACACAACTGACAAGATCAGAAACGTCGTATTACTGGGACATGGCGGCTGCGGAAAGACATCACTGGCAGAAGCAATGGCATATTTGTCCGGCATCACATCCAGAATGGGAAAGGTGACGGATAAAAATACAATAAGCGATTATGGTAAGGAAGAACAGGCAAGGGGAATTTCCATCAATACCACCCTTGTGCCGATAGAATGGGAAGGCTGCAAGATCAATATCATCGACACCCCGGGATTTTTTGACTTTGTAGGAGAAGTGGAAGAAGCGATGAATGCCGCCGGCGCTGCTATTATCGTGGTTTCCGGTAAGGCCGGCGTGGAAGTCGGCACGGAAAAGGCATGGGAACTGTGCGAAAAATATAATCTGCCGAGAATTTTCTATGTGGATGATATGGATATCGATAACGCTTCCTTCCGTCAGGTGGTGGCGGATCTGACAGATCGTTACGGCAAGAAGATCGCACCCTTCCATCTGCCGATCAGGGAAAATGAGAAGTTTGTGGGCTACATCAATGTGATTACAGAGACCGGTAATAAATGGCAGGGCAAGGAAGTCGTTCCCTGTGATGTGCCGGATTACAGCAAAGAAAACCTGCAGATGTGCCGTGACACTTTATTGGAGACAGTGGCGGAAACTTCTGAAGAGTTTATGGAGCGCTATTTCGGCGGTGAAACATTCTCGGAGGCGGAGATTCGTGCGGCGCTTCGTGTCAGCGTGATGGACGGCAGCGTTGTGCCGGTTACCATGGGTTCCAACATTCTCTGTCAGGGCGTATATACGCTGCTTGACGATGTTTTAAAATATTTCCCGAGCCCGGAGAACCGGAAATGCGCCGGTGTGGATATGAAGTCCAACGAGATCTTCGAGGCGAATTACGACTTCTCGAAAGCGAAATCCGCTGTGGTATGGAAGACCATCGTAGATCCGTTTATCGGAAAATACTCCCTGATCAAGGTAAATTCCGGCGTTCTGAAACCGGATGACATGATCTACAATGTCGATAAGGATGTGGAAATGAAGGCCGGCAAACTCTATGTGATGCAGGGAAATAAAGCGATTGAGGTGCCGGAGCTGCATGCCGGTGATATCGGCGCCATCTCCAAGCTGACCGCTGCGAGAACAGGAGATTCCCTGTCCACCAAACAGCATGTGATCAAATACGGCAAACCGGATATGTCCGTTCCTTATACATACAAGCGTTACAACGCAGTAAACAAAGGCGACATCGACAAGATCTCCCAGTCCCTGCAGAAGATCATGCACGAGGATCTGACCTTAAAGGTTGTGAACGATTCCGAGAACAGACAGACGCTGCTCTACGGTATGGGCGATCTGCATCTGGATGTGGTGGCGAGCCGCCTGAAAAATGAATACAAAGTGGAGATCGAGATGGCGGAGCCGAAGGTTGCTTTCCGTGAGACGATCCGCAAGAAATCCGATGTGGAATACAAATATAAAAAGCAGTCCGGTGGACACGGCCAGTACGGTCATGTTAAGATGCGTTTTGAGCCTTCCGGCGATCTGGAGAGCACCTACATATTCGATCAGGAAGTGGTGGGCGGCGCTGTGCCGAAAAACTATTTCCCGGCTGTGGAAAAAGGTATTGCTGATTCCGTGCAGAGAGGTCCTCTTGCCGGCTATCCGGTGGTTGGTGTGAAAGCTGTTCTGTACGACGGTTCCTACCACCCGGTGGACTCTTCCGAGATGGCCTTCAAGACGGCGGCGAGTCAGGCCTTCAAGAAAGGCTTTATGGACGCAAACCCTGTGCTGATGGAGCCGATTGCCAATCTGAAAGTGACGGTGCCAGATAGCTACACAGGCGACGTGATGGGCGATCTGAACAAGAGAAGAGGACGTGTGCTGGGGATGAATCCGGCGCCCGGCGGGAAGACCGTAGTGGAAGCGGATATTCCGATGACAGGACTTTACGGCTACTGTACGGATCTTCGTTCCATGACCGGCGGCAGAGGCGTATATGCATACGAATTTGCCCGCTATGAGCAGGCTCCTTCCGATATTCAGGAGAAGGAAGTTGCGGCGAGAGCGGCAGCGCTTGCAGAGGGCGGCGAGGGCTGAACCGCCATATAAAAATGCTGATATCGGGGTTACAGTGATATAGGGGTATAAAGGAAACACCTGTGTATGGGGGATACATGGGTGTTTTCTTTTGGATGAGGGTTGACAAAAAGGTGCCATATAGGTAATATTTAGGAAGAATTCATTGCAAAACGATAGATTTTGTTTATGAGATGACTGTGTCGGAAAAAATTCTGATAAGGCGACAGAGATTTAACAAAAATGAAAAGAAATGAGGAGCGTTATGTCAAAAGTTTATAATCACAGGGAAGTGGAACAGAAATGGCAGAAGATCTGGGATGACGAACAGGCTTTTGCCACATCGGAAGATTATAGCAAACCCAAATATTATGCGCTGGTGGAATTCCCCTACCCGTCCGGTCAGGGACTGCATGTGGGACATCCGAGACCATATACAGCCATGGACATTGTGTCAAGAAAGCGCAGAATGCAGGGCTATAACGTGCTGTTTCCGATGGGCTGGGACGCCTTCGGCCTGCCCACGGAGAATTTTGCCATTGCCAATAAGATCCATCCGAAGATCGTAACAAAAAACAACGTTGCGCGTTTTAAAGAGCAGCTCCATTCTCTGGGATATTCTTTTGACTGGAACAGAGAGATCAATACCACCGATCCGAATTACTATCATTGGACGCAGTGGATCTTTTTGCAACTCTTTAAAAAGGGACTTGCCTACAAGGCGGAGATGCCAATCAACTGGTGTACTTCCTGCAAGGTGGGACTGGCCAACGAGGAAGTGGTCAACGGTGTGTGCGAACGCTGCGGCGCCGAGGTAATCCGGAAGGTGAAGAGCCAGTGGATGTTAAAGATCACGGAGTACGCCGAAAAGCTGATCGAAGGGCTTGAGGGCGTGGATTATGTGGAAAAGATCGCCGTGTCTCAGAAAAACTGGATTGGAAAATCTCAGGGAGCCGAGGTGGATTTTGCGATCGCCGGAAAAGAAGATAAACTGCGCATTTATACGACAAGGTGCGATACGCTGTTCGGCGCAACCTATATGGTCGTATCTCCGGAACATCCGATACTGGACAAATATAAAGATGAGATTAAAAACTGGGAGTATGTGGAGAATTACAGAGAGCAGGCGGCGAAAAAGTCTGATTTTGAACGTTCCGAGCTGGCAAAAGACAAGACCGGTGTGGTACTTGACGGACTTTGTGCAGTGAATCCGGTCAATCAGAAAGAGATTCCGATCTTTGTATCGGATTACGTGCTGATGAGTTACGGCACAGGCGCCATTATGGCGGTACCTGCCCACGATGAGAGAGACTGGGATTTTGCAAAAAAGTTCCACCTGCCGATTGTGGAAGTTGTGGCAGGCGGCGAGGATGTGCAGAAGAAAGTATATACAGATGTGTCGGACGGCATTTTGGTGAATTCCGACTTTTTGAACGGTATGCCCGTAAAAGCAGCGCAGGTCCGCATGACGCAGTATCTGGAAGAAAAAGGCATTGGCCAGGCAAAGACGAACTACAAGCTGCGGGACTGGGTGTTTTCCAGACAGCGTTACTGGGGAGAGCCGATTCCTGTCGTGCATTGTGAAAAATGCGGTTATGTGGCGCTGCCTGAAAGTGAACTGCCCCTGGAATTGCCGGATGTGGACAGTTATATGCCTACCGATACCGGCGAATCACCGCTGTCAGCGATGACTGACTGGGTTAATACGACCTGTCCCTGCTGTGGCGGTCCCGCAAAGCGGGAGACGGATACGATGCCTCAGTGGGCCGGTTCTTCCTGGTATTTCCTGCGCTATACGGATCCGGAAAATGAGAAGGCTTTTGCCAGCAAAGAGGCGTTAAAATACTGGATGCCGGTGGACTGGTATAACGGCGGGATGGAGCATACGACGCTGCACCTGTTATACTCCAGATTCTGGCATAAGTTCCTCTATGATGAGGGGGTAGTGCCCTGTCCGGAACCGTACCGGAAGCGGACTTCCCACGGAATGATCCTGGGTTTGAATCCCCACAGTTTTCCCAATCTTCCCGCGGAGGAACAGAAAAAACTTCTGGAGGAATGCGGCAGTGAAGAGGCGGCAAAGACGGCGCTTCGGGAAAAATACGGCGAGATGGCAGATCATCCAGTTGTGAAGATGTCAAAATCGCTGGGCAATGTTGTAAATCCGGATGATATTGTGAGAGATTACGGCGCGGATACACTGCGTACCTACGAAATGTTTATCGGTGCTTTTGATCTGAGTGCAGGATGGAGCGAAGACGGCGTAAAGGGCTGCCGGAGATTTTTGGAGCGCGTCTGGAAACTGCAGGATATCATGACGCAGGAAGAGGGATACAGCGCCGATCTGGAAACAAAAATGCACCAGACAATCAAAAAAGTGAGCAATGATTATGAAAATCTGAAATTTAATACAGGCATCGCTGCCATGATGGCGCTGATCAATGAATTTTACCGGAAAAACGCTGTGACGAGGGGAGAGTATAAGACGCTTCTTACGCTCCTTAATCCCGTAGCGCCCCATATGACGGAGGAACTCTGGCAGGAGATCGGCGAAGAGGGACATCTCTATATTCAGTGCTGGCCGGAGTTTGACGAGGAGAAGACCGTCGAAGCGACAATTGAGATCGCTGTACAGATCAACGGGAAAGTGCGTGGCACCATGAATATCGGCAAGGATGATCCGAAGGAGGATATTTTAGCAAAGGCGAAAGAGATGATGGCGGACAGACTGACCGGAGCGATCATGAAGGAAATCTATGTGCCGGGACGCCTGGTAAATATCGTGCAGAAATAGAAAATGACAATGTGCTCAGAAACGGTCTGGTATCAGATCGATGGGGCGGGCAGAGGAAAATATCCTCTGCCCGTTACTTATATGTATACGGGCGACCGGGGAAATCTATCAGCAGATGCTGACGGGTGCCAGGCGCGTGAGCAGCAGTGCAGATTGCCGCCTCTGCCTGACTGTGCCGACCCATGCAGAGGAAGACTTATCCCATGGATTTTCGCATCTGCATGATCTGATTCATACGGTTCAGTTCATCGGGAGAAGAGTGCTCTTTCAAAACTTCCAGAATAGAATCCATTTCAGCTTCGGTAAAGGTGATGTTTTTCTCGCGGCTGATCTTGATAACCGACATAAAAAAAGGAAGCATTTCATCCTGCTTCAGCTTGCGGCTCTCGAACAGCATGATCTGAAGAAATTCCAGCTTGGAACGGGAAATATGGGAGAGGGACTTGTCGCGCATCCATTCTCCCGAAGATAAGTATTCGTTTGAGTTTTCAGATTTATTTGTCATAGTATTCCTTTCTACAATGCCTGAATTTCTGTCTTTCGGTACGGGAAACAGAGGCTGTTTTACAGATTTTGAAAACGCTCGTTAAATTTTTCATACAATTCCTTCTGAGAATCGGACATCATATTTTTCAAAATATCGCCGGAGGGAGAACCCTGCATCATATTTTGCAGAATTTCGCTCCCGCCGGAGGAAAAAGCATTTTTTACTGCTTCCGCAGCCTGGGAGGCAGTTTTCCCGGCTGTATTATCTGCGCCGGAAGCACCGCCTGTCATGCTCTGAAACAGGGTGTTAAGATCCATGCCTTCCGGCAAAATTCCTTTCAATGATTCCAGATTCTTCTGCATGCTGGAGAATTGTTTCATCATTTCCATACTCTTTTGAATGTGCCGGAAGTTTTCAGCTTCCTGAGGAGTGAGGAAGGGGAGCAGGTCATCCACCGGAATATCCTGTGCTCCACGTTCTTTATCAAAACCGCACCCGCTTAGAACATAGGGGTGTGCGCTCAGAAACGAAATAGTATAACGCAGTTCCAGAAATTTGATATATAATGCCAGGTTTTTTTGAAGGGGAGGATTTAAACAAGGTAACAATATCTTCAGCATTTGAATATGGTTGGTAGTATATAAACTGTCAAAGGCATATATCTGTTCATTTTTTATCGTTTCCATAAGATGTCTCCGGTACAGGAAATGTTTTATAGTATTATTTATGCGCCGGAAACATGCTTCATAACTGAAAATACGCAGTTATCCCCATGGCGCAGCGGATGCGGGGAAGAAAACATACCGTATTACAATAGACAGAGGCAGCTTTGGAAAGCCGCCTCTGAATACCGGTTCTTAGCAGAATCCGTTGCCGCCGCAGCAGCTCATCAGCAGTAAGATCCAGATGATGCACTCGCAGCTGTTGCCGTTGCCGCTAAAGCCAAAGCCGCCGCCACAGCCACAGTCATCATTGTTACCGCCGCAGAAGAGCAGGAGAATAAGGATCCAGATCCAGTTGCCGCATCCACATCCGTTATTGCTAACGTTGCCGCATCCGCAGTTAGTAGCTGTTAAATCACTCATAGTTGTTTGCCTCCATGTGTTATTTATGATTTATCATATGCGGCGGAGAAAAAAGGGTTCGTATTCTGATCAAAAATTCGGATGAAGAGTTTCTTTATTTTGAATTTGACTGGTCAGATATCTGCAAAATCACCATATATTGGAACACCAGAGAAAAACACTTGCATTTTAAGCAAGATATAGTAAAATAGTAACTAAGAGTGAGGGCATGTCCGGGAAAAAACAGACGGAGGCAGGAATGGGTGGACTGCAGGATATACAGGATGAACGGCTGCGTGCTGCAGTGTCAAAAGAACTGAAGAAGAGGGAAAAGAGAAGAAAACAGCTGATTATGTTCTGTGTGGTTATAGCCACCGGCTGTATCGGCTATTTTTCCATATATACCTATATGAATCGCAGAACGCAGAGCGAGAGTGCTGATTGGGCAAAGATCAAAGAAGAGAGCAAAAGTAAAGTATCAGATAAAGAGGAAGAGTTTGTCATTCATCGGACAGGTGAGACTGAAATACCGGATATTCTTCCAGAATACGAAATTTTATATAATAAGAACAAAAAGCTAATAGGATGGGTTAAAATAGCCGATACAAATATTGATTACCCTGTTATGCAGACTGTGGACAATGAATATTATCTTACTCATGACTTTGGGCAGAATCAGGATAAGAACGGCTGTATTTTCATGGATAAAGACTGTGATGTGATAGACCGTTCCACAAATCTGATCATATACGGGCACCATATGAAATCAGGGGCGATGTTTGGGCATCTTGACAAATATACCGATGAGTCCTTTTATCAGGATCATCAGACTTTCCAGTTTGATACGATCTATGAAAAGGGGACTTATCAGGTTGTTTACGTTTTTAAAGCGCAGGTGCTGGCGGAAGATGAGATTGCTTTTAAATATTATCAGTTTATTGATGCGAATTCTGAGGAAGAATTCAATTCCAACATGGCGGCGATGGCAGCGATGTCCATGTATGAAACAGCCTACACCCCGGTGTATGGAGATGAGCTTGTAACGCTTTCCACCTGTGATCGTACCCAGGGATCGGAAGGGCGGTTTGTGGTAGTTGGCGTGAGAGTTGCATAAGATAAAGAGATGAGAACTGCCGTGCATGTAGAAAATGAAACGCGGTTTATCAATATTGTGGAGCCTGAGATTTTGGTCTCGACATCATAAAATGACAGAAGAAGGTGGATTTTTATGTTTGGAAAAAAGAAAAGGAAACTGGATAGAAGAATGAGGAGACGGATCCGCAAGACATCGGCTGTGATGCTGCTGATCTCAGCGATCACGGTTGCGGCGATCCCGGTGCCGGAGGCGGCAGCGGCCGGAAGTACAGCAGAACCGGCCACACATGGAAATTCCATAACGACAGATAAAGGTCTCGCAAGTGATAATGGTGAGATTCCGAAACTGACTAAGGCGGATAAGATATATTGTACCTCTGACAACAAGTACCAGTTTGCTTATAGGAATGTCGCCGGACATGATAATCAGGGTATACTGGTTGGATATATTGCATCTTCGCTGCCGAACAAACATCTGGCCATGCCGGAATCTCTGGAAGCCTATGTTCCTTATACGACATCAGAGGGAACGAACCGTGGGCAGGCGGCGGCAAACAGAGACGGAACGCCATTATATTATAAAAGAATTTCTCAGGCTACGCTCACAAGAACCGGAACCTGGAATGAGGCGGAACAAAAATATTCTTATGGCCCTTGGGGACAGGCGGATTATGCTGCCCCTGTGACAGAGACTTCGCTAAATGCCAATCGTTTTTTATATCAGGCATCCAGTGAGGACGACGGAGAGAAATCTGTACAGACCGTATATTATTATACCTTTAAGTTTTTTCCCTGCACGGAATTAAAAAGCAGTGAGTGGAAAATTGACGATGTCAACTATTACTTATATAAAATTGACGGAACCGGAAATCAGGATACAGAGAATATGAGTTCCGATCACTGGGAATATTGCAAACTGCCCAGCGATCAGGCGTTAAATAACGTGGGAATCACAGATTTAAGAGATACTGCCGGCATAGCGGATAGTATTATGGATGCCGGTATCCTTGAGAATCATGATACAACTAAAAAGGGGTATTTTTTTGATCCTGCAACAGAAGATCAGAAATGGCTTGGCAATGTTGCGATAGGCTGTATTTCCAATCAAAGGGTAAGTGTGAACAGTAATGGAATTTATGAAATTGATGATGCAAGATTAGGGCAGAGTTTTTTTACTAATGGTGCAAATATTGAATCTGTCACATTGCCAAAGTCTCTATATGCAATTGCCGATGAATCTTTTAAAAACTGTACTAACCTTAGATCAGTTTCCTTTGGAGATGAGTCGCTTCTAACTATTTTGGGGGCGTCAGCTTTCGAGGGGTGTACCAGTCTGGAGAGTTTTGTACTGGCAAGTAACTCCAATGTGGACACGATAGGGCAGGGGGCTTTCCGAAATTGCTCCAGCCTGCAAGGTTTCTATTTCCCTACGAATATAAGAGCAATTGGTGATGAGGCTTTTAAAGGGTGCATGAGTCTGGGGAGTCTGGACTATAAACTTTCTAATTTGACGGATATCGGAGATAATGTATTTGAAAATTGTTCCTCTTTAAAAGATGTCACATTGCCGGATACTTTGACTAAGACAGGACTGGCTTTATTTAAAGGCTGTTCCTCTTTGGAACATCTGATTTTGCCGGATAATGCCACATTTAATAATCTGTATTTTTCGGATTTTGAAGGTTGTGGGAATCTGAAATGGATCGATGTATCAAATGATAATACTTCTTTTGACACAACGAAAGGCTACCCTTTTGATGTGGATGATTTCAAAGCGCAGGTAGGAGAGCAGTTTTATTTTATTGGTAGTGGCTCTTCTATGTGCATGGTACATAATAATGTGACAAAAGAACATTCCATTGCCTTTATGTACCGGGATTCGGAGATTTTTGAAATCATCAAGAATGATGATGAAAGTGGTGCAAAACTAACCTATCAGGCAAGCAAGGAAGGAGAATTGCTGAGTATCACGATTGATGATACAAACAAAATGTTTAACGCTGATGTACCGGCCAGCGTAGGGCCTTATGATATCAAAGCGATCGGCAGTGATTTTAAGGGAAATAAAAATATAAAGACACTGCATGTGCCGAATACAGTTGAAAATATTGCAGCTGAAGCTTTTGCAGGCTGTGTAAAACTGGAAAAGGTGGTGTTTGAAGAGACAAATAATATTCAGTCTATTGGAAAGGATGCCTTTAAGACACAGGCAGGGGGAGACAATAATCTGACCCCCCTGACTTTTGAGGGGCGTATAGATGTTAATTCTGTGCCATTCCAATATGCAATGGGCGAAGAGAACTATTATAATAATGACCGACAGCCTCTGTCGTATATTGATTTTTGCTCCGGTAATCCTACTAATCTCCATGTGAAGTATAATCCGGATACCCACAGGAGAGAAGTAAATCAGGTGCCTACTACATCCAGTCAGGAATATAGAAATGCCATAAAAGCGGCTTTAATAGAGACGGGTGTACCTGCGGATACGATTGATGACAGCTATATTGATACTATTATCAGTGACTACGATGATGGAAAAGCGCCCAGCCAGGCAATAGTGCATCGGGCAGTGGATTCTGCTTATAACATCGTTCTTCCCACAGGTATTCAGGGAATAAGAAAGGGGCTGTTTTCTCCAGCAGATGAGGAGAATACAGTGAAGAATGATAATGTTGTTGAAAATCCTGACACCGGAGACAGCGAAGAGCTTGGTGTTGATGAGAATGCAAAAGAAAAAGTAATACCAGGTGTAAATGATAAAATCCGCAGTATTGTGATGCAGGATATAGAGGAGCTGGATGCTTATACCTTTTACGGGTGTAATAAATTGGAATCTGTGATAATGTATTCTTCCGGTACAGAGGGCGGGGAGAGTATTGGTGATTATGCATTTGGCCAGTGTGAAAACCTGAGAAGCGTGACAATTCCTGCAACTACAAGCCAGATGGGTATCAGGCCTTTTGCGGATGATAAAGGAGTGACTACTGTATATTTTACAGGTGAATCGACGCAGGGCGGACCGGGAACAAGTACCTCTGGTGAGAATTTCTCCTGTGAGAGAGGAATTGTTTACGAATATAATAATGGTCAGAAAAATGCTGTGGTAGAATGTCTCATGGAAAGAGGCGGCACAGTGGATTCTCTGATGGTAGGTCCGGAAGAATTGGCGGGTATAAATCAAATTTATCCGGAAGCGTTTATGGACTGTGAAGAGATTATTACAGTAGATCTCTCTACATCTAATGTGGAGACAATACCGGAGTTTTGTTTTGCAAATGCAAAAGGACTGACGAATTTGTATCTACCGTTAGCATGCAGGGCGTTGGAGAATTATGCCCTGAAAGATACGAATCTTAGAATATTACGTGTTCCTAATGATAATGTAAGACTTGACAGTAATAAAATTTTTTATAGCAACAAAGATTTTAACGGCCCTAATGTGGATCATGTACTATATAATGTTGAAGTGATCTCTCCGGAAGGAAGTTCTGCAGAAAAACTGGCTATAGCCAATAAAAAATATAACTGGAAGGTATCAGACCAGAAACTGCTTCCTTTCTATACAATTACTTTTATAGATGATGATGGAAGAACAGTTATTGCGGAAAGGATTGTGCAGGAGGGAGAAGTTGTGGAACCGCCTACAGACGAGGAGATGGCGCCGTTCTTGGAAAAACATCCCGGAAAATATTTTGATAAAGAAACTGGCTGGATTCCGGGCAGTTATTCTCCGGCAGCAAAGGATATGTATGTGCAGGCAAACTATTCGGATACACCGCCGCAGACCTGGAAAGTGCGATTTGTAAATGATGATTTGAAACTGATCGTTGAGCGTGAGGTACGGAATGGAGAAGCAGCAGAAGAGCCGAAAACACCGACTTCGTATCGAGGAACGCAATATAAGTTTACCGGTTGGATCTCCGTGCCGGAAGATGATAATGTTGACAGCATTCCAATGAATAACATTACCGGAAATGTAATGTTTATGGCAAGTTATGATTATACGGGAGGAACCAGCGGGAATGATCCGAACAACCCGGATGATCCGAATAACCCGGACGATCCGAACAAGCCGGATGATCCGAACAAGCCGGATGATCCGAATAACCCGGATGATCCGAACAAGCCGGATGATCCGAACAAGCCGGATGATCCGAACAAGCCGGGGAATGATAACAATAATAACACAAACCAGACACTTTATACCCTTACCGTTGTAAACGGTTCCGGTTCCGGCAGTTATGCGGCGGATACGCAGGTGACGGTAGCAGCTTATACACCGAATACCGGGTATGAGTTTTATAACTGGACTTCTTCGGAAAATGATACGAATTTTACGAGTAAAACATTAGCAGCTACTTCTTTTAAGATGCCGGCTAAGAATCTGACAATTACGGCGAACTACAGGACGAAGAGTGAGACAGGTAACAGTATTACCTCGAGAAGAAAAGAGGGGACCATAACTTCCGCACCGTCTTCCAATACGGGATCGGTAAGCAGAAGTGACGGCAGTAGCAATAGCAACGGTAATGGTGGAACCGGTAACAGCGGAAGTTCTGTGGAAGTAAACCGTCCGGGCATCTCCAATACGGATGTGGCTTCTGCAACAGTAAATGGTTCAACCGATAATTTTGTAGTTAAAGTGACGGAGGATGGGCAGGCAACGGCTGCAGTGGCGGAAGCGCTCAGAAATGAATATGGAAGCCTGGAGAATATCCACTATTTTGCAATGGATATCTCTCTGTATGATGAAACCGGAACACAGAAAGTGACGGATACAAGTGGACTTTCCGTGACAATTACTTTACCGATACCGGATGAGTTGCGGCAGTATGCCGGAAATAATAAAGTGGCGGCAGTAACCGGCGGAAATAATCTGGATAAACTGAATCCGAGATTTACGACAGTGAATGGTGTGCCCTGCGTGACCTTTACTGCAACGCATTTTTCGCCTTATACAGTCTATGTGGATACGGCAAATCTTTCGGAGGGGGCCTATGATGCGACACCAAAAACCGGAGATGCGATTCATCCAAAGTGGTTTTTAGCGATTGGTCTGGGACTATTCTCAGCAGTGCTCTTCTTAAAGAAGGATAAGAAGGTAAGACCGAGTGTAGCATAAAATAGAATCAGGAAAGTTGGAATATTATTCCGGCTTTCCTGATTGTTATGGAAATAATATCTGAATATGATGATGGGGGCCGGATATGAAAAAAAATATACTGATTGGCTGTGGCGTGATTGTCTTATTCTCTCTTATTTGGATTGGCGCAAGAAATTTGTATGCGACAGCAGAAACGGATGCGTCTTCTGATAATGCAGCGGTGACAGAGGCGAAAGATGCTGGTTTGGAAAAAAAGAAATCAGATGCCCCGAAATCATCTGCTTCCACTTCTGAGAAAGGTATGGCTGATAGTGAAGTTGCAACAGATGCAGAACAAGCCGGGAATTCAGCAGAGGAAGCTGTGAATTCTGTGGAAATAGAGCAGGCCGAAGAGGAGACTGAAAATATAGCGGAAACAGGAAATACTGCTGAAGCCGTTTCTTCTTCAGAAGGAGCGGCCCTTTATACGATAAAAACTTCTGCAGGAAACAATCTGGGCATGGTGCCGGTCGTCGGGGGAAATGCGGTTGTTTTGATGGATGGCAGTTATACTTCTATTTATCAGGGAGATTATACTCCGGAGGAGCAGAATGCCTTTGATCTGAAAGTGGAAGAGGAGACAGCGCTGGCAGTATCCGAGGGGAAAATTGCGGCATGGTCTTTTTACAGAGAGGCTATGCTGTATGATTTTACATTTCCGGATGGAGTGGCTGAAATTGAAAAATTTGCGTTTGCAAGAAGCGGTTTGAACAGTGTGTCCATTCCGGAGAGCGTAACGCGTATTGGCTACGGTGCTTTCTACCATTGTGATACACTCTCCGATGTGATGATCCCGGAGAGCGTAACTGTGATTGAGGAAAATGCTTTTTCCCATACTCCCTGGCTGGAGAACTGGATGGCCGGCGGAACTGAAGAAACAGCAGAAGAAACCGGGATCACGGAAACGTCAGATACAGATGATTTCCTGATCGTAGGAGACGGTATTTTACTTGCATATCGAGGCAGTGAAACAGATCCTGAACTGCCTGCAGAAGTAAAGAGTATAGTGCCTGGAGCATTAGGAGAGTAGCATGGCTGTTGGATTGACCATGCCATAACCCTGTTTATTCCATGCTTCGCCCAGGTTACGAGCAGTTTGTAAAAGCCTTCTTTTACAGTATTCATTTGATTCAACAGGATTTCTTTCAAAAAAAAGTGCACAGCATCCGGATACGATGGCAGTTGCCATGGAGGTGCCACTTTTTTTGCAATAATATTTGTCTAATTTTGTTCGTCCCCGGTATGGTGCTGCCTTACAGGAAATAATTTCTGTGCCGGGGGCGACGATATCTGGTTTCCTGTAGATGGTTGAAGTCTCCCCTCTGCCGGAATAAAACTGGCAGGGGTGTCCGAAACGATAGCTTTCCTTTCCTTCATGGCAACCCACGGTAATGATATTGCGATTCATACCGAGCATGGAAATACTGCCGCTTGCCGGCCCGCTGTTTCCCGCCGCACAGACGATCATGATCCCCTGATACCAGGCCTCGTTTAACAGCTTTCTGATTTCATCATATTCCTGTTCATCATACCCTCGTCCTGTTCCAATAGAAATATTCAGTACACGAATATGATAAGTGTCTTTTATCTCGAGGATCCACTGCATTGCTTCTGCCATTTTATTGACACTGCCATCTCCTCTTTTGTCCAATATTTTTCCGACAATGAGACGGGTGTTTGGCACGATACCGGCATAGATACCTTCGGATGCGTTTCCACCGCCTGCAATACAGCCGCAGACATGGGTTCCATGGCCGTAATCGTCATACGGGACAGAGCTTTTTGCTATAAAATCCTGAAAAGCAAGGAGTTTTCCTTCCAGATCGGGATGTTTGATATCGATTCCGCTATCCAGTACAGCAACTGTCACAGGTTCAGTTTCTTGGATCTCTCCGGATTTTTTTATCTTATATAATTCAAGTTGATTTCTGACTCTGTTCATGATGTGGTAAAAAGTTCTTTTTTTTATCATAATCAGAAAAACCTTGTTTTGAGTTTGTACCGGAAGAAATTGTTCCTATACAATTGAAAAATATTGTGGTATAATGATGAAACTTAGTTGTTTTTGTCAGATTATCGTATACTGGTATCTGAGCAGGAGAGGAATGACGGATGGAGAACAATAAAAGCCGGATGTCGGCACAGACTGTTTTTACATTAGCGGTCACAGCCTTACTGTGTCTGGCAGTGCATGGCTACAGATTTGCCAACAGTATGTTTTCCCATGACTCTTTGCTGGTGATCGTGCAGGAGGATGCCGCGTGGCAGATTGCGCTGGGGAGATTTTTTCAGCCGTTTATTGTTTTTTTAAGGGGAGATCTTTGTTCTCCCTGGCTTTTGTGTATGCTGCAGGTCGGCTGGTTTCTGGTATCAGTCCTGTTGCTTGTGGATATTTTGCAGATCAGGAGCAGATCTGCAATGGTGGCAGTGGCAGGCGTGGTGGTGAGTTCAGAGGCTTTTATTAACATAAATGCATCATATTTGCCCTGGTCAGATATGTATTCTTTTGCACTTTTTGCCGCTGTATTTGGCGTGTGGCTGATCGAAAAGAAAAAAATTTCCTGTACGTTGGCCGGGATCGCGTTTTTGGTGGTTTCTCTTTCTACATACCAGGCTTTCATTTCGGCTGCCATGGCGATAATGCTCATCCTGGGAATATTGCGCCTGTGTGATCCTGAGGTTGAGCTGAAAAACATTGTAAAACATTTTTTGTATTATGCGGTTGTGCTGTTAATTTCTGCCGGCATATATTATATGGCTTGGCAGGTTATCCGCTGTGTACTGGGTATCTGGGAAGCGGATACTTATAACGGGATGGCGTCGGTGGGAAGATTTGGAGCAGGAGAGTTGTTTTTCTCGGTGTTTACTGCTTATAAAAATGTCTTTTTCTATTTTGCGGACCCGGATGTGATGTCCAATATTGTATTCCGGGGAATGGAGCTTGTAGCTATATGGAAATGTGCGCTTGTATTGATCAATGTTTTCGTGGTAACGGTGATTCTGGCAGGTATTTTCTTTTTGTGCCACAGGCAGAGTGGTGATCAGCCCTCTTTTGACAGACAACTGGCAGCTAGATATGGATTGTTAACATGTTGCCTGCTTTTATTTCCTTTAGCCTGCAATTTTGTCTGTGTGATGTCCAAGGGCATGGAGCATACATTGATGATGTTTGGTCCGACCATGTTGTATGTGTTTGGAATAGTCGTGGCAGGAAAAGTGTGGGGATCTGCAGATGTCGGGCAATTGCCGAAGGAGAAAAACTGGCAGCTTGAAAAACTTCCAATGGTGAAAATCATGGCTGTTTTGCTTGGAGTGATTATCTGGGTACATTTCATATACGCCAATCAGATCTATTTTAAAAAGTCTCAGCAGGAAAAAGCGGCCTATTCTCTATTAACCCGTGTCGTGGCAGATGTGGAAGAAGTACCGGGATATGAGCCGGGGATCACGCCGGTGGCGATAGCAGGATCTTTTGAGAGTTCTCCTTATCTGACAGAGCTGCCGGGGTTCGAGGCTGTAAAGCCTTATTCCATGGGGAAGACAAGCCTTACCTATCCGGGAACAGACTATGCGATGATAAACTATTATCTTGGAATCAATATGAATCTTACCAGAGTGGATTCTTCAGTTTCCGCAGTACGACAGATGCCTGCCTATCCGGGAGCCGGTTCGATAGATCTGGTAGATGGTGTGGTTGTGGTGAAAATATCAGATTAACTGATGTTTTTTGTGGAAAATGATGGTTGACATGTAGTCGCAATATTGTATACAATAATACAGGTGTGCAATATAGGAAAGGCGGGACATTGTGAAATGACAGACCATTATAGCAGAGACATGTTTACAAATCGGCCGATCTCCATGAATGAAAGCAACAATCTGCTGGAGATCGAAGAGCATATGTACATATTGGACGATGTAAAGAAACCCAATGTATTTCGCAATATGTTTCCTTATTCCGAAGTGCCGAAGATCCCTTTTAATGACAGAATTGTGCCTCATAATATGCCAAAAGAAATTTGGATCACGGACACAACCTTCCGTGATGGTCAGCAGTCCAGGGCGCCATATACGACAGATCAGATCGTTGCGATCTATGATTATCTGCATAGACTGGGCGGACCAAAGGGGCTGATTCGCGCCTGTGAATTTTTTCTGTACAGCAAAAAAGACCGGGATGCGGTCTATCAGTGCATGGAGCGTGGGTACAGATTCCCTGAAGTGACAAGCTGGATTCGTGCTTCAAAGGAGGATTTTAAGCTGGTGAAGGAAATCGGCATGAAAGAAACCGGTATCCTGGTAAGCTGCTCTGACTATCACATTTTTATGAAACTGAAAATGACAAGGCGGGAGGCGATGGAGCATTATCTGAATGTGATTCGTGATTGTCTCGAGGAGGGGATCAGCCCGCGGTGTCATCTGGAGGATATTACAAGGGCGGATATATACGGATATGTAGTGCCGTTTTGTCTGGAATTGATGAGGCTGATGGAAGAGTATAAAATTCCGATCAAGGTGCGCGCCTGCGATACAATGGGTTATGGTGTCAACTATCCCGGGGCAGTGATTCCGCGTTCCGTACAGGGGATTATCTATGCGCTCCATAAGCATGCCGGCGTGCCGAACGAGTTGATCGAATGGCATGGACACAATGATTTTTACAAGGCGGTGACCAATTCTACAACAGCCTGGCTGTATGGCTGCTGCGGGGTCAATACGTCTTTGTTCGGCATTGGGGAGAGGACTGGTAATACACCGCTTGAGGCGATGATTTTTGAGTATGCACAGTTAAAGGGAACGCTTGATGGCATGGATACCACAGTCATTACGGAGCTGGCCGAATATTATGAAAAGGAGATTGATTACCGGATTCCGCCGAGAACGCCCTTTGTAGGGAAAAATTTTAATGTGACGAGAGCAGGAATTCACGCGGATGGTCTTCTGAAAAATGAGGAGATATACAATATTTTCGATACGGAAAAATTTTTGAACAGGCCGGTATTATGCGCGGTTTCCAATACATCGGGGCTTGCGGGGATCGCTCATTGGATCAATACCTATTACAGGCTGCCGGAAGAAAAGCAGGTAGATAAGACAAGTAGTCTTGTAAAAAATGTCAAAGTCTGGGTAGACGAACAGTATGCGGAGGGGCGCGTAACCGTTCTGACGGACAGTGAGCTGGAGCAGGTGATAGCCGGGGAGTGCGCAAAACTTGGGATAAAGTCGTTTAATGCCTGAGCATTGACAGAAAGAGAGCCTGTATAAATGAATGAAAGGATGAAATTAACGGCCCCAAAAAGAACAGGACTGTGAGACGGAAATGGATAAATATAATGTGAAAAATGAAGTGACGGATAAATATTCCCTGCGGGGGAGAGTCTTTCAGAAACTGCGGGATGATATTTTAAGTGGAAAATATAAAGAACATGAAGAATTGAAGGAAGTGGCTATCGGGGAAGAATTGGGTGTGTCAAGGACGCCTGTCAGGGAAGCTTTCAGGCAGTTGGAACTGGAAGGGCTGATCCAGATCATTCCCAATAAGGGCGCTTTTGTGACAGGGATCACAGTGAAGGATGTGAAGGATATTTATATGATCCGCTCAAAACTGGAAGGACTCTGCGCCAGGTGGGCGACAGAGCATATCACAAAAGAGCAGATGGAAGAGATGGAAGAGAATGTTTATCTGACGGAATTTCATGCCGGAAAGGGACACATGGATCAGATTGCTGAGTTAGATAACCGGTTTCATGAAATATTGTATGAAGCCTGTGATTCCAAGATGTTAGAGCACTTACTGCGGGATTACCACAATTATGTACTGCGTGTCAGAAGAAAGACGCTTGCCACTAACCGGGCGACGGCTTCCAATGATGAACATCGTCTGATCATGGAGGCGATCCGGGATAAAGATGCAGACAGGGCGGAGGAACTTGCCGATATGCATATGATCAATGCATTTGAAAATATGGTGAAAAGTGGGATTTATCAGTCTTATCAGGAAGAGTAAAAGGAGAGAAATGTATGGAAAAAATCAGGATGACTACCCCCCTTGTGGAGATGGATGGAGACGAGATGACAAGGATCCTCTGGCAGATGATCAAGGAGGAGCTTTTAGAACCGTTTATCGATCTGAAGACAGAGTATTATGATCTGGGGTTGAAGCACAGAAATGACACGGATGATCAGGTGACCGTGGATTCAGCGATGGCAACGAAAAAATACGGGGTCGCTGTGAAATGTGCGACGATCACACCCAATGCGGCCAGAGTGGAAGAGTATCACCTGAAGGAGATGTGGAAGAGTCCCAACGGAACGATCCGTGCACTGCTTGATGGGACAGTCTTTCGTACACCGATCGTTGTGAAGGGGATTGAACCCTGTGTGAAAAACTGGGAGAAGCCGATCACGTTAGCGAGACATGCCTACGGTGACGTCTATAAGAATGTGGAAATCAAGGCGCCTGGCCCCGGGAAAGCGGAGCTTGTCTTTACCGGTGAGGATGGTACGGAAATCAGAGAGACAATCCACGAATTTAAAGGTGCCGGGATCCTGCAGGGAATGCACAATACAAATGCTTCCATCGAGAGTTTTGCAAAAGCATGTTTAAGTTATGCACTGGACCTGAAACAGGATATCTGGTTTGCCACAAAAGATACGATCTCCAAAAAATATGACCATACTTTCAAGGATATTTTTCAGGAGATCTATGAAAGAGATTATAAGGACGCCTTTGAAAAAGCTGGTATTGAGTATTTCTATACGTTGATCGATGATGCGGTGGCAAGAGTGATGAAGTCGAAAGGCGGTTTCATCTGGGCCTGCAAGAATTATGATGGAGATGTGATGAGCGATATGGTTTCCTCCGCATTTGGTTCCCTCGCGATGATGACTTCCGTTCTGGTTTCACCGGAAGGTATTTATGAATATGAGGCGGCCCATGGCACAGTACAGCGCCATTATTATAAGCATCTGGCCGGAGAGGAAACCTCCACAAATTCTGTGGCGACGATCTTTGCATGGACAGGTGCCCTACGTAGGAGAGGCGAACTGGATGGCAATCAGGAGCTTTGTGATTTTGCGGACAGACTGGAGAGCGCGACACTTGGAACGATCGAATCGGGAAAAATGACAAAGGATCTGGCACTTATCACAAGTCTGGAAAATGTAACGGTCCTCAATTCACAGGAATTTATCAGGGCAATCAGAGAGAGACTTGAGAAATAGGAAATAACGGTGGGCAGGATGGAGAAATGTCATCCTGTCCGCCTTGTTTTTTCATGGGAATTTGCGACAGTGTAGATCATTCCAGGAGAATGTGGCATAATTTATTATGCGCAGGTCCGCAAAGGAAATTT
The DNA here is from genome assembly GCA_910578085.1 of uncultured Lachnospiraceae bacterium. Lineage (GTDB taxonomy): Bacteria > Bacillota > Clostridia > Lachnospirales > Lachnospiraceae > 1XD8-76. Next base: position 39,650 of record CAJTPM010000023.1, on the reverse strand, counting down.
GATCTATGTGATCTCAAATTTGTTCCGAAAGTTCTTCCCAGGTTTCATAGAGAACTTCCAGTTCCTTTTTCATAGTTTCCTGTGTTGCGGTCAGCTCTCCCAGCTTTGCGGAGTTTCTGCAGATTTCATCGGAGGCCATCTGCACATCAAGGTCAGCGATTTTTTCTTCCAGTTCTGTGATTTTTTCTTCCGTCTTTTTTAAATCATTTTCCAGTTTCCGTCTTTTTGCCTGCAGGGCTTTTTTTGCCTGCCAGTCGGCTTTGGAGGAGGAGGCAGTGGAAGGAGCGGCCTCTTTCAGGAAAGGAGTGGTACCTGTCTCTGCCTTTTTCTCCACGTAATAGTCATAGTTTCCCAGATAGCCGATGAGATCATGTCCGCTTAATTCCAAAATTCGATGGGCCGTTCTGTTGATAAAATATCGGTCATGGGAAACATAGAGTACCGTCCCCTCGTATTCGTTCAGAGCATCCTCTAGAATCTCCCTGGATGCGATATCCAGATGGTTTGTAGGCTCATCGAGAATCAGAAAATTCGCCTCGGAAAGCATAAGTTTTGCCAGAGATATCCGTCCTCTCTCTCCGCCGCTGCATTCACGGATCAGTTTGAAAACATCATCTCCTGTAAACAGAAAAGCAGCCAGAATATTGCGGATCTGCGTTGTGGTAAGTGCAGGATATTCGTCGGAAAGCTCATCATAAATGGATTTTTCTCCATGCAGTACATGGTGTTCCTGATCGTAGTAGCCGATGTGAACATTTGTGCCAAGGCGGATCGTCCCCTTATCTGCCGGGAGCAGTTCATTGACCAGCTTTAAAAGCGTGGTTTTTCCTGTGCCGTTGTTGCCGATGATTGCCACATGTTCTCCCCGCTTCAGAGAAAAGGAGATATTCCGAAACAGCACTTCAGGACCGAAGGCTTTGCTGAGATCCTCAATATCCAATACATCCTTCCCGCTGGTAATGCCGGGAATAAGTCTGATATGCATATCCGTATTGACTTCTGTCGGTTTTTCCAGAACCTCGATTCTGGCTAACATTTTTTCGCGGCTCTCGGCGCGCTTAATGGATTTTTCCCGGTTAAAGGACTTTAATTTGTCGATGACTTCCTGCTGGTGTTTTATTTCCCGCTGCTGGTTTAAGTAAGCGTGCATTCTGTCTGCCCGGTACTGTTCCTTCTTCCGGGCATAGACGCTGTAGTTTCCGGCAAAAGTCATAACGGTCCCTGCGTCGATCTCGATAATTTTTGTGGCGATACGGTCCAGAAAATATCGATCATGGGAAACGATCAGCACAGCGCCTTTGTAGGTGGAAAGATAGCCTTCCAGCCAACGGACCGCATGCATGTCCAGATGGTTTGTGGGCTCGTCTAACAGAATGATGTCAGGAGAAAGCAGCAACAGTTTTCCGAGTGCTACCCGTGTCTTCTGTCCGCCAGACAGCGTCCTCACAGGCTTATCATATTCTGACTCCTCAAAACCAAGCCCTTTTAAGATACCGGTCAGTTCGCTTTTGCAGGCATAGCCGTTCTCCATTTCAAAACGGGTCGTCAGGCGGGAATACTGATCCATCAGGGCAGTTAATGCGCTTCCTTCCCGGTGTTTCATGTCCTGTTCCATCTGGCGGATATCCTGTTCCATGACCAGCAGATAATCCTTTACACTCATAAGTTCATCAAAAATAGTTTTTTCACTGTCAAGAACCGGATTCTGTTCCAGATAGCCGATAGTTTTGCCTTTGGAGATGCTTATCACACCTTCGTCAGGCTGCAGTCTGCCTGTAATAATATTGAGCAGCGTGGTTTTGCCCGCGCCGTTTATACCGATCATTGCAGCCTTTTCATGATCCTCTATATGGAAGTTTGCCTGTTTCAGGATGGTTTTACCATCAAAAGTTTTTGTAATATTCTGGCAGGATAAGATCATCTTAATATACCTCGTTTCTTTTACCGAAAGGTCCGGTACACATATCAGAGTATAAAGCAAGCGCGGCCGGACAGTAACAAGTTTACTAAGGATAGCAAAAACTGTCAAGAATGCATGAAATATTTGCCGACTTGTAAATAGAGTGGTATAATGTTGACTTAGATAATGAGCAGTGACATATAAGGCTTACACCGCTAATGAAAGGACATCCTGACAATGCAGCAGAAACGACTACTCTCCAGGACAATCGCATATCCGATCTTTGCGATCACAGGTTTTTTGTTTGTGTTTAGTCTTATTACGGGACGGGAACTGGCCAAAGACGGCAATATTCTGTGGAGCGCAGGGCATACCGCTTTTATCTTTGGCGTCAGTCTTGCCGCAGGCGGAGTAGCGGGCATCCTGATCTGTCTGCTTTTTTACAGGATCGAAGAGTACTTTGGATTTTTGGAACAAAATGGCGCTCCCTGCGGCGATCAGAGGAAAGCCTGGAAGATATTCGGGGGCAGTTTTCTTCTTAATTTTATTGCCTGGTTTCCCGGGTTTTTAGCATATTATCCTGCTATCTGTGCATATGATATGCCGATCCAGGTGGGACAGGTCGTTTCAGGAGGGTATATCGACCATCATCCCATTGCCCACACGCTACTGTTAAAAATGTTCATGGAGCTCGGAGAGCATGTGTCTGGAGATGTCAATACAGGGATCGGTTGTTATGCGTTATTTCAGATGATACTGCTTGCCGCTGCTTTCGCCTTCGGCATGTTCTGTCTTTACAGGCATGGGGCGAAATTGCTTTTTCTGTTCTTCGTACAGCTGTTCTGCATGTTTTATCCTTTTCATATTTATATGAGTGTGAGCGTGACGAAAGATGTCGTATTCAGCGCTTTCTTTCTGGTTGTGCTGTTTACTCTGCCGGAAATCATGGCAGGGCACAAACAGTATGTGCCGTTATTTGTATTTGCCGGAACAGGTATGCTGCTTTTTCGCAACAACGGGAAGTATGCATATCTTGTATTGCTTGTTTTTCTGCTTGCCGCCGTTGGTCTTGGAAAGAAGAAACGGCGATTTCTGGGGAAAGTGTTTTTATTAGCGTTTGGAGTTTTTCTCCTTGGAAATCTTGCATTGTCGGGAATATTCAGAGTGACCCATGCTGAGCAGGGGGATAAACGGGAAATGCTGTGCATGCCGATACAGCAGTTAGCAAGAACGATGGTTTATCACGGAGGTGTGGGCGTCATACCGGAGGACGACGGAGCGATGTCAGATAAGGACAGGGCGTTGATCAATGATTTTATTCTGGATGAGGGTTACAAAAGCTACCGGCCCGATTTTACGGACCCCGTAAAAAGACATACCAACACTTATGTTGCCAGATACAGGGCAAAGGAGTTTCTGTCCACTTATATCGGACTGTTTTTACAGTTTCCCGGTGATTATCTGAATGCTGCACTGGCAGTAAACGCCGGTTATCTGTATCCGGGCGATGTGACACATGCTGTCATTAACGCACAGGAAGGGCAGGCTGCCGGCGGCGGCTATGTCCAGACGAGATGGGATGAGGCGACATTGAACGGAATGGGAATTTATAAGGATTCAAAATGGCCTGCACTTCGTGAGCGTATGGAAAAATGGGCTGGTGACAATGCCTATTTAAACCTTCCGGTATTAAAGTATTTGTTTGTGCCGGGGATTTGGATCTGGCTGTATCTGCTGTTGACCGGGTGGCTTTTGATACGGCGCAAATTTATGGAATGTATTCCGCTTACTCTGGTATTTGGATATTTTCTTACACTGCTCCTTGGACCAACAGTACAGCTGCGGTATCTGTACCCTGTGATAGCCGCGTTTCCTTTTCTGTTGTTTCTGTCAGGAATTTTTTCGGAAAAAAGGATGTCATTGTGAGACATATCCTGTCATAAGATGTTTCGTATGGAAAAAGTGACAGAGTGACAGGATGGAGAGTTCCTTACTGGTGACAGGGGATATTAGTTATAAATTTATTGTAGCAGAGGTAAAAGGTCTCATGACGGTGGATCATATTATTCTGATTGCCATATTTATCGGGGTAGCCTGTGTGCTGACCCAGGTTGTAAATATAGTATTCAGGCGATTGGAAAAGAAAAATAAGGCGGCGCATCTTCGATTTTCCAGAGGTATTATCAGGGCGCTTATTATCGTACTGACGATCTATATGCTGGCACAGCAGTTTGAACTGACAAAAGATATGAGTACGGTTCTTTTGCAGAGCGGTTCGTTAGTTATCGCGGTGGCTACTTTTGCAGCGCAGCATGCGCTTTCCAATGTGATCAGCGGTTTCAGCCTTGCGTTTTCCAAACCCTACAATGTGAATGACAAGATCCGGGTATCCCAGGGAAACAGTGTGATTGCGGAAGGAGTCGTGACGGATATCACACTGCGTCATACGATCATCAGCCAGTATAATGATGAGAGCTGTATCGTTCCCAATTCCGTGATGGACTCCGCAGTGATTACCAATACAAATTATACGGAGAATATCGGGAATTTTATGGAGATCACGGTGGGGTATGATTCGGATATCGAAAAAGCCATAGAATTGATGAAACAGATCTGTGCGGAGCATGAACTGACGCTCAACACAATGGAAAACAATGTTTTTGTGAAAGGATATTCCGCTGACGGCGTGGTTTTGAAGACTACAGTCTGGACCAAAAATCTGGATGACAGTTTCCGTGCCTGCAGTGATATACGCCTTGCTCTGGTGAAACACTATCTGGAACAGGGGATCGAGATACCATATCAGACGGTGACAGTGGTGACGAAAGAATAAATGCGGACAGAGGTTATGGGAAAATGGAATCGATAAAGGAATTGTCAAAGGAAATCCCGCAGGCAGTGATCAGCAGGCTGCCGCGGTATTTCCGATATCTCGGCGAACTGAAGGATGAGGGGGTCACAAGAATATCTTCGAAAGAGCTGAGTAATCTGATGCATGTAACAGCTTCTCAGATCAGGCAGGATCTCAATCAGTTTGGCGGTTTTGGACAGCAGGGTTACGGTTATAATGTGGAATATTTATATCATGAGATCGGGAAAATACTTGGGCTTGATAAGACTCATAAGTTGATCCTGATAGGGGCAGGCAACCTGGGACAGGCTCTTGTCAATTATATGAATTTTCAGAGGCGTGGGTTTTTGTTTTGTGGTATTTTTGATAATAATCCGGCACTCTGTGGGAAAAAGATCCGGGATATACCGGTGCAGCCGATGGAAAATCTCGAACGTTTTGTGAAAGAAAATGATATTGATATTGCGGTGCTGACAATTCCAAAAACCAGCGCGGAGGAAGTGGCAGGCATTCTTTCCGAGTGTGGTATTCGTGGAATCTGGAATTTTGCACACTGTGATCTGAGTGTGCCATCACATATCCAGGTGGAAAATGTACACCTGTCCGAGAGCCTGATGAAATTGTCCTTTCGGTTAAAAAGTGATGCGCGGATCTAATAAATAACAGGAGTGGGGAACATTACCATGTCAAGAACAGATGATATCTACAAACCGGCGTTATCAAAAACAAAACTGCCTATTCTGACGTTAGATAATAACTGGCACAAACTGTTTACCCAGGCAAAGGAAACACCGGAAATTAAGAAGCTGGAAAAGAAACTGAACGAGTTGCTGAAAGAACAGGGAAAGGTGAATGAGGAGTACAAAAAGCTGAAGTTTGTCAAAAGAAAGCTGATGGACGAAATCATACAGCTGGCAGACAGATATGGCGGTCAGCACGATAAAGCGATTGAAAAAGCCATGGCAAATCATAAAGCGATGGTAGAGGAATGCAGTGAGAGGCTGAAGGCGCTGGAGGAAGAACATCGGGATCTTCCAAAAAGGATTGAAGAGACAAATTATCAACTGATGCTAAGAACCATGGAGATCTGCTATAAACACCTGGAGGAAAATCGCAGAGAAATAGAGTACTATGATAAGTGGATCCAGGATATCCGCGTACAGCTCAGAGAGAATATTATCCGCAAACAGGAGCGGGAAACAAGTACCTACGAACTGTATTCTTATATGCATAACATTTTTGGCCGGGATGTGATCGATATTTTTGACATGCATTACAATCCTGAATCGTACAGGCCGAAGAAAAAGGAAGAAGGCTATATCGAGTAAAAGGATACTTGCCGGAGAGAGGAATTATGAGCTATGTTGTAACGGCGCAGGAGATGCGGCGCGCAGATGAAAATACGATCACCCGTTTTGGTGTGCCTCAGCTTGTCCTGATGGAGCGGGCGGCGCTCTCAGCACAGGATTTCATTATAGAAGAATGGCAAAATCTTTTTACGAAACGTGTGCGCATTTTGATTGTGGCGGGAAACGGGAACAACGGCGGAGACGGCGTGGCGCTGGCACGTCTCTTTTATTTGCAGGGGCATCGGGTCACGGTGCTTGTCAGCGGGAAAGAAGAAAAATATTCTGATGCGTTAACATGTCAGATGAGAATACTGGAACGATATAAGGCGGAAGAAGAAAGACAGCGTAGTACGAATACAGACCGGACACTGGAGATCATAACTGACGATATGTGGGAAAAGAATGTCAGACAGAGCGGGGAAAACTATGAACTGGTGGTTGATGCACTGTTTGGTGTCGGTCTGTCCCGACCGTTGAATGGTGCAGACAGAGAAAAAGTCGAATGGATGAACAGTCTGCACGGGAAAAAAGCCGCTCTGGATATTCCTTCCGGTGTATCGGCACAGGATGGCAGCATACCTGGCGGCTTTTTTCAGGCGGATCTTACAGTAACCTTCGGTTTTCAGAAGACGGGGATGTTGCTTTATCCGGGAAAAGAGTTCTGTGGCAAAATAAGGTGTGCCGGGATCGGCATTACAGAGGATAGCTTTCTGGGAAAATATCCGGCCGGAATAACCCTGGATAAAGGGGAAGCGGCGAGAAAGGAATGTCTGGACACTTTTCTGCATCGGAAGAAAAACAGCCACAAAGGCAATTACGGAAAGGTACTGCTGTTTGCCGGAAGTACAAAATCTCCCGGTGCAGCGCTTCTTGCGGGAAGGGCAGTTTTACGCAGCGGCGCAGGGATGCTGCAGTTTATATCCACACCAGAAAACAGGGATCTCATTTTATCAGAGCTGCCGGAGGCGATGTATCAGGCCGTGACGAGGGATACGGACTGGGATATGCTGCTTGACTGGTGTGATGCAGTGATAGCCGGACCCGGTATCGGACTGGAGAAGGAGACGGAGGAAAATCTGTGGAAAATTATGACGCTGATGTCAGAGGCTAAAGAGAGGAAGCCGCTGGTTCTGGATGCAGATGGATTGAATCTGGCAGCCTCTTCCGAAAGACTGTTTCGGCTGATAAAGCAGTATACGGCTGCAGGCGGCATCGTGATCATGACACCCCATATGGCGGAATTTGCGAGGCTTTTGCATAGTTCGATGGAAGAGCTGCAGGCGGAACGAATGAAAAAACTGGAATGTTTCGCCAGAGAGAGCGGTGTGATCCTGGCAGGAAAGGATGCTGTCACAGTCGTCTGTTATGCAGATGAGGCAGGGCAGTTTCACTATTATATCAATCAGACCGGCAACAGCGGCATGGCAACGGCCGGCTCCGGAGATGTTCTGTCAGGAATAGTCGGAGCCCTTACAGCGCTTTGTGCAGTGAGACTAAGAGAACAGGGAAATCTGAGAGGTAAACTATCTTTCGAAGAAAACTTTACGAAAAAGGCGTATTTTGAGGCGGTTTACAGGGCGGTTTTCGTGCATGGGCTTGCCGGAGACAGAGCAGCTGAAAAATATGGGGAGATATCCATGAAGGCCGGCGATATTATTGATGCGCTGCCGGAGCTGTTTGACTGTAAACCAGATGTAAATGTTCATTGAAAAGGTGGTATGAAAAATGTTGAATATAGAAAATATATTGGGAGAACATAAAAGAGTCTGTGCAGTGGTGGAGTTGGATGCGGCCCTGGAAAATCTGGAAAGCCTGAAAAAAGGACTGATGCCGGAAACAAAGATACTGGCTGTCATCAAGGCAAACGCTTATGGGCATGGTGCCGTACAGCTGGCAAAAAAGCTGGCCTCTCTGGAATATGTTTTCGGCTATGCGGTGGCAACGGTGGAAGAAGCGCTGCAGCTTCGGAGAAATAACCTTCATAAACCGATTCTGATTTTAGGCTACACGTTTCCGGATTGTTATGAAAAGCTGGTGGCAGAGGATATCAGGCCCACCATATTTCGGCAGGATATGGCAGTATCGCTTTCAGAGGAGGCGCTCAGACAGGGAAAAAAACTGAAAGTTCATATCAAGGTAGATACCGGCATGTCCAGAATCGGTATTTTTCCGGATGACACAGGTCTCGCCTTTGTAAAACAAGTGATGGATATGCCGGGGCTGGAAATTGAGGGAATTTTTACCCATTTTGCCAGGGCAGATGAAAAGGACAAGACAAGCGCCCTGGAACAGTTTGAACGGTTTACATCTTTTACAAAACGGCTGGAAGAAGAACTTTCCCTGGAAGTTCCGTTAAAGCACTGCGCCAACAGTGCTGCCATTATGGAACTGCCGGAAACAGGACTTGATCTGGTACGTGCCGGGATCGCGTTGTATGGCCTGTGGCCATCAGAGGAAATGGACAAAGACAGGACTGCGCTTCATCCACTGTTTAGTTTATACAGTCATCTCGTTTATGTAAAAACGGTCCCTGCAGGAACACCTGTCAGCTATGGAGGTATTTATGTGACGGATAAAAAAAGGCGGATCGCTACTGTCCCGGTGGGGTATGGGGACGGTTATCCGAGAGGGCTTTCCGAAAAAGGGGAAGTACTGGTCCGCGGAAAGCGGGCTCCAATCCTTGGAAGAGTCTGTATGGATCAGTTTATGGTGGATGTAACGGATATTCCGGAAGCAGGAGAGGGGGATCTGGTGACTCTGGTTGGTGTGGATGGAACAGAGTGTATTACTATGGAGGAGCTGGGGACACTGTCAGGCCGTTTTAATTATGAGCTGGCCTGTGACTTGGGCAGCCGCATTCCGCGGGTGTATCTGTAAAAGATGCTGCCTTCTCTGAAACGGTTTGTGTTACACCACTTATACATGATGAAAAGTATGTTTTTCAAGAAAATTTAATTTCCGGTGTATGAAAAAATAACCACGGGAAATACTGTAAATATCAACTGCAGCGGATAGATTGCAGGAAAATTTCAAGAGGTGAGTGCCCATGAAACGAGGAGATATTTACTATGCCGACTTAAGGCCCGTGGTAGGTTCCGAACAGGGCGGCGTAAGACCGGTACTTATCGTACAGAATGATACAGGGAACAGACACAGCCCCACCGTCATCTGTGCGGCGATCACATCAAGACAAAACAAAGCAAAGCTCCCGACTCATATAGAGCTTCGCGCAGAACAGTACCAGATGGAAAAAAATTCGGTGATATTGCTGGAACAGCTCAGAACAATAGATAAAATGCGATTAAAGGACAGAGTATGTCATCTCGATGACAAGATGATGAATCAGGTAAATCATGCATTGGCAATCAGCCTTGAACTGACTTCCTAGTCAGTTCAGGGCTTTTTTCTTGACTGTATCTGGGATAGATGATATATTGTAAGTTGATATTTTATGTGGCTCCGGGACAGGATGGGACCACAAATACTATAGCAGGAGATGAGAAAATGACAGATGCAGATGGAAACCCCGATAGTTCCAGGCTGGATACCATCGTAAAATTTATGAAAAAAGGGCTGAAAAACAGACGGGGCGGGAAGCCGGAGGAAGTGGAAGAAGATATTTTAACCATGGTCAGTGAAGGGCAGGAGCAGGGGACGATCGAGGATGATGAGGCTGAGATGATTTCCAATATTTTTGCCATGAATGACAAAGAGGCCGGGGATATCATGACACATCGCTCCCAGATTGCCGCAATTGAAGCCGATATGACGCTTAAAGAGGCGTTAGATTATATGTTGGAGGGGACTAACAGCAGATTTCCGGTCTATGACGAAAACATTGATCACATTGTTGGCATCTTATTTTTAAAAGATGCGTTTCGCGTGAATCGGATCGCTGCAAACCGGAAACTGGCCATAAAGGATATTCCTGATCTGCTCAGGAAAGCTCTTTTTGTGACAGAAAGAAAAAAAACCGATATTCTGTTCCGTGAAATGCAGCAGAAAAAAATGCAGATGGCGATCATCATTGACGAGTACGGACAGACCGCCGGACTTGTGACCATGGAGGATATTCTGGAGGAGATCGTGGGTAATATTCTGGATGAGTATGACAAGGAAGAAAGCCATATACATAAAAGAGGGAAAGATGAGTATGTGATAGACGGAATGTCGGAGTTAAAAGAGCTGGAAGATCGGTTCGGCATTGATTTTGAGGAGGAAGAGTTCGACACACTGAACGGTTTTATGATCTCCAGGATGGATAAAATTCCGGAAGAAAACGAAAAATTTTCCGTTATGGTTGGTGATTACCAGTTCCAGATCCTGAAGGTGGAAAACAGACGGATCGAAAAAGTGCTCGTAAAGAAAAGTCATACATAGTAAAATGGACGGAGGAGATAATACACATGTCAGGACATTCAAAATTTGCAAACATTAAACACAAAAAAGAGAAAAATGATGCGGCAAAGGGGAAAATTTTTACCATCATTGGCCGTGAGATCGCTGTGGCGGTAAAAGAGGGAGGCCCGGACCCCTCAAATAACTTTAAGCTGGCTCAGGTTGTTGCGAAGGCGAAAGCAAATAATATGCCAAACGACACGATTGAGCGCGGTATCAAGAAGGCTGCCGGTGAAGATGGCAATGTCAATTATGAGTATGTTACTTATGAGGGCTATGGACCAAACGGCATAGCAATCATTGTAGATGCGCTGACTGACAATAAGAACCGGACTGCGGCCAATGTCAGAAATGCCTTTACAAAAGGGCAGGGTAATGTGGGGACACAGGGCTGTGTATCCTATATGTTTGATAAAAAAGGGCAGATCATCATTGATAAGGAAGAATGCGATATGGAAGCCGACGAGATGATGATGCTTGCGCTGGATGCAGGAGCGGAAGACTTTAATGAAGAGGAGGACAGTTATGAGATATTAACTGTTCCGGAGGACTGCGAGACTGTGCGGCAGGCACTGGAAAAGGCCGGGATTCCCATGGCTTCCGCGGAGGTGACAATGATTCCACAGAATTATGTGGATCTGACGGATGAAACCGCTGTAAAGAATCTGCAGAGGACATTGGATCTGTTGGACGAAGATGATGATGTGCAGGCGGTATATCACAACTGGAATGAATAAAGGATAGCAGAGCATTCAGCTTACCGGAGTTCATCAGAAAGGATAAAAAATGGAAACTATTTTAATCAAATGTCCTCACTGTAAGGAAGAGATGCAGGCACCTGCAGACAGAGAGTCTATCCTGTGCATGTTTTGCGGTGAGAAAATAGATTTGGTTGAAGTAAGAAAAACGGTATCGGAATCAGAGAAAACGGCAGATACACAGGAAAGAGGTGCTGTCAGGAAAGCCAGGTATCAGGAAAATCTGGGTTTTGTGCTGGGGCATACAGGGGTGGTATGCAAAGACTTTCAGAAGAAAGTAAGAGCTTTTAAGAAGGATTCCTATGCGGGCCTGTTTGAGACTCACAAAGAAGAAAATTATGCTTTCTACAGTTCTGTAAAACAGATACTGAACGATCTGGCTGAGGAAGAGTTGGAGGAAATCTGTGTCAGGATCGCAGGCGCTTTTATCAGAGAACAGGAGGAAGTTCTCGGGCAGATACGAAAAAAGAATGATAAATTTTCTGCACAGATGGACAAAAACATGTATCTGGTCATCTTTGTACTGCCGTCCATCAAGGAAATACAAAACAGCAGAGCAGACAGGCTGGCAGACGTGATCTGCGAGGAGTGGAGAAAAGCATTTAAAGACAGCAATATTTCAGCAGCCAGTTATGAATCGATCATGCAGGGGTTTAAGCGAAAACTTTGCTATGTGACCACAGCAGTCTGCATAAATCTGAACAAGGGGGAAGAATGTGAGGAACTTCAACTGATTAAGGAGTTCAGAGATGGCTATCTTGCTTCCACAAAAGAAGGACAGGCTCTGATCGACGAATACTATGACATTGCACCGACTCTGGTGAAACGGATCGCCAGAGATATGGGTGCACAGAAAAAATATGTCTGGCTGTGGGATACTTATCTTGCCCCATGTGTCGCTTACATTAAAAGTGGGCAGCCGGAAAACTGTAAGGAAGTTTACTGCGATATGATGGAATCTCTCAGAAAAGAATATATGGCAGAGAAATAATATCGGAATTTACAGAGCATGATACGGGAAAGGGCAGTTAATGATGGAAAAGGATACGATGTGTGTACAATCCGGCTGGAAGCCTGGAAACGGCCAGCCAAGACTGATGCCGGTTATTCAGAGCACTACTTTTAAATATGACAGTTCCGAGCAGATGGGACGGCTCTTTGATCTGGAGGATTCCGGTTATTTTTATACAAGGCTGCAGAACCCGACGAATGATATGGTGGCGCAGAAGATCTGTGAACTGGAAGGCGGTTATACCGCGATGTTAACTGGTTCCGGTCAGGCTGCCAATTATTATGCGGTTTTCAATATCTGTGAGAACGGAGATCATATTGTGATGTCTTCCACAGTGTATGGCGGCACATTCAATTTGCTGACCTGTACTATGAAAAAGATGGGGATCAGCTGTACCGTTGTGGATCCTGATGCACCGAAGGAAGAACTGGAGAAAGCTTTCCGGGAAAATACAAAATGTGTGTTTGCGGAAACCATTGCGAATCCGGCATTGGTTGTGTTGGATATTAAAAAATTTGCTTCTCTTGCTCACGAGCACCACTGTCCTTTGATTGTGGATAATACTTTTGCGACACCAATCAATTGTAATCCCATTGCCTGGGGGGCAGACATTGTGACTCATTCTACCACAAAATATATGGATGGCCACGGTGCGACAGTGGGTGGCTGTATTGTGGATTCCGGCAATTTCGACTGGATGGCTTATCCGGACAGGTATCCTGGGCTGTGTACACCGGATGAATCGTACCACGGCATTGTCTATACGGAGAAATTCGGAAAGGGCGCTTATATTACGAAGGCCACGTCTCAGCTGATGAGAGATCTGGGATCCGTCCAAGCGCCAATGAATGCGTTTTTATTGAATCTTGGACTGGAAACACTGGCTCTTCGTGTGGAAAGACATTGCAGTAATGCGTTGAAAGTGGCGCAGTACCTGGAAAAACATGATAAAGTGGCGTGGGTAAATTACCCGGGACTTACAGGAAGTAAGTATTATGATCTGGCACAGAAATATATGCCGAAGGGCACTTGCGGTGTGATCGCTTTTGGGCTGAAGGGCGGCAGAGCAGCGGCAGGTATGATGATGGATCAGCTGAAACTTGCTGTGATTGCTACTCATGTGGCAGATTCCAAAACCTGTATTCTCCATCCTGCAAGCCATACCCACAGACAGATGACAGATGAACAGCTTGTGGAGGCGGGCGTAGCCCCGGACCTGATCAGGCTCTCTGTGGGAATTGAAAATATTAACGATATTATCGCAGATCTGGCTCAGGCGATGGAAGTGACGGATTAGGGAAAACCTGTTTGGAAGGAGCATAGAAAGGATAAAACACATGGACAGACTTGCACTTGTGGTACCCTGTTATAATGAAGAAGCGGTGATGAAGATCTCATCTGAAGCACTGAGAGGTGTGCTGGAGGATCTGATTAGGAAGAAAAAAATAGCGGAGGACAGTTTTGTACTTTTTGTGGATGATGGCAGCAAGGATAGAACCTGGGAACTGATCGAGGAGGAGCACAGGCTTCACTCAAATGTAAAGGGCTTAAAACTGGCCGGAAACGTAGGGCATCAGTTTGCACTGACTGCCGGACTTATCACCGCGAGGGACTGTAGTGATGTGACGGTTTCCATTGATGCGGATCTTCAGGATGATGTGGCCGTAATCGAGGAGATGATCGATAAATTCCATGAGGGAAATGATATCGTATACGGTGTGCGCAAAGACAGGTCTTCCGATACGTTCTTTAAACGTTTTACAGCCCAGAGTTTTTATAAACTGATGGCAATGATGGGCGTGAAAACTGTTTATAACCATGCAGATTTTCGACTGATGTCCAGGCGGGCCGTAGAACAGTTTTCAAAATACAGGGAAACCAATCTGTTTCTGCGTGGTATGATGCCGCTTATCGGCTATCAGACGGACTGTGTTTACTATGAGAGAAAAGAACGGGTGGCAGGAGAGTCCAAGTATCCACTTAAAAAGATGCTGGCGCTGGCATTCAATGGAATCAGTTCTTTCAGTGTAAAGCCGATCAGTCTGATCACAACGCTGGGGATCGGCATTATTGTATTGTCATTTCTGGCGGCTGTTTATGCGCTCTGGAGTTATTTCACCGGGCGTGTAACTGCCGGATGGACTTCTTTAATTTTGTCGATCTGGTTTTTAGGCGGCGTACAGCTTGTCAGTATCGGGTTGATCGGGCAGTATATCGGCAAGATTTATATAGAGGTAAAACAGAGACCCCGATACAATATAGAAACCTTTCTGGATGAAAGAGAATCATCTGAAAATAAAGAACAGTAAAGCAGACGGAAGTTTTAAACCCGTTTGGGGAAACAAATGAATCTGAAAAAAAGTATATTCAGCTATTTTATATGGGCAGCTTTTGCAGTTTTGTGTTGTCTTGCAATGATTTTTGCTTTGGATGCGGCCAGGATCGATGAATTGTTAAATTGGTCCTATGTCGGTGTTGCAGGTGCTGTGTGGGGCTATCTGCTGTTGACCAGTCTGGTTTTTTTTGCACTCCGCACGCTCAGCATGGAACTCGGAGAACATATCAGAGATAAAGAGCGGCTGGAAAAAGTGGTCTCCGTGGTTTTACCGGTGCTTATTCTGGTTGGAGCGGTAATATATCTTGTGTTGTACATGTTTTATCATATTCCGCTGACACTGGAGGATAACAGCTTTTACAGTCAGGCGCTTGTTTCTGCCGGAAAAAATGTGTCCTTTGTGGTGCATGGAGCGTCCTGGCTCTATCCATGCCTGTTACATGTCATGCTCCTCATTTTTGGAAATACGCCTTTTGCCGGAGTGATACTGCAGATCATTCTGTTTTTTGCCTGTCTGCTGTTGTTATACAGCGCTGTGCGGTCTTTTTCGGGAGTAGTTCCTGCTGTTACTTCTATGGCAGTATTTGCTTTTCTGCCGGGAACACTGGGATATGTATTTTCACTGACACCGGAGTTTTTCTTTCTTTCTTTTTATCTGTTTGGTTTTTTTCTGTCAGGAATGCTTTTTCAGAAATTTAAAGAAAGAAGTCGATTTTCTTCGTCATTTTACCTTTTTACCTTTATTGCAGGTGTCTATATCGGTTTTTTATGTTACCTTGATTTGTATGGCATCTCTCTGTATCTCTTTTTTGCGATGTTGTACTCTCTGGACAGTGAGAAGATAAAACCGGCAGTGAAGATTCATTTAACGGCGCTTTTGGGTGGTATGGTCGGATTTTTCCTGTTTGCTTTGTATGCTTCACAAACAGGAAAAATGAGTTTAATGGAATATCTGAAGGCGCTTTATACGCTTTATGCGCAGCGTACAGGTTTTGACAGGGGGGCCCTCAAAGATGTTGTGCTGTTACCGGACACAACTCTGGTTGGTTCTGTGCTGCTTATTTCTCTCGCTTTCTTTGTGATTCCTGCATTTCTTATATGGAAAAGGAATCAGAACAGCGCCTTTATTTTGAATCTGTTCCTTGTTTATGTTTTGTCTGTCTTCAATATTTTTTATGGCGATGCACAGATGATCACGACTCTTTCGTGGGTTCTGTTAGCGGGGATCGGTTTCCATGGTGTTATTCGTCTGCCGGAAGCACAGACGGAGACAGAAGGGGAAGATGCAATACTGAGGGAAGAAAAAAATTCAGTTGCCGCGGAAAAAAAGAGAAAACTTTTCATCAAAGAAAAAACGAAAATGCCAGGAAGCGAAAAGATGAAAAAAGAGGAGATCATGAAAGAAAATATAACAACTGAAAAGAAGATAAAAAGAAAGGTACAAAAAAAGATGAGTATGGAAAAGATGATAGATGAAGGAAAAGAGCAGGAAAAACCTGCTCCCGGCGAACCCTTGCATAATCCGCTTCCCATACCGAAAAAGAAGAGCCATGCGCAGGCGGATTTCGGTTTTCAGGTGAAGGAAGCGGATATGAAATTTGATCTTGAGGTAGCAGATGATGATGACTTTGATGTGTAAACGTCACAGTTCAGTCGCACACTAATGTTTTCCCGTTTTCTGCTTTTCGATCCTTCGTTGCAGTTCAGCCATGGCCTCTTTGAGGCCGCCGACTTCGTCGATAATGCCTTCCTCCACTGCCTCTGAACCCTCGAGGATCGTGCCCACGTCCTTGGTCAGCATTTTTGTCTCCATCATCAGCTCCTCAAAACGCTCTTTGCTGATATCGGAATGATGGGAGACAAAGAAACTGATACGGGCCTGCATCTGTCTGAAATAGTCGAAAGTCTGTTTGGCGCCGATCACTGTGCCGCTCATGCGCACCGGATGTACTACCATGGTTCCGGTGGGAACAATGAAAGAACAGTCTGTGCTGACGGCGATCGGAACGCCGATGGAGTGGGAGCCGCCCAGCACAAGGGATACGGTGGGTTTGCTGATGGATGCGATCAGTTCCGCAATAGCAAGGCCCGCTTCCACGTCGCCACCCATGGTATGCAGCAAAAAGAGCAGGCCGTCAATATTTTCATCGTCCTCTGCTGCGGCCAGTTTCGGCAGAATATGCTCGTACTTTGTGGTTTTGGAATTGCTGCCCAGATTATCGTGGCCTTCGATCTCGCCAATGATCGTGATCAGCTGAATATGGTTTTTCTTTTTGTTTTTGTCAAGGATCAGCTGGCCGCTTTCCTTGATTTCTTCTCTCGTTTCCTCACCCTGTTTTTTGTTTTTATCGTCGCCCATGCGGTATGCCTCCTGATCTTTTTTATGATTTTTTTTCCTGTTTTTGTGTTTTTTATCGCTCACGTAGTGGATTCCTCCTTGAAAAAAGCTTTTGGCGGTTTGATTTAGGATGTGTAATGAGAGGAAAATTATGCAGGGCGGATTAGAAATTGGTGATGAGTCCGTCAGGACTGATGTACTGATTACCTGTAAATAAGCAGTGGATTTGAAATCGTTTGTTTACGTGATTGAATATGGAAAAAATTTGTGGTAGAATCGAGACAGTTTCAAAAATTTTCTTTATTTTATGGGGTAAAATTTATGAATTTTGAGGAAAAAGATATCAGTCTGGCAATAGACGGAATGGGGATTGTATTTTATTCTCCGGAAACGAACAGGGAGATTCCTGAGGGAAGCAATTTTTTTGCGGCCTGAGGATGTCGCCAGGCATATTAAACAGGGGGATGTGGTAGGATTTTGTACCGGAACAGGCGGAGATTTTACGCTTAAATGCAGAGAAGGGTATCCGCAGGAGGAGCTGCTTGCAGAATATCCCGTTGCCATTCGGCTTGGCATCGACATACAGGATGATAAATTATGTATGATCGACCTGTTTTGGCTGATGGAATGGAGTGCAGACTGTCCGCCGGAACAGATTCTCAAAATAAATCCCGGATATTATCATATCACTTTATGTACAAAACAGCCGGATTCGGGAATCTGGGGAGATCATCAGACGATCTATGTTTATTTAAATCAGTTGGATTCCATGCCGGAACTCGCCTGGACGGGCGTACCGCAATTATATACAGAATAAGTGATTTCAGGGAGGTATTATCTGGTGTCGGAATTTCGTGCGGATGAGATCGTAACTGTCAGAGAACGGGAATGGAAGATTCTGCGGCTGCTGGGAAGAGGAAAGGGCGGCTATTCCTATCTGGCACAGAGCGGAGACAATATGGCTGTTCTAAAACAGATTCACCATGAGCGGTGCGATTATTACCAGTTTGGGGATAAGATGGCGGCGGAAATAAGAGATTACCATCGTCTGAAAGATCTTGGTATTGCAATGCCGGAAATGCTCGATGCAGATCCTGAGAATGAACGGCTCATAAAGGAGTACATAGAAGGTGAGACGGTGTATGAACTTGTCTTAAAGGATGCGCTGCCCGAGAGCTGTCTGCAGCAGGTAAAGGAAATGTGCAGGATTTTGTATGATGCCGGGCTTAATATTGATTTTTTTCCTACAAATTTCATTCTGCGGGAGGAGAGGCGAAATGCGCAGGCAGATTTCTCTGAATTATATTCCGGGAAGCAAAATACCTTTGCATCTTCTCATAAGCTATATTATGTGGACTATGAATGTAATTCTTATATGGATGAGTGGAATTTTGAAAATTGGGGGATAAAGTATTGGGCGAAAACGCCGGAGTTTTTGAAGTATGTGGAGGAGCATCAGGAGCAGAGATAATTGATGTAACAGATTTTATCTGCTTTGTGCTGATCCGCATAATGCAGTCTACCTGAAAGGGGGCATATATTTTGGAGTATGTAAGAACAGACGGTAAGAACAGAGACTTTATCGAGAACTGCGCTATGCTGGATGCGTATCTGGACAGACGCGTCGGGAAAAAGATACAGCGGGATAAATACAGTAAATTTAACAAATTGGATGATATAAAAGAAGCGATCGTTGTCTATGAGGAGGAAATGCCTGTGGGTGGCGGAGCGATTCGGAAATATTTCAGTGTGGAAAAGGACGGATCTGAGGTTAAGACTGTGGAATTGAAGCGGGTGTTTATTCGCCCGGATTTTCAGGGAAGGGGAATTGGGACAAGGCTGGTTTCTCTGCTGATGGAATGGGCAGAAGAACTGGGATATGAAAGGATGCTGCTTGAGACAGGGGAGCTGCTTACGGAATCCTGTGCGGTATACAGGAAACTGGGTTTCGAGGTGATTCCGAATTATGGGCCTTATGTTGATATGGCGGAGTCACTGTGTATGGCGGGAAATCTGGCAAAAAAACCATCATAAATTTCTTGTTATGGATTTTATAGTATGCTAAAATAACTGGGATAAACCGAGCCGGGTCATTTCTTCACATTATTAACCTGCGATTTGTAAACACATAAAACAGACAGTAAAAAACTATCATTATGAAACAAAGGAGTATAAAGCGATGAAAATAAGGACTAGATTTGCGCCCAGTCCCACCGGGCGGATGCATGTAGGCAATCTGAGGACGGCCTTATATGCCTACCTGATCGCCAAGCATGAGGGCGGAGATTTTATTCTCCGTATTGAGGATACCGATCAGGAAAGGCTTGTGGAAGGGGCTGTGGATATCATCTACAGGACGCTGAAAAAGACAGGCCTTGTCCACGATGAGGGGCCGGATAAGGACGGTGGTGTGGGGCCTTACGTACAGAGCGAGAGACAAAAAAGCGGACTGTACCTGGAATACGCGAAAAAGTTGATCGAAAAGGGTGAGGCTTATTATTGTTTCTGCGACAAAGAGCGGTTGGCGGGCCTGACAAGAACCGTGGCCGGGAAGGAGATCAACGTCTATGATAAGCATTGTCTTTCCCTGAACAAAGAGGAGGTGGAAGAAAAGCTTGCCGCCGGTGTGCCCTATGTGATCAGACAGAATAACCCCACGGAAGGCGAAACGGTGTTCCACGACGAGATCTACGGAGATATCGCGGTGGAGAATGCGGAGCTGGACGATATGATCCTGATCAAATCTGACGGCTATCCTACCTATAATTTTGCCAATGTGGTGGACGACCATCTGATGGGGATCACCCATGTGGTGCGGGGGAATGAATATCTGTCTTCCTCCCCGAAATACAACAGGCTCTACGAGGCCTTCGGCTGGGAGGTGCCGGTTTATGTACACTGCCCTCTGATCACGGATGAGGAGCATAATAAGCTGTCCAAGCGCTGCGGACATTCCTCCTATGAGGATCTGATCGAGCAGGGCTTCCTGACCGAAGCGGTGGTGAATTTCGTGGCGCTTCTCGGGTGGAGTCCTTCGGATAACCGGGAGATCTTCACGTTAAAAGAACTGACCGAAGCCTTTGACTATCGCCATATGTCCAAGTCTCCGGCAGTGTTTGATTATACAAAATTGAAATGGATGAACGGGGAATACATCAAGCAGATGGATTTCGACCGGTTTTATGAGATGGCTTTGCCGTATTTGACTGAAACAGTCAAGAAGCCGCTGGAACTGAAAAAGATCGCGGAGATGGTGAAGACGAGGATCGAGGTTTTCCCGGATATTCCGGCACTGATCGACTTTTTTGAGGAACTGCCGGAGTATGATGCGGCGATGTATGCCCACAAAAAGATGAAAACTACAACGGAATCTTCTCTGGAAGTTTTAAAAGAACTGCTTCCTGTCCTGGAAAAACAGGAAGATTACAGCAATGATGCGCTCTATCAGACACTCTGTGATTTTGTGGCAGGCAAAGGCTGCAAGAACGGCTATGTGCTGTGGCCGGTCCGCACCGCAGTTTCCGGAAAGCAGATGACGCCGGCGGGGGCCACAGAGATCATGGAAATTCTCGGAAAGGAAGAGTCTTTATCCAGGATTAAGGCAGGGATAGAGCTTCTGGAACAGACGTAGGGTTGACACATCGCACGGAAAAGGGGATCGGTGAGGGCTTCGGTTTGAAAAAGCCTGACCTGATCGGCTCCTGCAACCCGCAAAAGTTCGGCTTACCGGAACGGGGAGCGCAGAAATCTGCTCAGTTTCGTAAGCCGGACCAGACCGGTAATCCGGAACAGCAAAAGGCGATCGCTCACGGGGCAGGTCCCATGATGGT
This sequence comes from uncultured Lachnospiraceae bacterium, assembly GCA_910578085.1. GTDB lineage: Bacteria > Bacillota > Clostridia > Lachnospirales > Lachnospiraceae > 1XD8-76. The sequence goes on along the minus strand of CAJTPM010000023.1, from coordinate 18,879 downwards.
CCTCGCGGGGCCCGGTTCCGGCAAAACCTTCGTGCTGACACGAAGAATCGCACATCTGATAGGCACGCATCATATTAACCCATCGGAGATCCTTGTGATCACATTCACGAGGGCGGCAGCGGCAGAAATGCAGAAACGCTTTTTATCCCTCTGTGAAGGGACGCATCCTCCGGTGACTTTCGGCACTTTCCACGCCGTCTTTTATTCTATTTTGAGAGAAACTTCTGTCTGCCGACCGGGCAGCATCTTATCCGAAGCGGAAAAGAAAAAAATACTGCGGGATATCATCCGCAAAAATCATTACAATATCAGTATGCATGGAGATATGCTGGAAGAGATCTTAACGGAGATCAGCCGATATAAAAACCGGACTGATCACTCTGAATCACCGGGAAACTTTCTGTCCCCGGAATTGTTTTTCAAAATCAATCATGATTTCAGGGAAGCTCAGAACATTTTGGGAAAAGTGGATTTCGATGATATGGCGCTCAAGTGTGAAGAACTGTTTCAGAAAAGACCGGATATTTTAAAGCAGTATCAGACCAGATACCGCTATCTCCTGATCGACGAATTTCAGGATATTGCGCCGTTACAGTACCGTCTGGTGAGGCGGCTGTCCACACCGGAAAACAATCTGTTTATCGTGGGGGATGACGATCAGTCCATCTATGGCTTCCGGGGCGCAAAACCGGGGATCATGCTACATTTCCCGGTAGATTATCCGGACGCGGAAACTGTGACGCTGCCGATAAATTACCGCAGTACGCCGCAGGTCGTGGAGGCTGCGGGAAGGTTGATCGTCCATAATAAAAACCGCTTTTCCAAAAACAGCCGGGCTCATAACGGTGAAGGCAGGGAGATCATGCTGGAAGGATACGCGACTTCTGACAGGCTGGAAAGCGCTTTGATCGAGCATTTATGGCAGGAAAAAAATGCGGGTAACTTGTCAGAGTGTGCTGTGATAAACAGAACTTCCGGTATGTTTCCGCTTTTTGCAGAGAAATGCAGGCAGGCGGGTATTCCCTGCCGCTTTCGGGAAAAAGTGAAAGGTATTTTCGAGTCTGAGATTGTAAATGATCTGCTTGCTTATCTGGAATTTGCACAGACTCCTGTAAAAGACAGAACGAGAAGCCGGTTTTTTCAGTTTATGAACAGGCCCCTTCGCTATATCAGCAGAGAAGCTGTAAATGAACGGGCAGATTTTGGACATCTGATGCGTTTCTATCAGGGCAGACCTGCCATGCAGGGGACGGTTCTGCGGCTGCAGGCGGATCTGGAACGGATACGGACAATGCCTGTGTTCCTGGCGATCAACTATATCCGGAAAGCTGTGGGTTACGACAGTTACCTGCTGGAAAAAACAGAAGCAGGTGACCGCAGGCATGTCCTGGAGGAGGCTGATCTGATCCAAAATTCGGCCAGGGGCTGCCGGACACTTTCTCAGTGGAGAGATATCGTCGAGGAGAGAAGAAATACTGAGATGACAGAGAACCGGTCGGTGAATAAAAAGGCGGCAGAGATCGGTCAGGCAGAAGAAAAATCAGAGAGCAGGCCGGAATGCGGCGTAACACTGATCACCATGCACGGCTCCAAGGGGCTGGAGTACGATAAAGTCTTTATTCCCAACTGTAATGAAGGTGTCACACCGCACAAAAAGGCAAAAAGTGAGGAAGAAATCGAAGAGGAACGCAGGATGTTTTATGTCGCCGCGACAAGAGCAAAAAAAGAACTGACATTACTCTATATCACAGGAGAAACGGACACAAAAGAAGAGGGCGGTAACAGGAAACCGATACAGCCCTCAAGGTTTTTAAAAGAATTGCAGGAGCCTCTATAGTATCTCATCAAATTCGCAGCTGTCCAGATACTCGTCAAAGGCGTCCGCCGCCCGCTCATACTCCTCATCGTCTTCAATATAGCGCAGTTCCGGTTCCTCATCAGGATCCTCGGGGTTTTCCGAATAACCATAGATCCAGACATCACCTTCCGCGGTATCTTTATTCTCTCCAAGCGGAAGCAGAGCGATATAGTCTTTTTCGCCGACGGAAAAAATGGTGACGACAGAACAGGTGATGGTTCCCTCATCCAGTTCCAGCTCTACAGTCATCTCTTCTTCGGCCATATTCTTATCGGGTTCGGTAATGGTTTCAGGTGATTCATTTTTCATAGGATATCCTTCCTTTCTCTGGGTGAAAAGCAGCATCCGGCACGATCTGTTCCGGTCGTTCCAGCTCTTTCTTATAGTTTATAATTTTTGGCGTATTTTAGCAATCTCTTTTATAAAAAGAGTAAAACTATATGAAAAAACTCCACAGATGAAAATAAATATGTTATAATCACCTTGTAGGTTTAAAACCATCTAACGACACAGGAAAATCTTATGGATAAAAAAATTACTTTGAAGAGATGGGCTGCAGACACGACCGGTGTCAGTGTTACAGCCCAGGGCATCAGTATCCATGCAGAACTTTATGGCAGGAAAAGCAATGGCATTCTTTTGTATAGCAGGGAGAACGCAGAACCTGTCCGGATTGACTTCACGGAAGAAATGAAACAGGGCAGTGTTTATCGCTGTATGTTGTCAGGGGTTTCTTCACAGGATTATGACTATCTCTTTCATGAGGATGGGCAGCCTGTAATGGATCTATGTGCGAAGCGGCTCACAGGGCATCGCCTGTTTGGAGAAAAGCACAGGGAGGCCGGTAAAAAAGACGCTTTGCGAGCCTGTTCTTTTGTTTCAGAACAGTTTGACTGGCGGGGAGATAAACGGCCGGGCACCTCTTATGAAGACAGTATTTATTATGGCATGCACGTCCGCGGCTTTACAAAAGACGTTTCCTCCAGAATTAAGGAAGCGGGCACCTTTGCGGGCGTACAGAAAAAGATTCCTTATCTGAAAAAACTGGGTGTCACAGGCATTGTGTTACAGCCGGTCTACGAGTTTGAGGAGTGCATAAAAAAAACGGAGAACAGGACGGCTTCAGAGGCTGCGGCACAGTTCCGGGAGCCATCCACAGCAAAAATCAATTACTGGGGCTATCAGCCGGGATACTATATGGCGCCGAAAAACGCCTATGCTTATGGGGAAGATGCGGTAGAGGAGTTAAAAACGCTTGTACGGCAGCTTCATAAAAATGACATGGAAATCATTCTGCAGTTTTATTTTGAGCCCGCCATGCCGACAGCCCTGATATGCAGTATTCTGCTGTACTGGGCAGAGCATTACCATATTGACGGTTTTGAACTGATAGGTGCGGTGCTTCCGTTAAAGGAGATCGCAATAGAACCGGGGCTTTCGGATGTGAAACTGTGGAGCGCATGGTTCCCCTGGGAGGAGATTGCAGATGTAAAAAAAGACAGGAATCTTCTCCGCATTCCGGAACAGTATAAAAAACGTGAACAACTTAAAGCAGAGGAAGAGGAACGTAAACTTGCTTCTTTTAGCAGACATTATCAGGACATCATCCGATGCTTCTTAAAGGGCGACGGCGGTATGCTGTCAGCATTTTTACAGTGTCAGCGGGAACATCCCGGAGATCATGGTCAGATCAATTTTCTGGCATCCTACAATACGTTACGACTGGCGGACGTAGTCGCCTATGAACGAAAACACAATGAGGCGAACGGGGAAGATAACAGGGACGGCGAGGAAATCAATCACAGCTGGAACTGCGGTATGGAAGGGAGTACCAAAAAGAAAAATATTCTTGCACTGCGGATGAAACTGATGAAGAATGCGCTTGTCATGCTGTTTACGGCCCAGGGAACCCCGTTTCTGTTTATGGGTGACGAGTGGGGAAAGTCTTCGGAAGGCAATAATAATCCCTGGTGTCAGGACAATGAAATGACCTGGCAGAAATGGAATCTGAAAAAAACGGAAAAACAGCTTCTTGCGTTTACCGGAGAACTCATTGCCCTGCGAAAGGCTCACGGTGTGATGCACCAGAGAGAACCTTTAAAGCTGATGGATTATTTATCCTGCGGGTGTCCGGATCTGTCCTACCATGGAAAGGAAGCCTGGCGCACCAGTATGGATTACCAGATGAGACACATCGGCGTGATGTTATGCGGGAAATACTGTACTGTAAACGGGAAAGAAGATGACTGCCTGTATATCGCATATAATATGCATTGGGAGTCCCACGAATTCGCGCTGCCGAAGCTGTTTAAAAACAGGAGATGGAAACTGTTTTTATGTACTGACGGTGATGCTTCGCAGGAGAATCCGACACAGGAGGGAGCTTCCCCGGACAGCGCGGCTCAGTCTGTGGTTACTTTACCCGCGAGAAGTGTGACAATCTATATTTCAGAGGAAGCGCCAAAGGCGCAGACAGGCAGGCGCAGAAACTGAGAGCAATTTTTTGTGCGGGTACAATTTCAGGTCCGCAACAGTTTGACCTTTCAGCTTCGACTGCCCGCGGGAATAAAAATAGACGGAATAAGGAACAGCAGGTTATGCATGTATGGGCACATTTTAAGACGATTACACATCACAGACGTCTTGTCAGAGCAGGATGTTTTCAGGTGGGATTATACTGGCAGGGACTGACCCACGACCTGTCAAAATATGCTCCCTCTGAGTTTCTGGTGGGTGCGAAATACTATCAAGGGACAAGAAGCCCCAACAATGCGGAACGGGAAGATATCGGTTATTCGTCGGCCTGGCTGCATCACAAGGGCAGAAACAAGCATCATTATGAGTACTGGATCGATTACTCGCTGCATGCCGAACCGGGCGGGATGCTGCCCTGTCCCATGCCGAAGAAATATATTGCGGAGATGATCATGGACCGGATCGCTGCCTGCAAGACGTATCAGGGGGATCATTACACGGACAGAAGTCCCCTGGAATACTATCTGCAGGGAAAAGATCCTGCGCCGCTTCATCCCAGTACGAGAAAGAGTCTGGAACATCTTCTCAGGATGTTGGCGGAAAAGGGTGAGAAGAAAACGTTTCTGTATATAAAATACAGATTTCTGAAAAAGCGGAATAAGGAAATTTTAAAAGGAAAGGATGGCAGGTAACATTGATAGACGGTAAAAAAGTACTTTTCAGCGGTATGCAGGCGACAGGAAATCTGACGCTGGGCAATTATATGGGGGCTCTCAAAAACTGGGTGACGCTCTGTGAGGAATACGAGTGTTTCTATTCCGTGGTGGATCTGCATTCCATCACGATCAGACAGGATCCGGCAGAACTTCGAAAACGGGCAAGAAATCTGCTGACGCTCTATATCGCAGCGGGGCTCGATCCGGAGAAAAACTGTCTGTATTACCAGTCCCATGTGTCGGGACACTGTGAACTTTCCTGGATCTTAAACTGCTATACTTATATGGGTGAATTAAACCGGATGACGCAGTTTAAAGATAAGGCGGCCAAACATGCGGATAACATCAACGCCGGACTGTTCACTTACCCGGTGCTGATGGCGGCGGATATCCTGTTATATCAGGCGGATGTAGTGCCGGTGGGGAAGGATCAGCTGCAGCATCTGGAGATTACGAGGGATATCGCCCAGAGATTTAATGCGATCTACGGGGATGTGTTTACTATTCCGGAGCCTTATGTCGGAAAGACCGGGGCAAGCATTAAGAGTTTGCAGGCGCCGGACAAAAAGATGTCCAAATCGGATGAAAACCCCAATGCCAGCATATATCTGATGGATGATCCCGATACGATCCTGCGGAAGTTTAAGAGAGCGGTGACTGACTCCGAGGCACAGGTGCGTTACAGAGAAGAACAGCCGGGAATTTACAATCTGATCAATATCTACAGTGTGTGTACCGGAAAAACGCCGGAAGAGGTGGAGAAAGAGTTTGACGGCAAAGGTTACGGCGATTTCAAGAGCGCGGTGGGCGAGGCCGTGGTGGGCGTATTAAAACCGTTACAGGACCGGTTCGCAGACCTGAGCAAAAATAAGGACTATATTGATTCCATTATCAAAAACAATGCGGAAAAAGCAAACTATTACGCGACAAAAACGCTGCGCAAAGTACAGAAAAAAGTAGGTTTTCCGGAGAGGATCCGATAAAAAATGTAATGATAAGCAATAGAGTGCGGCAAAGCTTTACATAAATCAGGCGAGGAGGAAACGTGCGATGCAGGGAAAATATGTGGCTTATGTATCAACCTATACCATGGGCACTTTGACTAATGACAAAAAGAGCTATGGTATCAAGATCTATGATGTAGATCTGAAAAACGGACGGTTTACACCGAAGGATCAGGTAGAGATCACCAATTCTTCTTATGTAACGATCTCCCATAACAAAAAATATCTGTATTCGATCACGGATATGGGAGTGGAATCATACCACATCGAGAAAGACGGGACGCTGACGAGGATCAATCAGGGTTCGATCAACGGTATGCGGGGCTGTTATTTATCTACGGACTATGAGGATAAATTTTTGTTTACGGCAGGCTATCATGATGGGAAAATCACAGCGCTGCGGTTAAACGAAGACGGTAGCATCGGCAATATTACGGATGAGATATTCTGTAAGGGTATGGGAAGCATGGCGGAACGGACTTCCAGGCCGCATGTGAGTTGTGTGAAGATGACGAGGGACAACAAATTCCTCTGTGCGGCGGATCTCGGTATGGACCATGTCAATGTGTACCTGCTTAACCATATGACCGGCAGGCTGAAACTGGTGGATATTATCAGGAGCGATCAGGACTCTGCTCCCAGACATATGAAATTCTCTCAGGACGGAAAGTTTTTATATGTGGTTCATGAGTTAAAAAACTTTATAGACGTATATACTTATGGCGCGGAGGGAAATATACCGGAATTCGAGAAGATTCAGACAATCTCCACAGTAAATGATTATCATGCATCCAATTCAGCCGCAAGCGCTTTGAATATTTCTGATGATTTCCGATATATTGTTTCTTCCAATGCGGGGGACAATACGGCAACCATCTACAAAGTAGACAAAAAGACCGGCATGCTGGAGAAGCTGCTCTGTCTGCCGATCAGCGGAGACTACCCCAAGGATGCAGTACTGTTTCCGGACAATAAGCATCTTGTTTCCTTAAACCATGAGTCCAACACGATGACGTTCTTTTCCACGGATTTAAAGAAAGGGCTGATTATGATGAATACAAAGGAGATTCCGGTGAATTCTCCGAACTGTATTATTTTCCATAAATTGGAGGCCTGATCGGACAGGAAGCGCTGTGGAGCGGAGGGAGTAATTTGTGCAGGAACTAATTGTCGGTTTTTAAAGAATTCTATAAATATTGTCCGAAATGCTTATCCGGTCGTACAGATCGGCATACTCAGATGCTTTTAACTCCGCAATATAGTTCATTTCGTAGTTTTTGTCAGGAAGACGCTTTTTTATAATGTCTACCGCTTTATTATAAGCAACGGCTGCTTCCACGGCGCTTTCATAGTAACCGATCAGATAGTAGCTTTTCAGATGGATTCTGGCCCGATATACTGTCTTGCCTTTTCTGCGGATCAGAGAAACCCCATGGTAGGTATTTAATATTTTGATATTTTCATACCGGAAATCGAAAGAGTCACCGTTGATAAACAGAAAATCTTTTCCGGGCACCGCATAATTTTTTATGCCGTAGCGGGAGGAGAGTGTCACCTGCATGCCGTAGTCCGCCACAAAGAGATGACCGCCCCGGCGCATGATCTTGTGGGAGGCATAGTAGAACAGATCTTCCAGATCAAATTTCAGTTCAGTCTCCGGTTCCAGATAATAGATAAAGTAGGTTTTCATCAGATAAACAGGGGTGGCAAAATAAAGTCCATTGTCCCGCAGGTTGATCAGGACTACCCACTTTTCAAAAGAGAGAGGCATCGTCTGCCTGTAATCATGGATTTTGAAGGATTTATCTGTAAGCACGGAAAAAGCCAGAAGATATGCGTCGTGCGCCGTCTTTTCTTCCGGATAACTGCCGAGACTGATATGTTTTTTCTGATGAGTGATGGAGGCACGGTAGGAAGGTGTGCCGTCTTTTAAGGTTGTTTCGTATACTCCGGGAAGGCTCATAGTATTCCATATTCCAAAAAATTGTCTGCCCGGCAATATTGTATCCTATCTGCAGGCAGATATATTACGTTTTGCGATGCACGTCTGTTTCACCAGGGGCCGTCACAATATCCAGAGATATTGTAACATATGCATACCGCAATGTCATTGATATTTTAGAATGAATGACAATTTAATACTTGCTTTTGTGAAATGGGGGGGTATAATATCGACAGATATTATACCAGCGCCGAGCAAAGCGAGTGTGCATCGCGAAGCGTGCCATGTGCATGAGCACAGGTTTTTTTAAACAGGAAGGAGTTGCGGAGAGTATGGCAAGATATAAAGTATCAAACAAAAATATTTACGGATTTAAGGACAATCTATACCAGATGTTTCTGCTGATCCCCATCATATGGATTCTGGCACTGCTCGTGGAATTTGTTCTGGGGCCGGTTCTATACGGTGTGTATGAGAAGGATGCCACTTTGCAGGAAGGTATGGCGGGGAGCGAGGCAGGAGGGGAGATTCCTGTGGCGGAGTCCATAGAAGATATGGAGAGATTCGGAACGTTTACCATGATCGTAAGCGGTACGGTGCTCAAGTATGATACGTTCCGGATCGGGGAAGAGATCTATCATCGGATCGAGCTGCCCAGCGGGGAGAAAGTCTTTGCTCACATCAATAAAAAAGCTATGCTGGAAACAAACAAAGTCGGTGTCTATCGGCTTCCCGCAGGGGAATGGAGAGAATGGGAGACACCGGAGGAGGCCGCCATATATGAACAGAATCATTATGTCATGGATCATTATGTGGATATGTACGGGGATTATGTGCCGGTGCTGACAGAAAAGGATTACGGTATGGGACTTGGCAAAATGGCTTCCGCCTGGCTCTTCGTCATCGTGATGCTGTTATACCGGGTGATCGGTGTGAAGCGCTGGCGCTTTGCCCCTATGTTATTCTGGAAGAGAGATCCCCTTCTGCCGCGCAACGATCTGGAATGCTGGTGCGCTTCCAGCTTTGCGATCTGGGCCCATTCCTTTTCGATGCTGGAAGGATGGCCTTTAGTCACCGGAGTCCACGGCAGCCGAAAGGCGGTTGCCAATTTTAAAAATGTGGCGTTAGGGGAACAGTGGGATATCAAAAACAGGCAGGATGGCATCGAAACCGTGCATGAACTGGTGGAAAAACACGCAGGGCGTGTGGATACGGAATATCCGGGCTGGGATCTGTGCCGTGCAACGCAATTGCTTGGCATGATGTATCTGGTGAAGATGATAGACAGAGAGGAACTGGACCGCGAATTTTCCGCAACAGGAAAGGTGATCCAGCAGCAGTTTAACTCCTGGGATGCCATGGCGGAGAGTTATCTGGCCGGCTATGAGGCGTGGCTTAAGCGGATCGGGAATGCGAATGCGGCACAGAGTACAGCTTACCGCAGGAATATCTTCGAAAAACTGAAGGCAAATCCGGACGGACCTTACTTCGTACCCTTCCGAACGGATCTGACCTGGCCTGCCGCAGACGGCAAAGGGGAGAGAACTGTTATAAAGAGAGTTCTGGCGCGTTATCGGGTGTCTGTCTGAATCAATGAATGTTGATTTTGTATGATATGATCAATCGGAGGAGTTGAAACCAGGAAATAATATGAAACGGATTTTAGTGGTGGAAGACGACCTGGTGTTAAGCACAGGGCTGTGTTTTGAACTGGATGCGGCCGGATATGCTACCCAGGCGGCATATAACTGTAAAAAGGCGGAATATCTTGTGGAGCAGGAAAAGTTTTCACTTGCGATTCTGGATGTCAACCTGCCGGATGGAAACGGATTTGATCTGTGTAAAAAAATCAAGGAGGCCTATGCCGAACTGCCGGTCATCTTTCTGACAGCGAAGGATCTGGAAGCGGATGTGCTTGCCGGTTACGATCTGGGGGCGGAGGACTATATCACAAAGCCGTTCCGGATGCCGATCCTGCTGAAGCGGGTGGAAGTAGCTCTGCGACGGAGCGGAGGAATATCGGACAAACAGTCCGGTGGGGATTGTTACAGGGATGATTTTCTGGAGATAGATTTCGGAGCGTTTAGCGCATGGCGGGACGGGGAGAAACTGTCTGTTACGCCCAATGAGTATAAGCTGCTCAGGGTGCTGACCGCCAATGCGGGAAATGTGGTGACGAGAAGACTGCTGCTTGAAAAGCTCTGGGACTGCGACGAGAATTTCATTGACGACCATACGCTGACCGTGACGATGAACAGGCTGCGGGCAAAGATCGAGGATGAAAAGCACTCCTATATCAAGACGGTGCGCGGGATGGGGTATATCTGGGAGAACAGGGTGTGATGCCTGACGCAGGAAAAAATCCATGCCATTTGGTTATGCATAATCGACACATGGATTGTCGGTGCGAGGCGATTATTGCGGGAGTGTTACTATCCTGCACAGGAAAGGATCTACTTTGACATGACAGGACATAAAAGTGAAATGATCATCTGCCGGGGATTGCCCTTTGTCGTGGTACTCCTCACAGGCGGATTTCTCTATACGGTGTGGGTCTGGGTACCCCGGCCGGAAATACGATATCTGTTGACCGCATTTTTTGGCGGAATCTGTCTGCTCGCACTCCTGTGGACGTTGTTGCAGAGGCGGCAGATCTGCCGTTTTGCAGACGAACTGTGCGTTACACTGGATCAGCTTCTGGAAGAGCAGAAACCGTTGGGATATTTTGTTTATGAGGATACGCTGACTGCGAAAGTACAGGGGAAATTTCTGCAGTTTTATGATCTGATGAGCGAGGAAAAACAGCGGAGCAGACAGGACAAGCAGGTCATTCAGGAGTTAGTATCCGACATCTCCCATCAGGTCAAGACGCCCATCGCCAATCTGCAGATGTTTCTGGATATCTTAAAATCCCATGAGTTAAGCGACGAGAAGCGGACAGAGTTTCTGGATATGACAAAAGGGCAGTTAAATAAACTGGATTTTCTGTTACAGTCGTTAATCAAAATGTCCAGACTGGAGACGGGTACGTTTGCGCTCCATATGGAGAGTGTGAACCTGTATGATACGATTGCCCGGGCAGTGAGTGGGGTATGGGCTAAGACGGAACGAAAGAAGATTGTTTTGTCGGTGGAATGTGAAAACTTCGTCACTGCAAAATGTGATCCGAAGTGGACGGCCGAGGCGCTGGAAAATCTATTGGACAACGCCGTAAAATACACGTCTGTGGGAGGCAGTATCCGGATCAGTGTGCGCCCCTGGCAGTTTTATACCAGAGTGGATATCGCGGATACCGGGATGGGCATATCTGAGGAGAACTACCATAAGGTATTTCAACGGTTCTGGCGGGGAGAGGATGCGGCCATGGAGGAAGGCGTGGGACTGGGGCTTTATCTGGCCCAGAAGATCGTCACCAGGCAGAGAGGATATATCAGTGTGAAGGCGGAAGAGGGGAAGGGAAGTGTTTTCTCCGTGTATCTGTTGACCTGAAAAGTCAACCGTAATCTATACTGATTTGCTTTTTTATATCATGAGCAACAGGTTTATTCAAAAAACGGGAAAACAATACAATGGATATTATCACAATATGCAACCTGAAAAAATATTATGGTTCCGGTGAGCGGATCGTTCGGGCGCTTGACGGCGTAAACCTGACGGTTGCCCAGGGAGAATTTATCGCTATTGTCGGTGCTTCGGGCTGCGGCAAGACGACGCTTCTCAATATGATGGGCGGTCTGGACCGGCCTGCTTCAGGAGAAGTGATCGTGGACGGTGTGAATCTCGCTTCATTGAAGGAAGCGCAGCTTGCGGTATTTCGTCGCAAAAAGGCAGGATTTATCTTCCAGAATTATAATCTTGTCCCCACGCTGACAGTGGAAGAAAATATTTATTTTCCGCTGGATCTGGACTGCTCGACACCGGACAGGAAATATCTGCGGGAGATCATAGAACTTCTCGGACTGCAGGATAAACTGGATGTTTTTCCGGAGCAGCTTTCCGGCGGGCAAAAACAACGGGCGGCCATTGCCAGAGCTTTGGCGGCAAAACCGTCCGTGATTCTGGCAGACGAGCCTACCGGCAATCTGGATTCAAAGAACGGTCAGAATGTGGCAGGTCTGTTAAAGATGACAACAGAAATCTGGCATCGGACATTGGTCATGGTCACCCACAACCAGGAGCTGGCGCAGATGGCGGATCGGGTAATACGGATGCAGGATGGACGTATTACAGAAAATTAGTGGAATGGCAAATCGATCTTAACTGAAATCATGCTGAACAATAATAATCTGAAAATTTGCCGCAGATTGATTTTGCGGGATATCAAATTTCATAAGGGACAGTATCTTCTTTCCGGTATCGCGGTCATGCTTGTGTGCATGCTGTATACCTTTACTTTGTGTCTGGGAAATCTGACCTATGACGGATTTATCTATTCCTATAAGATGATGTATGGATCCAACAGCCATATTCTGTTTTATGATCTGACGCCCGCCCAGGCAGTAAAGGTGGAAAATCACAGAATGGTACGGGAAAGCGTTTCTCTCTTTACCTTAGGCACACTGCATGATGAAATGCTGGGCGTCCGGAATGTTAAACTGGCGGTGGTTTCTCCCGGCTGGGCGAAAGAGACCGCCTCTGTACCGCTGACAGGGCACATGCCCCGGGAAAAGGGAGAGATCGCGTTGGATGAGATCACAATGAATTCCCTTGCAATCCCCCATGAGATCGGTACAGAGGTATCTGTTACATGGACGCAGACAGCAGACGGCTCAGAGCGCACGGACAGATTCATTCTCTGCGGTTTCTGGGAAAACCGTATGGGGGAGACGGAAACCTGTGCCTGGGTGACACAGGAAACTGCCCTGGCACTTGGAGATGTTCTGGATAAACTGACGCTCGGTGTTATGCTGTATAGTCCGACGGATCCGGAAAACCAGGCCCGGGAAATCCTTTCTGATCTCGGTATACAGGAAATTCGTTTTACCACAAATCTGGCCTGCAACGAAGCGAGAAAGGAAAATGCCGGTGAGAGATCCATGAAGTTTTACCGGCTGACGCTGATCGTGGCGCTGTGTGGCCTTCTGCTGCTGTTTCAGATGGAAAAACTTCTGGCGGGACAGAACATCCGATTTTACGGCCTGATCAAAAGTCTTGGGATGACGCCCAGACAGTTGCGGGTGCTGTCGGCCGTGCGAGCGATCCTTTTATCCGTTACAGGAATCCTGCCCGGATGGATAGCGGGATTTATGATCTGCGCCTTTGTTGCACCTCATGTGATGGTTGGCATGGAGGAGAATCCGGCCTTTTTCTTTTTGAAAATCTGGCCCTTTCCTGCTGCAGCCATTCTGACCTTTCTGACCGTATTTTTCTCCTGTCTGCCGGCTATACGCAGCGCAGTAAAAAATACGCCTGTGGAGATGCTGCGCTATGAGGAGAGAGACAGAAAGAAAAGAAGAAAAGCAGGGCGCAGACGTACATCCCTGTTTTTGCTGGCCCTGTCCGGTCTTTTCAGGCAGAAAGGCCGATTTGTGGCTGCTTCGGTGTCTCTGCTTATCTCGCTCAGCATTCTGTGCTGTATTCAGACTATAGCAGCCAGTTACGATGAGACAAAATATCTGCAGGAAAGGTCACTTTTTGACTACCGGATCGCCGACGCGTCCGCAGCAGCATCTATGCAGCGGTATAATCCGAAGAGCCGGAGCATTACACGGAGCATGTATGAGGCTCTGGCCGCCCATCCTGCCGTCCGGGAAATCGGGATGGTCTGCACCATGGAAGTACCCATGCATGCAGACCTGCAGGATCGCGCGCAGATCGTGGCTGTCTTTGAGGAGACCGATGAAAACGGCATTGCCAGAAAAGAACATATGGCTGACGATCCCGACTGGATGACCGGCTATGAGACCATGCGGGAGAGCGGGGATTACATCGGCATCGTCACAGGAGTAAACGGACTGACGTTAAAAAGGGCAGTTACGGACAATCTGTTGATTGAGGGTTCTTTTTGCGAGGAACTATTTGCCACAGGCCAATATGTAGTGGCCGCCGGAAGTTCTTCTACCTTAAAAGACACGCCGCCTGCGGGAAGCAAAGTAACGATAAGCGGCAGGGAGTTTGAGATCATGGCGTCTGTTCCCTGGCTGCCATCCATGATCTCCGGCATGGACAGCAAAGAAGCACAGTTCAACGTAACTTACTTCATGCCAGTGGACGTTTTTGAGGAATTGTTTCCCGACCATGGTATCCGAAACGTAGCGGTAAATATTGACCAAAATGGTCAAGACGCTTTCGAACAATTTCTGACTGATCTTTTACAGGATACAGGAGCAGATGTAATATCTGTCAAAGACCATCAGTGGGTTTTTCACAATGCGGTTTTTCACAGTTGTATGATACCGTTTTTTGTGGGCAGCGTCATGCTGTTTATCGGTCTGTTAAGTTTTGTCAATGCGCAGATGATGGGAATTCTTGTGCGGAAAAAGGAATTTGCTGTCTATGAGAGCCTGGGAATGACTGTGCGGCAGCTTCGCAGGCTGCTTTTTCTGGAAGGTGTCCTGTATCAGGGGGCAATGTTTCTTCTGGTGATTCCGTCTGTGGCGGCCTTCACTTATATTGCAGGGCAATGGTGGCTTGCCCACACGAATGTCTGGTGTGTTACCTGGCAGTATTCCCTGACGCCATTGTGGCTTACGCTGCCGCTTTTGTCCCTGATTTCTTTTGCTGTTTCTTTCGGGTTTCTGCGTTCTGTCACAAAAGAGAGCGTCACAGAAAGACTGCGTATCTTCCGGTAATCTTTTTCATGCTCATGAAAGTCACAAAAATGTACCTTTTCTGTACCCTGTCTGTAACTTTTCTCTGCTATGATTTTTTTATCAGATTAAAATCTCCATATAGAATTAACGGCTTTTATGGAGCAAGGTAAAAACAGGTTTGGACAAATCTGACAGGAGGATCATATCATGGAAGTTATCGTTAAGGCAAACGGACTCAAAAAATATTACGGAAAAGGAGAAACCCTGGTGAAAGCACTGGATGGCGTAGATCTGGAGATCGAGCGGGGAAAATTTACCGCCATCGTCGGCACCAGCGGCAGCGGAAAGTCAACGCTGCTAAATATGTTAGGCGGACTGGACGTACCGACAGAAGGCAGTGTGCAGATCGGCGGACAGGAGCTGTCCCGTTTAAACAGCGAGCAGGCCACTATTTTCCGCCGCAAACAGATTGGCTTTATTTTCCAGAATTACAATTTGATCCCGGTGCTTACCGTCTGGGAGAATATCATCTTTCCGATCACACTGGACCGGCGCAGGCCGGATAAGAAGTTTATTATGGAGGTGGTTCAGTTTCTCGGCCTGGACAGCAGGCTGGATACTCTGCCAAACAATCTTTCCGGCGGTCAGCAGCAGCGGGTGGCGATCGCCAGAGCACTTGCTTCCAAACCTTCCCTGGTTCTTGCAGATGAACCCACAGGCAATCTGGATTCCAAAACCAGCGACGATGTGGTGGGGTTGTTAAAGGTGACCGGCAGCCAGTTTCGCCAGACTATCGTGATGATCACCCATAATCCCGATATCGCAGCGCAGGCCGATCGGATCATCCGGATCGAAGACGGAAAGATTGCCGGGTAAGACAGACAAACCGGGGAAAGGCAGGGCAGTGACAGATGAATTTTAAACCGATTACTATGTTAAATAAAAGACTTTTTCAGAAAAACAAAGGACGCAATCTGGCAGCTGTAACGGCTATTGCGCTGACAACACTGATGTTTACGACGCTGTTTGTACTGAGTCAGAGCATGAACAAAAATCTGATCGAGATGACTTTCCGGCAGACCGGCTATGATGCGCAGATCTCTTTCAAGGATATCACCGCGGAACAGGCGGAAAAGATCGCAGCTCATCCGGATGTGGCGGAAGTTGGGCAGAGCATGGTTGTGGGAATCGGCAGAAGGGATGCTCTGGCAGGAAGGCAGTTGGAGATCCGTTTCGCGGATGAAAGCTATGCAGCACATTCCTTTGCAGCGCCGTCTGTCGGCAGGATGCCTCAGACGGAAGAAGAGATCGCTCTGGATAACCTGATCCTTGACAGACTGGGGATCCCCCACGAACTGGGACAGAAAGTACGTCTGGAATGGATCGCGGATTTTACGGAAGAGGAAAGCAGAGTGTCTGAGTTTACATTATGCGGTTTCTGGGAGGGAAATGAATCTTCCTATGCCAGTATGGCCTGGGTGGACAAAAGGTTTGCAGAGAAAGTGGCGGGAGAGTTTACGGCAGATGAGAAAACTTCCTCCTCTTCACGGATCATCGGTATTTATATGGCGCAGATCACCTTATATGATGATAAAAATATGGAAACCGTAATGGATCATATTCTGGAGGATACCGGTCTCACCGGGCTGGAATACAGTGTGAATCTTGCCTATGATTCGGATATGAACCGTATGGCGGCGAAAGAGAATCTCCCCATGTATTTTGGAATGCTTTTAGTTTTTGCAGCGGGCTATCTCATCATTTACAATATTTTTCAGATCTCTGTCACAACGGATATACAGTTTTATGGGAAGTTAAAAACTCTCGGTATGACAAAGAAACAGCTGAAAAAACTGATTTATGGGCAGGCAGGTTATCTATGTCTTGTGGGGATTCCCGTGGGCATGATCCTGGGTTATGCGCTGGGGGCAGTTTTGGTTCCCGTGCTGCTTCCGGAGCGGGATGCATCAGTATCCGTCAGCCCGATTATCTTTATCGGTTCTTCTCTGTTTGCAGCAGTTACCGTACTGATCTCCTGTATGCGTCCTGCGAGGATGGCCGGAAAGGTGTCTCCGGTGGAGGCGCTGCGTTACAATGATGTACAAAGCGATTTTCACTACGGCAAAAAACACCTGACAAAGAAACGCAGCAAAAATGCAGGACTTACTGCTCTGGCATGGTCAAACCTGGGACGAAATAAAAAGCGCACAGTCACTGTGATCTGCTCTCTGACGCTGGGGCTGACATTGATGAGTGCCTTTTATGCCAAAAACGCTGCTTTTGATATGGAAAAATATCTGAGTGACCTGACGCTTTCAGATTATCAGATCGATGAGGCCACCAATGAGGAGTACCAGAGAGGATATGATCCCTGCGGCGATACGCTGAATGAAGCGTTGAGGACACAGGTGGAGACCATGGAAGGACTGGAAGGAACAGGGTATCTGTACAGTCACGATACGGAAGTTACCCTGGATGAGCAGACCATTTCCAATCTGCAGAATTTCTATCATGAGGAAAGACTGGCATATTGGGCTTCCTATGATCCCATCGGTCCTGAGGCACTGTTGAGATCCCTGGAGGAAAAAAGAGCAGGTTGTATCGCCTATGGTGCGGATGGGACTGTATTGGAAGCCTATACTGCAACAGAGCGCCTGTTGGATGGTAGTTTTGATGCGGTACAGTTTACCACAGGAAAATATGCTCTCGCCATTGCCCCCGCAGGGGATGAGGGCCAAAAGCCCGGAACCGTATCCGTGGGGGACCAGGTAGTGATAGAAGGATATTCCTACACGGTAATGGCAGTGCTTGACGACTGGAATGTGGTGACAGAGGGCGCCAAAGAAAACGGCCCGAACGATGATTTCTATCTTAAGTTCATCCTGCCGACGGAAATTTTTCGGAAAAACTGGCCGGAAAACACACCCCGGAAGCTGTTCTTCAATGTGGAGGATGGATTTATCGACAGAGCCGGGGAAATGCTGGAAACATACCAGAACAAAACCGGCGTCACGTTCACTGTGACATCCCGCGCATCCATGACCAGGCAGTATGAGAGAGAGACGCGTTCTTCCGCCGTTATGGGCAATGTGATCAGCATCGTGATCGCGTTGGTCGGCGTACTTAATTTTGTGAATTCCATGGTCACGTCCATCGTCTCAAGAAAGAAGGAATTTGCTATGATGCAGAGTATCGGTATGACAAAAAAACAGCTGTGCGGCCTCTTAGTCAGAGAGGGCATGCAGTATGCCTGGATCACATTGACTGTCACCTATGCAGTAAGTGCCCTTGTGGTAGGCATCGGTGTACGGGCCATGGTGGAGGGTGGCTTTACCACATTTCATTTTACGCTTCTGCCCCTTGCGCTCTGTACTCCTATTTTGTTGATATTTGCTTTTTTGATTCCGTATCTTTGTTTCAGAAAGATTGAAAGTAATCCGCTGGTGGAAAGACTGCGGATGGAAGAGTAAACAGATCATGGAAGATTATTTGAAAGTATTTGAGAAGCTGTGAAAGTAATTGCGAAAAAGCCATCCTGCGGGTGGCTTTTGCCATTTATGATCCGGACAATGCCGCCAGCTTACCAGAATGCATATTGATATAAATATCCTGCAGTTCCTGTTTATCCTTTATTTCATGGGTAAGCTTTATGTACTCATGTCGGCTTATATACTATTTGTATTGGTAATTAAACTGCCGGACAAGGCTATAAAAGGGTACAATAAATTATCCTGCAAAAAATTTTTCAAAGAATATGGTATCCTGCAGGATTCTTTGAGTGTCCCTCTTTTCACAGTACTTTTTTAAGAGGATCTGCGTTTTATCTCTTTATAAAGCACGCTCTCTTCTTCGCTGAATGTGATCTCGACTACATCACTTGCCTGACAATGCAGAATCTGGCACAGCCTGTGCAGAGTTTCCATGGTAATATTTTCATTATGCCTGATATTTCTCATAGTATGACTGCTGATATTGTAATGGTTGACCAAACTGTATGTTGTAACACCACGTTCTTTCATCGTACGCCATAAGGCTTCGTAATTATACATGGATTCTCCTTCTCCTCCCTTTTTATTCTATAATCTCTCGGAATCTTTAAGCCAATAAACACAAGGCTTTCAGATGCCTTTTT
>CAJTPM010000022.1 GCA_910578085.1 uncultured Lachnospiraceae bacterium | reverse complement strand
ATTCACCCCGTTTACGGGGTGCGCACAGATATACCACCAGAGGTGGTATGTGCGCCCTTCGGGGAGCAAGTTTCACTTGCATGGACTCCTGCGGAGGGCGTTGTGCGACCCGCCTTTTCTCCGTCCTCTACAACCACACCTTGAACGTGGGGCGGGTACAGACACCGACCCTCTCCCTGCTTGTGGAACGGGACAACGCCATAGAAAATTTTCAGAAGAAAAAATATTATGTGGTGCATATCGGGGACGGCACTTTTGAAGCGGCAAGCCCGGCATACGGGGACAGGGCAGAAGCCGAAAAAATCCGTGCGGATTGTGACGGGAAAACCGCCGTCTGCACTTCCCTTGTCCGGGAGGAAAAGACCGAGAACCCGCCCCGCCTTTACGACTTAACGACCTTGCAGCGGGAAGCAAACAGGCTTTACGGCTACACCGCCAAACAGACCCTTGACTACACCCAATCGCTCTATGAAAAGAAGCTATGCACCTACCCCCGGACGGACAGCCAATATCTCACGGACGATATGCTCCCCACCGCTGAAACTATCGTGTCCGGGCTTTTTAACACACTGGACTTTGCAAAGGGCGCAGACCTCTCCCCGGACTACTCCCGGATATTAAACAGCAAAAAAGTGTCCGACCACCACGCCATTATCCCCACCGCCGAAGCGGTAAAAACGGACAAGGGCAGCCTGCCCGAAAGCGAAAGGAATATCCTGCTTTTACTCTCCATGAAACTGTTATCCGCAACGGCGCAGCCCCACCGATACGAAGCCGTGACCGCTTCCTTTTCCTGCGGCGGCGTGACCTTTACGGCAAAGGGAAAGACCGTCAAATGTGAGGGCTTTAAGGAACTGGAACGCCGCTTCCGTGCCACCTTAAAAGAGAAGCCGGAGGACGGGAAAACCGCAAAAGAAAACCCATTGCCGGAGCTGACCGAGGGACAAAAAATCACGGCAAAGGCAGCCATGACGGAGCATGACACAACGCCCCCGAAAGCCTATACGGATGATACTTTTCTAACAAAGCCTTTTTCTCTTCCACATAAGTAAGATCCGTAGCAGCCCTCACCACATCCATATGGTCTCCACCGCACCCTATCTCGAGTCCGTCGTATCCCATCTTTGATGCAAGCTTACAGACTTCCTCAAAGGGAAGATCCCCCCATTGTGCTGTCAGCAATGTTACCGGGTTTTTTGCTTTCATACCCTGTTACTCCTCCTTCCTTTTATTTTTATATTATTAAACTAACATATTTTTTGTCGTTTTTCAATACTATTTTTGTTATTTTAATATTTTTTGTATTATTTCGCTATTTTTTTACCAATTACTTGATATAAAATATTTTTTTATTGTTTTGGTAATTATTTTTGCAATTTCTGATCTGAAGTAGAAAATATTATCCGAACGGATATGGAAAAGTTTTTATGCTGCAAGTACAGATTGTAAGTCGCAATCAGGCAGATACACTTTTCCCTGCCCGCCGTGCGCCCCATGCGCTGCTTATGCGGCATATTTCCTCTGCATGGGGCTGCGCATAAAAAAAGCAGGTCACTTTTTACAGTTACCTGCTTTTTACAGCTGTTACAGTTTCATTTTAATCATTGTAGATCAGTTAAATCATAACTGCCGGTCTACAGTCTCGCCAACACAAAAATATCGTAGATTGCCTTGATCGCCACCTCAAAGTCCTCGTTCTTCACACCGATAATAATGTTTAACTCGGAAGATCCCTGATCGATCATCTTCACGTTCACATTGGCGTGAGCCAGGGCTGAGAAGATCCTGCCCGCCGTACCTCTGGAAGACTTCATGCTTCTGCCCACCACGGCGATCAACGCCAAATCCGCTTCGATCTCGATATGATCCGGATGAGCCATCCTGTTGATGGCAGAAACCACGGATTGTTCCTTATGCACAAACTCATCCTGATGCACTAAAATCGTCATCGTATCGATACCCGATGGCATATGTTCAAAGGAAATATGGTTATCCTCAAAGGCCTGCAGCACTTTTCTGCCAAAGCCGATCTCCGAATTCATCATGTCCTTCTCTAAAATCACCGAACAGAACCCCTTCTTTCCGGCGATACCGGTGATCGTGTATTTGGATTTCTGACAGGTGCTTCCCACGATCCAGGTGCCCTCATCCGCAGGCCTATTGGTATTGCGGATGTTGATGGGAATCCCCTCTTTCCGCACTGGGAAGATGGCGTCCTCATGGAGCACCGAGGCTCCCATGTAGGAAAGCTCCCGCAGTTCCCTGTAGGTGATCATCTCGATAGGCTCGGGTTTGTAGATAATACGGGGATCCGCCACCAGAAAGCCGGACACGTCGGTCCAGTTTTCGTAGGCATCCGCCTGCACCGCTCTGGATACAATGGAACCTGTCACATCGGATCCGCCCCTCGAAAAAGTCTTCACGGTTCCGTTTTTCTTCGCACCGTAAAAGCCGGGGATCACCGCATATTCTGCCTTTTCCAGCCTCTTGCCCAGAATTTTGTTGGTGGTCTCCGCATCGAATTCCCCGTCGTCGTTAAACCGGATCACATCCGCCGCATCAATAAACTCATACCCCAGGTAGTTCGCCATAATGATACTGTTCAAATACTCTCCCCGGGAAGCCGCATAATCGCTGCCTGCCTTGTTTCTGAAATTTTCCTCCATTACCTGAAATTCCTTCTCCAGGGAAAGTTCCAGATGAAGTCCGTCTATGATCTCCTGATAGCGCGCTCTGATCGCCGCAAAATCCTGTGCAAAGTCCATCTCCTCCTCCGCAAGAGCATAGCAGTCATAGAGCATATCCGTCACTTTCGTGTCCTTGGAATACCGTTTTCCGGGAGCTGACGGCACCACGTAGCGCCTGTCCTTATCCGCCCGGATAATATTTCCCACTTTTTCAAACTGTTCCGCACTGGCAAGAGAACTCCCGCCGAATTTCACAACTTTTTTCACAATTCACTCCTCTTTTCCGCTGCCGCCAGTCTGTTTTCCGCCGACAGTTTTATGGCACATATTCTGCCCTGTCCGACAGGGCTTCCTCTTCATTCTGAGAACAGAATATTGATCAATTCATATCCCTGCCCCACAAACGGACCACCTGCCGCCTCTTCCTCATGATAGCCCCTATCAGACTGCAAGTCTTTTCTGCTGTCGTAGAGCAGATAAGGCACATTGTCCGCCGTGTGGGTTCTGACGCGGATCGGTGTGGGATGATCCGGCAGGATAAGCAGCCTGTAATCCTCTCCGGACTGATCCATGGCCTCCACCACAGGACGGATCACCCGGTCGTCCAGATATTCGATGGCCTGCACTTTTTTCTCCACGCTGCCCTGATGTCCCATCTCATCCGGCGCTTCCACATGGATATAGGCAAAATCATAGCCCTGGTGTAACAGACCTTCCACCGCCGCCCGGGCCTTCCCTTCATAATTGGTATGCAGGCCGCCGTTTGCGCCCTCCACATGAGCCACGCCCATGCCGGCTCCCACAGCGATCCCCTTTAACAGATCCACCGCGGAGATCATCAGTCCCTTCTTACCGGTTTTTTCCTCAAAATCGGAGAGCATCGGCTTCGTCCCCGCCCCCCAGAACCAACAGCAGTTGGCCGGGTTCAAGCCTTTTTTCTTCCGCTCCACATTCAGGGGATGATCCTTTAAAATGCCGTAGCTTACTTCCATCATACGCCGCAAAGCCGCATCACCAGGCAGATACTGCCCGATCCTTTGCCCCAGTACATCGTGGGGCGGCGTAAGCTCCACCACTGTTCCCCTATTCCAGATCAGACAGTGCCTGTAGCTGGTGCCCACATAGAACTGATACGTCTCATTCTGCAGCGCTTCCTGCACAGCCCTCAATAAAACCGCACAGTCCTCCGTGCTGATCTCATCGGAACTGTGATCGATAATGATCTTATCCTCAAACGCCTCTTCCTCCTCGGAGATCGTCACAATATTGCACCGGATCGCAATGTCCGTCTCTTTCATCGGTACGCCGATGGACAGCGCCTCAAGCGGAGAGCGCCCAGAATAATACCTTTTTGGATCATACCCCAGCACCGAAAGGTTCGCCGTATCGGAACCCGGCTTCATACCGTCGGGAATCGTGTGTACCATGCCCACCTCGCCCTTTTTGCTGAGCTGATCCATCATTTTCGTATCGGCATAGGCAAGCGGCGTCTTCCCGCCAAGAGCCTCTATCGGCTCATCCGCCATACCGTCCCCCAGAACTACGATATATTTCATGGAACTTTGACCTCCCTCTGTATTCCTTACTCCTCAATCCGAATACGGGAGATCGCTCCGGCCATGTTTTCAAATTTCTCCGCAAACTCTCCCTCACCCATCACAGACGTAATATAGCCGTACTCCTCAGGCAGCTCCTCCAGACATACCACCCTGCCGATGCCGAAGGCTTCCGCTGCCATGGCCTCTGATACCTGATTTCTGTCAAGCCGTACAAAGAAACGTCTCTTCGAGGCGGAAAGCGCGGCTAACGTGACTTTCTCCTCACTCCAGTCTATGGGCAGATGACTTCCAGAAAACCGCGCCGCTTCCACCACATCCGCCACCACTGCGCTGGCTGTAGGGAGCTTCCCGGCGCCGCTGCCGTAATACATGGTATTTCCCAGCGTATTACCTTCTATTAAAATGGCATTAAACACACCGTTCACACTATAAAGCGGATTCTCCTGCCCGATCAACACCGGAGACACCTGGGCAAGATAGCCGTTCTCTGTCAGCTTGCTCATAGCCAACAGTTTCACGGTCTTCCCCATCTTTTTCCCATAGAGAAAATCTTCCGCCGACAGTTTCGTAATGCCTTCCGTATCAATATCCTGATAGTCCACGGTCTTCCCACTCATCAGGGAAGAAAGGATGGCGATCTTTCTGCAGGCGTCATACCCCTCCACATCAGCCTCCGGATTCCGTTCCGCAAACCCCAATTCCTGCGCCTCCTTCAGCACATCCTCAAAAGCGGCTCCTTCCTTTTCCATCTTCGTCAGAATATAATTCGTCGTACCATTCACGATACCGCTGATATTCAGAATCGTTTCCTGCTTCAGGGCGTTGTTGATGGTCCGAATCACAGGGATCCCGCCTCCCACACTGGCCTCAAAAAAATAATTACAGTGATGCTCTTTCGCGATCTGAATTAACTCCGCACCGTGGTTTGCCACCAGTTCCTTATTGGAAGTACAGACGCTCTTTCCCGCAAGCAGCGCTTTTTTTGTGAATGTGAAAGCGGGTTCGTTGCCCCCCATGGTCTCGCAGACGATCTTTATCTCCGGATCATTCACGATAATATCCACGTCATGCACCACCTTTTCCTGTATCGGATCGCCCTCAAAATTACGCAGATCCAGCACATACTTTACATGCACGCCCTGGCCGACTGCCTTCGCGATTCTGTCCTGATTTTTTTCAATGACTTCCACTACTCCGCTGCCGATATTTCCGTATCCGTATATTGCCGCTTCTATCATAGCAATGACCACGCCTTTCTGTATTCTTTTTTCTTAATATTTTTCATCGCGGTTTTTATCGTACCATGAATACCGCAGATATGCAAGAAAAATAATCCGGCTGAGCGGGTGCCGCCAGCCGGAAATACCTTGCTTTATCCCTATATCCTTTTCTCCTCCATTTCATACGTTTCCCTGTATTTCATGGCTTTG
The DNA here is from genome assembly GCA_910578085.1 of uncultured Lachnospiraceae bacterium. Taxonomy (GTDB): domain Bacteria; phylum Bacillota; class Clostridia; order Lachnospirales; family Lachnospiraceae; genus 1XD8-76. The sequence continues at coordinate 59,648 of CAJTPM010000022.1, read as the reverse complement.
TGTTAAGTGAGAACTTAATATATCTTTTTGCGGACTTGCGCAAAAAGGGGCTATCTATTTTCCGACAGCCCCTTTCCTGTTTTTCAATCATGTAGTTAAGCCCGGATTTCTCCGCAGTTTTCCACGATTCTCTCCATCTCTCCCCATTTCTCTTCCATGTCTTTCACCATCTTAAGCTGGGTTCTTGTGCGGTCCAGATTCTGTCCCGGGCGCTCCGTCTTATAGTAGTGATCTCCCTCCAGATAATCGGTCAGAAACCGGATCCCCTGTTCCAACGTGATCACTTTCGCTCCCATGGGCAGCATACGGATCTCAGTCTGTGTCAGAGCGCCGCCACAGCCCTCTATATAACCCTTTGTGTAAACCTCAAACAGTTCCAGATCGCAGGATATTTTCGACAGATCCGGCTCATCCTCCGCTCCCGTGCAGGCGCCGAAACGGATGGCATCTCCGAAGTCATACAGAGCGCTCCCCGGCATCACCGTATCCAGATCAATAATGCAGATGCCTTTTCCCGTCTCATTATCTATCATAATATTATTTAACTTTGTATCATTGTGGGTAACCCGTAACGGTATCTCCCCGGCAGCCAGCAGATCACAGATCGCATGGCAGTCCTTTTCTCTGTCCAGAATAAACCGGATCTCCCCCTGCACACCCGCCGCCCGGTGCATCACATCCTCTTTTACCGCTTTTTTGAAAGCATCAAACCGCTTTACCGTATTGTGAAAATCGGGAATCGTCTCAAAGAGTTCTTTCGCCGGATAATCTGCCAGCATTTTCTGAAAATGCCCGAATGCCAGGGCACTCTCATAAAAATCTTTCGGCTCCTTCACAGCATCATAACTGGTGGCGTTTTCAATAAACCGGTACATCCGCCAGTATGTGCCGTCCTCCTGTTTCCGACAGGGCGCCTTATCTTTTGCCGGCACCACATGCATCGTCTCCCTCTCCGGATCCCCCCCGTTTTCCGCGATCTTTCCCTGCAAAAACTCCGTAACACCCAGCACATTTTCCATCACCTCCCGGGGTTTTTTGAAAATCTCATGGTTGATGCGCTGTAAAATATATCTCTTATATCCATCCGATGCCCTGCATGTTACCAGATAGGTATCGTTGATATGCCCGTTTCCGTGGGCCGACACACTCTCTATGATCCCTTCCGTCTCAAACTGCTCTGCGATCCGTAAAACTTCTCTCTCATCTCTTCCCATCTTCTCTCCCTCTCTTTTCTTCCTGTTGTTCTGTCATATCTCTCAAATACCTCTGAAAAAGAACCGGAACTCCTTCCTTCCGCTTACATCAAGCAGACTGTCCGCCTTCGGCCATGCCCCCCAGCTGTCGTCGCCTCCCACGCCCATCTGTCCTTCGGCAACCCGGATCACTGTGTAATGGCGCTCCGGCAGCTCATAGGGATGATCCGCATTCTCGATCTCATGGGGCGTATAGGGCAGCGCGGAAAAATTCATCTGATCTCCGGCAAACAAAAGCCCGGTACCCTTTTCATCCGTCACCCATGCGGAATAGACGCCCACCTTATTGCCGCACTCCTGGGGCACCAGGTACTTCGCCATATTGTCCTCCACACGGTTTCTGTAGATTCCAAGTTTCGCGCCACAGCGCCTGTCGGCGTAGGTCTCCTCCGGCCCCTGCCCGAACCAGGCGACCTTGTCATAGTCCGCGTCCAGCTTGAACAGCACGCCGAACTCCGGCATGTCTCCCAGCCCCGGCACCGGATCGTACACAAGCGCCGTCTCCACCGTCCCGTCGCCATAGACCGTATAGGAGAGCGCACAGCTGCTTTTCGGTACAGTGGGTAAGTGGTAAGTATAGGCCACTGTCACACGGTCCGCCTCCTCACGCACCTGCGGCATGGTACTGTTATAATAGTGGTTTGTTCCGACGGTACTTTCTTCCTTCGGCGTCGCATACAGACTTGCGAGCTTCCACTGCCCATACCTGTCGGGCATCAGATTTCCTCTGTCATTGTCCGTCAAGGCCCGCCAGAAATTGGGCTTTGGCATCTGTGCGAGCATCTCCTTCCCGCCGTACCGGTAGGAGACAAGTCCTCCGAATAACGTGGAAAACAGGACTTCAAAATCCTCTCCGCGAACGCCGATATTATGAAATCCATGAATCACCGTAAAAGGCTTTTTTTCGCAGATCTTCCATGCTGTCCCATAAGCCGGTCTCCCGGCCTCCGGGATCTCCTCCGGTTTTACAACAAAGGCCTTCTCACCGAAAGCGATCTCATGACCTGCCTCCCCCCAGGATGTGTTCTCCCGCAGAACAAAGGACACCGTCACCGCATAGACGTCCGGCTGTTTCCGCGGCTTTGCAAAGGCTGCCGGCAGCCGGAGAGTCTTCTCCTCCAACGGCCCCACGGAAACTGTCAGTCTTTCTTTTACCAGCACTTTCCCGTTTCCGGAAAGCGTCAGGATGCAGTCAAAACGATCCGTGTTTAAAAACAGGTGCCTGTTTTTTACTGTGAAACAGCCTGCTTCCTCATCGATGGCTATGCGGATATTCTGATAATTGTACTTCACGCACTGCATCTTCGGGGAAGGTTTTCTGTCCCCGCCGTAGACAATGCCGTTTCCGCTGAAGGAAAAATCTGTTGGCCTGTCACCAAAGTCCCCGCCGTAAGCCTGGAACGGTCTGCCATACCGGTCCTTTTTTGTCAGAGACTGATCGATATAATCCCAGATAAAGCCTCCCTGATACAGAGCCTCCTCCTCAGCAAGATCCGTGTACAGCTCCATCCCGCCGCAGGAATTGCCCATGGCATGGCTGTATTCACAGCAGATAAAGGGCTTATCCCGATGCGTTTTAAGATAGCGTCTTATATCCGCCACAGAAGTGTACATCTGGCTCTCCATATCCGATGTCTCCGGATATCTTCTGTCATGAAAAATCCCCTCATAGTGGACAAGTCTCTTTTTATCCAGCCTGCGGAACTCCCCTGCCATCTCACAGAGCACTTTTCCGCCGTAGGATTCGTTGCCGCAGGACCAGATCAGGATGGCCGGATGGTTTTTATCCCGCTCATAGCAGGAACGCACTCTGTCAAGCATGGCGTCCAGCCATTCCATACGGTCTCCAGGCACTACGTTTTCCATGGGTGCCTGCCCTTTCAGCACCGCATCGAAACTGCCGTGGGATTCCAGATTGTTCTCCGCGATCAGATACAGACCGTAGCGGTCGCACAGTTTATAGAGCAGGGAACTGTTGGGGTAATGGCTGGTGCGGATCGCATTGATATTGTGCCGCTTCATGGTCAGGATATCTGTCAGCGTGTCCGCATCAGAGACCACCCGACCGCTCTCACAGCAAAACTCATGGCGGTTGACGCCCTTAAAAACGATCCGCTTCCCGTTCAGATACATGATACTGTCTTTTAGCTCAAATTTCCGAAACCCCACATCCTGCAGGATCACTTCCTGCAGCACCATTTTTTCGTCGTAGACCTGCATCAGCAGCTGATACAGGTTCGGTTCCTCCGCACTCCACAGTTTCGGTTCCCTGACTTCCAATGTATAGCGGTTCTCCCCTGCCGCCAAAAAATCTTTTTTTACAGACAGACACAGAGCATCCTCCAGTCTTTCCTCCCCAAAGCCTTTCCAGGACCCGTAAAGAGAGAGACTGATTTGTCCCGCGCCCTTCTCCCCGCCGCTTTCTGCACATTCTGAACCTGCTGCAGCCCAAACCGTCACTTGCAGCGTTCCGTTCTGGTATCCCGCTGACAGTCCGCTCATGGCCGTTTCCACGCCCGGATCGCTCTCCGAAAATTCCCCGTCCGGCACCTCTCTTTGTTCTCCCCCCGAAAGATCCGTCTCCACCTTCAGATCCCTGACATGGATCTTTGGTGTCGTGTAAAGATACACCTCCCGAAAAAGCCCGGAAAACCGGAAGAAATCCTGATCCTCACACCAGCTGCCGGAGGTCCATTTAAAGACCTGCACTGCCAGCTTATTTTTCCCTTCTGCCAGCCAGGGGCTTAAGAAAAACTCCGCAGGCGTAAAGCTGTCCTCGCTGTACCCCACAAACTGCCCGTTCAGCCAGAGCGCCATGCCGCTCTCCGCTCCCTGGAAAGAAATATAAACTCTCTCCCTGTCAAAATGCTCTGGCACCTCAAAATACTTTACATAACTTGCCACAGGATTAAAATGCTCCGGCACTTCCCCGGGCACGATCTCCTCTCTGCCATCCCAGGGATACTGAGTATTCGCATACTGGGGAGCATCGTACCCCTCCATCTGAATATGGGCAGGCACCGGAATATCATCCCAGCCTTCGCAGTTGTACGCTGTTTTCTCAAATCCTGGAATTGTACTTCTGTAATTTTTCGCATAGTGAAATTTCCACAGGCCGTTCAGAGAAAACCGGAAACTGCTTGTTTCTTTCACCGCTTCCTCCACATTTCTGCAGAAGAGATGATCCGCATGCGGCGCTTCCCTGTTCACGGCAAAGCATCCCGGATCTTTTATCATGTCATAGAAAAATTCTTTCACGTTTACCTCCATGTTCACCCTTTCGGCCATCCTGTCGCATCTGGCTTTCAACCATATCCCCGCTTTCACAATGTGCCCATGCACAGAAGACAACTTTCCCGCCAGCCGCACACAGGCACAAAACCTTAGATAACTATTCAGTTACACCTCATACCACCTGATCTCACCTGCCTGCAAGTCAAGTAAAAAGCTTTCCCCGTCCCCCTTATACACCACAGTACTCTGGGGCTCATAGGTATTATTGACCACGCAGAATTTCCCGTTCTTCACATAGGCATGGACATCCACGTTGTAATTGTCCGAAAACCACTGCGTAAGCTGCCCTTCGCTGTGACTGCTCCAAAGCACCGCCCGGTACAGGATCCTGCTGTTCTCAAAGCTGTAGGGCAGTCCGGAAAGATAGACGCAGCGGCCTTTCCCGTATTCATTCACCGCCATCTGCACTTCCTTCTCCCGCTGCACCAGGATCTTCGCCCCCTCCAGGGCATACATGTTTTTCTTTCCCTCGCCGAAATCCACTTCCCCCGGGCAGTCTTCCAGTATAAAATGATCTCTGTGTTCTTCCCAATTATATTTATCATATCCCAGCGTATATCCTGTCTCTTTTTCCACGCCGAGGGCCTGCGCCAGCTGTATAAAATGTCCCTGATACTGATGGCCCGAAGGTTCTCCCACACCGATAAAGCCGCCGCCCTCATAAATAAAACGCCGTAACGCCGACGAAACAGCCGCATCCTCCCAGACCGCTCCTCCGGTATGGGCTGTGTCGCCGTCCCCCACATTAAGCAGCACATCGACATCCTCCAGGCAGGCCGGGTTTTCCCTGATATCGTCAAAAGACAAAAATACTACCTCAAAGGGCGCCCCGGACAGCGCCTCGATCACTCCGGCATAGCTGTAATTCTGCTTCTGATACAGCGCATGGTGCACCATATGACAGCCCCAGGAACGCATCTTTCCCCAGCAGTTCAGTACCGCCACCTTTTTCTGACAGTAACCCTCCGTACCCTGAATGTTCTCATAGAGCTCCCTGAACTCCCTGCATACACTTTCCACGTACTCTATAAACTCCGGAAACTGACAGGCCAGCTTCAGATAACCGCCGTAGCCGATCCGATCGATGGGTTTGCGCAGGATCGCTCTGCGTGCCGTCACCCAGTTTTCTTTTGCCTCCTTCACCGGATCCCCGCCCTCACGGAACGTATCAGGGAAAAAGTACGGCAGAAAACGCCCCTCCGTGTATTTCACACCCGAAATATCTGAGATCAGTCGCAGTGTAGATCCGTTCCCCACAGACCCTACCACCGCATCCACTCCCGTATTCCTGAACTCTTCCATAAAAGGTTCCGTGCCGATCCAGTGATCCCCGAGAAACATCATCGCCTCTTTTCCCAGTTCATGGGTGAGATCCACGATCTCCTTCACAAACGCCGCCACCTCACGGCGCTGAAATGCCATAAAATCCTTATACTCCCGGCTGGGTTCCCGGTACTGATTATTATAATACCCCTGGTCGATGATATACTCCGGTCGGAAAGGATACCCGGCTTCCTTTTCAAACTTTTCCAGTATATAAGGGGAAACCGATGCGGAATACCCGTACCAGTCCACATATTTTTCCCGTTTCAGTTCATCAAAGATCAGGGTAAACTGATGAAAAAATGTAGTATAACGAATCACATCCACATAAGGGTGTTCTTCCACAAACCTGCGCAGACGCGAAAGCGTATGGGCATGGGTTTTGGGCTGACGCACGTCAAAGGTGATCTGATGTTCCACCCCCTGCCAGTCATTGACCACCGCATTGTACATATGAACCGGATCCCAGATCAGATAAGCGAGGAAGCTCACCGTATATTCATGCCAGGGCACAGGCTCTTTCAGGATCACACAGCCGTTTTCCTCCTCATACTCCCACTCCTCCACAGACACAGGTGTTCCGAGACTTCTGTCCATCACTTCCCACCAGCGTTTCCTGTCATCCCGGGTATTAACCATCAGAAGTTCGTTGCTGATCCCTTTCATCAGCGGAATCTTTAAGGGTTCTTCTTTCGCCATATAAAACCCGGTCATGATATAGCACTGCTGTACTTCATCCGGGTTTGCCTTTGCCCAGGCATTGTCTTTTCTGGTCGTATAGTAGGTAGAATACACTTTTGCATCTACCACTTTCAACGCTTCCGGGTAATCCGTGCCGTCACAGTCCCGGATGGCATCCGCTCCGAAACGGGCAAGCAGTTCCAGGGTTTCCGGCACCACATCCACATCCGTAGGAATCGTAACCCGTCCTCTGTTTTCTATTTTTTCAGTCATTCTGCACTACCTCGGTAAATTTATTTGTCCCGGCCGGGACACAGCATGGTCCGGCCGGGCTTTTTATCCAGACTAACGTTTTGGATCCTCGAAAGGTTTATTATAAATCATAAGGGCTGCCAGAAGCAATACCAAACCAATCAGCATAATGCCAAGCCCGATAAGTTTCCCTGTCATCTTCCAGCCCACCATTACCAGTATAAGCCCAACCACAAAAAACGCTGTGATGATTCCAAGCCGCAGACTCATATGCTCTTTCCAAAAATTCATGCTCTCACCTTACCCTTTCAGACCGCCAAGTGTCATACCCTGTGTCAGCTTCTTCTGTACACAGATATAAAGAATCAATGTCGGCAGCATGACCAGTACCAGGCCTGCATAGAGCTGGCCATACTGGGCCGCTGACTGCTGCGCCTGTGTAAGCTGCATCAGGCCCACCGGCAGCGTCTTGCTTCCCTTCGGATCGCTCAATAACGTCATCGCGATAATATACTCATTCCAGAAGGAAAGGAAGTTAAACAGAATCACCGTAATGATCGAAGGCTGTGCCATCGGAAAGATGATCTTTAACATTGTCGTACCGTAACCCGCACCATCAATATAGGCCGCCTCCTCATAATCGTGGGCCAGGGTTGCAAAGTAGCCCGAAAGCAGATAGATCGTAAAGGGCAGCGCCGTAGAAGCATAGACCACTGCCAGCACAACGATGTTATTCAAAAAGAATCCGCCCCCGAAAGAATTTTTCAACAGCTTGTCACCGTCCACTAACATCAAAAAGATCGGCACCACAATATAGTTTACATTGATAAACAATCCTCCCATAAACGCCACATTTAAAAACTTTCTTCCCTTAAATTCAAAACGGGACAGCACATAAGCCGCCGGAAGCGCCACCACCAGAAGGATCACAAGAGCAAGCGCCGTGACAACCACTGAGTTAAACATGTACTCGCCCATTCTGGCCTTACCCCAGGCATCTGCGAAATTCTGAATATAGAAGCCTGCCGGCATCGCCCAGGGGTTGCCGTAGAATTCGCTGTTTTCCTTGATGGAAGCCATAAACACCCAAGCCACCGGAATAATGATCGTAACGGCCAGTGTGATAAGCGCCACATAAATAAATATTTTGTACAGCCTGTCGGCCGATGATTTTTTCGTCCTTTCCATTGCCTGCCCTCCTTAAAATTCTAACGGTTCCCGTTTTGTAACCGCATTGACAAGCGCTGACAGAGCAAAGGAGAACAGGAACACCAGAGCCCCGATCGCCATTCCATATCCGTAGGAGGAATTCGTATACGCCTGCTTATACATATAGGAAAGCGCCACCTCCGAAGCGCCGTTTGGCCCGCCGGAAGTCATGGCCTTTACAAACAGAAACGCCATATTGATCGTACTGATGATAAAGAAAGTTAACGTCGTACGAATGTTAGTCCAGATAAGCGGCAGAGTGATCTGGAAAAACTGTGTGATCCGTCCGGCGCCGTCCAGACTGGTACTCTCATACAGACTCACCGGTATGCTGGCCATGGAAGCCATGTACATTACCATATAATAACCGATGGCCTGCCAGATCATGGCGATGATCAGACTGGTCATAACCATATCCTCCCCTTTCCAGAGGATCGCCACCTTCTCCCTTGAAAACAGAGACAGCAGATTATTTAACGTACCATTGTTCGTATCATAGATCGCACTGAAGATAGCGGAAATGACAACTACCGACAAAATATTTGGGATATAGAAAATCACCCGGAAAAAATTCTGTCCCTTGATTTTCTCTCTTGTCAGAATCGCCGCAAATACCAGAGCAAAACCAAACGTAATGATCGTCACTACCACAATCAGCAGAATCGTATTCTGCATGGAACGGATAAAGTTTGCGTCCTTAAACAGTTTCGTGAAATTATCTAACCCTACAAAATCTTCCGTCGGAGAATAGGCGCTGCGTTTAAACAGGGACATTCTGAACACATTAATCGTAGGAATTACCATAAAAACCGTAAACAGGATCACTGCCGGCGCCGCACAAAGAAATATAAACCCGTTTCGGCCTGATCGCTTTTTCATGAAACGAAACACCTCCTTTTTAAAAAAACGGCGGTGAGCAGCCTGCTGCTACCGCCGTTTCCTCATTCACTTTTCCCATCTGTAGAAAGATGCCCCACAAACTTTCTACTTCCCCTGGCTTGTTACTGTACCATCTCAACTATCGTCTCGATGCTTTCTCTTGTTACTGTACCAGATTTTCGCGCATCTGATCGTTGTACTCCTTGATTCCTGCGATCCAGTCATCTTTTGTCATATTGCCGGATACCATAGAATTTACGGGATCAAACCAAACTTCACGATTGGTCACTGTGATCACCTGGCCATCGTATGCTGCAAAGTTACCCATAGCTGCTTTTGCGCCGTTGTCATAGATCGCATAGAACATCTGATTATCGCCTTCTAATTTCTCTGCGATGTTCAGTACGGGCTGGATTGCACCTGCTTTTGCAAATGCCTCACAGGCTGCGTCGCTGTAAAGGAATGCAACGAACTGTTTAGCAGCATCCTGATTTGCTGCGCCAGCCGGAATCCATGCCTGCTCAAACCATGTGTAGCTGTAGCCGTCGCCGCCTGCCTTGATAGCCGGAAGAGCTGTCATACCCCATTTAAAACCATCTGCTCTCGGCGCTTCCGCCATCTCGCCTACGATCCATGTGCCGTTAGGCATAAACAGCGCTTTGTTGTCCAGAACTAACTGCTGGTTCTTTGTGAAATCCTGATCGTTAGCCTGCGCCGGTGTTGTGGGCTCAGTGTACTCTGCAAGTTTTGCCACGATATCGAAACAGGTCTGTGCTTCCGGTGTATCCCAGATACCTTCTTCATAGTTGGTAGCCTTTGTAAAGAAATCCGCTCCCCCAGCTGAATACATCAGCGCATAGAAGAATGCGTCAAAGTAACCCGTGGTAGGATATGTAAACAGGGAGATGCCTTCCGCTTTCGCCTTGTCGCCCAGTTCCCACATCTCATCCCATGTTGTGGGTACGCTCCAGCCTTTTTCTTCAAACAGGCCTGCGTTATAGAACAGTCCACAGGGTGAATAGAACATCGGAGCAAGATATGTCTTGCCGTCGCCGTAAGGATTTGTCAGACTTGTCTCTGTAAAGCCGCCTGCAATCTTGTCGCTGACTTTCTTATCTTCGCCGGGAACTGTCATGGACAGTACATCCGTGAGGTCCACAAGATTCTGGTCCTTGATAAAAGTTTCTGTCAGAGCCTTTTCACGGCCCGTTGCCAGATGAATCACATCCGGGAATTCTCCTGCCTGCATGGACGGTCCGATCACATCTTCCAGATTCTTATCTGTGATCAGCTCAACCGCAATGCCAGTCTGCGCTGTGAAAGCATCGCAGACCTCTTTCCACATATCGCTGCCGTATGCGGTCTCGATCGCCGCTACAGTGATGGTTGCACCTTCTGCAGGCGCTTCCGCTTCTTCCGCAGGTTCTTCAGCGGGCTCTTCCGCCGGTGCCTCTGTCTCAGCCGGTGCAGGTTCTTCTGCAGGCGTATCCGGTGTGCTGTTACCACAGCCAGCCAGCATGGACATTGTCAACACTGCTGCAAGCAAGATACTGAGTATCTTTTTCATAATGATTTTACCTCCTGATTATGATAGATTTGTGATAAAACAGGTTTTCCTTTTTCTGTTTACCTGTTTTAAGTATAACAGCATCCTCTCCGGTTTCCTATCTCAATGTTGCTTACTTTTTTATAGATATTGTCTATTTAGGTTATTTTTGTCTTTTTTTTATAAATTGTCCCGTTTCTCTTATACAAGTTGACGAATTTTTTTATTTCACCTTTTTTTGTACACAGTTATTTTTGATTTATTGATGTAAAATCCTCTTGCTTTGTCGTCAAAAAGGTTTTATTATGAAAATCATAAGAAGAGCACACTTTCACTATCTTGTTACATTTTTTATGTATATTGCTGTCCTATATTCCATATTATTCTATCGTTCATGTAAATGCCATTTTCAAAGGAGGAAATTATCCCATGAGTACCAACCGTTATGTTCTTGATTCCCTGGCTGTAACGCCTCCGGTGGACCGCTCTGTCACCAAGCTTCTGTACATCAGTATCGCCCGGTACAGTGCGGAATGGAATTCCACGCTGCACACGCATCCCTGTGCTGAAGTTTTTTTCATCACGGATGGCTCCGGCTATCTGCGGACCAATGAGGAGGCTGTACCCATCGGTACAAACGACGTCATCATCGTCAATTCCAATATTGAACATACCGAAGTGAGTTCCGAAGATAAACCTCTGGAGTACATCGTCATGGGGGTGGACGGCCTTGAGGCGGTATCCAGCGACGTAGACAGTGATGAGACAGGCAACGGTTACTCCGTGGTCCATTTTCAGACAGGCGGAGAACAGATTCTGAACCACCTCCGTTTCCTGTTGACCGAAATCGAGAACAAACAGCCCGGTTACAACACGGTCTGTCAGGATATTCTGGAAGTGGTGCTGTTACTCCTGATGCGCCACAGCCGGTTTACCGTGACCTTTATACCCTCTGTCCGCAAATCCAGCAGAGAATGCGCGATCGTCCGCCGCTACATCGAAAACCATTTCAAGGAGAGCCTGACTCTCGATGATCTGGCCGCCGTAGCCCATGTCAGCAAATATTATCTGGTTCATTCCTTCAACAGAGAGTATGGCACTTCCCCCATCAACTACCTTCTCTCCTGCCGTATTCAGGAGAGCCGATATCTCCTGTCAAAAACTGAACTTCCCCTGTCCCAGATCTCCGGCCTGCTGGGTTTCTCCTCTCCCAGCTATTTTTCCCAGAGTTTTAAACGAATACAGGGGATCAGTCCGGTGGAATACAGGCATCGGAGTAAGCTGGGGATCGAGTAGGGAAGATTTTCTTCCCGCTCGCGCGGTCCGCATGCTGCCCCGGCAGCAAATTTTCTCATGCGGGCCTGTGCATAAAAAGCAGACAGGGAAAAGCACCACGCCTCTCCCTGTCTGCCTGTCTTTCACTTTTACATTTTTGCTTTTTAACTCATAAACTCTTTTGTCTTTGCATAAATGCTCTCAGCGTCCAGACCATATTTCACCACAAGCGCTGCTGCCGGGCCGGATTCACCGAAGGTGTCGTTGATGCCGATCCTGCACACCTGCGTGGGTTGTTTTGCACAGAGTGCATCACAGACTGCACTGCCAAGGCCGCCAATCACAGAATGCTCTTCCACCGTCACAACTTTGCCGGTCTTCTTTGCGGAAGCCACGATCAGCTCCTCATCCAGAGGTTTGATGGTATGAATGTTGATCACTTCCGCGTCCACACCGTCCGCTGCCAGCTTCTCTGCCGCCGCAAGAGCCTCCGCTACACAGATGCCTGTGGCCACAATGGTCACGTCCTTACCTTCTTTTAATACAACGCCCCTGCCGATCTCAAATTTGTAGTCCGGATTATCGTTGATCACAGGCACAGCAGCACGGCCAAATCTCAGATATACAGGGCCCTCATGATTGATTGCCGCCTCCACAGCTGCCCTTGCTTCCACATCGTCCGCCGGAACAATAACTGTCATGCCGGGAATCGTGCGCATCAGAGCCACATCTTCATTGCACTGATGGGTAGCGCCATCCTCTCCCACAGTGATACCTGCATGGGTAGCGCCGATCTTTACGTTCAGATGAGGATAACCTATGGAGTTACGAACCTGTTCAAAGTTCCTGCCCGCTGCAAACATGGCAAAGGAACTGATAAACGGAATCTTACCGCAGGTAGCAAGCCCGGCGGCAATGCCTGTCATATTACACTCCGCGATGCCGCAGTCGATATGTCGGTCAGGAAATGCCTTCTGAAAAACGCCTGTCTTCGTCGCACCTGCCAGATCAGCGTCAAGCACCACCAGATTCGGATATTTCGCACCGCATGCAGCAAGTGCATTGCCATAACTTTCTCTTGTTGCAATTTTCTTCACATCTGCCATGATCATTCACCTGCTTTCTTCAATTCTTCATCGATTTTTTCGAGGTCAGCCATCGCCACTGCAAACTCTTCATCACTGGGCGCCTTGCCGTGCCATCCCGCGTTGTTTTCCATAAAGGAAACGCCCTTGCCCTTTGTGCTCTTCATAATGATGGCGGTAGGCATACCCTTAGTATCCCTCGCCTCTTTCATGGCAGAACGGATCTCATCAAAATTATGGGCATCAATATTGATCACATGGAAATTGAAAGCTTCAAACTTTTTGTCAATAGGATACGGAGAGCACACGTCCTCGATCTTACCATCGATCTGCAGGCCGTTATTATCCACGATCACTACCAGATTATCAAGCTTTCTTGCCCCCGCGAACATGGCAGCCTCCCAGATCTGTCCCTCCTGGATCTCACCATCGCCAAGCAGCGCATACGTTCTGTATTCTTTTCCATCCATTCTTGCTGCAAGCGCCATACCTACCGCTGCGGAAAGTCCCTGTCCCAGAGAACCGGAAGACATATCCACACCGACAGTCTCCTGCATACAGGGATGCCCCTGCAGTTTTGATCCCAAATGACGCAGTGTCAGAAGTTCCTCCACCGGGAAATATCCTCTGTGTGCCAGTACGGAATACAGGCCCGGCGCCGTATGGCCCTTAGAGAGCACAAAACGGTCACGGTCTTCCTTTTTGGGATTTTTCGGATCAATGTTCATCTCCTCAAAATACAGGTAGGTAAAGAGATCAGCCGCAGACAGGGACCCGCCGGGATGTCCGGCTTTCGCACTGTGAACGGCTCTCACAATTCCTTTACGAACCTCATTGGCTGTTTTCTGAAGTTCCAAGTTTGTCATCTTTCATTCTCCTTTTAAATTTTTGCATCTGCCTTTCAGGTCCCCACCGTCTTCCTCATGGCTCCCTCTCCGGCCAGCTGCTGTTTTTAATGCAACGGATATTTATCCGTCAGATCCTTTACAATAGCTCTCGCTTCCGGCACTTTTTCTTCCCCGCCGTCAATAATCAGCGTGATCGCCTCCGCGATCCGTTCCATATCTTCCGTTTTCATACCCCGGGAGGTTACCGCCGGTGTTCCCAGCCTGATGCCGCTTGTCACAAAAGGTTTCTGCGGATCATTCGGAATCGTATTTTTATTTGCTGTGATATAAGCCTCATCCAGCAGCTTCTCGATGGCCTTTCCGGTCAGCCCCTTCCTGCTCAGATCCACCAGCATCAGATGATTGTCCGTACCGCCGGATACGATATCCACCCCTCTGTCCATCAGACCTTTGCACAGTGCCTGGGCATTTTCCACGATCTGCTGCTGATACTCTTTAAAGGCCGGCGTAAGTGCCTCCTTGAAGCAGACCGCCTTGGCCGCGATCACATGCATTAACGGCCCTCCCTGGGTTCCCGGGAAAATAGCCTTATTAAAGTTATACTTGTCCGCTGCCTCCTGATTACAGAGGATCAGGCCGCCTCTGGGACCCCGCAGCGTCTTATGGGTAGTGGTCGTCACCACATCCGCCCAGGGGATCGGACTCGGATGCACACCTGCCGCCACAAGGCCGGCAATATGCGCCATATCCACCATCAGCACTGCTCCCACTTCGTCGGCGATCTCCCGGAATTTCTTAAAATCAATAGTTCTCGCATAAGCGGAAGCTCCTGCAATGATCATCTTCGGTCTGCATTCCAACGCAATCTCTCTCACCTTATTATAATCAATAAAGCCTTCATCATTCACACCGTAAGGTACGCACTTAAAATACTTTCCTGACATATTGACCGGGGAACCATGAGACAGATGTCCGCCATGATCCAGGTTCATACCCATATAGGTATCTCCGGGAATTAATACCGCGAAAAACACCGCCATATTCGCCTGCGCACCGGAATGCGGCTGTACGTTTGCATAATCACAGCCAAAGAGCTTTTTCGCCCGCTCTCTCGCCAGATTTTCCACCACATCAACACACTCACAGCCGCCATAATAGCGCTTCCCCGGATATCCCTCCGCATATTTATTGGTTAACGGGCTTCCCATCGCCGCCATCACTGCCTTACTCACCCAGTTTTCAGAGGCGATCAGTTCAATATGGCTTTCCTGCCTCTCCTGTTCCGCTACGATTGCCTCCGCAATCTCCGCATCCACGGCCTTAATTTCATCAAATGAGTACATCGCTCACTCTCCCTTCCTGCAATCTTATAATACCAGGTAAAGTATACCATATTTTGCTGTAAGAGAAAACTATATTTTTATGTCATTCCGTAATCTCTGCGTTTCCCCGCCTGCCCTAATATAATTTTGCTTTTCCGATCGTCCTGAATAACTCCGGTTTATGTTTTGCGCAATCCTTCATCGCTTCCATACACGGAGGCTCAATAAGGTTTGGCTCCCTCAGGCCTTGGCCCTTTAAAACTTCCCGCATCCTTTTCGTCTTTCAGCAGCTTATTGTCAAACATCATGCGTTTTCACATCTGACTGAATCCTGTTACTCCGAAGCTGCATTTCTCTCCTGCATCTTTTTTGACACGATTTCCTTCAGATCTCTCGCCCTATCTTTCATCCGTGGATTGGTCGTAGAATGCAAAACTTCCACCACAAGACGGGATGCCACATCATAGCGTTCAAATTCCACGGCCAGAGCGGCGATCAGATAATCCACCGTGGACTCATCCATCCCACACATGGGGAAATCCTCAGAAGCCCTCGCCTCTATAAAACCGTCAAGCGCATTGCGCAGAAACTCTTTTTCCTCCTCGCCGCACTGCTTCTTCTGCGCATCATAGTCCGGCAGATCCTGATCCAGGTGCTCAGCCCTGCTGCGCAGAAGCCACGCCGCTTTCAGACAGATATAGGCTTTCTCACTGGCCTTTGTCCCTTTTACAATAGCGTTAGCAAGCGCCATCCGGTAGCGCCACAGAGCTTCACTGTAACTATATGTACTTTTCGCCTCGACATGCGCGTTAAAATTAGCGCAGATCTTTTCCCTGATATTCTTTGCCTGCACCTGCGTCACCGTATCAAAATATCTGCCCAGTGCCGTATAACCGCAGGCCGGGCACAGAACAACATCATATTTGAGCAATTCCAGCTGCTCGTAACGGGGCCGAAGGTCCTGATCGCTCCCCTTCAGTTTTACCTTACTGCCCTTGACCGTCCGTTCCTTAATTTTCCCGCCGCATATGGGACAGGTCCATGACTTATCAAACAGATAGTCTTCTTCCCTCACAATTTCAGGAGCCTGCTTTTCCTTCTCCGTATTTGCCGCATTATTCACTTTTTCATATGCCTCCTTCTAAATCATCAGGTTTCTGCTGCTGCCGGTATCAGCCCATGAACAGAACTCATTCTCCTCTTCCTCACACTGCTTTTTCTGCGCTTCATAATCCGGCAGGTCTTTCTGAAGATGCTCCGCCTTACTGCGTAATAACCATACCGTCTTCATACAGATAAGCCTTCTTGCTGGCTTTTGTCTTTTTGACAATAGCATTGGCAAGCGCCATCCGGTAACGCTCTAACGCTTCATCATAGGTATAGATCTCCTTCTGTTCCGTCCGGGCAATAAAATATACGCTGATCGCACTTTTAATATTCTTTGCCTGCCGTGTGGTCACAAACTCAAAAAATCTGCTGAGTGCCGTATACCCGCAGGTCGGGCATATGATCACATCATACTTTAAGACTTCAACCTGATCATGGAAGGGCCGAAGGTCTTTGTCGCTGCCCGTCAGCTTTACCTTGCCGGTTCTTACTGTACGCGCCTTGAATCCCTGGCCGCACACAGACCGTTTTTATTGTAACATAGCGCACTCTAAACAGGAAGAAAAAAGTTATTCTCAGAATTTTCCCTAAAAATTTCAACCTTTTTTTGAACAATTTTTCACTTTCGGCATATTTACTAATTGGGTAGTGGGTATTTTGTAGAATTTAACTATACAGAATGAAATACAGCAGATGTGCTGCCCCTACTATACCAAAGTGCGCCCGCCTTGTAAACTCCCTTTTACTGAAATGGGCGCAGCTTTAAGGCTGCCACTGCTGCCAGCCTCTCAAAGTCGCTGTATCTGATATTAAGCCAGCTTTTCCAGCTCTTCTGCGAAAAGCTCCCCAGCAGAACGGTAGCCATGTATCCTGCGTGGGTAGCCGTTTATCCAGCCCTCTATTTTCTCTATTTCCTCGTCGGTCTTGTCGTCAAAGTTTGTACCCTTTGGCACTTTACGGCGTATCATTTTATTTGTTACCTCATTTGTGCCACGCTCCCAGCTGCTATACGGGTGGCAGTAATATAAATGCGTCCTCTTTTCCCCCTCTTCCAGTATGGAACGCTCTAAGCCGTTCACGTCTGCAAACTCGCTGCCATTGTCTACCGTGATTGTCTTAAATATCTGCTTAAACATATCCGCACCATATCTGCGCTCTAATCTATCCAGCGCCGCTACTACCGCCTCGTCCGTATGGTCTGGCAGCTTAAATATAATCTCGTCCCGTGTCTTTCTTTCCGTCAGTACCAGCAGCACGTTTTTAGATACGCCCCGCTTGCCTATTACGCTATCCATTTCCCAATGTCCGAACTCTTCCCGCTGGTCTATCTCTTCTGGGCGCTTTTCTATGCTGTCGCCTGCTGCCGCCCGTGCCTGCTGCTTGCGTACTTTCTTATAGCCCCGCTTTTTATTCTTCTTTACTGGCAAATCCTTATTAGTCAGTTTAAGGAAAACGCCCTTGTCTATGTAGCTGTAAAGAGTAGCCACGCAGACGGTAGTATTAAATTCCCCCTCTCTGCCCTGCGCCTTAAGCTCTCCCAGCACTGCTGCTGGGCTGTAGTCCTCATTTACTATTTTTTCCTCTATGTAATTTGCATATGCAATATCGTTGCCTATTTTAAGCTGTGTGCCTCTTACCTTTAAATTTTCCTCTGCCTTTTCCTGCGCTATGTCTGGGCTGTATCTTATTTCTGTCGTCCAGTCACTATTACGGTGTTCATACTCTCCCCTTTTCAGCTCATTATATATAGTGCTACGGTGTACTCCTAGATGCTTTGCTATTTTCGCCTTGCTTAAGCCCTCTTTAAGTAGCGCCTCTATTTTTATCCTGTCTGCCCTTGTCAGCTGGTGGCTCCCCTTTTTATTTGCCATTGTTTCTGCCTCTCTTTCGTTGTGGTCTATATACGACGAAAAGCCGCAAACTCTTTTACAAGTCTGCGGCTCTTATTTCATAGCTCATTTACAGCATTTCTTACAAGCTGTGTATTTTTTCTTTGCTTGGCTTAGCGGTATGCCCTTTGGGTTTTTCATTCCAGAACAATTAGGCTTACTGTGGTACTTTTTACTGCTGCGGTCTATATATACTATCGTTTCGCCCGCTGTGCGCTGGCTACGTTGCTGTTCTTCTACAATAATGTCAAGCTCTATATTGCAGCCAAACGTCTGTACCCCCCCAGAAATTTCCAGTATTTCTGCGGTGTAGCGGGCATTAGGATACTTTGCCGCCAAATCCTTTGCCAGTTCTGCCGATAAATACCCCAGTATTTTATTTCCCCATTTTACATATGCGGCAGGCTCTCCGTTGTATGTGGTTTTCTCTATCTCTATTTCCTCGTCGCCCGTCATACGGCTTAATATATCCTGCCTGCTTTCGCCGTCGTCGTTCTGGAAAGTCACTCCCACTACTTTTGTGCGTATGGTTTCCGCAATCCTGCTGCCAGCGGCAGGCGTTCCCGCTGTCCTCGGCGCTGCCTGCTGTCCTGCCGCCTCTTTTGCTGGTTTGTGTGCCAGCAGAAAACATACGGCAGCAATCACTATGCAGCCGATACCGCCCGTAATATTCCCAGACGGCAGCGCCACCACTCCGCTTACTGCAAAAAGCGCAGCCGCCCCATAAAGTACCATTTTCTTTTTACCCATGATAAATAAACCTCACTTTCTAATCTTTAGCCATTTTCTCTGCAATAGCAGTATTTATATATTCGCTTATACTCTGCCCTGCCGCTTTTGCACGTTGTTTAATGACTTCTTTTTGTCCTTTCGGCATTACCAGCTCAAACCTATCATAATTCTTTTTCTTAAATTCATTCTGATATTTTATCTGGTTAAATTCTTCTTTCTGCATTTTACCTCTTTCTTTCCCTTGCCTTATGATGTATAATCCTTTTAAACAGTTTGGGCGGCTTTGGCAAGTCCACCGCCCTTTCTGTATCCCCGCCTTACTTCTTAAGTAAGGCTCTTACTTTTTCTTTAGCCTCTTCAATGTCTTTACACTCGTTGAGTATTTCAAGTATTTTCCTTGTCTGGTTTTCCTCGGCTGTTTCCTTAAGCAGTTCGCCTACGTTCATTTCCTCGTCCATATTTTCTCCTTTCCCTGCCGCCCAGTTATTGTTATGGGTTATGTATCTCCCTTAACTGTCTTAATTATATTGCATATTCTGTAATATGTCAATACATATTCTGTAATATTCTCAAAAAAATAAGAGGGTAAGCAGCCCGTAAGCCGCCTGCCCTCATTCTTCTTACGCTAAGCGTGTGGCATAGTCCAAACTTATCCAGCCTGCGCCGCTTTTCAGCCTGCCCCAGCCTGCCGTACTCCCTTTACCCTCTTTCACTTCCACAATGGTAAATACGCCGATACCCGTATACTCTCCCGTCTTTGCGTAGTCCGTCCCTGCGCCCGTCCTTATATTAAGGTCTAATATATCCACTTTAACATTGAACGGCACTCCTGCCGCCGCCTGCGGCTTTTCCTGCGGTACTGCTGCCTGCTGCACGCCTGCATATTTCTTATAATATGCCTCGCCGTACTCTGCACGCTTTTTCTGTACGCCCTCGCTCTGGTCTGCTGGCTTTTCAAATCCCAGCAGCACGGCATCAGAGGCAGCCCGCACGCTCTTTGCACCTTTTAATGTGCTGATAACGGATTTATAGCCTTGCAGCTCGTCCCACAAAAAGGCAAGCTGCATATCCAGACTGCCGATAGATGCACCCGCCTTTTTCGCATAGTTAAGTAACGCCTGCTTTCTGGTGTGGTACGTCCACTGCGCCAGCCCGTAGCCCGCCTTGTCCTTTACAAAATTGCCGTAGCTGCCATTATCCACGACAGCCGTATACTGTGCATCCGTCATATTAAGGCTCTTGTTATAGCTGTTTTGCAGATTGCAGGAATTAAGCCCGCTTTCCGCATACAGATTACCCATTAAGCCTGCCACGGCGCAGGCATTTAAGCCTTTGCCCGCCAGATAGTCCCATATTGCTTTTTCCGTGTTCCCGTTCTGCACCATGCCGCCTGCAAATACGCTGTAAACCGCCTTGCCGTCCCAGTCATAAACATTATAACCAGCAGTGCAGGCTTTCTTTGCATTATCCAGAGAAGAAAAAGCCCCTATCTGGCTCTTTGCATCTTCCCAGCTCTTGCGCACACGGTATAATTTATTTGTCTGGCTGCCGCCAGCAGATGCAGCGCCGCTTATCATCTGCTTAAACTTCTCCCATGTGTGCGCCATTGCATTATATACATATGGGTTAGGGCAAATCTTCCCCGTAACGTCGTAATGCCTTATGACGTGCGACGCAGGCACGTTGTACTTTTCCATTAAGTACCGTGTAAGCTCTGCCGCAGCCTCTACCGTTGTGTCCTCAAAATACCAATCTTTATCAGTAGCCCCCATGCTGGCTGTGTTCCTCTTCCTCACGCACATTTCGATACCGATACTATTTGAGTTTCGGCAGTCTGCGTGCTTATAGCTGCTTGCGCCGCAGTGCCACGCTATGTCCTCGGTTTCCACCGCCTGCCATATCTCCCCGTCAAATCCTACAAAGAAATGCGCAGACGCTCCGATATACCGCCCTGCGTAATACTGGCAGTTCGCCTTTGCGCCGCCCAGCGCCCCTACGTAATGGATAACGATATATTTTATGCGTGCGTCGCTGTTCTTGTCCGTAAAGTTATAGGGTGTAAGCAGCTTGTTTATTACTGGCTTTTTCATGCTATACGCTCTCCTCTCCAAAAAATCCCATGCTGTCTGCGTCCATAGAGTTTCTAAACTGCCGCAGCTCTTCTGGTGTCATGCTCTCTACCCTCGCCCGCAGCTCTTCCCGTTCCTCTGCCGTCATATCCTTTGTATGTTCGCTCTTAATCTCTGCCATGCCGTCTGCTCTCCTTTCATTCACAAAAAGCGCCTACGGTTTCCCGTAAGCGCCCTGATGCATACTGTCTATGTTTTATTATTTTTCCTGCTGTCTGTAGCCCTCTGCGCTGCCCGTGGTGCTGTTTCCGTCCAGCTCGTCCGTGTCTGGCAGCTCGTCTGTATATTTCCCCAGAAACGCCCGCACCGTCGCCCAGACTTTCTTAACGGGCAGCCCGCAAAGCGCCATATTCTTAAAGATACTCACTACCTCATAGGCAATATAGAGAAGTGCGAAAAATTCAGCCACGCCCACGCTCGTAAGCCCCAAATGGTTACGTGCCGCCTCTGGGATAAAGCCGATAAGATTAACCTTTATCAGCATATCAATAGCCAGCATGAACACAAGGGAAATCAGCATACCCACTTTACGGATAGCCCCGTCAATCCCTGCGCAGCTGTTAAACCTCTTTTCACGCACCGCCCGCAGCACTCCAAAGATTGTATCGAATACAATCGCAATCACCACCAGCTCAATTACCTTGTTATTTGCCGCCATGTTGATAAATTCCAAAATCTTCATTTCCATAAATCCTGCCTTTCTGCTTTTGCAAATTTAATGCCCGCTCTTTCAGTCCTGCGCCGTCGTACCCTGCTACGCTCTCCCAGTTTTCCAGCGTTGCTGTCAAATCCACAATAAGCCTGCTTTGCTGTTCAATGATGTTCTGCTGCTCTTGCAGCACTTGTAGCAAATTGTTACCCATGTACTCACTCCTGCGCCTGCTGGTCTATGCCGCCTTTTGTATGGCTGCGTCTGCCAGCGTTTTTATTTTCTTCCGTAAGTGGTAGCTGTCGGCGTGTCCTGCGTGTCCCGTCCAGCTCTGTATACTCTTTTGTAGCTGCTCTTTTGTGATTTTCCCGCTCTCGCACTTCTTAATTGTCCTCTTGACACGCTTAATGCTGTCTGGTCTTACTTTTCTGTGCGTCGCCCTGTGCTTGTAGCCTACAAAGTCTACCCCGTTCTTTGCCGCCAGTATCGCAGTCTTAGGGTTAAGCGCAAGCCGCAGCTCGTCCCTTAAGAATACCTCAATATCTGCCAGCCAGCGCCGCAGCTCGTCCTTGTCTGGGCTTAAGATTATAAAGTCGTCCATGTACCGTATGTACTGCTTTGCGCCCAGCGTGTGCTTAACGTACTTATCCAGCTTATCCAGATAAATATTAGCGAATAGCTGGCTTGTAAGGTTTCCTACGGGTATCCCTACGCCCTCTGGCATATTGCCGTTATGGTCTATGATTTTATCCAGCAGCGCCAGTACCCCAGCGTCCTTGATAACCTTTCGTATTTCAGCCTTAAGTATGCCGTGGTCTATGCTCTGGAAATAGTGGTGTATGTCTGCCTTGATAGCGTAAAGCGGCTCGTCTGGGTGGAATTTCTGCCACTCATAAAGCCAGCTTTGCAGCGTATCAGAGGCAGCGTGCATACCCTTACCTTTTCGGCAGGCGTAGGACTGGGATATAAAGCGCTTGTCAAATATAGGCTCTAGCACGTTGTTTATGGCGTGCTGTACCACTCTGTCATAGAATGGCAGCGCCATTATCTGCCGCTCTTTCGGCTCGAATACCTTAAAATAATGGTACTCGCTTGGCTCATAGGAAAGGTTTAGAATGTCGTCCCGCACCTTTTCCAAATTGCCCTCTTTGTCTTTGGTAAATATCAAAACGTCTTTGCGGTATCGCTTGCACTTTCTGGCTTTGTTGTAGGCTTTCTGCACGTTCGCATAATCAGCCATAGCCTCTGCAAGCGTCACACGCTCGCCGCTCTGGTTCGTTGTATACCCTGCTCGTTTCAAAATAAAGCTCCTGCCTTTCGCCGCAGCTACTAACCAGCAGCCCTGCTTTTTCTCTTTGCCTCACGGCGGGACAGCCGCCCTGACTATAGAATGTTAAGCATCTGCTTAAATTCCCTTGCTAGTGTTCCGTAGATACGCTAAGCCTATAATGCTCTCACTAAGTCACACGCCCCACGCCCGCCAATGTTGCTGTTGACGTTCCACGGGTAATTGTTGCAATTCACGGCACGTGCGCCCGCATTAGCGCCATTGTTCCAGTTGCCGCCCGCTATCAGCGCCGCCAAAGGGCTGTAGTAAGCAGCTGCCCCATATCTTTATTACTTCTTTGCTTTTACCTCTTCTATGAGTTCCCCCAGCATAACGCCTATCTCTTTCAGCTTGCGGCTGCTTGTGCCGTAGTGCTGGGCGTTCATTGCGCTATACTTCAAATCGTTTGCCAGCCGCAGCAGCTCCTTACTCTGCTGTAGCGCCGTATCCGCTGCGTATAGGTGGCTTTTCGTCGCCGTCTTGTCCCACTTGATTACCTCTTGCAGCATTTCCAGTATGGCGTTTCTGGTCGCTGTTTGCAGGCTGAATTTTTCAAATTTTGGGTACTTGCTTAGCAGCGGGTATATGTATAGCAGGAAATCATATATTTTCTGGTGTAATTGGTCTGTTTTTGCCTGCGCCGTCATTTCGCACCCCCGTAGTAGTCGGCTGGGCTTTCGCCCGCCGTCTACATGGAGTCACACGCCCCACGCCCGCCAATGTCGCTGTCGACGCCCCACGGGTAACTGCTGCAACCCACGGCACGCGCGCCCGCATTAGCGCCATCGCTCCTGCCGCCGCCCGCTAGCAGCGCCGCCAAAGAATATGCGTAATACTGATAGATATTACCTACGTCGTAATTCTTCTCGCCCGTCTTAAGCGGTGTTTTCTTGTCCCAGCCCCACGCCGCTGTAGGGTGGTAATCCGCATTTGTGGCGTGTTCTGCCCTTGTGATAAGGTCGTTAAGCCACTCCCAGACACGCCCCACGGCATCTACGCAGCCCACGGCAGAAACGGCATTTACCACGCTGCCCGTAACACCCCTGCCCGTGTTCGTGGTCGCCGTCCATGCGTTTGTATTTGCGTTATCCAATCCCTGCGGGCTGCCAAAAGCGTAGGCGCAAAACTCGCTGTAATCTGGCAGGCGCTTACCGCTCTTTGCCAGACGCTCTACAAAGTTGTACCAGTTCAGCCCCTCTGTACCCGTGGCGGGTGCGCAGTTGTAAGAGGACTTTAAGCCCTTTGCGCCGTCGTCGCTGTTAAGGTAAATGTCTACCCATGTGCCGCCGCCCAGATATACCATACCCTCTGGGCTGCATTTCGGGCGGTGTCCCAGCGTCCATACAGAACGTGGCACAATGCCGCTGCTTACTGCGCTCTCCCAGCCAGTGCCAAAGATAACGCCGCTGCCGTTTGTAGGCTGCAAATTTGCGTCTACCTTGCGGCAGCGCCCGTAATGAAAACCGCCTATTTTACGGCTGTTGCTTGCGTTCCAGCCGTTAGGGTACGTGGAATTAAGAGAAATAATATACTGCTCGTCTGCCGCATCAATCCTGCTGTCGCAGATATATACATAGTAATCATTACCCACGGCAAAAGCGCTACCTACGTCCAGATTAGCAGCCGTAAGCACCGTGTTACCCGTCTTAAAGATACCAGCGCCGCCCACTGCGATAACGCAGCCCTCTACTACCGTCAGCTCGTTTGCGCCGCTGGCATACATATACTCGTTGCTGGGCGCTACAATGTCGCTTATCATAGCCATTTTGTTTACGTTCAAAAGCGCCCTTGCGTCGGTCTTTGTCACGTCGTCAACCATTAACCTACTCATACTGTTTCAATACTCCTTTCAGTGCTGTAATGTCGTCAGTTGTCATGCCTGCCACGGTTTCTGCCGTTTCCAGCGCAATTACGGTACAGTCTGCCGCCACTGCCTTAGACAGTGTAAGCGCCGTGCGGTCATTCGCCGCCTCTCCTGCTGCCTGCGCCTCGTCGCTCTGTACGTGCGTCACTGCCTGCACCGTGCCAGATACGCCGCCCGCCGTAAACTTCATGCCTGCCGCTGCCTCGTCGCAGTAGATAAGCGTTACGGCTTTCTTTTCTGGCTGCGCCGCCACTACTGCGCACTGTATGTGCCTCTGCGCCTCTGCGCTCTCAATCTTTGCCAGCAAATCAGCCGCCGCCAGCTCCCCAGCCGCCACCATAGCAAGGCAGTTGTAATAGTCCTCTTTGGTCTTTAAAGTCTTTGGAAATCCTTTCATGGTCTGCCACCTTTCCTAAAATGTATTTGCAAGATAGGAATTGCCCGCATAAGCAAGCCCTAATACTGCCGTGTCTACCTCTCTTTCGTAATGCTGGCTCATGTAGGCTGCGCCCATGTAGCAAAGCCCCAGTACCGCATCATGCTTAAAGTCAATGCCCCAGCCGCTTTCTATCCTTGTTACCCGCTCTTCCAGCCCCTTAAGCGCCTCTGCCGTTGCCGCCGTTCCTGCTGCCGCCGTTTCCGTAAGCTCCTGCACTGCTGCCTTAAGCCCGTCTATTTCAAGCTGTATCTTCCCTGCCGCATCTTCCCCCAGCTGCCCTTTTATCGCCTCAAACCATGCGTTAAAATCGTTCTGCGCCTCTGTCTGGAAAAGCTGCATATTTGCCATGAAAGCGGTGTAGGCTTTCAAAAGCTCTGCGTCCCAGTTGTTCAATGTGTTCTCAAACGTAGTGTAGCGCTCGTTAAACTGGCTTTCATACTGCGTAAAAAGGCTCTCTGTCTGGGTTACATAGCTTTCATAGATACCCGCCAGCTGCGTAAGGTATGTTTCCATGTTCTGCTTATATACGCTAAACTCGTCCAGCACTGCTTGACTGTAGGTATTGAAAAAGTCCGTAAACTGCTTTGTGAGTACACTTGCGTCTATTTCCTTTACCGTCCCTACCACAATGCCGCATAATGCGCTGTTAAAGCGCTGGTCTGTGATATTCTGCGTCAGTATCTTTGTTACGCCCTTGCCTACGTAAATATCCGCAAGCGCCAGCTCCCAGACTTCCGTATTACGGGTTAATGCCGCTGCCACTGGCTTTGCAGACGGCACGCCCTTAAGCACGTCTATGTAAATGTCACGCAGCACCAAATCCCAGCGCACTACCACTCTGTCTACCCTATTCTGCGCCCCCTCTGCCCTATCCAGCGTTACGCCCCTGCTTACTGGGTTTCTAAAGGCGTACCCGTTTATAAAGGCATACCCCATGTTTACCCTTACTTCCATGCCGCTATGTGCCACTACTTGCAGCCCGTCACTCGGCTTTGGGAATACGCCGCTTGCTAAGAACGTGGCAAAATACCACGCCCAGTCCTCGGCTTTGTATGTCCTGTCAAATTCGCCGCCTACCTTTATGGCGTTGAATGGTAAGCTGTCTGCCATTCCCTCTACCTCACTTTCCTTATCTGGTCTACCAGCGTCGGCAGGCTGTCCCC
Organism: uncultured Lachnospiraceae bacterium; assembly: GCA_910578085.1. Lineage (GTDB taxonomy): Bacteria > Bacillota > Clostridia > Lachnospirales > Lachnospiraceae > 1XD8-76. Next base: position 33,382 of record CAJTPM010000022.1, on the reverse strand, counting down.
AAAAGTAGCCTCTATGGTTTCCTCGCCTTTCTGGTATGTTTCCGTCACTTCCGTTATGCGTGCGTCTATCTGTATCCCCCACTTTTCCTCTTTGCAAGTGATACGGTCGCCTAAATCAAAATCGCTCTTGAATTTCAAGTTTGAATTTGTGTTTATGGTACTTACAAAATTTATGGTTTTCCCGTAGCTTTCCAGCTCTGCGCCGCCCCTTGTCTTAAGCATAGCCAGATAGGTATTAAGCGGTATTGTTACCTCTGTTTCCCCGCTCTGGTACTTCCTTGCTATGTCCGTGGCATCACAAAAAACCTCTTCCAGTTCTAAGCCCGCTGCGCCCTCTCCGTCCACGGTAACTACTGGCTGGCTGCCGTCGTCGTCGGCTGCGCCCTGCACGTAGATAAAGTTGCCGCAGTTCTCAATGCTGGCTGTATATTCCTGCTCATTCACGTTATCAAAGTCACGGGAAAATATGCAGGGCGTGTTACCGTCATTATTTGCCGCCGTCAGGTCTTTCCCCTTATACAGATAAAAGCCGTATCTCTTCTCTCTTTCGTTTACCAGAATGTCATAGCCCAGCTTGCCAGCCTGCGCCCTCGCCTTGACTTCAAGCCCCAGCTGTGCGTATACCTCGTTTGCATACTCAACGCTGCTGCCTGCTATGGTATCCTGCGGCAACATGGTAAACTGCGGGAAACGGCGCTTTGCACTTGCACCGCTGCCGCAGTTCTTTGTTACCATAGTGTTTATAAGGCTCTGGTTCGTAGCCGTCGCCACAATCTGCGGGCAGATGCAGCGCTTGTTAAGCCAGCGGCTCAACATATAGCCCTGCGCCTCTAGCTGCTCTAGCCCGTTCTCGTCTTTGGTTATATGTACGTAGGTAATCTGCGCAGCCCTGCGCCATATCCCGCCGTCTGCGGTCTGCACTTCCTTTTTTCCGTCGTGCTTTGTAAGTATGTTGCCCTCTACCAGCAGGCGGCTGTTATTGTCCGTAATCGGCGCAAGCAGGCTGAATGTACCCACGTCAAAGTATTTCGTATGCCATAGCAGTGTTGCCATTTCGTCTATCGCCCCCAGCGGCTCTATGGTCTTGTCGAATACCCTTATCTCCATGCCGTCACACTCCTAAAAATTCCTTGTTGTAGAAAATCGCAACTTCAAGGGAATTTACGCCGCCTGCTGCATCATACCTAAAATTGTTATCGCCTATGGCAAGCTGCATGAATGTACTGTCTACGTCGATATAGCGGAAATAGTCCGTTTCTTTCCCGTCCCGTATCAGCTTAGCTCCCTTGCTGCCGTACTTCGTGTTAATCTCTATTACGTCGCCCGTCTGCATCACTGCATTTACTTGTATAAATTCCTCGGTATCCACGTTAAGCAGAATGGGATTGCTTACCGTCCCCAGCGCCGTAAAGCGTATGCGCATACCCGTTGACACGTCGCCCTCGTTGTAGCAGTCCACTATCACGCTCTCGGCTCTGTACCCAAATATCATGCTTTTGCTGTCGTCCCTATCAATCACGCAGGGGAAATGCCACGCAGCCACCCAACTTGCTATATCCTCTTTTGTTTCGTCCTCTTCACGCCAGAACGGATTAAGGCACTCCAGCTGGAAAGCAAATTCATACAGTACACTTTTTTTCTCTATCTTCGGCTCTCCAAACGTCCTGCAATTTATCACACGCTTAAAGCCGCCATACTCATAAGTCAGCGTGCCGCCCAGCTCTGGGTTAAGTATTTTAAGCATCTGGCGGCGCAGCTGTAATGCCTGCGCCTTGTCCCGTGTGTTGATATGCCCTAAAATATCCATGTCCCTTGCCTCTATGCGCTGCCCTACGTATGTGTCGCCGTGCTGCCCCATGCTGTTTGTGCTGTAAATCACATTCGTAACGCCTGCTATGCCTCCTACGTCCTTGCTTATGTTGCAGAAAAATATACTGTCTACCCCCAGCTCTAGGCTCTCGCCCCGTGAATTTCTGTAAGTCAGCTTTTCATTTTCCATGCCCTACACCGTCCTTGCTATCATTCTGAATTGTCTTGCAGCCTCTTTCTGCTGCTTTGCATAATCCGTGGTATTTGCGTAAATGTTCTGTATCACGGTAAAGCCGCCTGCTGCCCCGCCGCCTTTCGGCTTTGGCTTTTTCGGGTTTCCGTCGCCGTCCCAGTCATACGTAAAATCTTTGTCTACATTGACTTTTGCGCCTATATCAAACTCCTGCGGTATGTTGTCCTCAATCTGCTTGTTTACTTTCCCCATTTCATCAGAAAAGCCCACGCCGATACCCTGCGCCATGAATACGCCTACCTCGTCCCTAAATTTCCTTGACGGGCTTTCTATTCCTAAAGCGCTCTTCGCCGCATCTAGCAGGCTGTTTGCAAGGCTTGAAACTTTATCTTTTAACCAGTTCCAGCCGTTGCTTATACCGTTCCAGATACCCTGCACAATGTTACTGCCAATATTTGCAAAGTCACTGCCGATATTCGCAAACGCATTTTTAATGCCGTTTACGCAGTTATTCATACCCTCTACTGCCTTATTCTTTACCTCTGTACCCCACTGGGCTACTTTGGATATGGCGGCAGAAATGCTGTTGTAAATCTTTTGTGGCACTTCTTTTACAATGTTCACAACGCCAGTAACCATGCTGTTCATTACCTCTTTGGCTTTGCTTATCATGTTACTGCCCCATGTGGCTACTTTGTTCACTGCCCCTATGATGCTATTCCAAATTTTGGCGGGTGTTTCTTTCACAATGGTTACAATGTTCGTAAGCATTGTGTTCATTACCTCTTTTGCCTTTGCTACCATGTTTGCGCCCCACGTAGCAACTTTTGTAACTGCCCCTATGATGCAGTTCCAGATTTTCTGCGGTGTTTCTTTCACAATGGTTACAATGTTCGTAAGCATTGTGTTCATTACTTCTTTTGCTTTGGTCTGCATATTCAAGCCCCATGTGGCTACTCTGGTAACTGCATCAACTATGCCGTCCCAGATTTTCTGCGGCAGTTCCTTTACGGTGTCTATCACTTTTGTTACAAACTCCGTAATGACTGTGCCGCCCTTTTCTTTCATGCTTGCGCCCCACTCGGCTATTTTTTCTATGCCCGCCGCTATCGCCTGCGGTATCAACGTTGGCAGCTCCTTTAACTTGTTTAAAATCGTAGTCACAAGCTGCCCTGCTGCCGCCACGATTTTAGGCAGCCCCGTTATAAGCCCCTCTACAATGGCTACAATAATCTGCGGTACTGCCGCTATAAGCAGCGGTATTGCATCTATAATGCCGTCCACAAGCGCTACTATAATGTCGCCTGCGCTCTCCAAAATAAGCGGTATGCCCTCTACCAGCGCATTTATTATGCTGGTTATGATCTGCGGCAGTTTCTCTATGATGACTGGCAGCGCCGCTATAATCCCGTCTGCAAGCCCCGTGACAAGCTGCAAGGCTGCATCTATCAGCATAGGCACGTTGTTTATCAGCGTATCCACTATGGTAAGCACGGCATCTATCACGCTCGGTATCAGTTCTGGCAGCGCCTCGCCCAGTCCCTTTGCCAGCCCCGCAATAATCTGTACCGCTCCCTCTGCCAGCGTCGGTATCAGTTCTACAATTCCGTCTATCAGCGTGGTTATTATCTCCGTTGCGCTTTCCGTCAGTGTCGGTATAGCCTCTACTATTCCGTCCACAAGCCCAGAAATCATGCTTACGCCTGCCTGCACGATTGCTGGCGCACTCTCTACAATCCCGTCCACAAGCCCGCTTACAAGCTCTACGGCAAAACTGGTAATCTGCGGTAGCATTTCTGCCAGCCCGTTTACCATGTTGCCTAATGCGTCGCCAAAGCTCTGTGCCAGTTTCCCCATATCGCCGCCCGCCTCTGCCGCACCCTGCGCCAGCTCGTTTGCAAACTGGCTGAAAATCGGTAGCGCCTGCTCGCCTATCGGCATGATAAAGCTGGTCTGTAGTATCCTGCCTGCACCCTGCATAGCCTCTGAAAACGTGTCGTATTTTACGGCGTTAATCTTCCCCATAGCGTCCGTGGTCTTGCTTATCTGCCCCTCAACGTCCATAAGCGACGTGCAGGCATCAGCGCCCATATCTTCCCACATAGTACCCATTAAGCCCACGCCCGCCGTATACTGTAGCGTCTTGTCGTCGCAGTTCTTAAGCGCCTCGCTTACTTGGCTCATAGCCTCTTTTGCGCTGTCGCCGCCCTTTTGGAATTTCCCTACCACTTCGTCTGCATTAAGCCCCAGACTGGTAAGGTATTCGTTTGCCGTGCCGTCATTCATGCGGATACTAAATTCCTTAAAAGCGTCGCCCATCTTGTCTATGCTCCAAACGCCAGTAGCAGCGCCGTTGGCGATAGAGTTAAACATATCCTCTGCGCTTAGCCCCGCCTGCGAATACTGGTTGCTGTATTCGTTGATAACGTCCAGCAAATCCCCGTTCTTGTTAAGCCCGTTCTGTGCGCCCTGCGCAATAAGGTTATACGCCTCGTCAGAGGATAAGCCGAATTTCTGCATAAGCTGTGTGGCGGCTCTGGTGCTTTCCGCTACGTCAAAATCAAACGTATCCCGCAGCGCTAATGCGTTGGTTGTCATTTTTTCCAGCTCGTCTGCCCCTAAGTCGCCTGCCTGCTGCCGTACCTCTGCCATAGCCGCCGCTATGTCCTCAAATCCCTCGCCAAAATTAGCGTTATAGATGTTCTCCATAACCTGCTTGTACTGCCCTGCGTCGTCCGTAGCCGTACCCGTCGCTGCGCAGAAATCATTTAAAGCGCCTTTTGCCTCGTCTGCTTGGCTCACGGCATAGCCCAGCCCAGCCACTACCGCCGTGCCGATTGCAGCCGCAGCCGTACCGATAAGCGCCACGCCCTTTGCCATAGCGCCGCCCAGCCCGCCTAAAATACCGCCCAGCCCAGAAAACTTGCCGCCTGCGTTCTCTGCCTGCTGCCCGCTTTCCTCTATCTCTTCGCCCAGTTCATCTGCGGCGTTCTCTGCCCTTTCCAGTTCGTCTGCGGTCTTGTTTAATTCTTGTTCTGTCCTAACAAGCGCCGCCCTCTGATAATTAAGCTGCGTTTCCAGCTTTTTACTCTCTTCGCTGTTCTCTCCCGTCGCCTGCCTGCATTTCTCTAATGCCTGCTCGGTTTCCTTTACTTTCTTTGCCTGCTCGTCATATGTACGCTGTAATACGTTCTGCTTTGCTTTCAGCGCCTCTGCACTGTTCGCATTGTCCCTATATTCAGCCGTAACAAGTTTCATTTCAGAATTAAGCACTTTAAGGGTGCTGTTAATTTCCTTGCAGGCTGCCTTATACTCTGCCTCGCCGTCAAAAGATAGGCGTGTTTTGATATTCTCCGTTTTGTCTGCCATGAATTAAAAGCCCCCTAGTGCTATGTCAATGTCGTCCAGTTTCTCTGCTGCCTGCGGTGCTGCCGCCCGCTCCTGCTTGAAAATGTGCGGGTTATATTCCTTGTGGTATCCGAATAGGGTAACAATCTGGTACGGCGTTTTTCTCCATGCCTCACGCTCCCTGTACCCCAGCAGCACCATAGCGATATACAAAAGCCGTGCAGTGTCTAACTTTCCTGCACGGCTGCCGTTTCCCCCGCCTCTTCTCTTCCCTCTTCTGTCGTTTCCCCGCTGTCCTCTCCGTCGCCTGCCGTTCCTGCTGCAAACGACGCATAAATAGCCTGCTGTACCTCTGCCAGATTTCCTATGTGTATCAGCCTGCCTATCTGCTGCTCTGTGAAAAGTGCGGCGTTCTCGTCCTCTTCCAAAAGCCCCTCATTGATAAGCAGCGTAAGCAGCCATTTTGTGTCTTTTACCCAGTCTGGGTTACTCTGGTTAAAAACTTCATTCAGCTTGTCATAGCCGCCAAATTTTGTCTGAATTTCGTCCAGTGCGTTAAGGGTAAAGAGAAGTCTGTACTCTTTCCCTTTCAGCGTTACTGTATAGCCACCGTCTTTAATTGCGCTCATATCAACAAATTAAGGCGCAGCCATACGCTGCGCCTTTTCTCCTTTCCCTTTATTCTGTTTTTTACGCCTCTGGTATTGTTTCTGCTGGTTCTGGCACTTCCGTAAACCATGTTTTAGCTGCGTCGCTGTCCTCTGTGCCTACAAAGTCAGCTTTCCAGCGCCCGTCGCTCTTCCTTGCCGTAAAGTCTGCCTCAATGTCTGGCGTGTTAAACTTGATGCTTTCGCCCTTTGTTTCGTACTTTTCAGACGGCACTTTAAACTTAACCTTAAGCAGCCAGACGTAGCGGAAACGCCCGCCCGTTTTCTTTGCCCTAAAGCCGATAGCCACATATGGCGGCTCGTCGTCCTTTCCAGCCCATACTACCTTATTCTGGTCTACCATCTGCCCCAGTACCTCTGCCAGCACTTCCGGCGTAAGGTCTTTTACGCCCAGCTTAAGCGTGCCGCTGGCAAACTCTGATACACTCTCACTCAACGTATCATCTGCGTATAAGCTGCCGTCTGCCGTCTTTACGGATAAGTCAGCCGTCATAGCCTCTGCCATTTTCTTAGGCGTTCCGTAGGTTTCCATGCCGTCTGCCTCTGTGCATACTGCATAAAATAAATCTCTTAATCCCAGTGTCATTGTCTTGTCACTCCTTTAATATTTCGATTGTGATAGGCACTAACCAGTACCCCGTTTCTGTTTCGTAGCTCTCTGCGTCAACGCTGTTAATATAAACGTCTGCCGCCCGCAGCACTTCCAGAGTTTTATTAAGCTGTGCCTCATAGTCGCCCTTATGAAAAAGCGTTACCCTATACATTTCCTTGCTTTCGCTCTCTGTGTCGTCTGCATTTACGGCAGGCGCACCCAGCAGCCGCAGGAAAGTATAATAGGCTTTCGGCTTGCATCTGCCAGTATATACGCCCCGCTGTGCTGGCAGCCCTGCGCTCTCCAAAATCTCTTTTAAGCTGCTCATTGTCCCGTTTCACGCTCCCATACTTCCCGCTGTGCCTCTACTACTTTTTCGTGCGCCTTTTCGTTTGCGACGGTCATATACGGGCGTGGCTGCTGGCTGCTCGTCCCGTACTCTGCCACAAATCCGATAGTCGCATAGCGCACGTTGCTTTTATCTCCTTTTCTGTCGTTTCCATGTTTCGCCCTGCCCTGCGGGTATATGTCAATATGCTTTTCCGTGCTGTCGCCCTTTACCGCAGTAGCCTTGATAGAATTGATAAAGCCGCCCGTTTCATGCAGCCCCATAGCCTGCGCCTCTGCTTTCTGTGCCTCTACCAGCACGTCTGCGCCCGCCTTAAGCATTTTCGGCACTGCCTCTACGGTAGCCTGCTCTCTCCTGCTAAAAGCCTCTATCACGTCCTCTAGCCCTATTGTGTTAAATTCTCCCATAACTACGCTCCCTCGTCCTTGTGGCGCAAATCGGTTAGCGTAAGCTCTATGGTATCGTCGTCTATGTCGTAGGTCTTAAGCACGAAAAAGCGCCGCCCGTCTGTTTCTACGGTGTCCTCGCCCTCATAATCCGCCTTATGTACCTCATATTTCGCCTCTACCACCTTGCCCGTCTGCTGGCTCTTAAAATACTCGCTGTAGCCTACTTTTTTCTTGTTGCAGAAAACAGTACGGGCGCTTTCCTGCGGCTCATTCTCAAAGCCGCCAGCGTTTACCCGCTCGTCTGGCGGCTGCTGGCTTATAAGTGTAATCTCGTCTGCCCATGCTGCCATATCACGCCCCGCTTTCTGCGCCCTCGGTGTCCGTTTCGGACACGGGCGGCGCTGTGTTGTACTCCTGCGACAAAGCAAGCCGCATTTTCAGCGTGTCGTATGACTGCTTAAACTTCTCGGCTTTGTCGTTATAGCCAAATTCTGCCTTACAGTAAAGAGTTACCGCCCTTATAATCAGTGCGTCGCCCTCGTCAATGGCTTTTATGCCGTCGTTCGCAAGGTCAGCTTTGCAGGCGGCTATACAGTCCTCTATTTCTGCCGTTATCTTGTCGCTGGTGCTGCTGATACGCAGCGCCGCCCGCATTTTCTCTGTTAATGTGGTGGCATCTGCCGCCATATCCTGCACCCTCTTTCTGGTTATCCCACGATTTCTGCCACGCCTGCTGCCGCCAGCTCTGCCGCACGTCCCCTGCTTACGCTGTAAGCCTCTCCTGCGTCCTTAATCTGGTTAAGCTGCTTGTCTAAAAACCTTGTAGTAGCCTTTACCTTAACCAGCCCTGCTGCCGCCTCTGCCTCTTCTCTGGCTTTCTGCTCGGCTGCCGCTTTTTCCTCTGCCTCTTTCGCAGCCTGCGCCGCCTCTTCCTGCTCTCTGGCTGCTGCCTCTGCTGCCCGTTCCTCTTCCTGCCGTGCCGCCTCTGCCGCCGCCTTTTCCTCTTCCGTAAGCTGGCTCTCTTCTGGTACGTCTACCTCTACTGCTGCAATTCTGGCTATAATTTCCTCTGCCTTTCCAGCAGCGCTTACGCCCATGTCCTTTGCCAAAGCCTGCAAGCTCTTATAATCCATGCTTTTCAGCTGTTCTGCGTCTAAATGTCCTTTCATGCCCTATACCTCATTTCTGGCAGCCAGCGCAGAACGCCAGCCGCCGTATTTTCCCTTACGCCGCCGCAATCTTCTTGACTGTTACCAGACTGTTTTTGTCAACTACCTTGCCGTCTGCCAGCATGATACCCTTTGTAATCTGGTCGTCGGTGTCGTTGTCCTCATACTTCTTAACACCCATAGCATAGTTGGTGTTAAGCACGTAGTCCTTGAAATTGAAAAGGAACGCAAAAACCGTGCCTGCTGCCAGCGTCTTTGTGTATGCCGCCACATAATCGCAAAGCACTACTTCCCTGCCTAAAAGCGTGCGCTCTGGCTTTCCCGCTATGCCGTGGTTTACTCTGGCTATCGGCTGCCCGTTGCTGTCCGTAATGCCTACATACGCCATAAAAGTTTTTTTGCTCATGCACCACTTAGCGCCATTCTCATAAGCCAGCGGTAACGCCGCCTCTGCTGCAATCAAATCATCATAAGACGGTGCGGCGCTCTCCACTTCCTGCCCCTCTGCGGGCGTTTCCGCTAAAATCCCTTTCGGTTTCCCGCTGCCGTCTCCGTCAATGATAGACTGCTCTAATGCCTTTGTCATAGCCTCTACAATGTTGTTGATAAGTAGGCTTTCAAAGGCACTGATAGCCATTGTATCAACTTCCAGAGATACGGCTACTGCGCAGCGCAGCTTATGGTATGCAAAGGTAATCATTCCGTCTTTCTTGATGTCCTTATTCTGCTTGTCGCTGCCCTTGCCCTCGCTTACCCATGTAGCCACGGGCTTAACGGTGGATACGGGGATAGCCACGCCGCCCTTGTACGCCGTTCTGGTTACAAGCGTTAAAATCATGCCCGTACTTTCCAGCTTTTCTACAATCTGGTTAAGCACCGTAGTAGGGATAACCGCCCCTACGTCTGTGGTCTTGCTTACTGCGTCGGCTCTGTACTCTTTCGGCAGCGCCTCGCCCCTGCACACATACTGCATAAATGCCTTGCGGTATTCCATGCTGCCGTACTTGTCGCCGTCGTCCTGCCCCTCGCCTGCTGCCCCTGCAAAGTTCCTAAGCACCATAGGCGCTGCGCCGTTCCCGTCGCCTGCCTCGTCGCCTACGGTTTCGCCTGCCGCAATTCTGGCAAGTAAGCTGGTGCGCCGTTCAGCTGCCGCAATAATCGCCGCCCGCTCTTCCTGCAAAGCCGTTACCTCACTTTCCAGCGCCGCTATTTCCTCGTCTTTCAGTTCTGCCGCCCTTGTGGTTAATTCCCCTCTAATCTGGGCTAATCTGGTTTCAATTTCTTTCAATCTTGGATGCATTGTCAATTCTCCTTTTCTGTTTTTGATTTTTTATAAGCTCGTCCTAATCTTTAGTAAGTTTATACGCCTCTGTAGCAACTCCTGCCGCTCCTGCTCATAACTCCTATCAGCAAAAGCACGGGCGCTTATTTCCGTACCGCTGTTTGCTGGTATGCTCACTGCGGATACGTCATAAACCTTTTTAATTCTTAAGATAGTCCTTGTGTGCGTCTGTCTGTCGTATTTTTCCTCTGCCACCGTAAAGCCCCATGACATTTTATTTATCATGCCTGCCTCTATGTCTTGGTAAAGCCCACGGGCTAAATCTGTCCTGCCTAAATCGGCAGCGACTAAAAGCCCCTTATGGTCTGGGACTAAGATAAGCGTTTTATTTGACTGGCGGGCAAATACCCTGCCTGCATGGTCGTACTGCATGATAACGTCGCTCATGTCTGCGCCGTCCAGTGCGTGTGCGTCTATTCTTTCGTAAATCTTTGTGCCGTCCTCAAACTCATACAGCAGATACGGCGCATCAAACGTAGTAGCGTAGCCCTCTACGTAAAAATCCGTCTGTATCCTCTTTGTGGCGGCTTGTGCGGTCAGCGGCGCAGCCAGCGCCCTATATTCCCGTTCTTTCTTAATCGGCATCTTTTACACCCTCTTTCTGCCCGCTGCCGTCCTGCGGCGGCTCTGGCGGCGTTTCCTGCTGCTGTGTGTCCTTTGCTGGCTCTGCTGCCTGCTGCCCTGCCTGCGGTACTTGCTGTATGATTATCTGCGGCTTTTCCGTGCTGTTCTTCAGCTCGCTTACCTCTGTGTATTCCTTGCGGATATAATACTTTTCGCCGTCCTCAACGTGCGCCATGTTCCATATATCCATTACGCCGTTGCGGTTAAGCAGCGCACGGTCAAAAAGCTGCGTGCTTACTTGCAGCTTTGTTGCGTTGCTGGCATATTGCAGGCGGTTAGCAGAAAACATGATAGCATTACCGCACGCCCTCTCACGCTCCGTAAAGCTCATGTTTGACATTACAAGCGATAGCTGGATTGCAAACGGCTCTATCTTCCCCTCATAGTAGGCGTTCCACGTTTCCTCATTGAACTTGTTTTGCAGGATATCCATGTTTGTACCAAAGTGCGTGCATACATTCTCTTGTATGTTCTGCATCTGCAAGGCGTTTGGCGTGTACGGCTTGCTTTCCACCTGCTTAAGCTCGCTGAATTTGTTGTCATAAATAATCATGCCGCTGTCATTCTTTGCGCTTAAGTTTTCCTCGGTAAACCTCTGCCGCTCTTTCTTTATGTCCTCTGGTTTCAGCATATTTGCCACCTTTGCCAGAAAACGGATATTTGCGGAATTTTTGACGGCGTTTATAATTCCCTCATTCTGCGTATGTATCAGCTGCATTGTCGGCTTTAGCGTGCGGTTATCCTCTCCGAAAAGGTCGTCTTTATATTCAAAGTCCGTCATAATCCCCACACGCTCAAACTCAATAGCGCCGTGTTCCCCGTTCCCAAAAAGATACCGTAAGTACACTTTTCCTGCCGCCTCTACTACCTCGCAGCGCTGCGCACGCAGCGGATACCAGCCGCACAGCGTCCCGTATCTGTCCTCTACCGGCACAATAAAAGCGGTGTGTTCCACCGCTACATAGGTCGCCACCCGCTTAATGAATTTTGTCGTATCCATGAAATAATTGGGCTTTTGCTGTAGCGTCTTTTCCAGCCGCTTTAGTGCGCTGCCCTCTATCTCTGGCTTTAGTTTGCTACAATGCGTGGCAAAGCTGTTTACTGCCGTTCTGGTCAAGTCCATTTCATACACGCCGCCGCTGTAGCTGGTAAACGTCGGGCTGTACCCGTTCAGCATCTTAAAATAGCTGTCGATATAACGCAGCTCTTTACCATGAAAAAGATAGTCTAAGAATTTGATACCGTCCACTCTCCTTTCTATGCGGCGTTTTTAAGCAGCTCGCCGCACTCTTCCCAGTATTTCTGCCGTACCGTCATAGCGTCTATGACGGATACAAAGCCGTCGATATGCGCCCGCTGCTCTATCTTTATCGGTCTGAATTTCCTTGTTTCCATGTTGTGCTTAAGCGCAACATTCAAGAAATGTGTCTTTAGTAAATTGTTGTCTACAATCTTGAAATTTCCGTCCTTTATGATACCCTCAAACTCCCGTATGACTGGCGTTAAGTTTTCCCCTTGATGCACGTCGTCTGTCTGGAAACCGTAGTCTTTCAATTCCTCAATCAGATATTTTGCCATGTATCGGTCATACCCTATTTTGAGTATATAAATACCGTAATTTTCTACCAGCCCCGTAAACCATGCGTATACGTCGTGGTAGTCTACGTAGTTCTCGCCGCTTAAGGTTATCAGCCCCTTTTTGACAAAAATGTCATACGGCACGCCGTCCGTAGCCTGCAAGGTTTCCAGCTTTCCCCGTGGCATAAAGAATTGCGTGAACGCATAAAGTACGCCGTCCTTTTCAATTACCACGCTGGCTGCGGTCAAGTCTGTTGTCTGGCTTAAGTCTATGCCACCCACGGCGTAGCAGTCCTTAAAGTCCTCTAAGGTCTTTTCAATGCCTGCGCCGTCCACCGTCGCATATTCCAGCCACGCTATAGAGCTGTTCTGCTTGATATTGCAGTATTTTGTTAAAAATTCTGCCCGCTTGCTTAAGCTGTTTTCTGCTACTGCTATCTCGTCCGTGAAAAAGCTCTCTTGTACAGATACGCCCATGTTTGGGTTAGCTTTCTTAAGCTCTTCTATATCGTTCCACTTTTCCACGTCGTCTATCATGTAAAGGAACGGCAAAAGCCGCCTTTCCTTGCTGTTGCCCTTTAAAAAGCTGGTGCTGCGTTTCATCAGCTCGTCATATATGCTGTCGTTTATGTAGCCTGCGGTACTGATAGACAAAATCATAGGCTGGCGGCGTGCGCCTAAAGCAGACTTCATAACCTCATACTGCTTTAGCCCTGCGTCGCCGCTCCATGCCGCCATTTCGTCACATACCACCAGCTGCGGGTTAAATCCGTCAGACTTCTTGGCGTTAAATGCGATAGGCTTTACAAAGCTGTTTGTTTCCTCGTAGTAAATATCGCTGCGCCGCTTTTTCGCCAGCTCGTTTAGCTCGTCCTCTGCCTGCACCATTTTATAAAATCCGTCATATACCAGCGTCGCTTGGTCTAACTTTGGCGCTAAGCAATAGATTTCCTGCCCGTACTCTGGCTCTAGGTATACCATGTATGCAATAATCGCAGATGCAAACAAACTTTTTCCGTTTTTCCTGCCGATTACTATAAAAATCTCACGGAAAATACGTGTTTTTTCTGCGTCTTGTATGCCAAAAATTACAGAAACTATGGCTTTCTGCCATAGCTCCAACTTGATTAAATCATTGCGCCCCTTGCTGTGGTGGCAAAAATTCTCTATGAATTTTATAGCCTTGTTTGCCGCCTTTGCATTGAAAAAATATTCCTGCTTTTCCAGCCCGCCTACAATGATTTTATATATTTCCTTTATCCACTTTCCCGCTACAATTTCGCCGCTTGTAATCTTAGCGTGGTACTCATAGATATAGTTTTTATACGGCACTTTCGCCTATTCTTCCCGCAGCGCCTCTAGCCTGCTTTTCTTCCGTTTCGCAGCTGGTACTAAATCGGTCAGCTGCTTAATGACTGCTGCATAATTCTTGCTTAATGCTATGTACGTGTCTGCCTCTGGGCTTTTCTTTGTCCCGTACTGGTTCTCGCCGTTCTTGTACTCGCTCGTCCATCCGTCCTGCTCTATGATTTCCTGCAAGTCGTCCAGCTCCACGCTCATAAATGCAGCCTTTTCTATCAGCGGCGTTACTAAGTTTTTCTTGTTTTCGTCTAAGTCCTTGAAAATCTTCTTAAGCCTGCTCTTCTCGGACTTAATGCGCTGTTCTTTCGTCTTTTCCGTCTTTGTCGCCATTCCTTTTACCCCGCTTTCCTCTCCTGCGCCCCACCACACCCCCTACACCACGTATGCGCACGCCCGTAGGGTAATTTTAGGGTATCCCCCTCGGTATCTTCCCCCTTTAATTATTTTTCTGAATAGGGGGGACTATGCGCCCGTCTGCATCAAAACCGTACCGCAGTTGCGGCGTGCGCTTATGATGCTCTTTGTTGTGGCAGTCTTGGCACAGCGCCTCTAGGTTATCCCAGTTAAGCGTTATGTTTGCGTCGTTAATGTTCGCTCTGGTTATGTAGCACTTGTGGTGCGCCACCTTTGCAGGCTCGCCGCAGCGCTCGCATATATAATCTTGTGACATTAAGTAAGCGGCTCTGGTATTCTCCCATGCCGCCGATAGATAGAAACTCTTAGCCCATGCTTTCATACTTTCCCCGCTCCTTTCTCTTTGTATTCCCAGCGCCCTAAGTTTCATGCACTGGGTAGAGGCTAAAGAATGAAAACAAAAAAGAGTAGGCTACTGCTGCCGCCTGCTGCGGTTTAAGCTATCGCCTACTCTTTTCATGTTACCATTATACAGCTTTCAAATTCCCATGTAAACACCACGTTTTTACCACGGTATTACCACGCCTGCTGCCAGCCTGCTATTTTAGCTTATCCTCGTCTATGCCCCATAACAGTACCGACAACTCATTGATTATGCCAGTTACCCAGCGCCTCGGCGTGTTCTTCCCCGTCCCCAGTTTCTCTGCTATTGCCTCATAGTCCCAGCCCTGCATAAAGTACAGCTCAAAAGCGTTATACTCTATTTCCCTGCCAGCCATTCTGCGCCTATGCTCTATCTCTTCTACCGCCTTGTCTATGTGCGCTGTCATAATCAGAGTTTTAAAGCGGCTGCGCCTCACGCTCTCTAAGTACGTCCTCTGCTGCTCGTCGGTCATTCCCTTAAGCTCTAACTGCTCGCCGTCGCTTATGGCGTTCTCGATATGGAAAGCGGCATCACGGTAGCATTTCATAAGCGTAAAAGTATTGTGGTACTTATCACGCTTGCGCTCTTTTTCTTCCTGCCGCTTATACTCGGCTACTGCTGCCTTTGCTGCTTTCTGTATCAGCTGCTCTACTTCTGGCGTTACTTCAATCGTTATTTCCTGCATTTTCTTTGTCCTGCCTTTCATTCATTTTCTTAAGCTGCCCGTAAATATCCACCAGCAGCAAAATTGCAATAATCAATAAAATATTAGTCATGCCCGCCCTCTCCTTTCTGGCACGGTGGAAACGGGCAGCTGTCGCAGTCTGGGCTTTCACATTTTGGCTTTTCCACACTTTCAAGCCCTGCCTTAAATCCCGCTATTGCATATTCTCCCATTTTAGCCACCTCTTTTGCGTAGCTGTAATTTGCCCGCCATTCCAGCGCCCGCCTTATCGCTTTGTATGGCACTATCCATGCTGGCGTAGTTATTAAAATCACTATCTTTGCCAGTACCCCCAGTATGATAAGCGCATTTTCGCCTACTCCCTCTACAAACTGCTCTACCGCCTCTACAATCTCGTCCATAAATTTTATCATTTTCCAAACGCCCCGCTTTCATATGCCGTAATGACCGCTGCCCGCAGGCTGTCTGCCGCATCATTCCTGCGCTGTATCCTATCTGGGCTTGTCTGCCTTATATGTTCTAAGTGGTCGCTCTCTAATATCTCCGCTATCTTTTCTGCTGCCTTTTGGCTATATGTAACGGCTCTAAGCTCGTCAGCGCCGCCCAGTGCGTTTATCTCATATACAGCATAAAGACTGTTGCCGTATTCCCTTACTTGCCAGCTAAATACACGCCCTCTAATCTCTATCGGCTGCACATTATCCGCAACATTCCTGCATACCGTCCCCGCCGTATCAAAAGCACCGCCCAGCCCCCGCATTACAGATGCAAAAGCGTTTGTAAGTGCCTCTGCCGCTCTTGTGGCTGCTGCCGTAAAGTCCACAAGTCTTATAGTCTTAACTGCCTTTTTCGCAAGTCTGCGTTGCTTGCGCTTATCCAGTTCTAAAGGCGGGTTTACTCCATGCAATTTTTTATAATTCTTTTTCCACTGCCTATACTTCATGCCGTTTTACCTCGCTTTCCTGCTTAATCTCAATACGCCTGCTGCCCCGCTGCTGTATAATTGCCTCAACGTGCAGATAGGCAGGCAGCAAAACTACGCTGCCCGCTCTAAGCTGGTACTCTATGCTTTCTTTCATTTTTCGGTAGTCCCCTACTTTGGCTACCCTTTCGCAGCCTATGAAAATTGTTATTTCCTGCTGCTTACTCTTCTTTTTCCGCTGCCGTCTGTTCATTTCCTGCCTGCCCGCCTTTCTGGTAATCCTCAATGCTCATTTGTCCCGCTATCTGCTCTGCCCCCGTGTCCGTTTCGGACACCATTCCGCTAAACGCTTTCACATCAATTCCCAGAATACAATAGCCCTCTTCCAGCCCTGCATAATCTTCCAGCATATAAATAATATCTGCATCAATTATGCGCCCCGTGTGCTTTCCCTCGTCAAATTCCAGCATTTTAAGGCTGTCGCCCACTTTATAGCCTCTGTCATTTTTCCGCAGTTCAAAGCGTTTCCTGCCGCTTGTAACGTCGTCATAGTAAGACGCTGCTATTTTTATCTCATGTACTTTATCCTCTGTTTTTCTGTCACTTGGCAGATTTTCCATTTTTTCCTTGTCTGCCTGCTGCTGCAATTTCTTTCTGGTCTGCTTGTCTATTCTGTCCTGCTCTTCGTTATACCGCTGTTCGTCGGTCTTTTCTGCCTCTGCCTTGTTTATGTACTGGTCGCACTTCTCGCAAGTCCCAGTTTTTACGTTGCAGTCCTTATATCTCTGGCAGGAATAGCACAAAGAAGTTATGCTTTCTGGGTGTGGCGTTTCGTAATCGTCGCCCGCCTTTTTCTCTGCCACCTTTGCGGCTATCTCCTTTGCCCTTATGTCCTCGCCTGCTGCCACTTTATCAGCAATGGCTTTCTGCTCTTCTGGCGGCAGCTTTGCAGCCTCATAAGCAGCAGTGATACCCATATTGCCGCTCTTAAGCTGCTCTTTTACCTCTGGCGTGGCGTTATTGTTTATGCTCTCCATTCTGGCTACGTTGGTGCTGCTCTCATTCAGCATAGCGGCTATCAAATCCCGCATTTTGCCTTGTATCTCTAGCCCGTCCTCTTCCTTTGCCCGCATCAGCGCCGCTTTGGTGCGCTCTACTAACCTGGTTTTCTCATATGCCGTAAGCGGCTGCGTGTATCCGTTGCCAGCCAGTAGCCGCAGCTCATACATAGCCTCGCTCATATCCATATAGCGGTAGAGGACTTTTTCATACTCCTTGTGTCCCCGCTCCAAATTCAGAATATTAGCAGCGTTGCGTCTGTGTCCGTCGATTATGAAATATTCGCCCTTTATCCTCGCTAATACCGTGGGCTGCTCTTGTCCTACGTGTAAAAAGCTGTCTGCCAGTTCCTCTATGTTCTCTAAGTTCTGGTGCGTGTTCTCTGGCGCTGCCTTTACCTCATACGGGCTTAAATAAATCTCTTTGTATCCCTCTGCCGCCGTGGGCGCTCCCGCTGCCTTTGTCTTTGCGTTCAAAATGTCATTTATGCCAAACTTTGCCATATTCTTTACCTCGCTTTCTATGCCGTATCTATTCTTTTTCTGTTATCGTGAATGGTACTATACTTTCTGGTATGTAATTTACCTCGTACTTGTATTTGTTTACCGCTGCACCGCCTAAATCTTCCACTACGTAAAATACATCTTCGTTAAGCCCTATAATATGCTTAAAATATGTGCCGTCCTCTTTTTCTACAATTACACTTATTTTGTTGCTGTTACTTGCGTCCAGAGAAAAAGCCCCTATAAGTTCAAATTCTACTTTATCTGTCCTTGTATTTATTACCGCAAATCTACGTAACACATTAAAATTATCTGCCTCTTGTGATACGTTTTCTGATACTTTGTCTGCCTCTGTGCAGCCTGCAAGAATAATGCACATTACCAAAACTGCTGCCACTGAAATTATTTTCTTTTTCATTTCCCTTACCTCGCTTTCCCTGTATATGCCGTTACAAATTTCTTGTACCCCTGCGCCGCCCCGCAGCACGGGCTGTACTCATAAATAGGCTTTTGCAGAAAAGAGCTTTCCGCTACTTTCTTGGAATACCTTACAATCCCCAGAATGTTATATACTCCCTGCTCTTGTAACCATTCCACACCTGCGCTCTCCCCGTCCGTGTTCTGGTATGACGTAATCAGAACGCCCGCCAGCTTAATTGCTTGGTTATACTTTTTTACGTCCTCTATCTGCTCTGCCACAATGTCTAGCCCCTCTAAAGCGTAATTATCCAGCTTTACGGGTACTATAACCTCGTCCGTTATTGCCAGCGCATTTATCACGTTAAGCCCTATGTCTGGCGGGTTATCTATGATGCAGTAATCATAGTGCCATAACTTGCAGGCGCTATACCGCTCCGTCTGGTTCTCGTTTTCCTCTTTGGTTAAATTCCATGTAGCGCCGAAAAGTGACATATTCGCCGTGATAATGTCTATGCCCTCATACTCCGTATGCTGTATTATTTCCTCTGGGTTTAACCATTCCCCGCTAAGCAGCTTTGTTATCGGCGCTACGCTCTCTGCGTCGTATCTGCCGTATGCCTTGCTTAAGTTACCCTGCTTGTCATTATCCAGCAGCAGGACTTTATAGCCCCTGCGGTAAAGCTCATACGCCATGTTTGCCGCTGTAAAGGTCTTGGCTACACCGCCCTTTAAGTTCAAAATGCTTATTGTTTTCATTCTTTGCCTCTCTTTCTGCGCCGCCTCTAGCGCATTGTAATTGTTTTCTGCTCTTGTGTAAGCTCTTCTGGGCGCAGTAAATACCGCTCTATCAGTTCTGCTGCCAGCTGCCAGCTATAGCACACTGCCGTATAATATCCCTGCTGCCGCAGATACTCTAACCAGCGTTTCTGATTGTCCGTTGTGGTATTCTTTCCAGCCTTAAGCTCTATGTATAGTCCGTGGTATCCTGCCCGTACTGCTGGCAGCACAACGTCTGGCACTCCCGCTTTAACGCCCTGCCTCTTAAGCGCCGTAGCTGTCGCCTTGTCCCTTTTGCCGCCGTTTGGTACATGATGCAGATACTCTAACTCTGGCATACGTCCCAGCTGATATGCAGCCCAGCTAAATAGCGCCTCTTGATGCCCGCTTTCGTCGTCCAGTCTAAAGTTTCTCATTCTCCCGCTCTCTCCTTTCCGTGCATATTTTTTCAGTATGCGGCGCTGTATCTGCCGCTCTCTTTCTGGCACTGTTTTTATGGCTATTCCTCTGCCGTCTGGCAGCCTCGCTTTATATGTCTGCCGCTCCTGCTCTATCTGTCCGCTGCATATGCTGAAATACTCACACCATAGACAGCAGTGCTTACAGTTCTTGCCTCTCTGGAATAGCCAATACTTAAGCCTCTGCCTCATTCCCTTATACCCCTCTGTCGTCGTTATCGTTCCAGCGCTCCCAGTTCCTCATATCCTCGCTGGCGTGCTGTATGGCTACTGCCAGTGCGCCTGCTGCCGCCAGTCCTGCACTCAAAAGCCCTGCCCCTATGACTGCTGCCGCAATCCCTATAACCTTTACTGCCTGCATCTTATCCCCCCTCTTTCTCCATTTTTACAAGCGTGTATCTGAAATACCCATATCCGTAATACTCTGGGCTATGTACTCCCTTGCTTACGCTGTCCTTGTCTACGTAGTAGCCCTTAATCGGTCTTGCCTCTGCCTTAAACCATTCACGGCTTGAAATTATCCGTATCTCTGGCTCTGGTCTTACTAAATTCCTGCTGCAATTCCAGCGCTTGCCTTGTAGCGCCCCGTCCTCTGCTTTTCTGTGCGTATCCGTGTATTTAATCAAATACGCTGCCAGCTCCGCATAGTTCCCGCTGTCGTCCAAAGGAAACACTTTTACTCTGTTATGCCCCTCATACGCCTTGTACCAGCACTGCTGCAATATCTTTGTGTCTATCTGGTTTATGACTAAATGATGATGCCTTGCGCCTTTCTTGCCTATCTCCATTACGTGTATGTATTTAAACTCTAGCCCAGCCTTTTTATACTCCTTGCGGCACTCCCGTAGAAATATATCTATGTCTTTGCGCATCTGCTCTCTGGTTCTGTCTGGCTCTCCCTTTTTCCGTATGTAGTCCAGCACTAAATGATAGTCGCCATATCCATAATTTGCATTTATCAGAATACGCAGCTTTCTTTCTGCCTGCCTTGTGTTTATTTTCTCCTGCTGCTCTGTGGTGGGCTTTACCTTATCCCCCCTCTTTATCCCCTGCTTTTTATATCTGCTCGTAAAATAGCGCTCTATCTCTATCGTTTTACCCGCCCTTGTAATCCTCTCAACGTATGGCATATATTTTTACTCCTTTTTTGGGTAGTCTTGTCCTAAAGCTAATACTTTTATCAAGTGATAAAGCAGGCTCGCAGCCCGCATTTTTCTTGATATTTTCGCCATACAGTGATATACTGGGTTTAGGTTGTAAAAGCTGTATAGCTTAGCCCCTATGGTATTCCCGTACCGTAGGGGCTTTTCCTTTATCCACTTGTAAAATGTTCCTCTGCATACTTGTAAGCCTCTCTGTAGGGCTGCTGGCAGCGGTAGCTTGTGCAAGTGTGTAGCCTGCTGCCCCTGCAAAACTCGCAGGCGTGCAGCTTTGCGTACTCTTCCAGCCACGCCCTGCTGTCATGTTCCAGCTTATAGCGCAGTTTGTCTGCGTTCACTACCTCTATGCCCGCCGCATCTGCCGCCGCTATTTCGGCGCTCATTCCCTCGCTTATCCCGTACTTAACGCCCACTATCACAAAGTCGCAGCTTTTCAGCAGCGTTAAGCCTGCTGCCATGCCTGCTGCCCGTTCCTCTGGCTTGTCCTCATTTAAGCACTGCGTCATATATAAATGCGGCGTAATCGGCGCTAATCCCGCCTCTATCGCCTGCTTAGTAAGCGCCTGCGCATAGTCTATGTTTCTATCCAGCTGTGCGCCGTCCTTTGCCCTATACGGGCTGCATATGTATACTTTCCTCAATTTTTATAGCTCTCCTTTCAATGCTGCCACTATTGCCTTATATTCCCGCTCTCTTTCCCTTATCTCCATTTCCAATTTGTCAAGCCGCTTAAACAGCTTATTTACCGTGCTGTCTGGCAGCCTCTCCCCGCCACGCACTAAAGCCTTGATAATTTCCAGACTGTCTACAGCGTTCAGTTCTGCAAGTATCTGTATCTGCTGCGCCTTATGCCTTGCGCTGCGATAGCTGTAGCAGATTTCACGGGCTGTCATGCGCCGCCTTTTTCAAATCGTTCTATAAATTCCTGCTCTGTCTGCCACGCAAGCGGGTTTTCTACTTCCCGCTCTTCCCAGCACTCGCCTACCCCCTCGTCCTCGTCAAAAACAAAGCGTAAATAGGCGTGCGGGCTTTCCTCGTCCTCGTCTGGTATCAGCGCACTTAAGCTGTAAAACGCTGGCACGTCCTTAAAGCTGTATGTTTGCGGGCTTTCCTCTGTCGCCAGCCTCATAATGCCGTATGCGTTGCTTTCCAGAATAGCGCCACGCTCTACTACTTGCTG
This sequence comes from uncultured Lachnospiraceae bacterium, assembly GCA_910578085.1. GTDB lineage: Bacteria > Bacillota > Clostridia > Lachnospirales > Lachnospiraceae > 1XD8-76. The sequence goes on along the minus strand of CAJTPM010000022.1, from coordinate 12,017 downwards.
CTTTGTCAGCGTGCAGGCAGCATTGCCGCAAAATTCACACATTAGCCGCCCGCTCCTTTCTGTTAATCAGCTGTACCGATATTTCATAAGCCGTGCGCCGCTCTCTGCTGCCGCTGTCGGTATCAATAACCTTTTCATACTGGCGGCTCTGGTATCTCCCCAGCAGTTCTACCGTGTCGCCCTGCTGCCAGCCCGCTACCTCGTCTGCCTGCTCTTGCCAGCAGATTCAGGGAATAAAGCACTTGTTACCCGTCAGCTCATTTTTTACCATTACGGAAATATCCGTAATACGCTTGCCCCTCGGTGTCGTCCTATAGATAGGCTCATGCGCAATAACGCCACGTAGTGCTACGTCATCCTGCATCATGGGACTTTTAACCAGCCCCACAAAGTCTGCCAGAATGAATACAAGCACCCTGCCGCTTTCAAAGTCCTTAAGCGTCTGCACTATGCCAGATACAATAACTTTGCTGCCCTCTGTAAGAAACTCTTTAAGCGGTCGCCCGTCCCTCTGCTGCCCTGCGTCTACTTTTCCGTCCGTAAAGGCTACTATAACCTCGTCCAGCGTCTCCCGTGGGCGTGGCGTTTCAACCTTTGCCAGATAGCCGCTAAAGCGCAGCCCGCAAAGCTCCGTAACCTCTTCAACCTCTTTCAGCTCCCCTGCCAGCCCTGCTGCATTGTCCTTAATGCCGCCCGCTGTCAGCTCTTCCATAATCGCCGTGTTAATATCCCGTAAAAAGTCTGGCTTTTTATCCTGCTCTCTTTTCATGCCTTACTATTTCCTTTCCGCTGTAGTTTTCCAGCATTTCTATTGCCCGCTGGTAGCAGGCTATTTCTGTATCCTCTTTCACTTTGCAGATGCAGCGCCCTTTTCTTTCGCCCTCATACTCCCAGATTTCAATAAGGTTATTGCCGTATATGTCAAAATGGCTATGCTCTCTTAAGCTGTGCCTCTTCTGTAATGCTCTGTAAATCTGGTAGAATTTGTGTATAAGCTCCCTGCGCTGCTCGTCGTTCTCTTCCATGCGCCGCCCTCACTTTCGCAAAAGTATTACTTAATCCTGAAATAGTTATTACTTTTTAGACGCCAGTTCGTCACACTTTAGCCGTACATACTCTGCCGCCATGTTCCGCACTTTGTCAGAAAAGCTGCGCCCCGCTACCGCCTCTATGATTTCCAGTGTTTCAGCGTCAATTTTTATGCTCTTCTGAATGTTTGCGCCTACGTGCTGATAGTTCCCGTTTTTCCATGTGTACATATTTCCACTCGCTTTCTTTATGAGAAAAAAGCAGCTGGTATAAGCTCGTAGCCGTCAATGTCTGCATTTTCCAGCGGCTTATCATACTCAATATATCCCCATGCCAGCCGCCCTATCTCTGTCACGTATTGCCGCTCATTGTAATTGTGAATAAGCATAGCTGGGTTATCCTTTGGCTTTGGATATGTCCCCGCCGATACTGGGCGCTGTGTGCTGTAATATCTGTATTTCATTCTCTTACCTCGCTTTCTGTGTGCCTCTTCCGCTTGTATTTGCAGTAATGCCACACGCAATTTACTTTGTAGCTGTTCTGTATGTAATCCTCGCTCTGGCAGCCGCCATTACTGCTGCCATAAAAAATACATTCCTTACAATAGTCTGGGTGGCATGGGTGTAATATGATTTCTGCCATACTATTTCTCTGGCATCTGGTAAAATCTCGGTACTGTAAAAGCTGCTGGCTGTACGTCCATGCCGCCCCGCATCAACGCAGCGCCGCCCTCTACTTTTAAATAACTCCTGCATACTGCTTGTATCTCGTCCAGTACCTCTATGCAGCGCTCTTTACTCTCATATACTCCCATCGTGTACATTGACTCTGCACTCAAACATATAAATATACGGTGTTCCTTACTAACACTAAATTCTTTGTACTTTATCGCATATGAACCATTCAGCGTATATATCTCTTCGTGGTTCTGGCTGCGTATGTATACCTCACTCATTATTTGCCTCGCTTTCTGTTTCTGCCCTCTATTCCTAACCTATGTTTTTCCTCTTCCCAGTTAAAAGAAGTACACGCAATACAGCGTTTGCACTGCTCTATAGGCTCGTCGTCAAACGGTTTTCCAAATCCCAGACAAGTACCGTCCCCGTCCTTTCCTGCCTCTCCGCACTTCTTTTGTAGGCTACATTTTTCTATACGCCTGCTTATGCGGCAGCTTTTACAGATAACCTTTTTGCCCGTTGTGCAGCCCTCTTGACGTGCAAAATACGCCGCCCATTCCCTGCTTACGCCACCCGTCCTGCCTGCGTTCTTAAAGGCTACTATCTGCTCGCCGCATATGTCGCAGTATACCTCTGTGCGTACTTCCCTATATATTGCCATTTCCTGCCCGCCTCTCTTCTGTCCTAAAATAATACTCATTCACTACCAGCATTTGCTTACTGAATACCAGCGCAAGCCCCAGCGGTACTGTGATAAGCGCTATTGTAGCGTCGCCCTCTAAAATCCATACCGCCAGCACGGTAACTGCCAGCAGCACTGCCCCTAGCGCCCTCTGCTTAAGGAAGTACCAGCGGCGGGCTTGTCTTTCCCATTCCTGCTGCCGCCTTGTCTGCTGCCAGCGCCGCATATCCGCCAAAGCATCTGCGTAGCCGTTTATATAGCTGTCCCCATATTCCCTATATACTGCTCTCATTCCCTGCCTCTTCTGGCGGCAGCCCGCATTACTACTGCCGCCACCGTGATATACAATTCCTTGCCTTGCCAAATCCCTTAAACCTTTCCTTTCGGCGGCGCTCTCTGTCTTTCCATGCCGCTTTACTCCTGCTCTGGCGTATTTATTTACTGTGTGGGCTGCTTTTCACATTAAAAAGCCGCAGAAAACTTGTTGACCGTCCACATACTCTCTAGCTGGTATGACCGCTGCTATTTTTTCACAGTATCCAGATGCAGCTATTAGCCTGCTGCCCTCTGGTGCAGGCTCGCCATGCCTGCTACCAAAACCGCCCTGCTGGAATTGAACCAGCGCCCCGCTATAGGCTTGTACTGCTATAGTCAGTTTCAAGCTCGGTATTCTGCCATTAAATTAAGGGCGGGTGCTGGCGGCACTGCCGCCTATTCATCAAATAAACTTAACTGTTTATTTTCCTCTGTCTGCATCTGGTCTAATATTTCTTGTGGGTAATACTGATAATTTGTAAAACCATTTTCTATAAAGAAGTCTAAAACCTCTTTATATCCCCATTTAAAAATCGCCTGCTGCCAGCGGCTATTATCTTCGTAATACATTCTCTGAAAACGGTTAGGCGTTCCGTCCCGCTCCATTCCGAACATACATATAGGGCAGCCCGTCCGCTGTGCTTTCGTCGTCTTATATATCCCGTTCTCGTCTTTCTCTATTTCTCCATATGCTGCACTTATTTCTACGTTGTTCTCATGCAGATACCGTAATATGTCCTGCCTCGTCCAGAATGAAAACGGCGTGCTTTCCCCTCTGCCCTCAAAGCTATTGCAGCCGCCCTTTTTGCAATACCCATTCATTCTGCTTTGGCTTTCCTCTACCAGCGTGGCAACTATAGAGGCTTTCCCGTTCTCTTTCGCCCAGTTATCCGCTGCCGTTTCTTTCATGTAATAGCAGCACTTGGCAGAAATCTTAAAGGGTGCATCTATCAAAAAGCGCCATTTCTTAGCCAGTACCCACGTTTTGGCATATTTCCCCTCGTTTGTCATCCCAGTCAATGCTAAGCGCCTGCTGTTTGCGTTCTCTTCTGTAGGGTTTTGCAGATAGCTTAAGCTCTTTGCCGCCCGCTTGCTTACTACGGGATATCCAAATTCTTTTATCACTGCCTCTTGTGTCATTTTTGGCGCTGCTATGTTCACTTTTACGCCCCACTCGTCCCGTATCTTCATAACCATTTTTATATTGTCCCTGCACTCAATCCCCAGCACGCTTACCGCCTCTACGTCTGGGTATCTCGCATGGATAAAGTGCATTGCTGCGGTACTGTCAAGCCCGCCGCTTATAGAAACGGCTACGCCGCTTTCCCCGTAATATGTAATAAACTCGCTTAGCCTGCGCTCCGTCATTCTTACCTTGATTTCATACGGGTAAGCCATTCTTTCCCGCACTAATTCCTTGCTGATTTTATCCTTAAACATTTCCTTGCCCTTTCGTCGCCTCTCTGTGGTTAAAGTGTCGCCTGTGCTACGTCGGCTGTATATGTCAGCTTATCCGTGCCGCTGCGCTCAATCTCTTTGTAAATCGTATCTCTGTGCGTTCCTACTGCTGCCGCAATCTCTACTATGCTGTCGCCTGCCTTAAGCATCTTTTCTATTGTCCGTCTGTCCTCATAGCGCAATCTCTTGTATCTCCTTGCCATTGTCCTTACTCTCCTTTCTTTCAACCTTGAAAAGCCAGTCTGTTTCATTTTCCGTAACCAGCCCATAATATTTATCAGTTCTGGTAAAGCAATACTCTACGCCGTAAAACTGCTTTATTGCCATTTTGTAAACTTCCCACTGTGCTTGACACCAATCCGCTACTTTTCTCTCCCTTTTATATTCGTCCGTGTAGTATGCGTGTTTCCTGCAAGCGTCTAACGCTATATCCCAGCTTGTTACACATTCCTTTAAGCTGCTACCTAGCTCTGTCCTTAAAAATCTCTCTTTGTTTAACTTCATGCTGTTTACCTCTCTTTCGTTGTAAAAAAAATAAGCGTGTCAGAGTTTCTACGCTCTGCACGCTCTCTTTTTTCTCTGCTATTTCAATAAAAAAAGAAATTCGGCAGAGGCTTAAAACCTCTTGTCGAATTTCATTCTAAAACTTATCTTCTCAGAATTTTCCCGGTTTCCGCATAGATCTCCTCCAAAGCATCGATCAGTCTCAGATCCTGTTCCTTTGACACAAAATCATATTCTCTGCCGATATCTCCGGGCACCTTCCGCTCCAGATACCCTGTCACATCCCGGTCTTTCCGAAACATCTTGGCCTTGTGACATAAAATCCCCTCCTGCAAAAAACTCGCGAACCCGCTTGTTTTTCCCTTGCGGGCGTCACATGCTCACCCGCTCTTTTATCTCCGCCATCTTCGCATCCCCCAGCCTGGTATCGCCATGTACCCTGGAATAGGCCAGATATCCATTCATCCGGTCGATCTTCGTCAGGTTCCTGCTGCCGCACTTCGGACACACATCCATTTCCAGCTCCTCGTGTCCGCAGTCATCACAGTAGGCTAAAGACAGATTCACGCCTTCATAAAATCCCATCTCCATGGCCCTCCTGATCAGCGTGCGGATCGCCTCCAGATTATAGTCGATGGGATACTTCACATACTGAATCTTGCCGCCGTTAAACAATTCCCAGAACCGCTTTTCCAGATCCTGCTTTTCGATGGGCGTGATATTCTCCGCCACATGGCAGTGAAAGCTGTTGGACACATAAGCCCTGTCCGAAACTCCTTCGATGATGCCGTATTTCGCCTGAAACTGCTCCACCTGCAGCCCGCAGAGATTCTCCGCCGGCGTGCCGTAGATCGCATAGAGGCGCTTATCTTCCTTTTTAAACTGTCCCACTTTATTGTTGATGTACCGCATCACTTCCAACGCAAACTCCCCATCCTGTACCAGAGACTTCCCGTTATAGAGCACCTGCAGCTCATTTAACGCGGTGATGCCGAAGCTTGCCGTGGCGGCATCCAGTAACGGTTTTATCTTATCGTGAAAGCCCAGACGGCCGCCGTAAAAACCGCCCTCACAATAACCAAGCGGATTGTTGGAAGCTTTCATCTCGCCGAGATAGGCGTAAGTCCTCAGATGCAGCCGCCTGATCAGTTCCAGATAATAATCAAGCACCTCGTAAAAATCTCTGCTCTCCTGTCTGGCCTGCGCTAAAATCATGGGCAGATGCAGCGACACCACGCCGATATTAAACCGCCCCACGAAGACCGGTTTGTCCGCCTCATCCGCAGGCTCCATGCCGCCTCTCTCATACCAGGGCGACAGAAAAGCGCGGCACCCCATGGGGGAGATCACCCTGCCGTACTTTTTGTACATCTCTGCAATATACCCCTCCCCGGTCAGGGACAGCCAGTCGGGATACATGGTCTTCGCAGAACAGGCCACGCCAGCCTCAAACAGCTCCTCCAGCTCGCAGCCCGGCCCGTGCAGATTTTTGTCATATAAAAAGACGATCTTCGGGAACAGCACCGGTTTTTTATGCCCTTTTTTACCCTGTCCGCCTTTCCGTACTTCCAGAAGCGTCCTGGTGGCAAGGCGGGCGAACCGGTCTTTTCCAAGCCCCGCCGTCACCGTGATAAAGGGATAATCCCCACGGCTGGATGCCACCGTGTTAAATTTGTACTCCCACCCCTGAAAGCCCTGCTCCATCTCCTTTTCCAGATCTTTTAATGCCTGATCTTCCGCCCTTTCCCGCGCCAGGCCGAGGCAGAGATATTTTTCCACATACTTTCCATAGGATTTCTCCGCGTAAGGTACAAGCAGTTTGTCCACTTCCGGCACCGTAAAGCCGCCGTACTGCTGGCTGGCCGCCGACAGGACGATATCTCCCAGCACGTCAAAAGCCGTATCCAATGTCTTCGGCTCATTGTACCAGACATTCCCCATCTCAAATCCGCCCCGCAGCACCTCCCCGATGTCGAACAGGCAGCAGTTCATCGTATCCCGTCTGGCAGCCATATCATGAATATAAATATAACCGTCCCGGGCCGCCTGGATCTCCTCCCTGGTCAGGAAAAATTTCTGGTACATCTCCCGGTTTAACTGATTAAAGATCAGGCTTCTTCTGGTAGACACAAGGGCAGAGTCCGTGTTGGCATTCTCCTTATCGCCGATATACATGATAGCCTGGCTCTTCTTGTAGACCTCGTCTAACATCTGCACAAAATCCTGCTTATAGTTGCGGTAGTCCCGGTAGCTCTTTGCTACCGCCTGATTGATCTGCTCCAGCGCATACTCCACCACATGGTGCATCACGGCGATGGGGATCTCGGTCATCTGTTCCTGCTCCACCTTGTCTATGACAAGTTTACAGATCTTTCCCTTTTCCTCCGCCATCAGTATTACCATCACGCGTTCCGCGCTTTTTCCCACCGCGTTTACGACTTTCTGTACCTGAAAGGGCTCTTTTGTGCCGTCCTTCTTGACGATATGGATCTGATATGTTGGTTTGTATTTTTCGTTGTAATCTGTTTTCATCGTCATTTTTTATCTCTCTCCTGCTCCGTTCTGCAATCCTGATGCCGCTCCCTCATTTTCACTTTTCAAACGGCATGCATTCCCAAAAACGTAACATTCCGCAATTTTCCGTCCCACTCAATAAGTGTTAAACTGATATGATGTTCCTCAATCATTTATTTTCCAGAATCTCACACAGATACTCTCTGTATCCTTCCCGTACCGATTCCGGCGATATCACTTTCGCCTCTTTCCCGATCCCGGCAAGCCAGCCGTAAAACTGTCTGCTGACCATCACCTTGACATGCACCTCAAAGTAATCCTTCGGCTGCTTTCTGATAACAATATCCTTCCCGAAACGGTCTATCACGACTCCCACCAATGCATTCGGAAAACTCAGCGTCACAATCGTCTCCTCGCCGCCGTACATGCCGAAAGTTTTTGCAGAGTACGCCGACAGATCGCATTTCCGAAAGACTTCCTCCCCCTCCCTGCGCTCTTTCAGCATCTCAATGGGGCCGATCTTATCCACCCGGAAATGCTTTAACATCCCTGCCTGCGCGTCATAGCCGATCAGATAATAATTTTCATCATTCCACATCAGCGACCAGGGACTGATCCGGTAATACTTCCCGCCTTTACGCGGCACCAGCTCCTTCTGCAGATTCCACTCCAGATACCGGAAGGATACCTGTCTGTTTTCATGGATCGCCGTATGGATCGCATCCACATGATAATAGATGCTCTCATTTTCATGCTTGATCTGTTCCGCCGTATATACCTGACGCTGCAGCTGTACCGCCTCATACCTGCTGGCCAGCTTTTCGATCTTTCTGATCAGCTGCTCTGACTTGGACCTTGTGATGAAACGGGAAGCGGACACCGCATCCACAAGGAGTTTTAACTCCGCCAGCTCAAACTCTCTGGAAGCCAGATAATAGCCGCCTTCCCTGGCCGTATTATAAGCGATATCCACGCCGAAGTCCACAAGACAATCTATATCGCTGTATACGCTCTTCCGCTCCGCATTGATCTCCTCTGCTCTCAGCTTATCCAGCAAAACAGCCATGGGCATCGGATGCTGCTCATCGGTCTGTTCCGTCAGTATTTTTAAAAGATACAATAATTTCTGTTTCTGTTTTTCACTTCTTGCCATAACGCCCCCAAACGCAGGTATCGCTTTAACAGTTCAGCCATCCGGCTTCACCGCCAGCTTTACTGTTACTGTTTTCCTCTTCACTCCCGTCAGTCTCACCCGTTTATGATCTCAAATATCTCCTGCAGATTTCCGATCTCACAGGTAATATGCGGCACTCCGTCCGCCATTTGATCCGGCAGCGCTTTTCTTCCCGGATTGTACCAGCAGGCGTCCACTCCGGCGTTGTTCGCCCCGCGCATATCGGATGTCAGGGAATCTCCCACAAGCAGCGCCCTTTCTCTCTGAAAGCCAGGCAGCTGCGCAAAGGCAATATCAAAAAATTCTTTCCGCGGTTTCTCACAGCCTATGACATCCGATATGAAAACATTATCGATCAGCTTATCAAACCCGGAATTTTTCATTTTGATCTGCTGCGTCACCAAAACGCCGTTTGTCACGATATGCTGCGCGATCCCCATCTCCTTTAATTTTACCACGATCTCATAGGAATGATCTCTGTAGTATGTTTTCGTTCCTACCTCCCGCTCATACTGCTCCTGCATCCTGTGAGGATCCAGATGGTTAAGTCCCATCTGTCTGAAAAATTCCCGAAACCGCCCCGGCCGCAATTCTTCCTTTTCGATCTCGCCCCGCTCTAACCTCTCCCAGAATCCGTCGTTGATCCCGGAATACAGGTAAAACACTTCCTCTGTCATCGTAATGCCGCGCTCCTTCAGGCACAGTGCCAGCGCATACCGGCTGCACCTCTCAAAATCCAGCAGCGTTCCGTCCAGATCCCACAAAATTGTATCATACTTTCTCATAGCTTCCATTCCCCCGGTTACAATCGGGCAGGAAAAATTTCCCTACTCGCGCGCGGGGCACGTGCAGCAACGCTGCTAATTTCCTTACGTGCCCCTGCGCATAAAAACAAAAAGATGTCCATGCATCCATGAACATCCTTTTTCGTCAACCATCAATGTTTCCTTCTGACGCACCGCTCTCCAGCACTGCTTTTGCATCTTTACTTTTTCTCCACTTAATCCCGATAAAACATGCCGCTACCGCCAGGGCCGCTACCATCACAAAAACAATGGCATACGCCAGAAAATTCATTCCAAATAATGCTCCAGCACTCATCGTTCGTTCCCTCTTTCTTTTTTATATCGATATGTACAGTGTACCACCTGTACCTTTATATCGTCAAGTGCAGAAGACACTATTCCAATTGATTAACATACAAAACCGCAGAGATGTATGCTTCTGCGGTTTGCCATATGGCTTCTTTCTCTGTTTTTTATTTCTGAATTCCTTTTATCTGCACTCTTCCTATGGCATCTCTTACTCTTCCTTCTCTTTCTCCGCTTTCCCTTTTCTTTTCATCACCAGGTAATAAATCCCTGCCGCCGACAGCACAACCGCCGACATAAGCCCTGCCGCTGCACCATACGGCATCCCGGAAAGCCCCATGCCGCCTGCCGCTCCCGCAGAGACTCCGGGATCCTTCTCCCCTGCCCAGGGGCCCGCCAGAGGTACTTCCTCATCGTCCAGGTTCACAAGCTCCCGGGGGCCTTCCGCCTCTGATCCTTCCACGGCTTCCTCCGGACCTTCCACAGCTTCTGCTCCATCTCCGTCCGCCCCTCCGGTCTCTGCGCCCTCCGGGCTTTCCTCCGCTTCCGCACCTTCTCCCTGTGCCGGCACCGCACCGCCTGCCGCTGCCTCCCCGGCTCCTGGCACCACCACCGTCTGGGTCTCCGTCCGCTCCACCACTTCTTCCCGGGTGCTGCTTCCCCCTTCCCTCACCGGCCTCTCCACTGCCTCATACACAAAGGGAAAGATGTTCTCCGCCTCATTCTCCTGTAACGTCCTGGTCAGGTTGAAGGCGTTCTTCGGCTGGTACCCGTCGATGGGCAGATACCCCACGATCGGGGTGTCGCCGACGTTTCCCTGATACCTCTTCTCCGGCGCCAGTTCCCTCCCGCTTTCATCCCGGTAGGTCACCGTATACCCCACAAGGTCCCTCTTCACCCCGTATACCACCACATAGTCCACATCTTCCGAAACCGTGAAGGACGCCGTCCCCATCTCTTCCGTGCCGCTTCTCCGGATCCCTTTCACATAATACTTCGAATCCTCCGGCACCACTACCTCGTCCTCCCAGTTCTCCACAGAGACTTTCACTGTTCCGCTCTCATCCCCCAGGTATTCCCTCACCGGGCTGCCCTCAGAAAACTTCCCCTGGGCTCCCGCATGGATCCTCACCCGGTAGGTATAGGGTGCTGCCTTCACAGGCACTCCCGCACACAGAAGCAGCAATGACGCAAGCACCAGGGCAAAGGCCCCCTTCTTTCTTCCGTTCTCTCTCATCTCACGCCTCCTCCCCTGTCTTTTTCCTCTCTTTTTTCCGCAGGGCTGCCCCATATAACAGCAACAGGGTCCCGCTCACACAGGATGCCAGGATATACGGCTGCAGCGCCCTCTCATCACCGGTCTTCACGATCCCCGTCCTCCCGGCTCCGCCCCCCAAGTCTGCCAGAGGCACCGGATCCCCGTTCTCATCCACATATACCACCCGGTCATCCACCACTTCCCGTCTTACGGTCCGGCTTCCGCCGCCCCCTGACACTGCCTCCGGTTCCGGCATCACCGCAAAGTTCATGCTCAGGTTCGCAAAGGTAGTCATGTAGCTGTTCCCCTGGGATTCCCCGTCCAGCCCGATCTCCAGCAGGATCTCCCCGGTCTCTTCCTTCCCCAGGGTCCCCAGGTAGAAGTGGTCCGCCAAGGCTTCGTCCGCCTCATGTAATCCCGCACTTCCTTCGCCTCCCAGGGCCGCCGAATCAAACAGCACACGCGCCTCCCCAGCCGGGGACACATAGGTCAGTTTATAGGCATAGGCTCCCCCTGCCGCACTGCTCTCCTCCTCCATGCTCTTTACGATGGTGTTCTTCATGTACCACTGGGTTGGGCCTTCCTCCCCGTTGTATAATGCCACACCGAAGGACGCCGTATCCCCGGGCTGCATCCCCGACACTTCGTTTTCGATCTCCCCGGCGCTGTAGTCCCCCTCCAGCTTTCCGTTCTCATAGGTTACCACAAAGCCATTTCCTGCTTCCGTCCCATGCACTGTCATTCCGGGGATCCCCGGCACTGCCAGGAAAAACAGTGCCGCCCGTATCATCAGGCTTCCCGGTTTCTTCCTCATATGCCGCCTCCTTCTGTTTCGTTCCCTTCCGTCTCCCGGTCCCCGGCCTGCGCCGTACCGGCATCTTCCGTCTCTCCGCTTTCCTTCAGTGTAAGCATCCCGCTTTCATCCACCGATACCGCACGGCCCCAAGCGCTTAATACCGCCTCCTCCGCATGGTGGGTCTGCACCGCGTCCACACTGACTTTCACCTCAAAGGCAAGATCCCCGTACCGGTACGAAGTTTCCCCCTCAGGACCCTTCTCCCGGATCTCTCCCACCGCACTGTCAATGGCCAGCCCTTCCACAAAGGGCACACGCTCCCCGGCCTTCAGGGGATATCTGTAATACAGCACCGTCCGCTCCTCCGTGGATGCCGCCGGGTCGATCTCCCAGCCTTCCTCCCGGAAATCCAGCTTGATATATCCGGGGGATACCGTCCGGTCTTTCTCCGTTACCCTCTCTCCTGAATATTATCCCCCTTGGGAGCCACCAGTTTCCCGCTTCAGAGCCACCCGGAAA
>CAJTPM010000021.1 GCA_910578085.1 uncultured Lachnospiraceae bacterium | reverse complement strand
CAACCACCCTTCTTGGAATTCCCTATATTTGAATTATACAGGAAGCTCCTTATTTTTTATATCCAACAAAATATCCGTACGCTATATTTTGTTATCATTTTAAAAGCAAAACCCCATACATAAAAACGCTGTGTTTTATGTATGAGGTTTCCGCCCTACTGGTTACAGTCCTCACGACTACATAATCGGTTAATGTGCAGCATCAGATACAATAATTCCTCTTCTGTCAGATCTATTTGCGCCGCTTTGCTTATATATTCTTTCACCTTCACTGCACACTTGTAAGTATCCGGATAATCTTCCCTAACGGAATAAAAGATTTCTCCGTTAGAAGATTCAAGCAGATGATTATTCCTTCCTCTCTTCAACAAATAGTGCATATGAGATGCGAATCTTGATTCACATATCCTGTCAACTAAAACTTCGGTATAAATCATCATCACTTCTATAACAGTCCATCCCTGCGGCTGCTTACCGGATGGGATGAACCATTTACATGATCTCTATCTCCACTGTATCACGCTGCCGTCCTCCAGCGTCTCCGTCTGCCAGTCCGTAGCCTCCTCGCTCTCCTTCATCAGATCCTCCATGGCCCTGTCCGTGATGACTCTGCTGGTATCCGTGATAAGTCCAAGGAACCTCTGGTTATAGCGGGAGAATGAAAGGAGCGCCATCTGTCCATTTTCTCCATACACCTCCATGGTGATATCCGGGTTGTTGCTGCCGTACCCCTGCGAGCCGTATTTTACTTCCCTTACGGGACCACCCACCAGATTGCAGCGCTCCGCCAGCGCTTTCGCCGCATCCGCATAAACGCCATAATTGTTTTCCAGAGAAGAATCATACCCTAACGGCACATCCACATCCAGCGTCTCCGTACAGCTCAACATAAAGAGTTCCCCTGTCACAGCGTCGATAAAAAAGTTCCAGGTATCGTCATCTGTCAGCACTTCTTCCCCAAAGCGCACATCGCCATCCCAGAATGCACGAGGGAACGTCTCAGTGCCGCTGTTATAGCTCATATAAACGTTCACTCCCTCTTCGTCAAAGCCCATGATGTCCTGCAGATACTTCATGCCGAGTGCCGCCGCTTCTTCCATGGTCAGATCAATGGAGGTAGGTGTCCCTGTATTCAGACTGCTCATGCTGACATGATAGTTTTTCTCCCCGGCTGTTTCGTCGGAACCGTTATCTCCTGCCTCCCTGTCTGTCCCACCGCTCTTGTTTTCAGCTGCATCGCCCGATTCGCGGTTATTTTTTGCCATATCCTCCGCCGTCTGCACCTCCGGAATGGCTGTCGCCGCCGGCACATGGTAACTGGTGGGAATCTTCTCCACCCCGCTTAATCCGGCCTCTGTCGTTATCTCCGCCATAAGCCCGAATATTCCGGCGCTGATACTGCTGACTGCTACGACCGCCGCCGCGATCTTTCCAAATCTTCTGCCTTTTCTGCCGTCTGATTTTTTCTGTGCGTTTCTGTTCTTTTCTGTCTTCATTTTTTCTCCTCGCTATTCCTTTTTGAATTTTTCTGCTGACACTAACACTTATACAACCGTATTCACCGGCTTACAGCAAACGCCTCCCTGTGGCGTTATCAACTGCCCTTTCAGCTGACCCTCAGCTTATGCCCTTCCGCAGCGTTCTCAGCTGCCTGTTATGCCGAAAGAAACATATCGGCTGTATCCTCTGTCTCCCGTGCCGCATCCCTTCGTTACAATCCCAGAATAGCGGAACAATATTTCGGAAAAATATCCGTCCTGTTATAGAGTTGTAAATATTTTTACTATAACGGAATCTTTGATTCAATGTCGTTTAGTTAATCCTGTTACCAGCCCGAATATATCTATCCGGGCGTCCGCGAAACTACCTGAAATCTGTTCTGTCCCCATTTTCCCCAGACAGAAAAACCCGTGCCACCGTCCCCTCCCCCGGCTTCGAGACAAATTCCAGTCTCCCCCGATGAAGTTCCACGATCCTCTCACAGATGGAGAGCCCGAGCCCCGTTCCGCCCGCGGCACGACTCCTGGACTTGTCCACACGGTAAAAGGCCTCCTTGACATGAGCGATCTGCTCCTTCGTCATGCCGATGCCCTGATCCGCCACTTCCAGAATCAGTTGTCCGTCTTTCTCCGCCGCACAAAGCTTCACCGCGGAACCCGCAGGGCTCGCTTTCAGCGCATTGTCGACCAGATTGTTGAGCAGCGTGATCAGAAGTTCCATATTTCCGATGGCCTGCTCCCCGTGGCAATCGCCGGACAGAGTAATACCACATTGCTCCGCCTTCACCTGCATGATCCTGCAAATCTGCCGAAACAGTTCTTCCACCGGACAAACTTCCGTCTCCATCTCCCGCAGGGCGGCCAGATCCAGAAGCTGATAAGCCATATTCTGGAGCCTTTTGCACTCAGAGAGTATGAACCGGGTACACTCAAAGCGTTCCTCCTCTGAGGCGGGGGCTTTCTGCAGATACTCCGCATACCCGTAGATCGCCGCCAACGGCGTCCGCAGTTCGTGGGCAAAATTGTCGATAAACTGCTGCTTTTTATCGGCCGTCTCCTGCAGCAACTTTATTTGGGCTTCCACCTGCTCCGCCATCCGGTTGAAATGTTCCGCCATTACCGCGATCTCATCCTTCCCCCTGACCTGTAGACGGGTGTGGTAATCCCCCTCCGCGATCACCCGGGAGGCCACGGAAATTTCCCGCAGCGGCCGAAACAGAATATCCAGAAATTTCACCAGAAAAAGTGCCAGAAGCATGGTCACCGCCATACTCACAGTAAAGAGCATGTTTTTCATTCCCCGCCAGGCTTCCATAGTATCCGCAAGACCTGCGCAGTACCAGAGCCCGTACTCCTGATAAGGGGCGGGAAACCGCCCGTAGACGCACAGCTGCCATGCCGGTTCCCGCCGCATAAAAACCATCCGCTCGGACTGGTCCGTCTGCTCCCCAAGACCGCCCGGATCCTCCTTCGGCGCTTCCACTCCCGAGTACCAGATCCATTCCCCGTCGCAGGACACCGCGAACCCGTTGTCCCTGCTCTGGGAATAACGGGCATAGGTCCGCATCAGTTTCTCCATGGACTCCCGCACATCCCCGCCCCGGTTCTGCACGGCTTGCATGTCCCCTATCAGGCCCGAGGAGATCACATAGTGCTCCGCCAGAACCGTCTCCCGCTCCGCAGAGATCTGCTCCCGCAGCGTGATAATGGAGACGATCAGCATGCTCGAATTCATGAATATGGTAAATAGCAATAATATCACAACGAAAGTCTTTTTTTTCATCGTATGAAAGATCCTTTCGGTTTTTCGCGTTCAAAGGGGCTGTCTCGCAAACAAACCTATTTATTTTTACGAGGGTGCCTCCAGCCGATACCCCAGCTTATAGACCGTGACGATGCGCTTCTCCAGACCGAGTTTGGCCCGTAGCCTCTGGATATGCACATCCACCGTGCGGGTTCCCCCCTCAAAGTCGTAGCCCCAGACCAGATCCAAAAGCTTCTCCCTGGAGAGCGCAATGTTGCGGTTTTTTACGAGAGTATCAAACAGCTCGTATTCTTTCGGCGTGCAGTCCGCCGGTTTTCCGTCCACAAAAATGAGCCTTCTCTCAAAATCCAGCCGCACATGGTCCAGTTCAAAATACTGTTCCGTCCTTTTTGTGCGCCGCAAAAGCGCCTCCACTCTGGCCGCAAGCTCCAACATCTGAAAGGGTTTTGTGATGTAATCATCCGCGCCCCGGCTTAAGCCCCGCAGTTTGTCGGACAACTCGCTCTTCGCCGTCAGAAAAATGACGGGAGTCCCCTGAATCTGCTCTAACACCTCATAGCCGTCCGCCCCGGGCAGCATGATATCCAGGATGATCAGGTCAAACTTTTCCCGTCCGGCCAGCGCGATCGCGTCATTCCCGTCAAACACCTGCGCACAGTGATGCCCCGCCAGACACAGATTCTTTTTAATCAGTTCATTGATGGAAACCTCGTCCTCCACGATCAGGATTTCAGCCATTTTTCCCTGTTCCTTTCCTAATATTTTTATAAAATATATCACAAAACTGTTGCGGAGTTGTAAACGCGCCGCTTTAGGCTTCAGCTTCCGGACGGGGGATACAATGTAGACGGCGGTAAGCTGCCGCACATGGAAAAAAGTATTTGACTGAGAGAGAAATACCCTGAAGTTTTGATTCCCTCAGGGCATTTTTCATTTATGTCCTCTTTATACCCTGCCGTCGGATCCGAACAGCAGCATTTTTTCTCTTACCACCTTTTTCATTTCGGTGATCTCGTAGGGAATCAGTCCCATCATGGTCTTTTCTCCCGCCGCGATACCAGCCTCCACGCCGCGTTTCCCGGCCTTATCGATATCCGTGAAAATGTTTACTTTAGACACACCAAGCTTCACCGCCCTCTGAAAATCCTGATCCGAAAGGCCGGAGCCACCGTGCAGCACAAGTGGAAGGTCCGTCTTTTCGGAGATCACCTGAATCCTCTCAAAATCCAGTTTCGGCGGAAACGCGTAATCGCCGTGGGCATTGCCCACCGCCACAGCCAACGCATCCACGCCTGTTCTCGTGACAAAATCCGCCGCGGTATCGGGATCTGTAAAATAATCGCTGGGATTTTCCAGCTTCCCCGCTCCCGCGTTGTCGCCCACATGCCCTAACTCTCCTTCCACGGTCACGCCCATGGCATGGCAGATCTTTACCATCTCCGCCACCTTCTCCACGTTTTCCTCATAGGAATCCGTGGAGCAGTCGTACATGACAGACGTAAAGTCCAGTTTCAAAGCCTCCATGCATTTCTCAAAGGTCAGACCGTGGTCATAGTGAACGCACACCGGGACGCTGGCCTTTTTCGCCATCGGGATCAAGTATTCCGCCACTCTTTCAAGCGCCATCGCGGGCAGCAGGACTTCCGCCGTCCCCACCATCACCGGAGCCCGCAGCTCCTGCGCCGTTTCGATAATGGCCCTCGCCATCTCCACATTCACCGCGTTAAAAAATCCAACACCGTATCCACCCTCCTTTGCGGGAAGCAGTATCTCATTCATATTTACTAACATTTCGTCACCTCTTCCGGTTTACCCTTGTTTTTTCCATCCCTGTCTTATCTTTTCCCGCAGCTCGTTGAAGTTCTTTAAACCGCTCAGAGCGTCGTAGGCCGCAACGCAGCAGGCCCCCGTCGCCGTGGCCAGGCGCAGGCACTCCTTAGGCCCGCATCCATCTAACACTGCCGTTAAAAAGGCGGCGATGCTGGTGTCTCCGGCTCCCGTGCCTGATGCGATCCGCTCCGGCACATAACTTCTCTCAAAGCCTTCCAGATCCGCCCATTTCTCCGGTTCCGGCATCAGATCTCCTCCGATCTGCCCTAGGGTTTCCCTGTCCGCCGTGCGGTAGTAGATTCCCGGCGCGCCGCATTTGATCAAAAGCACCTTCACGCCCAGCTCCATGCACTGGTCTGCAAGCGGCCTGATATCTGTCTCCACATTAAGGATCTCCGTGATATCTCTCCCTTTTGCCCGGGACTGCCACTCTGCAAAGCGGTTTCGCTCCAGCATAAAACACAACTCTTCCACGCTGGGCACAAAGAAATCCACAAAAGGAAGGGCCTGGCTTAAGATCTTTTCCCAGTCAGCCTTCCCGGCTTCCGAGGCTGCATCCACTGCCGCCATATCCAACGACGTCGCTGCCCCCGCTGCCTTCACACGCTTCATAAGCTTCACAAGTTCCGCTCCGTCATATTCATACATGGCCTTCATAATCGGCGGATAACCGAAATGAAACAATACGGCATCCTTCAGAACGCCGTCCGGAATATCATCCGCCCGAAAGGCATTGTTCGCCCCCGGATTATGCAGAAAAAGCCGGTCGATTCCCGGCACCGCAATCACTACGGAATAGGACGTGGAAAAGCTGTCCGAACGCAACATCCCCTCCGCCGCATCATATTGTCTTAAAATATTTAAGATCATATCCCCGAAGGCATCGTTCCCGATCTTTCCCACCAGCGTGACGTCCGCGCCCAGTATTTTCATCGCCAGCCCTGTGTTGGCCACTGAACCGCCGGTATGCACGTCCGCCTCTTTCACCTCCACCAGTTTTCCCGGCGACAGAACATCCTCAAGATGTTCTGCCCCGGTACCCGGAAAAACGGGAGTAATATCCAGGCAGATATGACCTGCCGCTATTACCTTTTTCTTTCCCATACGACCTAATTATTCCACCCCCATCAGAAGATTCATCACATACATTTCCAGCCCTTCAAAGTCGCGGTTCTCCACGCATTTTTTCTGGAAGTCATAATCGAAGCGATCTATTTTCTCTTCCAGCGCCTTAAAGATCTTCAGGCTGTTCTCCAGATGTTTATAGCTGTCCTCATCCTTTGTCGTGCGCATCGCCTTCACATCAAGGCCCACATACTCGCCGTGATCGCCGTAGCCGTTCTCTTTTAACACCTTTACCTGATTGAACGCCGCGCGCAGGTTCTCCACGCCAAAGGATTTATCCTGATCATAGCGGATGCCGTTCTGGTCGTTTAAGTGAACGGTCATCAGTTTGTTCATTGCCAGCGCAAACCCGATCTCGTTCGCGGGATCTAATCCTGCGAGGATCGCATGGGCACTCTCCAGATTGCCGCCTACACGGGAAGGATCGATGGTCGCTGCAGAAATTGCCATAACGTGTCCCATTGTACCGCAGATGCTTCTGTCGATCGGCTCATTGGGCTTGGGCTCGATGCAGACACGGATCTTTGAATCATATTGAAGCATCTTATTGATGGCTTCGATCAGCATCTTTGTCGCCCACACCGGCGATTTGGACTCCGCGCATACAGTGCCCTCTCTTGCCAGCCATAATACGATCATATCACATCCCAGCTCATTTGCAATATCGATGGAGCGGTAAGCTCTCCACATGGCGTACTCTCTGTCCGCCTCGGAGGTGCTCATAAATCCGCCGTCCGCCGTATGCGGATCCATCCAGAGGCGGGGCGCAACAAATTCAGCCTTCAAATTGTATTTATCCAGCGTCTTTTTTAATTCACGCGCTTTCTCTTTGATTTCCTCTTCCGTGTAGTCGTTGATGTTCGGCACCGCGTCGTCATCATGGAACTGGATTGCGGAAAATCCCATCTCCGCAAATTTTTTAAACTTCTCCTCCACCGGAATGTCTTTTCTTGTCTCCGGTCCGTAGGAATCTGCACCTGTATGTACGTTCCACGGTCCTACTGAAAATTTAAACTTTGACATATGCTGCCTCCTTTTTATTGATATGTATTGTTTTATGTCTGTCAGACTTTATCATCCATGATAGGACTCCAGAGCTCTTTGACAGTCTGATATCCTACCTCTATCATTTACCCGGAAGTCTGGGGAAACGAATACCAGTATTTCCAGACAGGCGATCCCATAAAGAATGTGACCACATCCACCCCATCGCTTTTGCGGCATGAGTTGTCGCTTTCATTTCGTCGATCGCCCAGCATTTCAGATCATACTTTGCCAGAAGTTCTTTCACTTCCCTTACATACGCAGGATCAGCCGTATTGTCAAGACTATTCGCTTTTCAATGGGCATCCCCGATAAACGCATCCGGCTCGATAAGTTAACTATATAAAAGAAAATTCTTTTCTTCTATGCGATTGTTGCTGTGCTATTACGACAAGTTTGCTGTTTTTCAGCAAAAAAACATTTGCGATAAAACGCTTCTGTACTATAATAAAAGAAGACATACTTTTCTTTGGAGGAAGATCCCGCATGTACGAAAATCAGCCAAAAAACGAGTATGAGAAAGTTCCCCATACCCGCATAAATAACATCAACTTTTTCTTTCCAGCTTAACTTACCGCACACCGCATGCCCATCGCGACTTTGAAATTCTTCAGGTGATTGAGGGAAATTTACATGTCAAAACCCTCGCGGAAGACTTTTCAATCGGCCCCGGAGAGATTGCGCTGTTCAATCCGGATACCTTCCATATGCTGTACAGTATGCAGAGTCACTGTATCGTTCTTGCCATTCAGGCGGATCCCGCCTTTTGTGCGGCCCATTATCCGTCCATTCGGCATATCCGGTTTGACACCGCCAACATAACCTCCATCACGCCCTTTGAAGAGGCGTTAAAAATGATCCGTGTATGTCTGAATCTCGGATACAATTACTGTCTGAATGACAAAGGCTTTGAACTGCGCTGCATGAGCGATCTCTACCGCCTGTTTTCCTATCTGATCATGTTTGTGCCCTATCATCTTGAAAATGAAGCAAACGTCTTTCACTCCAGAGAAAAGGAAAAACGGTTCACGCGTATCATCAACTATATCCATCGGCACTACACGGAAAAAATAACCCTGTCGTCTCTGGCGGAGTCAGAAAATCTCTCCATGACCTGTTTATCTCATCTGTTTAAAGACGCCGCAAATATGTCTTTCCAGGAATACCTGAATTCTCTGCGCTTCGAACACGCGCTCCTTCTGTTAAAAAAGACAGACAGGAGTATTACAGATATCTGTCTGGAGAGCGGCTTTTCCGACAGCAAATATTTAAACAAAAGATTAAAATCCGTCTACAATCTGTCGCTGAAGGATTTCAGAAACACGGACGCACCCCCGGGCAGGAAAGTCGCGGACAACTGTGATAAACAGTTCTTTTATCCCCCCGAGGAAGGTCTTGAAATCCTGCGGAAGCACTATCATTTTGAGTGTGATATAAAAAACACCCCCAACATTTCACAAAATCAGAAAGGAACTTATATGTAGACGATCTCAAAATTTTCCGTTTCCGGCATTCCCGCAAAAATGGAAATGATCTCTTCCTTCGTATACCGCGCCGGGATGGTCACATGACAGCTGATCTGGAAAGCCTCGCCGTTTATCTTCTCCCATCTGAACTGCTGCACATGAATATGATACCCTTCCAGCTTTTCCAGCACTTTTTCGTACTCTCCGGCATCGTGTTCGATATGGAACACCACCTGCGCTCTGATCGTCTGTTTTACGATCCAGAGATTACGGTGCAGCAGATACTGCATGATCAGCACAAGCGCCGTCACGCTGACTCCCATACCGTACATACCCGCACCGAAGGCCATCCCGATGGCGATGGTCGCCATCAGCCCCGCCGCCGTAGTCGTACCGCTGACATGTCCCTGTTTACCCGTAATGATAATCCCGCCCAGAATACCGATGCCGGTGATAATGCTGGCCGCAATCCTGGAAACATCCCAGGTTACCCCTGCCGTTCCGATCACATCCAGAAACCCGTATTTTGAGATGAGCATCATCAGCGCCGCCGCCATGGAGATCATCATATGGGTTCTCGTCCCCGCCACCTTGATCCTCTGCTGTCTCTCAATGCCGATGATTCCCCCGCACAACATCGCGAGAACGATCCGTGCAAAGAAAATCATCTGCTGTCCGATAACTCCGTACCCTACTATTCCCTTCATCCTCATCCCCCCATGTATTCCACACATCTCTCAGGTATATTTATGACGATTATCCAATCCTTAAGCTTTCTTCCATTCTGTCCTGTTCGGGTGTCCGCTCTGCCACAAGCAATCGCCTACCCTTTCCGCCGCACCCTCTTCTCCCATATAAATTCATTGGCGGGCCTGAAATATTTATTGATGTGGGCCCCAGCCATCACAATGTAGCTCATCCAGTAAAGCCACAGCAGTACGATCACTACCGTCGCCAGAGAGCCATAAATACCAAAATCCCCGAAATATTCCAGATATGCCGAAAACACAAAAGAAAAGCCGTTCCAGATTACCGCTGTGAAAAGAGCTCCCGGCATCTGCAGCAGAAACTTCTGGTTTTTCCCCGGCACATAACTGTAGATCAGCATAAACAACAGCGTCAGCACGATCCAGCCATACAGAAACCGGAATCTTCCAAGAACAGCATACAGAATATCCGCACCCGGAATATAATCGATAAACATCTTCAGAATATATTTTCCGAAGCCGCTGAAAACCATGGATATGACAACCGCCACGATCAGCAGGATCGTATACACCGCCGCAATCACACGGACATAAATATATCCTTTTTTCTCCTCCACCTCATTGACTGCATTGAGGCCCCGCATCAACGCCATCATACCCTTTCCGGCGGACCACAGCATTACCAGAACCGCTAACGAAATCCCGCCTGCAGACCGTCCATACACGTCGGCAATAATAGAATTTAAAAATACACCGATCACCCCCGGCAGCACAGCATCAATAGACTGCCTGAGCGTTTCCTGTGTGATATTCACATAGGGCAGAATCGAACAGACCAGATACAGGATGGGAATCAGAGAGATGAACAGGAAAAAAGCCGTACTCGCCGCAAAGGAACTGATATTTTTAATCGTCATCTGTTTCCCGAAATGGTAAAATATCTGAAATAATTTTTTTGACATGGAAAAATTTTTACCTTTATTCAAATAATGCACCTCTGATCAGATCTGACCGCTCAGCTTTTTCCACCAGGCTGATCGGGAGAAACGCTTCCGTCTGTATAATATTTCTCCAAAATTTCCAGGTAACTGCTCCCGGCAAGCGCCATATGCTTCGCACCATTCTGAGAAAGTCCCACACCGTGCCCGAAACCGCCTCCCATTACATAATATCCTACCATATTTCCCTCCTCGTTACAAATACTTTGCAAAGAAATAAACGCGCTGGGCATCAGTTCTTTCGCCTGATAGGACGCACCATTCTGCAGGGCCACCTCCCCTCCCTGGGCCAGCACATAACGGATATTGTACTCGCCCCAGACATACAGATCCCCCTTCTCACAGGCAATTTTCATACAGTCAGCCACACCGCTCTCCTGCCGCGCTGCAATGCTCATATCCTTGATATTTCCAAGGCTCTCCCTGTTTACCGCCTGTTCCGCACCGTCTTCCCTGCTCTGTGCAAACACCAGCCTGTCATTTACAGCCTGTCTGTCCGCACATCTGGCAAAAATCCTTTCCCGATCCGCCTTATCGCATCTGTATTCCCAGCGGTAAAAGGCTTCCTCCGATTCCGGATCACTATCCTCCTTCTCTCGGATAAAACAGAAAAAATCATAATTGATGTCGTCGATCTCTTCTTCACTCCCTGAAATTACCGGCCTCTCCGTCTCCCCGCCGTGCCAGACAGATATCTGCGCGCTCCGCCCGCAGGATGTGGAATAGTAGTAACATTCCATATAGCTGCCATCTTCCTTTCGCAGCACCTCTCCGGCTGTTTCCTCCACCGCCGTATCCCCCTGGTCTGAGGTTTCCAGATTGCAGTATACCTGACAGGCCGTACTGTCGTCCACCGCCGCATTGTACTGCGGATAAGCTTTTTCTTCCTGTCTCATCTGTGCATAGGTACGGGCACAGACCGCCTGGGCTTTTAACGCTTCCAGCGGATAGGAAGAAGGCATTTCGCTCGGCAGTACTCCCTTTACATACTCCTCTAATGCCACTTCATTGATCAGCACAAGCCCGGCTTCCTCCCTGCGAATCTCCAACGTACCTTCATAGGAAGGCTGTCCACAGGCTCTTAAAAGGCTTGTCACCCGGATTGTGCTGTCCTCTTTTCCCGTAGCGCTTACCCGGATGATATCCGTCTTTTCAAAATAGGGGCTGTCCGTTCTGATCTCCAGCTTCTCCCCGCCCGCTTCCAATAAGATTTTTTCATGATAAATGCCGCCCGCACCAAGAAGTACCACTCTGATCAATGCCGCCTCCGCCTCATTCCCCGTTGTCAGCTTTTTAGAATCTGTCTCCTTCTCCTGTGTCACGGGGTTTTCCGCCATCTCCTCCCCGGAAGCTTTTTCCTGATCCGCCTCATCTCTTCTTTCCCTGTCCCCAAAAAGAGAATACCCCTGTCTCGCCCTCTCTGCGATCTCATCCTCCCACAACGGTTCAACCTCCAGAACCTCACTTTGCACAGTATGTCCGGCCTCCAGGCATGCCTTCTGTACCTGTCTGTAGCAAAACAGAAGCCACAGGAAGATCGCCAGGAAATATGCAGCTAAAAAAATAAATGGTTTCTTATTTCTCATACTCCATTCTATTCCGGGCAGAAGCTTTTCATGCAAATCCGGCTGAGAAGATTTAGCAGCTGATTTTCTTATACAGGCCTGCGCACCAAAAAGACGGGCAAAAAATCTTTTCCGCCCGTCTTTTTATTCCTGAGAATATTTCAAACCCCCAAAATGCAGAATCCTGTAAGTTGACTCCTAGCGAACGCCAGGTGGGTTACCGCAAACACACTTCTGCCTTCCACTGCTTAAGCTTACGCCCGGAGGCCTGACATCCATGTGATAATGTAGGTGTCCCGTTTAAAGTAAATGTAGGTTCAAAATAACAGGAATTCTTTTTGCATTTCAGGTTAAACATATTATAGCCTTTTCCTCTGCATTTTACAACAGGAATTCTGAAAATAATGAAGAAAAAATTTCCAGATCATCCTTTTTTCAGCCGGAACATTTTTGTCTTCTGCTCTAACAGATTTACCTGTTCAAACAATTCTGTGCTGACCGCAGCAGACTCCTCACTGCTTGCGGAATTTGTCTGCACCACAGACGAGATCTGCCCGATACCGATAGATACCTGGGACAGGGCGTCTGCCTCCTGATGAATGGCTTCCGTGATAGAGCTGATCGCCTTATCCGATTCTAACACCAGTTCCTGCACCTGTTTCAGTGATTCAGATACCTCCGTCACAATATGACTGCCCCGGTCAGTGGCCTGAACGGAATTTTCAATCAGACTCTTGGTCGCCTTCACTGCTTCAGCGGACTTGGAAGCCAGAACACGCACCTCGCTGGCCACCACAGCAAAACCCTTGCCGGCTTCTCCGGCCCTGGCTGCTTCCACTGCCGCATTTAACGCCAGAAGGTTTGTCTGGGAAGCGATATCCTCAATGGTTGCGATAATCTTGCTGATCTGCTGGGACGCTTCCGCGATATCGCCCATGGCCGCCACCATCTTCTCCATTTGCCCGCTGCTGAGCGTAACCCGTTCACTTGTCAGTTCAGCGCTGCGTCTTGCGTTGCCCACCGCTTCCACATTCTTCGCAGCACTTCTGGATATCTCATCCACCGTAGCATACAGTTCTTCCACTGCGCTGGCCTGATCTGTCGCCCCCTGCGCCAGAGCCTGCGCGCCGCCGGAAAGCTGCTCCGCATGAGAAGCCACATTCTGCTCAGCCTTGACAATACTGCCCATGGCCTCCGAAATGGAAACCGTAAATCGTCCCAACGCATCCTCAATGGGCTGGAAATCACCTATGTAGCGGGCGGATGTTGATATATTGAAGTTGCCCTGTGCCAGCTCATCCATAACGCGATCGATATCTCCCACGTATTCCTCAATCCGCCCCAGAGATTCCTCCAGCGTGCGAACCAGTTCGCCCAGTTCATTCTCAGAGTGGTACTCCATATTCAGGGAAAGATTTCCTTCTTTCAGAGGACGTACCTGTTCCGTAATATGGATCAAAGGCCTCACCACCTGTTTCATCACATACAATACCAGGCTTGCCAGACTGATTATGGCTAAAACCAGACAGACACAGGTGGAAACGTGCATAAATATAATTGTTCTGTTCAAGCGGCTCGTATATTCGTCACTGAGCGTTTTGCTTCGCTCCACCACGTCTTCCAGCAGCCCCACTAACGTACTCAGGTTCGGCAAAATTGTCTCCTGATAATACTGCTGCGCCTGCCCTTTATCGTTTGCATAAAGCTCCAGCGCGGTGCCTGCAGAGGCATGCAGTTCTTTATGTAACGGTTCTATCCGACCACGCAGACTATCGATCTCCGCATCTTCCAGTTCCAGATCAGAATACAGCCACTTTCCCAGCACACAGCTGGTATGATCCATGCTGCCGGTGAATTCCGTATCAGAATACAGCGCATTGCTCAGGTTTGCCGACCACTTATAGTGAGCCGCCTCCGCGCTCTGTACCTGGTTCAATGTGGCTGATGCCGAAACATTGTCACCCTGAAGGCCCTCAATGCGCAGAATGTTAAAAGTTGTAGTTCCACTGAATAAAAAAATCATCAGAACAGCACAGGCAACGCGAATGCCGACTGATCGTTTAATACTTGTACCCATAGGTTGAAAACCTCCTCTTTCATTTTCGCATGATATGAGCACTTATGCCTGAAATATGCGAGACCGCAGCTGTGTTAAAACAGTCAAAACGCAACGCCGAACGCATTGTGCCCGTAATGTACACAAATATTATATAATAAGCCCGAAATAATTGCAACCATGGACCGGATCATGTTATCCGACACAGTAACCGTTAAAGTTTTTCGGCTTCACTGTTACCTGTTACCTCTTTTTCTCACGGCCGCAACTGCCAGGACTGCTCCCAGAAAACTTGCCGTGACGCCGCAGCCCAGCATCACTTTTGGCCCCGCCACATCCAGGATCCTGCCGCAGATCAGTCCGCTGAAAGTACCGCTTAATGTAATGGCACAGTTCACATAAGCCTGCCCCTTCACCTGATCCGCTCTCTCCATCACCATGCTGGCATAATAAGCGGAAGCCGGAATAAACAGGGCATAGGCAGCAAGCTGACAGAACTGGCTGGCAAATACGCCGGCAATTCCCGTGGCCAGAAATAAAATCGCCACCTTTACCGTAAAAAATACGGTTGACACCACTAACAGCTTTTCACAAGAAATCTTCTTAACCATTCCGGCAAAAAGCGCCATCGTGGGCAATTCTATCACCGCCGCCATGGAAGTCGCGTAGCCCACATGCCGTTCGGTTCCACCCAGAGGCTTAATGATCTGGATTAGATAATCATTGATCATGTTGTGGGCAAAAAACACCAGAATTGTTGAAAGCAGAAACAGCATAAACGCCGGATAATGTTTTGCAAAATCAAAAAAATTGTTATGTGCCGCCTGCTCCTGTTCATGATCTGCCGCCCTTTTCTCCGTCCCCTCTCCCTTCGCTTTTTCCTCATCCAGCAAAGCAGGAACTTCTGATTTATCAGACAGTTTAAAGGTCAGAAGAAACAACAGCCCCACCGTCAGTACCAGCGCGTCCCCGATATGTATCACACTTACGCTGTGGTGTTCCAGCAGAGTACCCAAAATCGGCGAATAAACGGCAAAGCCCACCGAGCCTAATCCCCTGGCCAGACCGAAATTGATAGAGCATCCTTTCTCTGCATACTCAAAATTCATGGCGATAATAATCGGCTGATACGCCATCTGGATCATGTAGATCAGCATAAATATAATAAATATCGCCGCCTTTTCCTTCTCTACAAAGGATAATGCCAGAGAAAGCACAATAACTGCCGCCGTACAAAAGGACGCCGCCTTTTGATTTGTCAGTTTTCCCGGTCTGTCGATCAGTCCGGCAATGATCGGCTGCATTACCACCGAAAAGACATTGGCCAATGCTAACAGCAGTCCGATTCTGGAATTGGTAAATCCCCTTTCCAGCATAAAGATCGATGCATATGCGTGAACACCGCAAAATCCCATAAAGTAGGTGGCGTTGATCACCGCATAGCGGGCCGTCCAGAATTTCCTCCTGCTTCTATTATATTCCATATTCCTTCCCCATGTACCTCTATTTCTTTCCATGACAATTTTTCCGGTTTCCGCAGGTGGCACAGCCGCCTCCACAGCCGCGCTTTTTACTGCTTCCCGTGATGATCATTATCGTTAGGGAGATTGCTGTCAGTAAAGCAAGCACCAGAATTTCCATCATTTCATCCTCCCGAGTATCGCTGAAAAGCCCTAAAAGAGCTGCCATACCGGGCTCCTTCAACGCTCAGCACAACAGCTCTGATTTCTTTGTTCCCGCAAGCAACGAGCCAGGCAGGCGTGCATGCACGGCTACCTGGCGACTGCTGCGAGGATGAAATACCCCGCGGCTTGCTGTAGGGTATTTCACTTCTGTAACATTACCGGCCCATTTTTTTCAGCCGGACATTTCCTCTAGTTCAGCACTCAGAAACTAACTTCTTCAAAGCATCCAGCGCTTCGTCCGGAAGCTTGTCATAGCCTTCCTTCTTGGTTGCGAAGCCTTCCACTGCATCCACACGGTTCTGCATAGCGCTCTTTAATGCTGCCATGTAGGAAGCATCGTTCAGATCAGGTGTGAAATCGCCTGTCTTGCCGGACCAGTCGTACATGATCTCGATATCTTCAAAGTTGCCCCACTTCTCAAAGTTAGCCTTTCCTTCCACGATGGTTTCCAGAATGCCCAGAGTATCAGCGGGTTTTACCTTCTTGCCCATGAAGTCGCCTGTATTTACAATATAGCAGTCAACATTCTTCTCTTCCACCAGCTTTTTGAACTTCTCATAGTCGTTCACCAGAGGATAGGTTCTGAACGGGTTAGCGTAGGGAACGATTCTCAGTGCGTTCAGATCCGTACCTGCAGCCACACGCTCCGCTGTGGATGTCTTTGTAGCCAGTGTCGCACCCATAACAGAAGCCAGCGCAGCGCCTTTTAATTTTACAACAGGCGGGATGGTAGGATCTTTCATGATCCAGAAAATAGCGTTCACCGGAGCGTCGATCTTATCCACACGGTTCGGAGACCAGAGTTTGGACTTGATCGCACGGCCGTTGCCGTTTCTGATATCCTCTGTCACGAGCTGGATCTTGCCGTTCTCATCCATGGTAGCGGAACAGTTCTGAGCAGATAACAGATATTCATTATCCGGACATCCCGTAGGATAGTCTGCGGTCTTATCAAAGTAAGTCGGCTCAAGCGCTACAGAAGAACAGGTGTCCGTGTTGATGATGAATGCGTCATCATGCAGAACGGTAATCGGATACTTGCCGCCGTGTTTTGCGTGGGTCAGAGTGGACTTTCCGGATCCGGACAGACCATATACGGAAGCAACAAACTTGGAACCGTCAGCCAGTGTGTACTCTTTCTGTCCGCCGTGACATGCCGCATAGCCATTTCTGTTTGCAAGAGCCCATGCCATGGTTAACGTCCCTTTCTTGTGCTCGCCGAAGTATTTCATACCCAGGATCGCCGCGCAGTTCTGGTTCGTATCAAAATAGCACAGTGTCAGAGGATCGCTTAAGCAGCTGTAATCCACGTCGGGAGCTTCCACCGGCGCCCACTGAGGATCGGAGAAGATATAGATATCCGGCTCATTACCATTACCGATGGGCTGGGATTTCCTGTACATCTTTACATATTCGTCAGACATATACTGGAAATTGATCATCCAGTTGTACAGAAGGTTTTCCTCTCCTTCCGGAATCAACAGGTGAGCCTTTGCCATAAATTCAGGATCGAGGCCTACAAAACAGGTTGCATGGTACATCTTTTTCCAACGTGTTTTATAAACAGCGTCCATCACTACCTTGTCAAGCTTCACTTCATCTACGCCGGGTTCGCCCTTGATACGGCGCGCTGCCGCATAACGGCCGGTTACTGCGCCGTCGTTGAACAAAAGAACCTTTGCGTCACTGGGAAGACCGAATGTTTCGCCGTCTTTTACGGGCATATCTGTTACGATCGTTCCCGGAGAATTCTTTGCTAATTCATAAGCCTCTTTCAGTGTCTCCACTTTCACTACGTTATTTCCGTAGAAAGCAGCTTCGATAATAGAACGGGTTTTGGAAAAACCAACTTTACCTTTGCCGATCTCGGAAATGGGGTAATACGCTTTTGTTGACATATTTTTTCCTCCTCCTGGAATATAAATATAATTCACCGCCTGTCTTCCCGGTCTCTGCCGATTCTGACATTGCGAATGTCTTTAATATCTGCGGCATTTTTGCCGCCGTGTGAATCCCAAACCCACACATCGCCTTTTATTATGGCAAATCACTTTCCAAAAGTCAAGATAGCTTTTGCACAAAACGGGGCGGGAATTCCTAAAAAATTTGTAAAAATGGGGATATTTCCATCCCGGCTGGTTTTCGCCTTAAAAATCAGAACCTGTCATATTAAACCTGCAAAATGACGATTACAGTTCTGCAGTTACCTGGATGAGCCATTCCTGCTCCTCTTTCTCCAACAGTGGAAATACTCTCTCCCGCACTTCTCTGTGATAGGCGTTGATCCTGTCCACATCTTCCGCCGTCAGGTACTGTTTATCTAACCCTTCCCTGTCGATGGGCACCCAGGTCAGATGCCGAAAGCCGAGGAAGGTGCCGTATTCGTTTTCCTCCTCTTTTACAACTTCCAGAATATTTTCGGTGCGTACGCCGAACTTTCCGGCAAAGTACATGCCAGGCTCATCACTGGTGAGCATTCCCGCCCGCAGCGCATATTCCTTCGTCTCTTTCCGGTACTGCCAGCTGATACGCTGAGGGCCTTCATGCACATTCAGAATATAGCCGATGCCGTGGCCGGTCCCGTGTTTGTAATCCAGATGAGCCTTCCAGAGATCCTGTCTTGCCAGAATATCCAGATTCCGCCCGGTGGTTCCTTCCAGAAATACAGCGTCCGCCAGGCGCAGCGTGGCCGACGACACAAGAGAAAAGATCCTTTTCTCCTCCTCGCTCACTTCCCCCAGCGCGATGGTTCTTGTGACATCCGTGGTACCGCCCAGATACTGACCACCAGAATCAACAAGAACCAGTCCCTTTTTCTCCAATCTCCGGCTTGTATCCTCCGTGGCCGAATAGTGGACAATGGCTCCGTTGTCCGCATAACCGCAGATCGTCGTAAAAGAAATATCCAGAAAACCGGGGATCTGTCTTCTGAATTCTTCCAGTTTATCCGCTGCCGAGATCTCGGTGATCTCCTCTTTTCCCACATGCCCTTTCAACCAGTAAATAAATTTGCAGAGCGCTGCGCTGTCCCGGAGATAGGCCTCTCTGCTGCAGGCAAGCTCCCTCTCATTTTTGATCGCTTTTAACAGTTGTGTAGGCGATTCCTGCAAGATCAGTGTGCTCTTCTCGGAGAGGACTTTCATCAGGCGGTAGCTCAGATATTCTCCCGGCGCCGAAATTTTCACAGCGCTCTCCTGCGCTTTTTGATCCTGCCCTGCATTTTTTCTTCCGGTTTTCTCCAACAGCCATTGATCCAGCCAGTCAAAAATCCTGTCATACTCTTCTATGACAACGCCGTACCGCTCTAAAGAAAGATCAGGCGCTGCTTTCTTCTGTAAAAACAGTGTACATGCTTCCCTCTCCACAAGAGCATAGGAAAGCGCCACCGGATTGCAGGCAATATCAGATCCCCGCAGATTAAACAGCCACATAATATCATCAAGGCTGTTTAAAAACAGGCAGTCTGCGCCCTCTTTTTCCAGCACAAGACGCACTTCCTTAAGCTTTTCCCCGCAGGACTCCCCCGCATACTCCTCTGAAAGTTCCCACACAGCTTCTGCAGGCAGGGCCGGCCTGTCCGCCCAGGCGATATCAGAAAGATCCTTCTCATAAATAATCGCCGCGCCTTTTTTCCTGCATACTTTTTCCAGCTTCTCCCCCTGCTCGGCGCTTACACAGTTACCGTCAAATCCCAGAACTTCTCCGCCTGTCAGATGTTTTTCCAGATATTCCTCAATCGTTGGAACCCCTTTCTCCTGCATGCGCATCAGTTCAATTCCCGTTCCTGCCAGCTGTTTTTCCGCCTGCAGAAAATAACGTCCGTCCGTCCACAGCGCCGCTCGCTCCTGCCCCACGAGCAGTGTCCCGTTTGAGCCTGTGAAACCGCTAAACCATGCCCT
This sequence comes from uncultured Lachnospiraceae bacterium, assembly GCA_910578085.1. GTDB lineage: Bacteria > Bacillota > Clostridia > Lachnospirales > Lachnospiraceae > 1XD8-76. The sequence goes on along the minus strand of CAJTPM010000021.1, from coordinate 46,595 downwards.
TGCCCTGAAATGCTCATGAACATACTCCGAACCGTGACAGTCCGCCGATGTGATCATATAATAATTGATCCTGTTTTCTTTCATCGCGCTGCGAAGCAGCTGCAGTCTTTCCGTAATCTTTTTATTCTCCGTCATCACAGTTATCTCCTTATTTTCGTTAGCTTATGTCCGCTCTCGCAGCTACGCCTCTTCTCTTCGTTCTGAGGCTATACTCGCAGCAGAGCTGCTCGTTAGCTTATAGCTGCTCTCGCAGCTACGCCTCTTCTCTTCGCTCTGAGGCTATACTCGCAGCAGAGCTGCTCGTTAGCTTATGGCTGCTTTCGCAGCTACGCCTCTTCTCTTCGCTCTGAGGCTATACTCGCAGCAGAGCTGCTCGTTAGCTTATGGCTGCTTTCGCAGCTACGCCTCTTCGCTTCGCTCCGAGGCTGGAAGCAGCAGAGCTGCTTCCCATAAGCTACATTATACATAAAAAGCCCAAATTTTCCCATATCATTTATAAATTTTTTCTGAATTGACAGAATAAACTTGTAATCTACAATTTTTTTATGGTATGATAGAAGTACATTTCAACTTGACACTATTTCTGACTTTTCTGAAAACCATATTTTTATTGTTTTTCAGAATAAAACTTAGGCTTTCCCGGACCACATACCTGCTGTTCTGGAAATTCTTTATACATCGTCAAAGGAAATCTTATATAATTTGCCATTTATTTTTCAAGAGATTTGATTGATTTTAGGCAACACATATTTTGATGCTGTCGATTTATGCGGATAAACGATACACTTTAGTGCATTACTCAAAGAAAGGAGTTTTTATATGGATCATCAGAATTTTTCAGAAATCACACCGGAACTGATTCGTCTTGCAAAGCTCAGTGAAGAGTCGGATATCATTGATACCGCCCTTTTTACAAGGTATGACGTCAAAAGAGGACTTCGCGACTTAAACGGTAAGGGTGTTCTCGCAGGACTCACCACCATCTCCGACGTAAGAGCCACAGAAGTTGTGAACGGACAGTCCGTTCCCGCCCACGGCCGCCTGTTTTACAGAGGCTACGATGTCAAGGATCTGGTGCATGGGTTTTCCTCCAAAAACCGCTTCGGCTTCGAAGAAGTCACGTATCTCCTTTTATTCAACAAGCTTCCCAACGAAAAAGAGCTTGACGAATTTAAGGAACTGCTGTCCGGTTACAGAAGTCTTCCCACCAGTTTTGTGCGGGATATTATTATGAAAGCCCCCAGCAAGGATATGATGAACACACTGGCCAGAAGCGTGCTGACCATGTACTCCTACGACGACAGAGCGGACGATACTTCTCTGCCTAATGTGCTCAGGCAGTGCCTGCAGTTAATCAGTATTTTCCCGTTACTCTCCATTTACGGTTATCAGGCTTACAGCCATTATCATGACGGCAACAGCCTCTATATCCATCAGCCGCAGCCGCAGCTTTCCGCCGCAGAGAATATCCTGCATATTCTGCGCCCGGACAGCAGCTACACACAGCTCGAGGCGAGAATCCTGGATGTTGCTCTCGTACTGCACATGGAACACGGCGGCGGTAATAACTCTTCCTTCACCACCCATGTCGTGACTTCCTCCCTGGCGGACACCTATTCCGTGATTGCAGCGGCCATCGGCTCCTTAAAAGGCCCCCGCCACGGCGGCGCCAACATCAAGGTCGTGCAGATGTTTGATGAGATGATGAATGTCTTAAAAGACTGGAGCGACGAGGAGGAAGTGGCTGTCTATCTGAAAAAACTACTACATAAAGAGGCCTTCGATCATGCGGGACTGATCTATGGTGTGGGACATGCGGTATACTCCAAATCCGATCCCAGAGCCGTGATCTTTAAAAATTTCGTGGAAAAGCTCTCTGTGGAAAAGGGACTGGAAAAAGAATTTAATTTGTATTCCCTGGTGGAAAAACTTGCACCCCAGGTCATCGCCGAAGAACGCCAGATCTATAAAGGCGTCAGCGTTAACGTGGATTTCTACTCCGGCTTTGTTTACAAGATGCTGGGACTGCCTCAGGAACTTTTCACGCCGATCTTTGCCATCGCCCGTATCGTAGGCTGGAGCGCCCATCGGATGGAAGAACTTGCCAACAACGGAAAGATCATACGTCCCGCCTATAAGCCCATCGGGTATGATAAAAATTATATGGATATTGAGGAGAGGAGATAGCAATTCGCAACAAAGCAGCTAAAAAATGCAATGGCTGAACGAAGCTGCTATGAGTATGGGGTTGAATTTTTCTCAGTTTTTACAGGAAGTTCCTCTTTCAAAAATACAGGGATAAAGACGCTGGGGGCTGACACTCAAATGTCAGCCCCTTATGTATACCGCTTTTTCATACCGACATCCCAAAAAGGAAAAATGTTATAATCCCAGACATCTCTCGTGGGATCTCTTCACTTTTTCATAATCAAAATTGCGGCGGGCACGGCTCATCCGGGCACCGATTTCCCGAGCCTTACCAGCGAAATACTCTGCCAGTGTCTCGCAGCTGTAACTTCTTTCTCCGACTGTCAGAATCTCACCGCCTGATTCGGGATTCTCCGGCGTTTCCATCACCTCTGTCGTCACCGGCTCTTCTGCCGGTTTCCCTTTCTCCGGTACTTTTACTGTTTTCTGTTTCTCCGTCATTTTCGGTATTTCCGCTGCTTCCGGCCACTCCTCCAGGTTCATTTTCACAGAATTTACCCCCTGCCTGTGCAGCAGCCGAAAATAAAGGTGCCACCACAAAAACCAGTACATTCCATCATAGGGCGTCACTTTCATCTCCCGCCCTTTCCTGTCATCCTCCTCCGCCACCCGAAGCGTCTCCTCCAGACGTGACAGATCCCCTGCAAACACATGCAGCAACGCTTCACAGGTCGCGATCTCCCCCTCCATGGGATGAGTAAAGAGATCCCTCCACTTTCGGAATATCTTTCTGAACAGTTTATCCTTTCCCAAATTCATACAGTGCTCCAGAGCCTCTTCCACTAATGTCTCCTCGTTCGCCTGTTCACACTGATCATAGCACCATCTGTACTTCTTCGCGATCTCCTTTCTGCTAACGGCCAGAATCAGTTCCTCGATCCTGTCATATTCTTCCATAAATACATAGTAATGCAGCATGGGCCTCACATAGTAGCAGACATAACACCAGTTTGTAAAATCCATGGTTTCCAGTTTCTTTTTTGCCCTTCCTGCAAGATGCAGATCCTCCTCAAACAAAGCATACCGCATGATCTTATCGTAGCTTCCGGCATTCCAGACAGTACCGTATTTCTCATCACTTTCCAGAAAAATGGAAAGCATCTGTTTCATCTTTTCATCATTGATCTGCGGATATTTCATATAAAAAGACAGGATTCTGGCAGCAGTGTCCACATAGTACTCTCTGCCGAACCTGGTCGTTTCCTCCGCCAGATGCTCCGCGTGGGCCTGATGAAACATTTCCGAAATCTGAAAGGCAAACCGGATATCGTCCACACCGTCCCTTCTGACATACCAGAATGCTTTCCCCATCACATAAAAATAGATCTGTAAATCCCGCACTTCCTTTGCCCTGGCCAGAATCCGCTTTAATAAGGGCACTAACGTCATCGCATTGTCATCCCAGACGGAATATCCACCTTCCGTCAGACTGTTGGCCCGTTTGATCATTTCCCAGAGCCTGTCGTCCGGTACATATTTTCTGTTGGTTAAACTTTCCAGGATCATTCTTTCCGCTCCCCCTGTTCCCACCTGACATTGTTTTACAGTATTTCAATCTCCGCCTGACCGCCGTCCGGGCTTCTCAAGAAATACTTTCTTATGTAAAGTCGCCCAGACCGTACTCCACAAGTCTGATCAGTCCTCTGTTTAAGATCCCCATTTCTTTTTCCCCCAGTGTATAGTGACCGGCCAGCATGGCGTGCACATAGATGACCTCGATCATTGTCCTTGTGATCTCTGCATCCCGCACCTGAGAAAGCCGCCTTAACAGCGGATTTTTCCCGTTCAGATACAGCTTTGTACCATAATTGTCCTCTGCCCGCACAAAATTTCCCGGATCAAACTCCCCCAGAAAATCAGAAAAACTGCCCTCCGTCAGCACACCGTCAAACAGACCGTCCTCCCCCGGCACGTAAAAAGCGGCCGATTCCGCCGGATCGAACTGTTTCAAAACAGCCTTACAGTTGAAAGGCTTTAACGCCTCCCCCGCCGCCTTAAGCAGCTCTTCCAGCTCCTTTCTGATATGCTCCTCCGGCTCCTCCAGCAGTTCCCCGTAGGACGCTTCATCAAACACTTCCAGCCGGATCCCCGGATGGTAACGCCTCAAAAGCTGAAGCAGTTTTGTATCATAAATATAGCCCGCATTGATTAAAATGCCCGCTCCGTTTCCCAAAAGCGCATAAGCCCTCCGGTAATCTTCCACCTCGGTACAATAGTATATCGTCCCCCTCTTAGCCGCCTCTAACAGCTGAAAGCCGGTCAGACTCCCTCTGTTGGAAGAAAAAACAAGAAACTGAAAAAACAATTTGTAAATCTTTTCATTTTCTACGGCAAGAGACTTGATCGCCACATTATGTACCGACGTCAGCTGCTTTAACATATTGACATCATACAGCGACAGCGCGACAAAATACTCAAAAATACTCTTCTCAATATCGTTCCTTGCTCTGGAAAGCCGATAATCCGCCACAAATCCCTCTCTCGAAGCCATAGGCGTCAGATCCTCCGCGTTCAGAATACACCTTGTAAAAAAGGCCCATTTGGGAATCAGTTCCCTGCCGTCCTCCGTAATCAGCATATCCTTCAAAAATATCTTGTGCTGTCCCATGAAAGCCGCGTTGGTCCGTTTTCTCGAAATAAAGGCATAACCGGTCAATCCCTCGCCCTTAATCGGCACCGCGCCAAAAAACTCCTCCTCGAACAGCAATTCCCCAAACCGTAATATTTCCTCATTGCTGCAAAACGGCTGTCGCCAGGGAATGAAACCGTCATTGATACGTCTTGTTCCGCCGTCTCCGTCAAACTCCACCGGCGTTTTCAGCAAAAAACCGTATTCCTTCAACAGCCTGATCACTTCCTCCTCGTGGTATCTGGCTGCCATCTTTCCTTTCAGGAGAAGAATCACTTCCGTCCCCACGGACACCTCCTCCGGCTCCTTAGCCACCTGATAGGTGCCGTCGCTTTTCCCAAGCCACCTGTGCCCTGCCTCCTCTTTCAGGGAACGGCTTCGCACAAGAATTTCATCCGCCACCAAAAAACAGGATAACAGCCCGATGCCGAACTGCCCGATAAAATTCCCCCGCTCCAGCGCGCCTCTTTTGGATGATTGCCCGATGACGGACAGAAACGTATGTATTTCCTCTCTGGTCAATCCGATCCCGTTGTCCGCAAAGATAAGCCGCGCTCTGTTCTTCGTTTCCCTGCGATAGGAGATCCGAATCTGCCCCGCCCCGAAATCCGGCTCCGCTGCCTTTCTCGCCTCGATGGCATCTACCGCATTCTGCAGAAGCTCCCGCAGAAATACGTCCTCGCTGGAATAAAGATTTTCGCTGAGCAGGCGGATGATCCCCCGCAGATCCACCTGAAAGCTGTAATCTTCCGTTTTGTCCGTATTTTTGTGATTTCCCATAACAATCTGCTTCCTTTCCGTTTTTATCCATGCGGAGCACTTATTTTCTATCGTTATCATGGCCAGAATGCTGTCAGCAACACTTTGAAAGAGCATTTTACGTTTTCTGGCAAGCTGTATCGCCTTTTTCTGAATATTATACTATGTATCCCTGTCAACTTCAAACAAAATAATGGGTTTTTACGATCCACACGGTGATCTGATTGCGGCGGGTACGCCCATGTAAAGCGTGTGTCATGCCTGCCGAATGAAATCCCCCCGCAAACGCTTCCGTTCGCTTATAGCGCTGCCGGATCTCAGCATACTCCGGCAGCGTCTTAAGCGGACGGACAGGATCAGCCGCTGTTCTCATTTAGAAGCCTGCCTGTTACCGGCGGCCTCCTGGCGTACTCTGATGAAGCGTTTCCACAAAGTTCCCATACCGCCCGGACCAAAGGGATTGATATAGCTTCTACCTGCGATCGTCCTGTTGCACGCGATGGAAATGATAAAAAACAGAACGCCCGCCGCATAGCCCCAGACGCCGGCAATGCCCGTCAGAACAAGAGTGATGATCCGCATGAATTTCAGCGCATAGCCCAGCTCATAGTTGGACTGGGTATAGTTTGCAATGGCCACAAAAGCCATGTACAGCATCACCTCCGAGTTAAACCACCCCGATTTTACCGCAAATTCCCCTAACACGATACCCGCCGTGACGCTCAGGGGCGTACTCAGCATATTGGGCGTATTGACCGCGGCTAACTTCAGGCCGTCTAAAGACAGCTCTAAAATCAGAAACTGTAACAGCACCGGCACATTAACATCATCGGCAATGGCGACAAAAGAAAACCACTTCGGCAGCCACTCCGGATACATCGTCAGCAGCAGAAAAGTCGGCGTCAAAAGATAGGTAATGATACCGATGATGGTTCTGGAAAACCGCAGGTAAGTACCTGTAACAGGCGGAAAATAATAGTCGTCAGCCTCCTCCGTCATATCAAAAATGGACACCGGAAGGACCATGGCGGAAGGCGAATTGTCCACAAAGACAATAATGTTTCCCTCCAGAATATGGGCTGCCGCCGTATCGGGCCGCTCCGTATATTTAAACTTCGGAAAAGGATTAAACCATTTCCCCTGATACAGACATTCCGCCAGACTCTCCTGATTCATGGTCAGTGCGTCCACATGAATATTCTGAATTCTCGTCCTGATCTGGCATAACAGTTTATGGTCTACCCTATCCTCCATATAGCAAACTGCGATATCTGTTTTTGACGTCTCGCCGACTCTCATCATCTCCATCCGCAGTTTCGGGCTTCGGATACGCCTGCGGACAAGAGCCGTATTAAAGACGATAGTCTCCACAAACCCATCTTTGGAACCGCGTAACCCTTTCTCTTTCTCCGGCTCCGAGACGCTTCTTGCCGGATAGGTTCTGCTGTCAATCAAAAGACATTTGCTGAAACCATCCAGAAACAGCACGGTCTGCCCTGACAAAAGCCCTGTTACAATTTCATCCCAGGTCTGCCCGAGATCCACCTCCACGGTGGGCATAAAGCCCTTCGACATACCGTGGGCGTCCGTGGGAATATCTTCCGGTTTCAGGCCGATCAGATACTGTAAGATCTTCTGCATCATTTCATCCTTACAGAATCCGTCCACAAAAAACAGACAGGCATCTCTGCCGCCTATCTGTATTACCCGGTACACAATATCGTAGCTGATATCCGGCGACAGAATTTCCTTCATGGCAGCCAGATTTTCCTTTAGATCCGCTGTCATTTCCTTACCGATCTGTTTTGTCGGATATAAAATTTCCTGATCTTTTTCATTCATACCGATAACCATATGACCTTTCCACAACCTGCCGTTTTTCCATGCATTCCCACTCTTTGCCCGCGCATTTCTGTACGCAGGACACAGCTCCAATTACTGCAGGCCATTTCTGCTATTAGTATAAACACTACTCTTCAAATTATGCATATACTTCACATATCAATTGCACATTTGCCTTGACGCACAGGTAACATGTTGCTATAATCTATATGCGCAACAAGTTACTAATATGGAGATCACTATGCATCTTAACGACCTGATCACAAAATTTTCCGGTACCACAGAGTATCAGCAAAAAGCAATCTTCAGCACACTGTTTATTGCCACAAACAGACTGCAGACACTATTTGACAGTCACATCCCGGAGATTTCCCTCAAACAGTTTATGCTGTTATCCATCGTCAGGCAGTCAAAGGAACCGCCCACTTTTACTCAATTGGGCAATTTACTGGGCTGTTCCAGACAGAATATCAAAAAACTGGCAGATGTCCTGATGAAAAAAGGCTTTGTTACGATCAGTCCAAATCCCTGTGATCCAAGAGCCATGGGGATCCGTATCACCCAAAAAGCTGAAGACTATTTTCAGAAGGAGTTTTCCGTCTATCAGGAAGAGCTGCGGTATCTTTTTGAAGTTTATACCACAGAAGAGATCGAAACGCTTTTTACTCTTCTGTCAAAGCTATATACAGGGATAGAATATTTTGAAAAAAGAATTTCAGGAGAAAATACTGAAACAGAATTTTAAAAAGGAGCAACGAAACATATGAAAGCCATCATTATTTATCATTCAGAAACAGGATTTACAAAAAAATATGCGCAATGGATCGCGGAAGAAACAGGGGCTGACTGTCTCTCGCTGTCCGCTGCTAAAAAGCAACATTTAGACCAGTATGACACGATCCTTTTCGGAAGTTTCGCCTATGCCGGCGCCATCAGAAAACTTGGTTTTTTCAAAGATATCCTGGAAAAATGGCCGGATAAAAAGCTCATTCTTTTCTGTACCGGCGCGAACCCCGCAGACAGCCCGCAGATCCAATCATTTTTTAAAGAAAATCTCAAAGATCCTGCCTTCCGGAAAGTAAACGCCTTCTATTGTCCCGGCGGATTAAACTATGAAAAAATGCCCTTCCTGTCAAAACTGATGATGAGGGCACTTCTGAAATCGCTGCGCGCGAAAAAAGATAAAACCGAAACGGATCAGGAAATGATCAAAATGATATCCGGATCCTACGATATTTCAGACAAAAAATATATTGAGCCGATCTTAGCATGTCTGAAATAGCCTGCTATTATCGCAGAATTTTGCGTTCCCGTAATAGCCTGTACTGTTGCAGAATTCTGCGTTCCCGGAATAGCCTGCTACTGTTGCAGAATTTTCTTTCCGCAATAACTGTCCTGACGGACAGCGGCGCATTCCCCCGGCATAATTTACACCGTCCCGGTACTGCCGAAACCGCCCCTGTCCTGACCTTCCATATGCTCCACTTCCTCAAACAGGATCCTTGGCTGATTTTCCATGATCCGGAACTGAGCGATCCTGTCATTTACATGGATCTCCGTATCCCGCACTGCATACACCGGCATTTTCCAGATATCGTTCTCTCCACAGTAGGAACAGTCGATAATGCCGCAGCTGTTGCTCTGCAGAATGCCGAAATTTTTAAACGTAGAACTTCTGGGCACCACATGCGCCTCATACCCCTCCGGGATCTTTATGGAAATACCGAAACTGATCAGACGGTACTCTCCCGCTTTCAAAGCCACATCCTCCGCTGCCCGCAGATCGATCCAATCGCTTTTTCCGTCGATGTAGCGCAGCTTCTCGATCTCCCTTGAATGATATTTGATCTGTAACGTCTCCGCTTTTTTCATTATCATTTTTCTCCTGCCTCTTTGTTCTTTCCGCAAATGCATACTTATCGCCCATATAAGACCACAGCAACAATTCACAGAGACTATTCCTTTTGCTGTTTTGTCATATTCACATATCAATCTATGGAAGAGCATTCCCTTAAATTTCGCTTATTCATGAAATATCGTGCAGCACCATCTGTCCGCGCCTCAGGCTTTCCTGTACTGCAATCACCCGCTGGTTGCCGCTTCCCCTCCAGTGCAGCAGATTGTCCTGTTTCTCTCTCTCAAATTTCCCATCCACCAGCACATCTATAAAATGCAGTACTTCAAAACCTGCGATATCTTCCCATACCTCACCAGTGTAAAGCCAGACTGTCTTCCCCGGAAAGCGCCCCTTTAACTCTCTGCAATATGCTGTCACCTCCGCTACATTCTCCGGAAAAAGCGGATCGCCGCCGGAAAAAGTAATGCCGGAAATATAAGGTTTTTCAAGCTGCCCTTCTATTTCCTGCTTTGCCGCTTCGTCAAACGCAAGTCCGTCCTGTGGATTCCATGTCACAGGATTCTGACAGCCCGGACATTGATGCCTGCAGCCCGAAAGCCACAATACAACCCGCAGACCGTCGCCGTTTTTCATATCATCCTTTGTAATGTCATGGTATCGCATGCACGTGCTCCTGTATGCTTTTCTAAACTTTGTATATACTTCCACACCTCTGTGCAGCTTCAGTCACATAAACGGCCTTGCCAGCATCCATAAGCACAGAAACATCCTTCTATCACTGAAAACTGCAAAACCTGCAATGCATCAGCCCTCCGACAAATTCCGGATCAGTTCCGTCGTAAACTCCTGCAATGATGAAATCACAACCCTGGCCCGTTCCAGATTCTGATTCCCGGAATCCGGATTCTTAAGTCCCACACAGATCATCCCCGCAGAGACAGCAGCAATACTTCCGTTTTCGGAATCCTCCAGCACGATACATTCCGCCGGTTCTACCCCCAGCCTTCTCGCCGTATCCAGATAAATATCCGGAGCCGGTTTGGAATGTGCTACATTCTCCGCGCTGTTCAGTACGGAAAAATACTGCTTCGCACCAATGTAGTTCATGGCTTCCTGAATTCTCACCGGCGGTGAGGACGAAGCCACTGCCAGCAAAAATCCGGCCTCCTGCAGCCCGCGCAGCATTTCTACCACTCCCGGCATTTCAGGGAATCCCTCTTCTTTCAGCAGGCGTTTTTCAACTGCCACTCTCTCTCCTTCTATTGTCTTATCTTCCCGAAAGTCCCGACCGTAATTTTTAAAAATCAGTTCCATTAAAAAGGCATCTGTCGCACCGATACACCCTTTATAAATATCGTAATCAATTTCCAGGCCACGGCCGCGGAACGTCTCTTTCCACATCCTGTAGTGCAACGGCTCCGTATTGATCAGCACACCGTCCATATCAAATAAAACTGCCCTGATCTGACTCATGCTCTCTCCTTTTTTAACAGCGGCAAAACTCCTCCGCAGTCCATGCTTTTTCACCGGAATCTCTCGATTCCGCCGCCTGTCCGGCATATCTCTTAACAGGCTGTCCTGTACTTACAGCTTCACAATACTCTTCTTCGGACATTTCTCAATGCAGGTGCCGCAGCCGGTACACTTCTCCGGATCGATCGTTGCATTGAAATTCTCCACCATAACCGCATCCGCAGGACAGTTCCGCTTGCAGAGTCCGCAGCCGATACAGGCCACATCGCAGGCCTTCATGGCCACCGGTCCCTTGTCTTTAGAACTGCAGGCCACCTGATAGGGTGCATCATACGGGATCAACGAAATCAGTTTCTTCGGACAGGCCTCCACGCATTTTCCGCAGGCTTTACACTGCTCCCTGTCCACCACAGCCACGCCGTTCACCACATGGATCGCGTCAAAGGGACAGGCCTGCACACAGCTCCCGTAGCCGAGACAGCCGTAATTACAGCTCTTCGGTCCGCCGTTTGGCACAAAGGAAAGCATGCGGCAATCCTCGATACCCGTATACTCATAATCCACCTTCGCCTTATCGTAGTCTCCCTGACACGCCACAAAAGCGACCATCCGTCTGCTCTCCCCGGCTTCCACTCCCATGATCTCAGATATCTTCTTCGCCACCGTTTCGCCGCCCACCGGACACTGATTGACCGCCGCCTCACCCTTCGCAATGGCAGCCGCCAGCCCGGAACATCCCGCATAGCCGCATCCGCCGCAGTTGTTGCCGGGCAATACCTCCAGCACCGCAACCTCTTTTTCGTCCACCTGCACTTTAAATTTTATCGCAGCAACCCCGAGAAACAGACCGATAAACAGACCGACGCCCCCCACTACAAGCATCGCAATGATAATTCCTGACATAGTCTCCTCATTTCTGTACTGTTTTATGTATTACCAAAAGCCTGCGGATACAGTACGGACACAGGCTTCTTCTTTTTACACCTACAGACATTTTAACACATATTTTGCGTTATGTAATCATTTTTATAAGATAGAATACATTTATTTAAATAGCGGTACTGATATTCCCATTCTTTTTCCGGTTCCGCATCATCGGGCAATGTTTCCGCGCCATCATTCCGATGATCTCTGCACTGCGTGCGTACATTTTCCGCTTCCGTGATCTCATCTTCCCCTGCCCATATACCGACAGTTCTGTCTAATCCGCCTCCCCTGCTTCTGCCTTTTTCGCCCAGCGTACTATTTTCCGCATACGCACTCATTCTTCGTTCATAATTACATTTACTTTTAGAAATCCGTCCGCTTCCTCTCTTGACCGAAAGACAAAAATATCCCGCTCGTTCCCATACTGCTTTAGCAGACGATAAATAACCGGCAGCTGATCCCTTGAAAAATCCAGAATCCACTGCCGGAACTCTTCATCCAGTTCTGCCTCAAACCAAGGCATATCCTCCCGCTTTCTTCCGATCCGCTCCCTTGCCCCTGCCAGACATACTTCAAGCGGATAATCTAACAAAAACACTGTATCCGCCTCTTTCAGACGCATCTCCAGCGTGCGCAGATAATTTCCATCGATAATCCATTCGCCTTTTTCCAGAACTCTCCGTAATTTTCTGTCAAATTCCTCTCTCGCACAGGTCGATTTATCCGGCTTATGCCAGATCATATCCAAATAATACAGCGGAAGGTTCAGCTTTTCTCTCAGTCTTCTGGCAAAAACACTTTTCCCGGCCCCCGGACAGCCAATCACAAGTATTCTTTTCATCGATTACAGCAGCCCCGAGAACCCGCAGAACGCAATGGCCATCAGCCCTGCCGTGATCAGCACAACAGGCATCCCCTTAAAGGATTCCGGCACATCATTGTAAACCATCTTCTCTCTGATCCCCGCCAGGATCACGATCGAAATCGTAAAGCCCACAGCCGTCGCAAAACCGTTCACCACACTCTTCAAAATACCGTACTGCTTTGTCACATTCGTGAGTGCCACACCCAGTACTGCACAGTTCGTTGTGATAAGCGGCAGATAGATGCCCAGCGACTGATAGAGGGCCGGAATAAACTTCTTTAAAAACATCTCCACAAACTGTACAAGAGCGGCAATTACCAGTATGAAAACGATCGTCTGCAAATATTCAATATGTAACGGCACTAACATAAACTGATAGATCGCGGCCGCCACCAGGGAAGATATCGTGATGACAAAGATGATCGCCGCGCCCATGCCCGCCGCCGTCTCTGTCTTTTTCGATACCCCGAGAAACGGACACAATCCCAGAAACTGGCTGAGCACCACATTGCTCACCAGAGAGGAACCGATCAATATAATCAATAAATCTCTTACTGTCTCCATTTATTACCTCCATTTATCCCGATCATGCGGTGGGAAATCACTCCGCATCCGTATCGTAGAACTTCCTTCTGCCGCAGCCTTCCTCGCCGCAATTCATGCAGTCCTCACTGCAGCCAGAACCGATCTTGCTCATATCCTTCCCCTTCTTCTCCCCTGCGATCTTAACTTTATTCTGCAGAGCGGTGAGTGCTGCCAGCACAAAGAAGGCGCCGGGCGCCATCACAAAAATAGCGCAGGGCACATAGGACGCGGGCATCACAGAAAAGCCGAAAATTTTGCCGGAACCGATCAGCTCGCGAACCGCGCCGATACAGGTCAGCGCGAAGGAAAACCCGAGTCCCATCCCAATCCCGTCAAACAGAGACGGCAGTACCGGATTTTTGGAAGCATAGGCCTCCGCCCGGCCCAAAATAATGCAGTTTACCACGATCAGCGGAATATAGATTCCCAGCGCATCATAAAGAGAAGGTAAAAACCCTTCCAGCAAAAGCTCCATCATCGTCACAAAAGAGGCAATGATCACGATAAATGCAGGAATACGCACTTTATCCGGAATGATATTTCGCAGCAGGGAAATGATCATATTGCTGAGCGCAAGCACTACCATCGTTGTCAGCCCCATTCCGAGACCGTTCATGGCGGAAGTCGTCACCGCAAGCGTCGGACACATACCTAACATCAGCACAAAAGTGGGATTTTCTTTAAACAGGCCGTTTACAAGCCTTGACTTTATTTCGCTCATTCTGCCCCACCCCCTAACGTATTCTGAAAATAATACAGACCGGCATTTACACCGTTCACCACCGCGTTTGTCGTAATCGTCGCACCGGAGATGGCATCGATCTGCCCCTCCGATACAGCGCCGGTCTTTGTGTACTCATACTTTTCGGCGCTCTTTCCGGCAAACTGCGGCTTTAACACCTCTTCCGCCCGCATGCCAAGCCCCGCTGTCTCGGAGATACTCAAAATCGAAATACCGTTAAGCATCCCTTCGTCTGTCACGCCCATCGTGAACTGGATATCTCCGCCATACCCCTCATGGGTGGTCACGGTCAGCACATAACCTATCGTATTTCCCGATCCATCCACAGCCTCCATCACCTCATCGATATCCTGAGAGGGATACTCTGCGGCAAGCACGGATGCTGCGGCTTCCGTATCAAAATCCGCCATTTCCGTAAAGGAAGCAGCCTCCGCATAAACTTCCTTACAGGCATTTGCTTTTTTTATCCGTTTCTGCTCTTCGATAGGCTCCTTTGTGAGCTGATAAACGCCGCCCAACACCAGACCGGCAATCAGTGTGATCGCCACAATAATCCCTGCATCCTTCAACATGGATTTTATCTCATCATTCATACCGCTTCCCCTCCTTTCCCGAACGCTTTCGGAAGAGTCGCCTTCTCCATCAGAGGCACTAACAGATTACCGATAATGATGGCATAGGAAACTCCCTCGGAAGAAGCGCCGAACACTCGGAAAACACCTGTCAATATCCCCAGAAAAATACCGTACAGATACTGCCCTTTCTTTGTGATCGGCCTTGTCACATAATCCGTTGCCATAAAAAAAGCGCCTAACATCAGACCGCCGCCTGCAAGATGTGCCGATAAGTAGGCAAAATCCATGCCATGTCCGCCAAACAGACAAAGGAAGATCACAAAGCTGACAATATAGCTTCCCGGAATCCGCAGATCAATGATTCCCAGTAAGATCAGTATGCAGGCTCCTATGACAATGGCGATCATACTTGTCTCACCGATGGTTCCGCCAGTTTTGCCGATCACCATGGAAAACACATCCGGTGTAATACCCGATTTCAGCTGCGCAAGCGGTGTCGCCCCTGTGTAGGCATCACAGTCAAAATTCGTCATGATCGAAGTAAAGGAGATCAAAAGAAAGCATCTCGCGCCAAGAGCCGGATTCATAAAATTCTGTCCGAGACCGCCAAAAAGCATCTTGACAACCAGAATCGCAAAAATACCTCCGATCATCCCGATCCACCAGGGCGCCATCGGCGGCAGATTAAGCGCTAACAGCAGGCCCGTCACAACAGCCGAAAAATCTCCGATCGTGACTTCCTTCTTCATCAGTTTCTCGTAGATAAATTCGGTCGCCACACAGCTCATGATCGTCACACAGATCAGAATCAGTGCATGCAATCCGAAATTATAGATGCCAAATCCCGCGGCAGGAAGCAAAGCGATCACAACCGCCAGCATAATGGAGCTGGTCGTCACCTTGGACCTGACATGCGGATTGGATGATACATGTAACATATCACTCATGGTTTTCTCCCCTTATCTATTTTTTCTTCTTTGCAAGTTCCATCTTTCTCATGGATTTGATGGACTGGGTGAGCGGCCTCTTCGCCGGACAGGTGTAACTGCAGCAGCCGCACTCCACGCATTCCAGTCCGTTCAACCTTAAGAACGTCTCCGAGTCCCCATGGATGGAAGCTACCATCAGCTTGTTGGGCACCAGTCTCTGGGGACAGACTTCCACGCATCGGCCGCACTTAATGCAGGCTGTAGGCTCCATCTCCGACACATCGTCCTTCGTCAGACATAAAAGCGCCGACGCCGTCTTCGTCGTAGGCACATGCAGATCAAACATGCCAAAGCCCATCATCGGGCCGCCGGAAACCACCTTTGCCGGTTCTTCCTTAAAGCCTCCGGCCTCCTCTATCAACTCATCATACATCGTTCCGATCCGGACAATAAAATTCCGCGGATCGTTAATCGCATCTCCGGTCACCGTCACAATACGATACATCAAAGGTTTTCCTTCCGTCACCGCATGATAGATGGCCACGATCGTATCCACATTGTCCACGATACAGCCTGCGTCCGCCGGAAGCATGGAAGAATTGATGGCTCTGCCGGTGGTGGCATAGATAATGGAACGCTCCGATCCCTGGGGATACTTTGTCCTTAGCGGCGTCACCATAATATCCGGCTCGTCCTTTGTCAGCTTTTTTAACAGTGCGATCGCATCCGGCTTGTTCTCCTCCACCGCCAGAATGCCTTTCGCATGATCAAACAGCCGCAGCATGATCTTCAATCCGCCGATCAGCTTTTCCGGTTCCTCTATCATTCTTCTGTAGTCCGAAGTCAGATAGGGTTCACATTCCGCACAGTTCGCGATCACATAATCGATCTTATCCGGTTCTTTCGGAGAAAGCTTGATGAAGGTAGGGAATCCTGCCCCGCCCATGCCCACGATACCAGCTTCTTTAACAATGGCAATAATCTCCTCTTTACCAAGTTCTTCATAGGGTTTATGTACCGGATATTCTACTTCTTCATAGAGTCCGTCATTTTCCAGGACAATGCTCATCACTTCATTGCTTGTGACTACACGTCTCGGCTCGATCGCTTTTACCGTGCCCGACACAGTAGCGTAAATCGGCGCCGACACAAAGCCGGAAGCCTCCGCGATCTTCTGTCCCTGCAGCACATGATCGCCTTTCTGTACGATCGGCGACGCCGGCGCCCCGATATGCTGGGACAGCGGATAGACTAACTCTCCCTTCGGCAGCACTGCCCTGATGGGCTTGTCCTTGGACAGTTCCTTTCCTTCATAAGGATGGATCCCCCCCACAAATGTTGATTTAGCCATTTGAATACCCTCTTTTCTCTATCTTCCTTTTCCGTTTCTATCGTATAAAAGCTATATACTTTTCTTTGTTGCTCCTCCGCCGAAAATTTCCGAGCAGAATCTACTGATTGAATTCGCGTTCCATTTTCTTAAACAGTTATCTTCAATAGGAATCCGCCATCATATGCAGAATATGTTCCGCATACCGGGAAAACGTATCTCTGCTGGTCTTTATCTCGTCTGTCAGTTCAAAGAAAATCTCCTTGCTCCTGTAATCCCGCTTGAAAAAGGGTTGCACCAGAATATCCCACTGGGGCAGATAGGAAGAAAACTTCCTTGTATAACAGTTTTCCGCCGTAGCCTGGGTTCGGTACTCCTTATTCGCATAAGCGGAAACTGACTTGTGCACTGCCATATCCTCATCCGCAAAATAGTAGTAATCCTTGTAGGATGCGTAAAAATATTTCATCTCCTCCTGATAGATCGGCACCCGGAAAACCCCATATTTACCTTCTCCGTTAAAATAGCAGGAATTTGCATGAAAACGGATCGGCGCAGGAAGAGATGCCGGCAGGGAAACTTTCAGAAGAAGCTCCTGCCTTTCCGTGCCGAAGTAATCCGTATAAGTGTTTGCCTGTACCTTTTTTGCCCTGAGAGGCCTGTTGAACATATCATAGTAGGCAAGCACCGGGAAAATCTGGATCAGCCCGCGAATATCATCTGCATTGTGCAGAAGAAGCAGATGGAACGCACCGTCCGAAGGATGATTCACATAATCGTGATAGACATTGATCAGATTGCCGCCATCGTAGGTATCTTTCCGCTGAAAGCCGAGAAGCTGTTCCACAGATTTCTGTTTGCAGTTCGGCATTTTCAGAAAATATTTGTAGGGCGCAATTCTTCTGTACAGATCAATGCCCGTCAGATGATCAAATGTATAGGGCAGAGCATACCTTTCGCATTTCTGCTTTATAAAAGGAATATCAAAATTATTGCCGTTAAAGTGGACAATATGACTGTAGTTTTTCGTCATATTGAAAAAACTCTCTATGATCTTTTGCTCTTCCTGATAATTTTCTGCAAACCACTGAGTCAGCCGAAAGGAAATACCGTCAAAAAAGGCACAGCCAATGAGATAGATAGAGGATCGCTTTGCCGTAAAACCTGTCGTCTCAATGTCAAAAAACAGGATATTCTGAAGCGGCGCAATCTGTTCCACAGGATAGGAAATATTTGATAAATCAAGTTTTTGACGGATAATTCGCATAGGGATGTCCTTTCGCTCCTATTCCATTGCTTTACTTTGCGGGCAGGTTGAGCAATGCCTTTTCGGCTTTTTGGCGCTGCTCAATGCTTTCGTGAACATTATACCACAAATTTACTGATTGACAAAGTAAATTTATATGGAATCACATCAAAACGAATAGAAAAATCACTGGCCGGCAAGTAAGCCGCAACAGCGGGAAAATCACCCGTTCCCACTAAAAGGAAACAGGTGATTTTCCCGCTGTTGCATTTCTTGGAGCGCATGGAAGCATTTAAAAGATCTCATCCACTTTAATTCCCTTGATATCTTCCGCTATCAGATTCATTTTTCGCATCATCTCTTCAATTTCCTGCTGGTAATCCTCTTTCTGAGCGTCCAGCTGAACCATTGCTTCTGTCACAGGATCTTTCGATATGGCTTGCGTCTGTACTTCCGAAGCGTTTCCAGTTTCTTTCTGCGGATCCGCCAGCGCTTCCAGCTCTTCTCTCTTCTCTTTTGTCGCCTCAAGTTTTTCTTCCTGTTCTTCTTTCTTCTCCGCTCTTTCTTCCGCCTTCTCCTGCAGTTCTTCCGATTTTTCGTCCATATATTCTTTCGCTTCGCCCACAAGCATTCCCATCACTTCTCTGCTCGCCGCCGCAAGAAGATCCTGTGCCTCATTCTGTGCTTTCCGGATAGGATCTTTTTTTAATCGCTCCAGCCTTGTCCCGCGGATCACCGCATTATCTGAAATAATACCGCTCTCCGCCTTTCTCACGATATCCTGATACGGAGCTTTGCTCCTTTCCAAGGACAGAGCACGCTGTTCGTACTCTGTGTAACCACGCTTATCTATCTCAGCAAGTCTCTCCATTTCTTCTTCGCTCAGCGCTTTCGACAGATCTCCTCCTGCATAAGCCTCTCTCTTTTCCAGCAGTTCCAGATCTTTCTGCTCCTCGGAATCTGCAGCCACACCGGATTCTTCACGCCATTTTTCCTTCTCCGCATTGATCTCGCTGATCTTATTCTGGGCCTGTGCCAGATCCGCACTCAACTCTTCGGTATGCGCTCTGACTTCATCCATATTTCCATCCATTTTCAGTTCACGTGCCAGAGCGTCCTTTACGATCTTATAGGCCTGTTTTTTTGCCAGTGCTTTCTTCTGCTCAATCGGATCAAACTGCCCGTTTAACATCAGCGATCTGTTGTCCTCTTTCCCCACTTCCTGCTTTTTTCCGGAAACGCTGACTGCACCAAACTTCCCTGTCTGCTGCTCGTTGTCCCGCATCCCCGCATTGATCATCATATTCATATTGACAGCCATACTATTTAGATTCCTTTCCGCCTGGTATTAGGCTCAATCGGATAACATTTGTTAATATATAAAATATCGGCATATAATACAGAAAAATGAAGAGAAAATATAATCAAACGGGGAAAATTTTCTTCCCCCGTTCGTCGCGCTCCACACACCGCCTCAGCGGCATCTTCTTCTGTATGGGTCTGCACATCAAAATATGAAAAAAGCTGCCTGTTTCTTCAGACAGCCTTTCCTGTTATCCTATAAAGATATCATGATCTATGATCACGGTTTTTCATAAAAGAAAGAGCTTTTTCTCTCATACCCGATGTCCTTGTAATTCATGATCTGTTCCGTACTACCGATAAACAGAACGCCGCCGGATGTCAGAGACTTATAGTATTTTGTAAATACTTCATCTTTTGCTTCCTCTGTAAAATAGATCAACACATTTCGGCAGACAATCAGATGGTATCCCACCTCATATCTGTCCTTCAACAGATTATGCTGTTTAAACGTAACACGTTTTTTAATCTCATCAGAAATCCGGTAAGAGCTTCCCACCTTTGTAAAGTATTTCGCCTTTAAATCTTTGGGCACCCCTGCAAGACTCTTTTCCGCATAAAGCCCGACCTTTGCCTTCTCCAGGATCTGATTATCCAGATCTGTCGCGTAGATCCTGATATTGTTAAGAGGCAGATGCTTTGACAGCGCCATCACAAGAGAGTAAGGCTCGTCGCCAGTGGAACAAGCCGCACTCCAGATTTTGAGATTTTTGCCAAACTTCTTGATCAGCCCCGGAAACACTTCTTTATCCAGGAACTGCCACTGCAGCGGATCCCTGTAAAATTCAGATACATTGATCGTCATGTAACCCAGAAACTCATCCATCAGTTCCTTATCCACCTTGATGGCCGCGATATAATCCTGATAGCCTTTGTATTTATGCTTGCTGATCAGGGTATCGATCCGGCGCTTCATCTGTTTTTCCTTATAGGCATCCAAATCAATTTTTGTCAGATCGTACATTGCCTTTTTAAAATACTCATAATCGTATACCATAATACATTCACCCCTTTCCATAAAGTTCGCAAACAAAAGGCTGTCCTATCTCAGACAGCCCTCCTTTATCTCTTATTCTCCATCTTCCTCTGTCTGATTTGCAATCATTGCAGCAATATCAACTGAAACAGCCTCGGCATCTTCATCCTCTGCAGGAGCTGCCGGCTTCTCCTGTGCCGGTTCCGGTACAAGAAGCGCCTTAATGCTCAGACTGATCTTCTTATCTTCCTCGTTGAAGTCCACTACCTTTGCAGTCACTTCTTCTCCGGTCTTCAGAACATCTGACGGCTTCTCGATATGCTCTCTGGATATCTGGGACACATGGAGCAGCGCATCGATTCCTGTCTCCAACTCAATAAATGCACCAAAGTCTGTCATTCTTGCCACTTTTCCGGTTACCACATTACCGATGGCATATTTCTCTGCAGCGTCTCTCCAGGGATTGGAATCCGCAAACTTCAGGCTGAGAGCGATCTTATTGCCGGAAATTTCCTTAATAAGTACCCTCTGTGTCTCACCCACTTTAAATACTTTCTTCGGATTTTCCACTCTGCCCCAGGACATCTCGGAAATATGGAGCAGACCATCCGCGCCGCCGAGATCGATAAATGCGCCGAAATCGGTCACATTCTTCACCACGCCTTCAACCACGTCACCTTCGTTAATTCTCTCAAACAGCTCTTTCTGTTTAATAGCCTTTTCCGCCACAATAAGCTGCTTTCTGTCACCGATATATCTTCTTCTCTTCGGGTTATACTCGGTCACAACAAACTGTATCTCCTGTCCCGCATACTTATTCAGATCCTTCTCATAAGTGTCGGAAACAAGGCTTGCCGGAATAAAGATCCTGACTTCATCCACAACAACGCACAGACCGCCGCTCAATACCTCTGCCACAGTCGCAGTAAGTACTTCCTTATTATTGAAAGCTTCCTCGATCCGCTTATTGCCACGGTCGATCGCCAGTCTCTTGTAAGACAGCGTAACCTGTCCTTCGCCGTCATTTACCTTCAATACCTTTACATCCAGCGTATCGCCGACCTTCAGCACTGTCGTCATATCCAGACCGGACTCATTGGTATATTCGTTTCTGGTCAGAATACCGTCTGATTTATAGCCAATATTGATAACAGCTTCATCTGGTTTTACATCAATGACTATGCCTTCGACTACCTCTCCTGTATGTATTGTTTTAAATGATGCATCGATCATTTGTTCAAAATTCATTTCTGACATAATTTTGAACCTCCTCAATAATATTATTTGGGGTAGACGCCCCTGCTGTAATACCCACCAGACGCACTGATTCTGGAAGCTCTAACTTTAGGTCCGCCAGTGACTGTATAAAACAGGTCTGGGCACACTCTTTTCTGCATATTTCATACAGTTTTCCTGTGTTGGAACTGTGTGCTCCGCCTATAACTATCATAACATCAGCTTCAGAGGCTATTTCCTTCGCTTCTGTCTGCCTCTCCTCAGTCGCATTACATATAGTATTCACAACACTACTATTATACCTGCTCTTTTTCAAAATTTCAACCATATCTTGAAATTTATTGTAGTTAAATGTCGTCTGGGAAACAACGCAGATCTCTTTTCCGGTTTCTATCGTCAGATTCTGCATCTCTTCTTCCGATTCCACTGTCACAGCCGACGTGCTGCACCAGCCTCTGATTCCTTCTACTTCCGGGTGTCCGGGATTTCCGATAATCAGGATCTGCTTCCCGTTTTCGCTTTCTTTTTCCACAATATTGTGGATCCTTTTCACAAAAGGACAGGTGGCATCTACGCAGATAAGCTCTTTTTTTTCTATCAATTCACAGATATCCTTCCCTATCCCATGAGAGCGGATCACCACAATACCTTCCTGCAGTGTTTCCAGCTCTTCCCTGTTTTCCAGAACCTGTACTCCTTTTTCTTCCAGATCCTTCACCACCTGCTCGTTGTGAATGATCGGACCGTAGGTATAGATCGGTAGCTTTCTCTCTGCTTCCTTCTGCTTTTCTATCTGTTCATATACCGTTTCCACCGCCCGCTTTACGCCGAAACAAAACCCAGCGGACTTTGCCAGTTTTACTTCCATCGCACCCTCATCATCAAATTCTGCACATTCCCATGATCTTCTCTATCACTTCCTCGATCGTCATATCCGAGGAATCCACAAGCACCGCATCTTCCGCCTGTTTAAGGGGCGAAATATCCCTATGCATATCCCGATAATCTCTCTCTTCAATGTCTCTCTTTATGACATCAATGTCACATTTTTCCCCCCTGGCAATCATCTCATCATAACGGCGTTTTGCCCGTACCTCACTGCTCGCCGTCAGATAGATCTTCAGATCAGCATTCGGCAGTACACAGGTTCCAATATCCCTGCCGTCCATAACCACATCCGCTTTTTCTGCCAGTTTCTGCTGCAGTTCCACCAGTTTTTTCCGCACGTGTCCATTGACCGAGGAAGCGGAAGCCATATTGCTGACCTGCTCTGTCCGAATCAGTCCATTGACATTTCTGCCATTCAATAAAACGACCTGCTCTCCCTTTTCGTAAACGATGGAAATATCCGCCTCAAGACATTTTTCACTGATCTTTTCCGTCTCCTCCGGCGATACGTGGCTTTCGATCAGAAACAGCGCCATCGCCCGGTACATTGCCCCGGTGTCCACATAGATATACCCTTTCCTTTTCGCAATCTGCTTTGCGATTGTACTCTTTCCGGCTCCCGCCGGTCCATCAATTGCAATATTGTACATAATTATCCTCCTGCTTTTCCCGTCTGATTTCAACATAACCCAAGTATATAAATATCTTATATAATAAACGATAACACTGGTCTTTTTCAATATATTCGCTTATAATAAACTCAGAATATATTTATTGGAGGCACAGCAGATGGCAGACCACACAACAAAACCATCCCCCCTTTTTCGCTTTGTAATATTTTCAGCTTCCCTTGGTTCAGTTTTTGCTCTCTGTATAGTATTTGGTCATCAACTGGAGCATCTCGGTGGCGTAAATTTTTCCTCTCTGTCTACCTGGATAGAGACTATTCTGGCTGCTTTTATTATAGCTATACTATGCGGTCCTTCCACAATTCTCCTAAAACGTATTCAGGCTGTGCAAACTTTTCATGGAAAACAGAAACTAACTGCTTTCAGATATTTTGCATTCAGCACATGCGGCCTTTACATATGCTGGATCCCTTCCCTTCTGGGTCTTTACCCCGGTTATTTCACATATGATGCGCCGGAGCAATGGATGATGGTAGCCAACCATACTGTCACTGCCCATCATCCGGTTCTGCATACCCTGCTGCTTGGCAATATTGTCCAGGGTATCTATTCCCTTACCGGTTCCTTTAACAAAGCCGTGTTTGCCTATACCCTTGTCCAGCTTGGCATTTCCGGCCTGTGCTTTGCCTATGTCCTGACTTTTTTATATACCACAAAAACCCCTGTATGGATCCGCCGTTTTGCTTTTCTATGGTTTACTCTTTTTCCTACTGTGATTTTGAACCTGTTCGCTGCCACAAAAGACAGTCTGTTTGCACCTTTATTCTTAGTTTTTGCCCTGTTGAGCGCCAGGCTCATCCATTCCCCTACACGTTTTTTTGAGAAAAAACGCTATCCTGTTTTCTGGGTTCTGATCACTTTTCTGATGAGCACCATGCGCAACAACGCCATATATGCCATTGTTATTTTTCTGGTTCTTTTAGTTTATATCCTGCGCAGGCACATAAAACCTTTACTTATCGCCTGTTTAGCATTTTTTGTTCTGTATCTGCTTTATACGGGTCCTTTTTATTCTCTGATCGTATCACAAAACGCCAATAATAAGGAGTATTTATCTGTACCACTGCAACAGATCATGCGGGTATATCAGGAAAAATACCCGGAACTTACTTATGCTGACAGAGAACTGATCGAAGCTGCCTTCCCTCCTGCAGCTATCTATCTCTACAACCCCAAAATCTCAGATGCTGTAAAAAATAATGTTGATCTTTCCCTGATGGAAGACCACAAAGCGGAATACTTTGCCCTTTGGAAAAGGCTGGCAATAAAATATCCTGACATCTACATGAATTCCTTTTTAGAAAACACTTATGGTTTCTGGTATCCCAAAGCCTCTCTGATCCTCTCTGCTGATGGGAGAATGGGCTATTTTTCCTGTCATAGTCTGCCGCCGGCGCAGGACAACAGCAAAATACCTGCCATATACAATTATTACCAGCTTTTCGGCGATTCTAACCCGATACAAAGCTCATGGCTCATGCTTCTTTTTTCACCCGGAAGTTTCTTTTTTCTTTTCCTCTATACTTATGCATATTGTCTCTATCAAAAACGTACAGCAGCATCAACGGTCCTCAGCTTTGTCGCACTGTTCTGGTTGACTTTTTTATTAGGCCCAGTGGCTTTGGTTCGTTATGTAGCTTTCCTGTATTATATGGTTCCACTGGAAATATATCTGCTCTTTATACCTCTCCAACAATCTCATGTTTCATAAATATAATTAAAATTTCACGCTCGCCCCCGCCAGATGCCCGGTAGACCAAGCAAGCTGTAAGTTATACCCTCCCGTCAGCGCATCGATATCCAGCATCTCGCCCGCGAAATACAGTCCGTCACAAAGCTTTGACTCCATCGTGGACGGATTGACCTCGGACACCGGAATTCCCCCCTGCGTAATGACCGCTTCCTCAAATCCCCTGGTCCCAGTCACAGTGAGCGGCAGGTTCCGGATCAGATGCACGAACGCTCTCCGCTCCTCCCTTGTCACATCATACACCTTTTTCTCCCCATCGATACCCGAAAGTTCCACCATAACCGGGATCAGTTTCGCCGGAAACAAACCGCCCAGCGCATTTTTAAATGCCTTATGGCTGTTCTCCTCAAAATCCCGCAGGATCCGTTTGTCTAACATCTCTTCATCCATGGCCGGCTTCAGATTCAGCAGCAGTCTCGCCCGTTTTCTGCTCTTTACTCCCACTGCCGCATCTTCTTCTGCGCCATCCTTTTTCATCCCAGGCTTTTCCCCGTCACCGAACTTTGTTCTGCTGACAGCCTTTGCATAATAACTGCTTGCACTTAGCATTAAAGGCCCGCTGACGCCAAAATGGGTAAACAGCATCTCCCCGAAACCGCTGTACAGAAGCTTTGACTTATCAAAAACCCCTTCCATCTCCGGCGTTTTTCCATCTTTATTCCTCTGCGTATCCGCCTCCGCAAACAAACGAACCTCCACATTTTTCAGAGACAATCCCTGCAGCCTTTTACACCAGCGTTCTTTCACTTCAAACGGTACAAGAGCCGGTTGGCAGGGAACAAGGGAATGCCCCGCCTGTGCCGCAAGCTTAAATCCTGCCCCGTCGGAACCGGTGGTCGGATAGGAAAGCCCCCCGCAGGCGAGGATCACCGCATCCGCCTCAAGCTTTCTCCCGTCCGACAAATACACACCACGTACCTGTCTGACTGACCTCTCATCCTTTGTCCTTTTTTGTGGCATCGTATCCGCCACTTCCTCCGCCTCGCCTCTTTTTTGCGACAGCGCATCTACCTCTTTCTCTTCCCTGCTCTTTTCCTGCGGTTCCTCCAACGATATCAACACTTTCTCTGCCTCTGTCCGTTCCATCGCCATCGGCTTCCCCTTCTGAGCCATAAGACCCTTCACTTCTGTCTTCAATCGGATATCCACATACATCTCCTGCAGAGCCCTATGCAAAGCGGCAGTCACATCGGAAGCATGATCCGACACGGGGAATACCCGTCCTCCCCGCTCCGTTTTTACCGGACAGCCATACTCCTCCAGAAAAGACATCATCGCCAGATTATCAAACCGGTAAATACTGCTGTATAAAAATTTGCTGTTCGAGACAATATTCCGAAAAAACTGTTCTTTATCTGCAGAATTGGTGACATTACATCTGCCTTTTCCGGTGATATAGATCTTCTTCCCCAGTTTTTCATTTTTCTCCAGCAATACCACCTGATGTCCCGACGCGGCGCAGGCATACGCCGCCATCATCCCTGCCGCCCCGCCTCCGACCACAATAACCTGACTCATATCACTCCTCTTTCCATCCTGTCCCACCTGAATCCTTCTATCACCCGTTCCATCCGGCAAGACTTTTGTCATTTCCCGCCATTTATTTTACCGCTCTCTTTTCTCAGCGGATAATTTAACATCGGTTCTTCATCAATAAAGTTAATTTCATCATTCAGATATACCTGATAGCTGTTCCAGACTTCCTCCAACGTATGCAGGCTGTTTTTGACTTCCGCAGGTCGCTTTAAACACATCGCCACCACCAGCGCATTGATCACGCTGAGCGGCGCCACCAGAGAATCCACGATCGAAACCATATCGCTTCTTGCAAACAGATTGCAGGAAGAATACATACACATCGGCGAATGAATACTGTCCGTCAGGCAGATCACCTTCGCATTCCTGTCATTGGCAAATTCCATTGCTTTCAGTGTTCGCATGGAATACCTGGGAAAACTGATTCCGATAAAGGCATCCTTATCGCTGATCCGAAGCATCTGCTCAAAGGTCTCGCTCATACTCGTAGTCTTAATACAGACCACCTCGCCCCGCATCATATTCAAATAAAAGCAGAGGAAATCCGCCAACGGTTCACAGCTCCGGATACCGGAAATATATACCTTCTTCGCTTTCAAAATAATATCTACTGCTGTCTCGAAGGCGGAAGTTTCCAGATGCTTCATCGTATCATGGATCTTGTCCATATCCGACTGCAGCACCGAAGCTAACACCTCAGACTGGGTACTGCCGGCATACTTTACGCCGATCCGCTGCACACCGGTAAGCTGCTCTTTCACCCAGCCTGCCAGCGCCTGCTGAAACTCCGGATATCCCTCATACCCCAACATCAGCGCAAAACGCACCACCGTAGACTCGCTGATATGCAGCGTCTCCCCCAGCTTTGCCGCCGTCATAAACACTGCCTCATCGTAATGATCCGATATATAGGAAGCGATCACCTTCTGACTTTTGCTCATCCGGCTGAACTGATCGCCCATATCCGCCATAAAATCTCTTTTTCCCATCATCCTTCTGCTCCCAACTTCAAGCGCCTCTGTCATCCTTTCTCTCTGCCTGAACAGATATCCTCTGAAATTGCTCTACGGCAAAGCAAAACGCGTGGGTATCATAGCCTGAATCCACAGCAAAGCTGAATGTATCCCGGGGACACATTGGTATTACACCCTCGCAGCAGTCGCCAATACATCCAGGCCAACCAAAGGTTATCCTTAAGCACGGCTTCCGGCCTGCAAAATCAGCGGAATGCTCGGTAAGCTGCCACCAGCTGCCATACTGTCTCCGTAATCCCCAGATCATAGTCGCCGGTAATCGTCATACAGGCAGCCCCATGAATAAAAATCCACATTTTCATAAACAATCCCTGAGGATCCTTACACCCTTCCTCTTTCGCCTTACCGATCTCCCGCAAAACATTGCCCTTCGTCCCGTTTAACAGTTCATAAAGGCTCTTTCCCTTTCTGTCTCCATTTAAAAACATCGCCCGGAACAGATTGCTCTCCTTTTCCGCAAAGCTGATATAGGCAAGCCCCAGATTGACAAAAGGCACCGCCTGACTCTTCGGATAATTATCATAGAACTCCTCAAAAAACACCGTGGCCTGTTCCAACACATCCGCCTGCACCTCCTCCATGTTCTGATACACCCGGAAGATGGGCTGTGTGGAACACCCCGCAGCCTGCGCCAGTTTTCTGGCCGTCACCTCGCCAAGCCCCTCGCTCCTTGCCATCCGAAAGGCTGCCGCTGCGATCTCTTTCTTTGTAATAGACTCCTTACGTGACATACCTACCCCCTTTTCTGACACTTTTTTATCAGGCTGTCCTCCCTGATATCCCCCACGTCTTGTCTCTTTGTCACTACTCTATAATCCCCGCGATCCCGATATTCTTCCGTCTCCTTTACATAGTGCAGAGCAAAATCCAGATCGATCACTCCCTGGGGCAGACCACCCACCGCATCGCTCTCACTCTTATCGCATCCGGTTGCATCATAGGCAAAGACAAGATAGCCATTTAACGTAAAATAATCTGCAGAATAAGCCATCCACTCTGCAGTCTCAAACCGTTTTCCAAAATTGTCCTGATAAACAAGAACTGTCAGAACCGGCAGCAACACAAGGAAAATGAATACCGCAACAAATAAAACAAACGTCAGAGCAACTCTCTTCCTGCTTCTATATATATGCTTTTCTTTTATCTTTCAAATCCTGCTTCCTTTTCAAAAAAAAGTTTCTCTGCATATGATCAGGTACATCACAAAAATCACCAGTCAAATATCCCATTTATATAACACTTGTTATTATAAATCTTTTTCTCCCGTTCTGTCAATGCAATTATGCTGTCATTCCTGCATTTTCCTCCAAAATTTGATGTTTTTCTGCATATTAACTTGATTTTTCAGTTACAAACCCTAAATTTTCCTCTCTGATATTTCTTTTCCCCTTATCCAACCTCCTCCTCACCTTCCATTTCCCCTATCTCTCCTTCTTCTCTTTTTATCTTTCTATTCCTTTTTGTGTTTTTTTCCACTGTGTAGATCAGGCGGAGGGCACAGCATGTCCGCCCGCCCAGCACCCTCCCGCAAAACACAAAAAACAGCCCACCAAACCGGCAGGCTGTCCTCTAATCCATTATTACTGCAAAGCCGAAACTCAAACCGGATAAGCCCCATTCTTCGTATCCGCCTGAGACAGATCCACTTTCTCCTGCTGCGCCTGACGATACTTGAAGAAGTCAACCGCAACCTGAGGGAACAGCGCGTAGGACAATACATCCTCATCCTGCTGCTTCCACTCTTTCATCTCCGCTTCCAGCTTATCCATCTCGTTCTCGATCAGATCCGCAGGACGGCAGGTAATTCTCTCCTCGCCCGGGATAACCTTGTCAATCACTTCCTGACTCATAGGTTTGATCGTCTGGCCATACTCACCGCGCAGAACCGCCTTGGTCTCCTTGGTTGCCATCTTGTATCTCTCGCCCATCAGCACGTTAAATACAGCCTGGGTACCAACGATCTGAGAAGAAGGCGTAACCAGAGGCGGCTCACCCAGATCCTTACGAACGTTCGGGATCTCCCGCAGCACATCCTCATACCTGTCTTCCGCATTCTGCTCTTTCAGCTGGCTCACCATGTTGGAAAGCATACCGCCGGGTACCTGATACAGCAATGTCTTAATATTTACGCCCAGCACCTTGGGGCTTAACAATCCTGTCTCCAGACATTTCTCCCTGTAAGGTCTGAAGTAATCTGCGATCTCAGCCAGCAGATTCTGATCGAAACCTGTGTCATAAGGAGTACCCTTGAAAGTCTCCACCATAACTTCCGTAGCCGGCTGGGAAGTTCCCAGTGCAAACGGAGAAATCGCACAGTCGATCACATCTACGCCTGCCTCAACGGCTTTCAGGTATGTCATGCTCGCCACACCGGAAGTATAGTGCGTATGAAGCTGGATCGGAAGCTTTGTTCCCTCTTTCATCGCGCCGATCAGCTCTGCCGCTTTATAGGGAACAAGCAGACCTGCCATATCCTTGATACAGATGGAATCCGCGCCCATCTCCTCGATCTTCTTTGCAGTATCTACCCAGTATTCCAGTGTGTAGGCATCACCCAGCGTGTAAGAGAGAGCGATCTGCGCATGGCCTCTGCCTTCTCTCGCTTTGATCTTGTTTGTCGCATTTACAGCCTCCTGCAGGTTTCTCAGATCATTCAGGCAGTCAAAAATACGAATGATATCAATACCATTGGCAATAGACTTCTCCACGAAACTGTCAACCACATCGTCCGCGTAAGGTCTGTAGCCGAGGATATTCTGTCCTCTGAACAGCATCTGCAGTTTTGTATTTTTAAAACCGTCTCTCAATTTACGAAGTCTCTCCCAGGGATCTTCCTTCAAAAATCTGAGAGATGCATCGAAAGTCGCGCCGCCCCAGCACTCCACAGAGTGATAGCCGACTTTATCCATGGTTTCCACGATGGGAAGCATCAGATCGGTAGGCATTCTCGTAGCGATCAGAGACTGGTGGGCATCACGAAGTATTGTTTCGGTAATTCCAACCGGTTTTTTAATTTGTTCTGACATTTTATTTCCTCCATATTATAATTTATGATGAAGTAAGCTGTGCATTCATAAGTCCTGCGGCACACTATAAGCCTGCGAAGCAAAACCTTGACAGCCTGAGAATACGGCATAATTTATTATGCCTGAGCATATCTCCTAATGCGAGCTCTGCTCGCAATTTTAAAAGACACCGAAGATAGCCATAAAGGTTCCGGCCGCAACTGCCGTACCGATAACACCGGCAACGTTAGGTCCCATGGCATGCATCAGCAGGAAGTTCGTGGGATCTTCCTCCGCACCCACCTTCTGTGAAACCCTGGCAGCCATAGGCACTGCGGAAACACCGGCAGAACCGATCAGCGGATTCACCTTGCCATGCGTCAGTTTGCACATCAGCTTACCAAAGAGCACACCCGCCGCCGTACCGAAAGCAAAGGCCACCAGACCAAGAATAACGATCTTGATCGTATCCCAGTTTAAGAAAGCCTCCGCGGAAGTGGTTGCACCCACAGACGTACCAAGCAGAATAACAACGATATACATCATTGCATTGGAAGCCGTCTCCTGGAGCTGTCTCACCACGCCGGACTCACGGAACAGGTTGCCGAGCATCAGCATACCCACAAGCGGAGCCGTTGTGGGAAGGATCATACACACCACGATCGTAACGATGATCGGGAACAGGATCTTCTCCAGCTTGGAAACCGGGCGAAGCTGCGCCATCTTGATCTGACGTTCTTTCTTTGTTGTAAGCAGTTTCATAATGGGCGGCTGAATGATCGGCACCAGGGACATATAGGAATATGCCGCCACGGCGATCGGTCCGAGAAGCGCCGTCTGTCCCAGTTTTCCCGCAAGGAAAATGGAAGTCGGGCCATCAGCACCGCCGATGATGGAAATAGCTGCAGCCGCCTTGTCGTTAAAGCCCATCCAGATCGCTCCGAAGTAAGCCATGAAAATACCGAACTGTGCCGCCGCACCTAGCAAAAAGCTCTTTGGATTGGCGATCAGGGGACCGAAGTCCGTCATCGCGCCTACACCCATGAAGATCAGGGAAGGCAGGATCGCCCACTCATCCAGCAAATAGAAATAATACAGCAAGCCGCCGGCGCCATTGGCCGATTCCTCAATACTCATCATAATATCCGGATAAATATTGACCAGCAGCATGCCAAATGCGATCGGGGTAAGAAGTAATGGTTCAAAGCCCTTGGCAATCGCAAGATACAGAAATGCACAGGCAACAATGATCATCGCATAGTTCCCGGGTTCCAGATTGAAGAACGCCGTCTGATGAACCAGATTGTCCAGTGTAGTTACAATATAATCCATTTCTTAGCCTCCTGTTGTTTTATTATATTACTGCATCTGTACACTGTAACTAGTTCAGAGTTGCCAACAATGCACCTGCCTCAACAGGATCGCCCACAGTCACATCAACGCTCGCAACAGTACCATCCTGCGGCGCAACAACAGGGATCTCCATCTTCATCGCTTCCAGAATCACCACTGCATCGCCCTTCTTCACCGCCTGACCTACATTCGCTTCAATCTTGAACACTTTGCCTGCAGCACCTGCTTCAATTTTCACGCTCCCTGCTCCTGCTGCCTTAGGGGCTGCGGGAGCTGCCTTCGGTGCTGCCTTGGGAGCTGCAGGAGCTGCTTTCGGTGCCGCGCCTGTGGATGCTCCCTCTTCTACTACTACATCATATACGTTGCCGTTTACGGTAATTGTATAATTTTTCATTTTGATTCCTCCTGAATTTATGAGTCCGTTTATATTTTACTGATTCCCCGCCATCGCAGGGATGCTTTTTGCCCGTATCGCAAAACTGCCCAAATCATTCTATCGTCTGATGATAGACCTCACTACATAACCATCCGCCGATGCAGCGCCTTCGCTTGCCGCAATCGCTGCCGCTATTACCGCGATCAGCTCTGTATCATCCGTCTCCGCTTCCACAACCACCGGCTGTACCGTCTTTGCAGCTGTCTGTGCTCTTTCTGCCTCGACCGGTTTCTTCTGGAATTTCTTCTGAAGCTTCGGAATGAAGTTAAAGCAGGAGATCAGTCCGTAGATCAGAATCAGCACCGCAAACACGGTTCCCATACCGAGCAGCGTATTTAATGCCGCTTTTGTCATCAGCTCGCTCATATCGTAATCTGCAGTAACGCTGATACTGTCATAACCGTCTTCCGTCAACACAACTTCCACCGTGGCAGTTCTCTGCTTATTGCCTTTATACACTTTGTCGCCCTGCATTTTCACTCTGACGGTAGCCTTGTCCTCCGTGATCACAACTTCCGTCTGATCCGTCAACACAGAGACAAAGTTGCCTAATTCTTCTTCCGTACCGCCAAGACTTCTCACACCGGTAACAAGCGCCGAAATATCCTCCTCGACATCCTCCACCGTCAAGCCAAACATCTGCAATGTCTGGGCAAACTGGCTGCTCTTTGTATACTCGGCGTATTCCTCTGCATACGCTGCCAGAGCCTTTCCCTCAGATGCCGCCGCCTGCTGCATGCCGCCCATATCTTCACAAAGTGTTTCCACTTTTTCTTTTGCTGCGTCCTTTGTGATGAAACTGTTTTCCGTCATCTCCGGGCCGCAGGCCGTCAGTCCAAGGATGCAGACAAGCATGGCAAAACATATTAAAAGTTTCTTTTTCATATATGAAGCATCCTTTCTAGACTGTTCCATGTTTCTTGTCCGGACAGTCTTGTTTCTTTGTATAAAGCATCTCAAGCGCCCCGATCACATATTTTCTGGTATCTGCCGCTTCGATGATGCTGTCCACATAGCCCCTTCTCGCCGCGCTCTGTACGTTTGCCTGAAGCTTTGCGTACTCCGCTGCTTTTTCATTGATCACATCCGCGCCCTTTCCGTCGTACATGATCTGCGCCGCATGTTTCGCATCCATGGAGCCGATCTCCGCTGTGGGCCATGCAAAAGTCACATCCGCACCGATGGCCTTGGAGTTCATCGCCACATAAGCGCTGCCGTAAGCCTGACCGATGATCACGTTCACTTTCGGCACGGTAGCCTCCGCAAACGCCGCCGTCATCCTTGCCACAGCTTTTGCCATACCTCTCTCCGCACACTTGGTGGAAGCATAGCCCTTTACATTGGTGAGCGTCAGTACGGGAATCTCAAAAGCGTCGCAGAACTTCACGAAGGAAGCCGCCTTCTCACAGCCTCTTGTAGAAAGTACCGCGTCAAACTTCTCCGCCACATTGCCTTCCGCATCACAAACTTCCGTACGGTTCGCCACACAGCCCACCGTAATACCATCCAGTCTGATAAAGCCCACTGCCATATTTTTGCCATAGTCAGCCTTTATCTCAAAAAACACACCGTCATCTGCGATCTGGGAAAGAGCGATGGAAGTATCCCCCACACAGTTTGCCAGCTCAGCGGATGCTCTGTTTAAATCATCATCACAGTCTGCCACTGCTTCGTCATCACAGTTTGCAGGCAGAAAGCCGATCAGTTCACGGATCTTTGCATAAATCTCATCTTCTTCTGCCACCACGTCCACGATGCCGGCCTCTCCGCTCTGGAAAGCCGCCGCAGAAGTATCACATCTGCCGATCTCATTTCCTTCGATGGCATTGGGAGAATTCACGAACAATTTTGCTTTGGTGCTCTCCATAAAAGTAAAGTCCGTCAATGTCGGGAAAATGGCAAGACCGCCGCCGCAGTTTCCGAAAATGGCTGTGATCTGCGGAATCATACCGCTTGCTGTGACCTGCTTGTTATAGATCTCACCGAACGCGTTGAGTGCGTCAGCGCCTTCCTGTAATCTCAGTCCGGCGGAATCGATCAGCCCGATCACCGGTGCTCCGGTCTTCATCGCCAGATCATAGAGGTTTGTAATCTTTTTTGCATGCATCTCGCCGATGGAACCGTTTAATACGGCTGTATCCTGGCTGTAGACATATACAAGATTACCGTCGATCACTCCATATCCTGTGATAACACCATCAGAAGGAGTCTCTGCCTGTTTCAGATCAAAATCAGTAGCTCTCGCTGTCACGAGCGCGCCGATCTCAACGAAACTGTTTTCATCGAGCAAAGCTGTAATTCTTTGGCTCGCTTTTGAAGTAGTGCCCATATCTGTTCCTCCATTTATAATAAAAAATAATAACTACCTGAATGGCAGGACCAAAGTCCCCCATGTTGCATACTGGATTAGTATAACACAGGTTCTGAAAAAAACACAACAAATTTTTTCAAAAAAACAGAGAAAAACACAGGCTTTTACGCCGCCAGCAGATACTCTTGTAAAATGTACATTCCCATATAGCGCCAGTTTTTTCTGGCCACATCCTTTTTCAGCACGAGTTCAAATTCCTGTACCGCCTCTCCGTTTACCCGGTATATGACGCTGCCTGCCTTCATACCCTTCGCCACCGGTGCCTGAAGCGTTCCCGCATAGGAAACGTCGATTCTGACTTCATCTTCCGCACAAAGCAGATAATTTAACTCCTCTGAAAGCTCGCCGTCTGTCTCCTCCCCGTCCTTTTTTTTCATCTCCAGTTCCACTGTTACCTCCGCATAGGGATCATACCTTTCTCCCGCCGGCTGCCCTTCAAAAACTTTCACCGGCTGTAGCGACACCTCTTTGTAGATATTCTGCCAGCTATAATTTTTCAGTCCGTATTCCATCAATTTTCTTGTATCCACCCATTTGTAGGTCTTATGATTGGGCCATCCGCAGGCTAAGAGCGCCACAATAAAAGTACGGTCCCCCTGTCGCAGCGCCCCCACATAGCAATAGCCCGCATCCCCGGTAAAACCTGTTTTCCCAGAGAGTGCGCCGTCCATCATATTCAGGAAGGCATTGTGGTTGACACAGCTGTAGCTGCGGCTTCCCTGTCTGTTTGCAAAGCTGTAATTTGCCGTCCTCGTGATTTCCAGAAATTTCTCCCGTTCCGGCGAAATCATAATACAGTAGCGCATGATCCGCGCCAAATCCTTCGCCGTTGTCGAATGACGCACCTCCACACCGTCTACCACTTCCACCGCGTCCAAACCGTTTGGCGTAATAAAATGGGTATCCGTACACCCGATCTCCCCTGCTTTTTCGTTCATCAGCTCCGCAAACCCCTCCACAGAGCCGCCGATATGTTCCGCAATTGCCACAGCGGAATCATTGTGGGATTCCAACATCAGAGAGTACAGCAGATCTTCCAGACAGAATCGATCTCCCTTATTCATTCCCAGGTGCACCTGAGGCTGGGAAGCCGCATGGGAAGAAGCCTCCACCTCATCTGTGAGACTCCCGTTTTCCAGCGCCAGAATACAGGTCATGATCTTCGTGGTGCTGGCCATCGGCAGCACGGTCTCCTCTTCCTTTCCATATAAAACACGCCCGGAATCGGCATCCATGAGTACCGCTCCCCGGGCGTACAGATCAAGGTTTGTCTCTTCCGCCTGTACTGCTGGCTGACAGGACACCATTCCCGTGATCAGAATCATTATGACTGCAGTCAGACTCCATTTTTTGAACTGCGTTTTTCCTCGCTTTCTTCCATTTCTTTTCCTGTCTGAAGATTTTTGTCTTATACTCTCCCACTTTTTCAACATGCGCATCTCCGGCGGCTGCCCGCGGCCCGGCCTGAGACCGCCCCGTACAACTGCCTTTTTGTCTGTCCTTACGGCTATTATATGGCGCTGTATTTTTGTTCATGACAGTGCAACATACGCAATTCATACTTTTTCCTGCTTTTCGTCCTGATCCACTGGAATAACAGATCCCATGTCTTTTATCAGATATCCACCGTCTGTCTCGCCTCAGCCTCGGCCTGTTCTCTGAACTCCTCCACCTGCACGGGATTTAATTCCGGCAGATCACTCAGA
The DNA here is from genome assembly GCA_910578085.1 of uncultured Lachnospiraceae bacterium. Lineage (GTDB taxonomy): Bacteria > Bacillota > Clostridia > Lachnospirales > Lachnospiraceae > 1XD8-76. Next base: position 10,285 of record CAJTPM010000021.1, on the reverse strand, counting down.
CTTTTTACGCCGAAGCTGCGTAAAAACTGTTCCGTCGTCCCGAATAACATAGGCCGTCCCGGCGCATCAAGCCTCCCCAGTTCCTGTACCAGATCATACTCCACCAGCCTGTTCACCGCAAAGTCACAGCTGACGCCCCTGATCCTCTCAATGTCTAACTTTGTCACCGGCTGTTTGTAAGCGATGATCGAGAGCGTTTCCAGCATGGTGTCAGACAGGGTATATTTTCTCGGTGTCTTTGCAATCTTTATTAGATATTCATACATCTCATTTTTGGTACACAGCTGCACCGCATCCTCCAGCTCGATCAGCTCAATCCCCTTCTCCCCTGCCTGATAGGACTGTTTCATTTCCTCTAACAGTTCTCTCGTCTGTTTTTTATCGCACTCGATCACTTCGGCAAGGCGGGATATTTCCACAGAGTCTCCCATTGTAAACAGTATCGCTTCCATCACAGCCTTCGCTTTTTCTCTCTCCACGGTATGCTCTTTCCCTTTCTCTCATGACCTTTTTATGTAATAACCGGCTCTTCCTTTACGGTAATCTGTATATCTCCAAACAGATCTTCCTGACTGATCATGATCTTTCCGATCTTCATCATCTCCAGAACAAGCAGAAACGTCACGATGATTTCCATTTTACTGTTCTGCCTCTCTAACAGTTCCATAAAAGAACAGTACCTGTGTTTCAGCAGATAATTCTGCAGGTAGATCTGCTTTCTATCCAGATCGATCTCATCTTTCTCGATCTTACCGAAACTGCTTCTGACCGGATCGATCTTTTCCTCCTGCCGCTTTAACATAAAACGAAACATTTCGTTCAGTCTTACAAGCGTCGCCTCCCCGATCAGTTCTTCGTAGTTCACAGGCGGCCTGTACTCCTCGATCTCCTTCGGCAGACGGGGCTCTCTGTAATAAGCCTTCGCAGCGCTCATATGCAGATCTTTCAGTTCATAGGACATGTATTTATAGATTTTGTACTCCAAAAGCTTCTGCACCAGCTCCGCCCTGGGATCCTCCTCCTCGCCCTCCTCATTCACTTCCACCGGCAGTAACATCCTGCACTTGATATCGAGAAGCGTTGCCGCCATCACAAGAAACTCGCTCATCACATTCATGTCCTCGGATTCCATCTGCCTGATATAGTCCAGATACTGTTCCGTAATTAACGTGATCGGTATATCGTAAATATCTATCTTATTTTTATCGATCAGGTGCAGGAGCAGATCAAGAGGCCCCTCAAACACCTCCAGTTTTACTGATATCGCCATAGTTCACCTTTCCTGTATTCCGGCCTGTCCGGGTTCATGATTTACACATCTGCTGCTCCCCCGTCCTGGTTATGCGCGGATGCTTCCTCCCCGCCCTCCTGTTTCGCATGAGTCCCTGTCTCCAGCTCAATCACCACAACCTCCCCCGGATTAAAGAGCCGCACAGGGATCGTATGCATGCCCAGACCTCTGCTGACGACCATGCGGCTGCCGTACTCCTCAAACAGACCGCCATCGTAATGCGGGAAAGGCCGCAGTGCAGGCGATACGAGACCCTTATAGCCGGGAATTCTGGCCACGCCTCCATGCACATGTCCCGAGAGGACAAGATCCGGCTTCCAGCCCGCATAGTCCGGAAAATATTCCGGGTTGTGGGCAAGCAGGATCTGAAAAGACGCGCGGTCCGCTTTTCCGATGCTCTCCGAAAGATATCCTTCCAGCAGCTTTCTCTTTCCAAATCTTTTATAATACTGTCTGTCCAGGTTTAAACCGGTGATCCGAATCCCGGATTCCTGCAGGCTGACGCTTTCATTGTTCAAAAACCGGACGTTGCTTTCCTCAAAACATTTCATATAATCCTGATACATCGTGCCATAGGTTTCCGGGTAGATACCGGCACGATATTCATGGTTTCCAAACGCATAACAGACCGGATACTTTTCTGCGCATTTGAGCACCAGCTTCGCCCCTTTCTCAAAGGATACTCCCGGCTTTGCCTGCAGCATATCGCCGCCTATCAGGATCAGGTCCGGCGCCAGTTCCCCGATGGCCTGAAGAAGCTTCTCATTGCCGATACCGTATTCCTTATTGTGCAGATCCGTCAGAAAGACGATGCGGCAGTTTTTTTTCAGCCTGTCCGACTGAAATGCATACTTTCTGATGACAAAACGGTTGCTGTCCCAGATCATCACCCAAAGGAAGACAATGATCAGGCACACAAACAGTACAAGCAATATCGTCTCTATCCAGGTACTGTCTATCCCCATCATTGTCCTCCTTCTATTTCTTACCGATCTTAGATTGTAACACACAACCCTCTGCGTTGTCCACCTGCGATCAGGCCGACAATAAAAATTCCAGGAACGCTTTTTTCACAAAATCCCGGTAAACTGCCTCTGGAATATCCTCCTCAAAAAGGATCGGAACACTGCCCAGCTTGTTGCCCGCAAGCAGATAAATTGCTTCACCGGCCACATCCCCGGCTTTCACCGGCGCCTGTACCTGCTCCGGCAGAGAAATAATCTTCTCCACACCGTCCAGATTCTGACCGGTGGTATCCAGATAACGGAACGGCGTCTGATAAGCGACCTTTACTTCCTCCACGATAGCACCTTTGATGGGCACATTCGGCAGCACATCTTCGTTCTTATCCTCGTAAATATGGCTGACGCTGTACCCGTAGCTGAGCAGCGTGATCGCCTCCGCAAACCGTATCTTCCCTTCTTCCGCCCCCATCACCACGGCGATCAGATCCATATTGTCCTTTCTCGCAGTGGCGGAAAGACAGAATTTCGCCTTGCTGGTGGAACCGGTTTTTAATCCGGTAGCCCACTCGTAACTTTTGAGCAGTTTGTTGGTACTGGACAGCGTAAAGGTCTCAGATCCCCTGTTTGTGGTATGGGTAATATCTTCCATCCAGATGCCTGTATAGTCAAAGATCTTCGGATACTTTGTGATCAGTTCTCTGGACATGATCGCCACATCCCGTGCCGTCGTATAATGGCCGTCGGAATCCGTCAGCCCGCAGCAGTCCTCAAAATGCGTATTTTCCATACCGAGCCCTGCCGCCCTCTGGTTCATCAGATAGACAAATTCCTCCTCGCCTCCCGCCACATATTCTGCAGCCGCCACCGCCGCATCATTGCCGGAAGCTACTGCGATGCACTTGATCAGCGTATCCAGTGTCTGGATCTCTCCCTCCTCCAGAAACACCTGAGAACCGCCCATGGACTGTGCGTGCGCCGAAGTGCGCACCTCATCTTCCAGTTTAACCTTGCCATTCTCCAGATAATCAAAAATAACGAGCAGCGTCATTATTTTTGTAATACTGGCAGGACTTCTCTTCTCATCGGCATTCTTTTCGTAGATGATCTGCCCTGTGGAAGCCTCTATCATGATCGCCGACGGCGCCGTGATCTCCGGCCCCGCTGCCCGGGCAGGCAGGAAGCTTTCCGCAAAAATTACCCCCACAAGCAGTAAAGAAATACAATCCGCAAACAGACGGCATTTTCTTTTGCCTCTCTCCGTATTTTCTCTGTATTTATGCTTTCCCATGAAATAACCCGTCATGTAAGTTTCTCTGTCAGAACCTTACACTTCTCCTCTTACCTCGTTTATTCCATGTATATGCACAAAAACCGAAAGATATTGTAATTTTGTTTTACAATTCAGTCCCGAACTTTGCATTGTACTGTTGCTTTCACCGCAAACTGCCGGGTATTTCACTTCACAGGATGTTCCCGCTCATAGGCTGCATACAGATCCGGCCGTCTCTCTCTCGTCCGCTCCTTTGCCATCTCAAGCCGCCAGGCATCCACCTTTGCATGATCGCCGGATAAAAGGATGGGCGGCACAGCCTGTCCGTTCCAGATTTCCGGCCTGGTATACTGCGGGTACTCGAGCAGATGATCCGAAAAAGATTCCGTCTCTCCGGAATCCTGATTTGTGAGCACACCGGGCACCATACGTGCAATGGCATCCACCATGACCATGGCAGGCAGTTCCCCGCCGGTAAGCACATAGTCGCCAATGGATACATAATCCGTCACAATGGTCTGCAGCACCCGCTCATCTATCCCCTCATAATGGCCGCACAGAAAAATAAGATCCTCTTCCTCCGCAAGCTCCCTTGCCATCTCCTGGTGAAAGACGCATCCCTGAGGCGTCACATAGATCACCCGGTTTCTGCGCTTATCCGGTCTGGCCTCCCGCATCTTCCGCTCTGTGATCCGTCTCTCCGCTTCCAGATAAGCGTCGTAGACCGGCTGAGCCTGCATGAGCATCCCCGCGCCGCCTCCGTAAGGGTAATCGTCCACTTTTTTATGTTTATCCTGCGTATAATCTCTGATATTCAGCGCTTCCAGACTGATAAACCCCGCTTTTTCCGCTCTGCCGATAATACTTTCCCGCAGTCCCTGCAATACCATATCGGGGAACAATGTCAGAATGTGAAAATTTGTCATATATCTGTCCTCTAACTCAATCACTTTCTTTTGACAAAATCTGTTTATCTCACAAGGTCAAGCAGTCCTTCCATCACATGCACCGTCACACGTCCCGTCTCCAGGTCCACATCCTTTATACAGTCGCGGATAGCCGGAAACAGCACCCTCCTTTTATCCTGCAAAGTGATCTCGTAGACATCATTCGCCCCGGTTTCCAGAACATCCGTCAACGTTCCCAGTTCTTTACCGTCCTCCGTCACCACCGAAAGTCCGATCAGATCCGCCTGATAGTATTCATTCTTTTCAAGCGGCACGGCCTGCTTCCTCGCAATCCACAGCGTTGCTCCCCGATATTTCTGCGCTTCCTCCGGGCTTTCGATCTCTGCAAACTTTACAATGACCATGTTTTTAAAAAAACGGGCGGACTTAAGATGCATTTCCCGTTCTTCTTTCTCTGTTTTTAACACCACTTTCTTCAGCTTCTTAAATTTCTCCGGTTCGTCCGTCGTCGGAAAAACCTTCACTTCGCCTTTGATCCCATGTACGGAAGCGATTGCCCCCACCTGAAATTCCGTCTGCATGTTCCCTGCTCCCCCTGTGCAAAAGATAAAGCAGGTGCTCTGCAGAGTACCCGCTTTGATATCTGTTTCTGCTTTTATTCAGATGATTTCCACATCCACTCTCTTATTGTCCTTTGTGGAAGCCGCTTTCACAACAGAGCGGATCGCTTTGGCAATTCTGCCCTGCTTTCCGATCACCTTGCCCATATCATCGGCAGCCACATGAAGTTCGATGGTAATATTTTTCCCCTCACCTTTTTCGGTTACGACCACTTCTTCCGGATTATCAACAAGCGCTTTTGCTATTACTTCAACTAATTCTTTCATTCTGACAACCATGCCCTTTCCACACTACTCTTTCCAAAAGAAGATCTGAAATCATCCTATTTTTCGATCCCTGCTATCTTGAAGAGCTTTTCCACAGTATCTGTGGGCTGTGCGCCTGTCGCCAGCCATTTCTTGGCAAGCTCCTCATTGATCCTGATCGTGCTGGGCTCAGTCTTGGGATCGTAAGTGCCGATCTCTTCAATGAATCTGCCGTCTCTGGGGCTTCTGCTGTCAGAAACCACAATTCTGTAAAAAGGAGCCTTTTTCTGTCCCATTCTTTTTAATCTGATTTTTACCATGTCTTTTTTCCTCTGCTTTCTTTAAATTAGTATTGTTATATTTTTTTCAGCTATACACGAATTTCTCATCCGTGCAGCTTTACTACCTTGAAATAATATCGTAAGACAATCCTGTATTGCTGCTGCCGCATCAGGCGGCCTTCTCTTTATTTAAAACGGAAATCTCCCGCGGCCGCCCAGGCCGCCCATCAGACCGCCGAAAGAACCTCTGCCTTTTTTGCCCATCATACCCTGCATCTGCTTCATCATCTTCTGGCTCTGCTCGAACTGCTTTACAAAACGGTTGACCTGCGCAATATCCACACCGGCTCCCTTTGCGATCCGGTGCTTCCTGCCGGGATTAAGCAGTTTCGGATTAGCCCGCTCTTTCTTTGTCATGGAGAGAACAATGGCTTCATTCCGCGCCAGATCCTTTTCATCGATGGCAGAAGCGATATCCGCCGACTTACCACCAAGGCCGGGCATCATGGCCAGCAGACTGCCAAGGCCTCCCATGTTCCGCATCTGTTTCATACTCTCCAGATAATCCTCAAAGTCGAACTTGCCCTTCTTCATCTTTGCGGCCATCTCTTTTTCCCTGTCCGCATCGATCTCAATATTTTCCTGTGCCTTTTCAATCAGGGAGAGCACATCCCCCATGCCCAGAATCCGTCCCGCCATACGATCCGGATAAAACTGTTCCAGATCGGAGAGCTTCTCGCCCATACCCACGTACAGGATCGGTCTGCCGGTGACGGCTTTTACGGAAAGAGCTGCACCGCCTCTGGTATCGCCGTCCATCTTCGATAAGATAACGCCGTCTATCCCGACTTTTTCATCAAACTCCGAAGCCACGTTGACCGCATCCTGACCGGTCATCGCATCCACCACGAGAAGCGTCTGGTGCACTTCCATGTTCTCCTTAATCTCCTGCAGCTCCGCCATCATCTCCTCATCGATATGAAGACGGCCCGCCGTATCTAAAATCACCACGTTGTGCCCGTTTTTCTGAGCATGCTCGTAGGCGGCCTTCGCGATATTCACAGGTTTCTGGTTCTCTCCCATAGAGAACACGTCCACCCCCTGCTTTTCCCCATTGATCTGCAGCTGCTTAATCGCCGCCGGACGATACACGTCGCAGGCGACTAACAGAGATTTCTTGCCCTTCAGCTTAAACTTACCCGCCAGTTTTGCGGTGGTCGTGGTTTTACCTGCACCCTGTAAGCCACACATCATAATAACGGTAATGGATTTTCCCGGCTGAAACTGGATCTGTGTGGTCTCCGAACCCATCAGAGCGGTCATTTCTTCATTAACGATCTTAATCACCATCTGCCCGGGATTTAAGCCGTTCATTACATCCGCGCCGATGGCACGCTCTTCCACAGATTTCACAAACTTCTTTACTACCTTAAAGTTTACGTCCGCCTCCAGAAGCGCCATCTTCACTTCTTTTAAGGCAAGCTTTACATCCTCCTCGGTCAGACGTCCCTTGCCCCGCAGCTTCTTAAACACATTTTGCAGTTTATCCGTTAAGCTCTCAAAAGCCATCTAAAAATTCTCCATCAGTTCTGCAGTGAGCTCTCTGATCCTGTCCAGACACTCTCTGCATGCATTGTCCGGCAGACATTTCGCCTCATCCGCCAGGCTGTTTATCTGTTCCATCTTCCTTTTTGCTTCCGTAAACTTCTGCACAAGCCGCAGTTTTTCCTCATACCCGGCAAGCAGTTTATCACAGCGCCTGATCAGATCATGTACGCCCTGCCTGCTGATCCCGTACTGCTCTGCGATCTCCGTCAGGGACATATCGTTGTAGACTGCATCCTCATAGACGTTTCTCTGATGCTCTGTCAACAGCTCTCCGTAAAAATCATATAAAAGTCCCTGCTCCACGATCTTTTCCATGACAGTCTGCCTTTCCTGCCGCCAGAAACACCAACCGGAATTCCAAAATGTTTCTGCTATGAGTTCCGCATATCTCAAGCCACAAACTATAATCTACACCAGAAACTCCACCCTGTCAAGCATTTTTTCTTGACAGGGGCAAGTCTTTTTCCTTCGGTTCTCCCTTTTCCACAAGTCAATGTGATGCCATAACTGCCCCCTGCTATTCAGTATCTTTTCCCCGATTTACCAAATAAAACTCATCTGCCCATCTTTCAAAGATTTTACTTTCCTCTCTATCACCTTATCCCCGGGCCCCACCACACCGCACAGCAGAGGCGATGTCGGATCGTATGCCGCCGCGTTTCTTAGTACGGTTTCCTCGTTCCTGTTTGCATAACAATACCGGCACCCGTTTCTACAGGTATGATAGAGTCCTGTCTCTATGCTCTCAAAACAACCGCACGCTGCACGTTGGTTCTTATCCTTTTTGCCGACCAGTCTGCACCCGATGATCTGTTCTATCAGCTCTTTATCAATACAGCTTCCCGGTTTTACGCCTGCACTGCTTAAATCCGCCTGCTCCGCGCAGGATACTGTCTCCATGCCATGCCTGCCCGCGATCTCTGCCATCCGCCCGGTAATCTCAGACATCTCCGCATCAGAAATCGTCTCAACCTGCAGGGCAGCCATATTCCGCTGTATCTTTGGATAAAAGTCTAAAAAACTGATCACAACTCTCTTTGTACAGCCCTCCAGTCTCTGCGCAATTTTTTCAAATGCTCTCACCTGATATTCCAGAGTATATTTTTTATTTTTCAGAATCGGGTCATAGCGCCAGATCACTCTCTGTGCGCCGATCCTCTCAGAAAGCTCCCGAAAAACAGGAATCAGTTCCTTTTCCTTGTCCGGAAGTCCCGGCTCCATATCCCTTCCGTAACCGGTCAGTGTAAACTGAAAATAAAAGGAATAGTCTTTCAGCTCATCCAGTCGTTCCAGCATACCAGCCGGGTTTTTTGTCCAGAATACAATACAGTCCACAACTTCCGGTGAGAGTTCTATCCTGCTGATCTGATGCGCATTCATCGGATTTCTCACATAGAGAAACCCCTCCTTTATTCGATTATAAAACCAGTCAGCATAATAATTCGGTATATCCGTTCTTCTGCTTACGCTTAAAATCATATGACATTTCTCTCTTTCAATTCTTTTTCCCGCAAGAAAAGCTCGGCCGTCTTGTAATGCTGCCATGTTTGATCTATCTCCCGCAGTTTCTTTGCAAATTTCTTTTTGAGAGTCCCCTTGGTGAACCGGAACATTTCATCTGTTCCGGTTTCAATGTGCAGGCATCCGCCTTTTTTGTCACCCATGGATATACAGCATAACTGCTTCATTCTCATAGCCCACACCATTTACAAACTGGGGGATCCTGCCCGCCAGCATATTCTCATCCGCAAGGTGTGCATGTCCTGCCACAATACAGACGACATTGGAAAACTGTCAGCCGATGTAACCTCATTCTCATCCCGAAACATGTCAATCCTGGGCAATGCATTTTCTGTGATCTATCTGTTCTCTGTACCGTCCAGATAGATCACATGGGTGTCAGAAACAAACAGAATATTGTATTGTATGTTCCCGCAAAAAATACAACTTTTTGATAATTGAAACACAAAAGGGGAAAATATGGATAAAGATCAGGCTCAAAGAATTCCTGAAAATGGCGTGTAAAAAACCGCACAGGCTTTTCCTCCTGTGCGGCTCTATCGTTTTTAATCTTTATTTTCATCTGCTATACAGTCTCAGTTTTCATTCAGTATATTCTGAATAGCGCCCCATTCGATCACCGGCACATTTCGCTGTGTCACATTTGCAGTTTTCTTTTTCTTGCTGTTTATCTTTGTGATATTCACCACAAAGAATACCACCGCCACCACGACACTGATGCCGAATGCGGCAATTGCAATCTGCATCGCATTGTCTACGCCTGAGAAGAAATAGCATCCTGCCGCCACGATCAAACCGACGATCAGGCTGACGATCGAATTTTCAAACAGTTTATCTTTCAACCCGCTGACAGCCCAGGACTGTGGCTTATGGCAGTGAGGACATTCATCCTTAAACGCCGTATGAAAAATCTGTTTTTCCGTCGCATTTTTATAGGCTTCCTTTGCATCCCTTACGAGATTTTTATGCGCCTGCTCATTCAGTTTCTGCTGCTTATTGTACTCAAGATCTCTGTAATTGCTGTTGATCTCAGCCTCCATGCCGACGATCGTTGCCTTCAGCGTTCCGCTGTCCTTCATACACTGCTCGCATTTGAAAGAATACGGCACATCAATGGACTCCGTTTTTTTGTGTCTGTAATATGTACCCAATTTGGTTTCCTCCTCATGAAAATAGTATAATCTGTTTTTATTATACCCCCCCATTTCCTGAAATCAAGTACAAAAACAGATACAATTCAAATCTTATTACACAACATATTGAACCACGTCAATCTTCTTTGTCATTTCCCTGTGTAATGCATCAGGATCTGTCAATCATCTCCCGTATTTCAGCGATTTCCTGATCCGTCAATGCCCTGCGTTTTGTAAACGCTGCAATAAACGCAAGAAGAGAACCCTGAAAGGTTTCTTGCACAAACTGCTCGCCTCTGCCCGCATAGTAATCCTCCCTGGAGATCAGAGATGTCACCTGCTTTTTACGCCGTCTACTTTAGAGGTATCCTGTCACCCATATTCAATTATAATCTCTCGGAATCTTTAAGCCAATAAACACAAGGCTTTCAGATGCCTTTTT
>CAJTPM010000020.1 GCA_910578085.1 uncultured Lachnospiraceae bacterium | reverse complement strand
ATGTAACTATAAATTCCTTGATTTTTTAAGGAAAATCACTTGACAATATAGGGAGAGAAGAAATCTTTCGGAAAATGTATCGAATGAAGAAATTTTGGAATTGATGGCAGTTACGGTATGTAATGTTCCTACATTGGCTGGGATAATGACGTTTTCTAAATATCCTCAAACATACTTTCCCCAGCTCTGCATTACTGCAGTATGTTTGCCTGGAACGGAGATGGGAACAGTAGGAGAAAGTGGAGAACGCTTCATTGATAACAAGCGGATTACAGGCGCAATACCAGATATGTTGGAAGAGGCAGTTGAATTTGTACGAAAGAATAGTCGAACTAAGACTATTATAGATGATAATGGGAAGAGAAAGGATAAACCGGAATATCCAATTAAAGCAGTTAGAGAAGCAATTTTAAATGCATTAGTGCATCGTGATTATAGTCTGCATACGGAAAACACACCGATTCGTATAGAGATGTATCGAGATCGTATGGAAGTTATCAATAGCGGTGGATTATATGGAAAGATTTCTATTGATGCGTTAGGGAAGGTACATCCAGAGACAAGAAATGCCGCACTTGCCAATATGTTAGAACTATTGAGAATTACTGAAAATCGTTATTCCGGAATTCCAACAATGCGGTCAGAGTTTATTCAGGCAGGGCTGCCAGTGCCAATTTTTTCAGTTGTTCATGGAGAATTTAAAGTGGTTATGAAGAATGACTGTTATAAAGAAAATACAACATCAGAAAAAGCGATTTTAGATTTCTGCTCAATACCTAGATCAAGGGCCGAATTAATTGAATTTACGGGTAAATTTCGTACTTATACAATGATTAGTCTGGTGGCACCGCTTGTGAGTGCGGGTAAATTAAAAATGACATTACCAGATAAGCCTAAAAGCTCTAAGCAGAGGTATATAAAAGCATAATTAAAGAAGATAACAATGGACGTGGTTGAGAAAATCTTGTTGCAATTCCTATTATGGCAGTGGTAGTTCCCAAACAAGAAGAAAAGTAAAAAATATATAGTTAGGAAAAAGGAGAGCAGACTTTTTATTGATGCAGGAGAATTCTTTTTGCAACAGGTAGAGGGTGGAGATAATATCGTTGAAGATATGTCGAATCTTTTATCCAGAGAGAATATGAAAGAATTGGCAAAGAAAACGGATGAAGGAAGTCGATATTTATTAAAAGACGCTTTGCATAGAGAGATGAGAAGTTTAATGCTTCGATATGAGATTGCGGCACAAGAAGCAGAACAGGTGACGGAACTTAATGAAGCCTATAACAAAATGAAGGGCATAAGGAATAAACCGGATTTTATAGAGGTATATCAACGGGTAAGAGATATAATATATGGACTTGAGTTTCAAAAAGAAAAGGTAATTTCGAATAAGGAAAAATCGAGTTTGTATTTCATTGGTAAGTAAACAATAAAAAGACGGGGATATTATGCTGATATTTGGGATAATGTCTTTTCTATTTAGAAGCTAAAATTAGAAAAAAGGGTTAGGTAATCAAAAATAACTTAGCAATAATTTGACATCAACGGGGTGGGGGCGCTTTGTGTCGAAAATAGTCTGCCTGTGTAAAAGAGAGAAGATTTTTAGGGGAATAAGTACTTTGTTTTGTGACGTATGGTGTCGAATAAGGAGGACAGTAACCCCATAAGGAAAGACAGTTGAAGGTACGGATAGAAAGGAGTATAATATCACTGTACTGACAGGCCGGAACTTATAGAAAAATTGATGGCGGATCATCCGGAGTATACTCTTTTGCCGCAGAATATTTGGCAATCATTAGTTTATACTTCCATATATTCAATGGCATTAAAGGAGACACCCATGCAATACACCTGGAATGATATCGAGAACCACATCGCCGTCTGCACCCAGTGTCCTCTGGGGAAGACCAGAAACCGGCCTGTGATGGGAAAGGGAGATCATCAGGCTGATATTATGCTGATCGCCGAAGCACCCGGGGCGCAGGAGGATGAACAGGGGATCCCCTTTGTGGGACGTTCCGGAGAGATCCTGGACAGGCTTTTGGGGGACTGCGGACTGGAGAGGAAGGATCTGTACATAACCAACATTTTAAAATGTCATCCGCCCGGTAACCGGGATCCGAAGGAAGAGGAAAAAGAGGCCTGCCTTCCCTATCTGAAATACGAGACCTTTCTGTTGAAGCCGAAAATAATCGTCTGTCTCGGCCGGGTTGCCGCACAGCGCATTATTTCGCCGGATTTTAGGATCACCAGGCAGCATGGCACCTGGACACACCGGAAAAACTGCGCGCTGACAGCCACATACCATCCCTCCGCGATCCTGCGGGATCCATCCAAATATGAGCCTGTGAGGAAAGATTTCTTTGAGATTGTGAGAAAGCTGTCCGGGATGGAGGAACAGGCAACAGGGAAGCAGAATGGTTAGACTGTACCGGAAACAGGGCGGTATGGATAAAATCAGCTGCAGAAAAGGAGGCTCTATGAAACAGATCAGATTAGGAACGATAGGAACAGGATTTATAGTAAATAATATTTTGAATGGTGTGAAGGCTGTCGAAGGGATATCTCTGGAGGCAGTCTATTCAAGATCGGAAGAAAAGGGAAGAATGCTTGCCGGGCAGTATGGGGCAAAAAAAGTATATACGGAACTGGAAGAACTTTTGTCTGATGAGGAAGTAAACTTCATCTATGTGGCGTCCCCCAACGGTCTGCATTACGAACAGGCGAAAGCAGCGCTTCTGCATGGGAAAAATGTGATCTGTGAAAAGCCGATGTGCCCGCAGAAAGCACAGGTGATGGAACTGATCGCGCTGGCGGAAGCAGGAGGGCTTGTGCTGGTGGATGCCACACCGACGGCATTTCTGCCGAATTTGAATATCATCAGGGAAAAACTGCCGGAGATCGGCAGGATACGGCTTGTGATGTCTTCCTACAGTCAGTATTCCAGCCGCTATGACCAGCTGTTGGCGGGGGAGATCACCAATGTGTTCAGTCCTGATTTTGCAGGCGGCTGTCTGCAGGATATCAATTACTATAATGTATATCTGAATGTGGCGTTGTTCGGAAAGCCGGAAAGAGCGGTATATTACCCGAATATTTGCGGCAGCGGCGTGGATACTTCAGGGATCGCCATATTGCAGTATCCTGATTTTGTCAGTGAATGCGCGGGGGCGAAAGATACCTGGGGCGATAATCATGTCCAGATTCAGGGAGAGAAGGGGTATCTTTATATCAAAGGCGGACCGCAGGGGCTTACGGAAGTGCAGCTGTACACAAAGGACAAGGAGAACTCTTACAATATACAGAATGATTTGGACAGGTGGGCCTATGAGGTGCAGAATATGACAGGGCTGCTCTTACAGGGGGAAAGAGAAGCCTTCCGGAGAGATCTTTTAGTTACGACAGATGTCATTGGGATATTGGAGAAAATGCGCAGGGAGGCAGGAATTTTCTTTACCGGCGAATTGCAGGAGTGAAAAGAAAATAACTGCCACGATCAGGATGATGTGAGAAAGAGTTTTGCGGGATATGCGGAAGACACAGAGGAGTTCAGAGATGAATCAGAAAGCAGAGAAAATAGAATTTCGTTTCGGAAAAGCCGGAAAGTTTGCGCCGCTTTTCGTGGCGGCGGTAATGTGCGGCTGGGCGGCTTTTGGCCAGTCTAATGTGAATGGCTATGTGCTGGCATTTTTTGCGGCGCTTGTGACGGGAATTATTTTTGTAAAGGATGATAAGGCATATGGGGAAGCGTTGGTATATGGATTAAGTAAGCCGATGTTCGGGGTGATCGTGCTGGCGGTGATCCTGGCGGCCGTCTCGGGAAAGCTGATCTCCGCCAGTGGGGCGGTGCAGACGATTGCGGCATATGTAGTGGCAGCAGGTTTTACGGGAAAACTTTTCGTGGCGGCTTCTTTCTTTATCACCTGTCTGCTGGCTTTTGCCACAGGAACTTCGGTAGGCACCTACTTTGTGGTAATTCCGATTCTGTTTCCGGTGGGGGTGATGGCGAAAGCGGCACCCGAGTTTATGATAGGCGCCATTGTGTCCGGAGCAGCCTTTGGTGATAATTTGGGGCCGATCTCAGATACGACTATCGCTTCCTCGGCAACGCAGCACGCGGATCTGGGTATGGTAGTGAAGACAAGAACGCGCTACAGTCTGCCTGCGGCGGCGGGGGCCTTCCTGTTGTTTCTTCTGTTTTCAAAAACTACGGAGGGCAGTGCCGGAATCGGGGAAGGGATCGGCGCAGCAGATCCAGTCAGCCTGGTTATGTTATCAGTGCCACTGGTGATCATCACTTTGTGCCTGATGCGCAAACATCTGATCACCGCTCTGTCCTGGGGAATTCTGGCGGGAGTTGCAGCAGGGCTTTTCTGCGGAGTCTATACAATGGATGAACTGATTTCCTTTCCCGGCGGATTTTCAGTTTCGGGAGCGATCATAGAGGCCATCACAGGAACTGCGGGAACGGTGGCCATGTTGGTGGCGGCCTTCGCTTTTTTGGGGGTGCTTGAGTGCAGCGGCCTGTTTGAGGATGTGAGAAATCTGTTAGAGCGTTTTGCAAAAAAGGAGCGCAGTACGGAGACAGCCATTGTCCTGTCGGTGGGCATTCTCAGCATGGTGACGGGGGTGATCTCCGTGGCTATCGTGGCGCTGGGGGATCTGGTGAATGAGATCGGGGAGAGAGCGGGGGTGAACAGGTACCGCAGGGCAAACCTGATGGACTGTACGGGCTGTGTCTTCTGTTTTCTGGCGCCCTGGACGGTACATTGTGTGATTCCGGCGCAGCAGTCTGCACAGTTCGGTGAAGCTTTTGCGGTGGCACCGGCTTCTGTGCCCTTTGTGAATTACTACTCGCTCTGTATGCTGGTGATGTTAGTGGTGGCGTTGATTACAGGATATGGAAGAAAGCAGACAGAAAAATGAATGCTCTGCTGCAAAAGCAGAAGAAGAGAGAGCATGAGAGGCCTGGAATTAAGAAAAGTGCTCCTTATAGCAATAAAAACGAGAATACCGCTGTGTAAGGGAAACCTTCGCAGCGGTTTTTTGAAATTTTTACTAATTGATTTCAAAAAAGTGGTTTGTGTGATGTCTGTGTTATTTCGGAGTGGTATTCTCTATCTGAATTAAAAGGAAAAATCTTGTCAGGTTTATGCGGGAGAAGGGGCACCGGGGAACCGGGAGGAGGCCACGGCGGATACAGGAAGCGACCTGACTGATCGGTGAGGGGCAGTCAGTTTTGACTGTCCACCATGTTCAGAAACATTCTGTGAATCCTCAGATCTGAGTCCAGTTCGGGATGAAAAGATATGGCCAGCTGGTTTTTGTAGCGAACGCCCACGATATGGTCATTCACTTTTGCCAGAATTTCTACATCATCCCGGACGGATTCGATGTAGGGAGCCCGGATAAAGGTCATGGGAATATCTTTCAAACCACCGAAATCCTGTACGGTATGAAAGCTTCCAAGCTGCCTGCCGTAGGCGTTTCTTCTGACCATGACAGGCAGGGTTTTAAAGTAGGTGTGCTCATCGTTGCTGCTTTGTTGTGCAAGCAGGATCAGCCCGGCGCAGGTGGCAAGGACCGGCAGACCGGTTCTTATTTTATCCTGCAGCGATTCAAACATGTTAAATTCCCGTAAAAGCTTTCCCTGGGCAGTGCTCTCACCACCGGGCAGGATCAGTCCGTTGAAAGGTTCTGACAGGTCTTCCTTTTTTCGCAGTTCCATGCAGTCTGCCCCAAGTTTTTGCAATATTGTTTCATGTTCATAAAATGCGCCCTGAAGCGCAAGTACCGCAATTTTCATAATCTGTCTCCATCCTGGTACCGTATCTGTTCTCACCAGTACACGGTGCAGGAGGACGAATTTTCATATGCTGGCGCATCTGAAAATTATCCTGTGCACTGTACGAACAGATGCTGTTTCCGGTACATGCTTATTTTCCGCGCTCCGCCATCAGAAGCCCGATTTCCTGTTCGTTGATACCCACCATGGCTTGGCCAAGATCTTCGGATAATGCGGCAATCAGTTTTGCATCGGTGTAATTTGTGACTGCCTGCACAATGGCAGCAGCCCGTTTAGCGGGATCGCCGGATTTAAAGATGCCGGAACCTACAAAGACGCCCTCAGCGCCCAGCTGCATCATCAGGGCTGCGTCCGCGGGTGTGGCCACGCCGCCGGCAGCAAAGTTGACGACAGGGAGTTTCCCGTTATCATGGACAAAGCGGATCAGATCGCAGGGGACCTGCAGTTTCTTTGCCTCCTCGTAGAGTTCGTCCTCCCGCATGGATATGACTTTTCTGATCTCCTGATTCATCTTTCTCATATGTCGGACTGCCTGCACCACGTCGCCGGTACCAGGTTCCCCTTTTGTACGGATCATGGCCGCCCCCTCACTGATTCGGCGCAGTGCTTCGCCCAGATCCCTTGCGCCGCATACGAAAGGCACTTTAAATTTTGTTTTGTCGATATGATAAATATCATCTGCCGGGGAGAGCACTTCGCTTTCATCGATGTAGTCGATTTCGATAGCTTCTAAAATCTGGGCTTCGACGAAGTGGCCGATCCGGCATTTTGCCATGACGGGAATGGAAACCGCTTCCTGAATGCCTTTTATCATCTTCGGATCGCTCATCCGGGAGACGCCTCCTGCCGCCCGGATATCCGCCGGGATCCGCTCAAGCGCCATTACCGCGCAGGCGCCTGCGGACTCCGCGGTCTTTGCCTGTTCTGGTGTCGTTACATCCATGATGACGCCGCCCTTTAGCATCTGCGCCAATTGTTTGTTTAACTGATATCTTTCTTCTGCCATTTTAAAATCCTCCTGTTTTGTGTCTCAGGAACTCCGTGGTATGTGCTGTATTTAATAGCTGTTACCGCAGGCCTCTCTGAAACATCTGCCATTCAGTATAATACAAACTGACCATATTTAAATAACCAGTTTAGAAAAAAATGAAATGGTCAGATGTGGAATGTCTTTTTTGAGAAAACGCTTTACAAACTATACTAAACTGTGCTATTATCGTCTCAAACATATCTGGGAATCTAAAGTTCTGATATCACATCTGTGACAAATCATTTGTTTCTGGCTGGAATCCCTTATATGAAAAAGAGATGACTGCTTAATTCTTAAAGGAGAAACGGAATGCTTACATACACTTTTTCATCCACAGATACAGCGCCGCTCTATCAGCAGCTTTACCGGTTTATCAGGGAGGACATTGCAGCGGGCGTACTGGCAGCGGGAGTAAAGCTGCCGTCCAAGCGGAATTTTGCAAAAAATCTTGGTATAAGTACGATCACAGTGGAAAATGCCTATGAACAGCTGATTGCGGAAGGATATTTATATACACTGCCCAGAAAGGGGTTTTTCGTGACGGATATCGGAAATGGATTATCTGTGCGGAGAGAAAGAATACGTGTACAGGAGTGCGGAGTCCGGACGAAGCAGAAAAAGTATCTGGCAGATTTTACAAGCAATCAGACCTGCAAGGAACAGTTTCCCTTTTCCGTCTGGGCGAAGCTGATGCGGACAGTGCTGAAAGAAGACAGGGAGGGACTGATGATCAATGCGCCCTGCGCCGGGATCCTGCCCCTGCGGGCGGCTATAGCCGGACATCTGAAGGAGTTTAGGGGGGTGGAGGTGGAACCGGGACAGATCGTGATCGGGGCGGGAACGGAATACCTTTATGGGCTTCTTCTGCAGCTTCTGGGTATGGAGAAATGTTATGGCGTGGAAAATCCCGGCTATCACAAGATCTATAAAATATACAAAAGCCACCGGGTAGCCTGCAGCTGTGTGGAGATGGATGAGGCTGGGGTGCGTATTTCCGGCCTGGAAGAAAAAAAGGTGGATGTGGTTCACATCTCACCGTCCCATCACTTTCCTACGGGGATCGTGATGCCTGTGAGCAGAAGGTATGAGCTGCTTGGCTGGGCCGCAAAGCGGGAAGGGCGTTATATTATAGAAGATGATTATGACAGTGAGTTTCGTCTGACGGGAAAACCGGTACCTTCCCTGCAGAGTATCGATGTGCAGGAAAAAGTGATCTACATGAATACCTTTACAAAAACCCTCTCTTCCACAGTGCGCATCAGCTATATGGTTCTGCCAAAGCATCTGGCCGAACGGTTTTTGGAGCAGCTTTCCTTCTATTCCTGTACGGTATCCAATTTTGAGCAGTATGTACTGGCCGCTTTCATAAAGGAGGGGTATTTTGAAAAGCACATCAATCGGATGAGAAAGTATTACCATGAGAAACGGGATCTTCTGTTAAAACAGATCGGAGACAGCGGGTTGGCGGATTGCTGCAGTATCTCGGAGGAGGATGCGGGAGTGCATTTCCTGATGGAGGTGAATACGGAGCTTTCAGACGATGAGGTATGTACGGCGTTAGAAAGGGAAGGGATCAAAGTATCTTCCGTTGCACAGTACTATATGGAAAATGCCGGGAAAAAGGAACATATTTTTGTGATGAATTATTCCTCTCTGGAAGAAGCAAATATGAAGGAAACCATACGGAAACTGGAGAAGCTTTTTGTAAAATAAGTAAAAAGTGGAAAAAAAGGACGCTTTTGTGAATAAATATTATAAAAGAAAACTATATTCTTTTTAGAAGATATGTGCTATTATGGAATAGATAGTGTGCAGTGCACCGTTGCAGAATGGCAGTGGAAATTTGGCAGTGAGAGGCTCCGGTGGCTTTTGGAATATGCACTGCGGAGGTGATGAGGTATGGCTTCAAAACGACATAAGCGGAAAACCGGTTATACTATTATGATCGTGTCCGATTCTGTTGAAAAAAATCAGAAGAAAATTCACATCAATACAGGAATTCTTTCTATTGTGGCGTTTGTTCTCCTGGTTGTGGCGATCTGTTATGCGGAGTATACGACGATATTGATGCATGGTGCCACAGAGAGAAGCGAGACATACGTGGGAGAGATCGCCAGACTGCAGAGGGAAAATGAAGAGCTGCTGTCAGCGAAGGAGACGCTGGAAAAGCAGGTGGCAAATCTGAATCAGACTCTGAGCCAGAGAGAGGAGCAGGTCCAGATGCAGGAAGAGACGATTCAGGCGGCAGTGGAGACGGAAAATATGCCAAAGGGATTTCCGGTGAGCGGTGCGGCACAGATCAAGGAGACAGGGGCTGAGGACGATACGGGACTGCAGCCTGAACAGGCGCGGAAAGAGATCATTTTTATTGCTGCGGTTCAGACGAATGTTACGGCAACTGGCGCCGGTACGGTTCTGGAAGTGAAGGAAGCGGGCGAAGAGCCTGCGAATGTCAGCATTGACCACGGCAATGGTTATGTGAGTATGTACCGTAATATGGGGGAACCGAAGGTTGCTGTCGGAAGCCAGGTGGAAAATGGAACAGCTATATTTGAGATCGGGGAAGGCAATGCAGAGATCGGTTACAGTGTTTCAAAGGATGGAAATTATCTGGATCCGATGGAGATCATAGAAATCAAAGGATAAAAGGAGAGGCATGTTATGTTAAAGAAGCAGACGGAGCAGACAAACACAAAGATCAGCAGCATCATCGGCGCGGATATGGTCGTGGAGGGTAATATTAAGGCAAAAGACACGATCCGCGTGGAGGGAGGCGTCACCGGTAATGTGGAGACAGAGGGCGCACTGATCATCAGCGCTACCGGAAGGGTGAAGGGCAATGTAAAGGGAAGCAGCATTGTGATCGGCGGCGTGCTGGAGGGAGATCTGGTGTCCAATGGAAAAACAGAGGTGATCTCTACCGGAAAAGTGATCGGCAATATGCATACAAAGAGCCTGATTGTAGATGAGAACGCCGTATTCCAGGGACAGTGTATTATGAATGCGGAAGAAGTGCTGGGACTGCCGGGAGAGAATTTAAAACAAATCGAAGATAAAAAAGGAAAATAAGGCCATTTGTTTTGATTTTGGTCAGGCGAGAGCGGAGGATAAAGTTCAGAATGGAATGCAGAGGCGCAATTTTTGATATGGACGGTCTTCTCTTTGACACAGAGCGGGTGTATCAGGAGACTTGGGAAGAAATTGCGGAGGAGAGGGGAGTGAAACTGGGCAGAGGTTTTACCAGAGAAATATCCGGAACGACCGGGGAACGCTCCTGCTGCATTGTCGAACGATACTATCATGTCTCCAATGGGAATGATATCAGGAAAGAGTGCATGAACAGAGTGAAGGAAAAATTGAATAGATCCGTTCCGATGAAGAGTGGAGTGCACGAGATACTGGGCTTTTTCAGGGAAAAGGGGATTCCCACGGCTGTGGCCAGCAGCAACGGCATGGAACAGATCGAATCCAATCTGGAGAAGGCGGGCATACGGGACTATTTTACGGAGGTCGTCAGCGGCGTGGAAGTGGCAAACGGGAAACCGGCGCCGGATATCTTTCTTCTCGCAGCAGAGAGGCTTAACTGCGCTCCCGGAGAATGTTTTGTGTTTGAGGACAGTGAAAACGGTATAAAAGCCGGGCACGCCGCCGGATGTATGACTGTTATGGTTCCTGATCTGATGGAAGCTTCTCCTGAGATACTGCCTTACTGTACCATGGTGTGTTCCGATCTGATACAGGCCAGAGAAGAAATACAGAAATTTGACAGAGATAAATAATAATGTACTTTTTATATTTTCAGTACTACGTCTGCAAAAAATTCTTTCTCACTGTTATAAAAGTGTGCCGTGCCGCCATATTTTTCCGCGACGGCCGTGATAGAAGCAAGACCGGTTCCGGCTCCCTCATGTCTGGTGGAGCGGTATCCGGTCTTTCCTTTTCTGACGTTGCCGTCGAAATTGTTTGTGGAGACCACATACAGGCTGTTGCCATGGCGGATCTGGGCGGTCAGGCAGAAGTATCTCTTATCTTCTTTCAGAGTCTGACAGCCTGCAATGGCATTTTCCATTAAATTTCCGAAGAGAGAAGCCATATCAAGTTCTGATACCGTCAGAGGCTGCGGCAGTTCAATGCGCCAGTCCGTTCGAATCCCGGCGGAGAGCGCCGCCTCATGATAGTAGCCGAACAGGGCGTTTAAAGCCGCATTCCGACAGTAAGCCACGGGAGTATTTTCAGAGAGTCTGAGCTCGTACTCCGCAAGGTGGGAGCGGATACTGTCGAGATCGCCGATTTCCGCCAGGGAGGCGAGCAGCCTCAGGGAATGACGTAAATCGTGGCGCAGTTTTGCAGTCCGTCTGATATATTCCTGCAGTGTCAGGTATTGATGAGACTGCATCTCCAGAAGATGGGAGCGCTCCCTGAGTTTCGCATGTTCCAGAATGAGTGAGGAACTTCTGTAGAAAAGCATATAGATCGCTATAAGAATTATTAACGCGGCGCTCTCCAACAGCGGAAAGAGAAAAAACAGGCGTCCCGCCTGCAGGGTGCTGTAGGAGAGGGGGACCATCAGGATATTGGAAGCCAGGAATATAAAGGAGACCGCCACGGAACAATACCAGATTTTCGGGGAATCCATGTCGTCGATAACGATTGAAAACTTACGGCGGGCAGGCCGGATAAAAGCGGCCAGAAGGACGAGGGAGAGCGTCAGCTGAAAAAGCGCCGCCTCCGTGGAAAAATCTGCCGCGCCGGATGCCGGGTGCAGATAAGCGTCGAAA
Organism: uncultured Lachnospiraceae bacterium; assembly: GCA_910578085.1. GTDB lineage: Bacteria > Bacillota > Clostridia > Lachnospirales > Lachnospiraceae > 1XD8-76. The sequence goes on along the minus strand of CAJTPM010000020.1, from coordinate 55,333 downwards.
CAGTAGGCAAACTGCGCAGGGAAGGTTTCAATAGCCCAGACTCCCACATAGATGGCGAGGGATCGGGGCAGATCGATGTCCACTGTATGGCGGTACAGAAAAAAGAACGGCAGCAGGGAAGGCAGGAGAATAATATCCGGATTGATCTGCAGCAGGGTAGCGGATGCGGAAGCGGCAAGGGAGTACGGAATCAGGACTGCGAGGCAGAACAGAGCTGTCTTCGCGGGGGGGGTATTTCATATGGCGGCCTGCGGGGAGATAGCAGGAGGCGATCCCGGGCAGCAGGATCAGAAACCGTGACAGATTAGATAACCATTTATGCATATCCATGATCCATGTTCCTTTCACCGGAGAGTACTGTCGGGGAAACTGTCAAAGTGCGCCTGACATTTCCGCATCCTGTTAAAGTGATAATCCTGTACTGTCTGCTCGATCTTTAGCCGTTCCCTCACCCGGAGGGGGAGTTTTCTCCCGTTGTCGAGCAGGCAGCAGCTGTCCTCAAAATTGAGAATATGGTCGGCGTTTGCCAGAATGCCCTTGTTGACGGAGATAAACCGCGGATCATGCTCTGTTTTGTCAAGCAATTCCGACAGGGTCATACGGCAATGCAGACGGTTTCCGTCTGTCAGATCAATATCGACATAATGGGCGTCCGTGACGGCACAAACCATGCTGTCAAAAAATACCCTGACTGTTTTTCTGTCCACTGCAAGCTCGGCATATTTCTGTGATGCAGGGAGCAGTTTCAGAGCGTCGGCTAAAACCGTCATGACCCGTTCTTTGGTGAAGGGCTTTGTAATGTATTCAAAGGCGTGGCAGGAAAAGGCGTCCGGCATGAATTCCGCGCTGGAAGTCAGAAAGACGAGAAGGCATCTGCTGTCCCGCTCCCGCATTTTCAACGCAGTGGCAACGCCGTCCATCCCATCCATATAAATATCCATAAAGACTACGGAAAAGGTCTCTGAAGCCAGGGCGTCAAGGAATGCCTCGCCGCAGGAAAAGGAGGCAGTTTCCGCCTGACACTGAAAGCGATTTCCAAAGTCGCGGCAGATCTGTTCCATCTCACGGAGACATTCTGTTTCATTGTCCACTAAAGCAATCTTCAATTGAGTACACCTCATAGCTGTTATTCTGATATTCTCTGTTGTGTCAGTTCTGTTATGTCAGTTCCGTTATGCCGGAGAGGCATAAGCGTTCGGTGTTTGATACTGCTGTTATTATACGATAGAAAAAGATATTTTTCCACCTGTCCTGCGCCTGATCCGGGAGAAAGCGGATGATGTTTTTGCCGGAAAACTGACGTTCCTGCCAGAAGCGTTGTCTTGCGCGGAAATTTTTATAAAGTATTAACAAAGACCCCTGCAAACCGTGCAGGGTCATTTGAGAGGAAATAGTCTGCGGGCAGAGGGAATGGAAGCTGTCTGTGATGGAACTGAGGACAGAAGTGAGGTCGGATATGAGAAGTACAGTGAAAAAGATAAGGAAACGGTTATTTGCGGGGGCGCTGGCGCTGGCGGTATTTATGACAACGCCGGGGGCGGAATTGTATGCTGCGTCAAAGAAGGGGCCGGTGCCGGGAAACGGGAGCGGGACGGAGAGCATAGACGCGCCGGGAAATGAGGCAGGATCAGAGATTATAGATGAGGCGGGGAAGGATGTAGTGCCGGAGAGCACAGGCATACCGGAAAAGGGTGCAGAACCGGGGAGCATAGATGAACCGGAAAAGGGTGTGATGTCGGAGAGTACGGATAAGGCGGGAAATACAGATGCGCCGGAAGAGGGCGAGGAACCGGGGATCCGGGATGAGGCGGAAAAGAAGGAAAAATCCGGGATCGAAGACGTATCGGGAGGAGATCCGAAACCGGCGGACACAGACGTATCGGAGGAAGATCCGGATGCGGACATTATGCTGCTTGCGGAGGATGGGCTGACGGAGAACAGTGTGGCCTGCGTGACGATCGGGGGAGAGACGAAATACTATGACAGGTTTCCTGATGCATGGAATGCTGCGCAGGGGAAAGCTGCCACTGTCCGAATTTTGAAGAGTGTAGATCTGGATTCCAGGACAGATCTGATCATCAATGATGCGGCTACGGACATAACGCTGGAAATGTCCGAGGGCGTTGTATTAGAAGGTTACTCTTTCAGCTCGAGATGTTTTATGAATATACAGGCGGGAAGCCTGACAATGAAGAGTGGAGAGATCAGAAATAATGGTACGCTTCAGGTGCGCGGTGTGGATGTGCAGGGGGGAAGCTTTACACTGGACGGTGGTCGTGTCACAGCTGTGGCAGGCAGCGATGGAAGAGGGGTATATATGGAGGGCGGCTCTTTCACTATGCATGGCGGCGAAGTCACAGGGAGTCAGTACGGCCTGATTTTCAGCAAGGGCAGCGATATCAGGATTGACGGTGGGGAGATAACTTCTACCGGAGTGACAACGGCAGTCAAAGCGGCGATATTCGGGTATAACAGTACGCTTATAATCGACAGCGGGACGTTTAAAGCGCTGGGCAAGGGCAATGTTGTCAATGTGGAAGGCGGGACGGTGGAGATATCAGACGGCAGTTTTACAGCCGAAACATACACAGCATTGAGCTTGAAAAGCTGTGATGTGACAATTAGTGGGGGTACATTTCAGGGCGGCAGCAGTGGCTGTGCCATAGACGCGCAACCGGTGTGCAGCATGAAAATTTCCGGCGGTTTCTTTACCGGGGGCAGCTATTATTCTCTGAGGACAGCCGGCGACACGGTATTTGACTGGCTGGAGGAAGGTTATGCTTACCATGATGAAGACGGAAATATAATCAAACCTGACAAATCGCCATATCTGTTGCAGAAAAATAATGTTACAGTGGGAGAGTGCTCCCATTTATGGAGCGAGTGGAACGTTGACAGGGAGGGGAACCATAACCGCACCTGCAGCGCCTGCGACAAAACAGAGTCCGGCGCGCATACCTTTGACGGGAATGGAACCTGCAGCGTCTGCGGGCAGCAGGCGACTGCCGCTGTGACGGTCTCGGGCAAAACGGATTACTATTTCTTTATGGATATTGCATGGGAGGCGGCGCAGGGGAAAACTGCCGCGGTGAAAGTGCTGCAGGATGTGAATATGGCAGGGGAGCCGTTGGTGATAGAGGATCCTGGCAGCGATATCACGCTGGAGGTGGCGGAGGGGGTCACGCTTCTCAGCGAGAAGTACAGTAATATCGACGGGGAACTGATTCATGTAAAGGGCGGGAATTTCACGCTCGCAGGGGGATGCGTGAAGTTTGCGAATAAAGGAAGTGAGCATATTGATGGTGGCTGTACAATCCGCGTAAATGGCGGAAACGTTCGAATAGAGGACGGACTGGTAAAGACTTATGGTTCTGTCAGCGGTGCGGGGAATGGACCGGCGGTCAAGGTGGAGAGCGGAAGCCTGACGATCCTCGGCGGAAAACTCGAACAGATCGGCTACCCTGCTTCCGGCCTGTATGTGGCGGGAGGGGAGGCCGTTATAGAGGGCGGCGAAATTGAAGGAAAATATCGCGGCATCTATGCGACCGGTGGAAAGACTGTTGTGAAGGATGGAACCGTCATCGCCAGATCGGGTGCTATCACCGGAAATGACGCAAATGTATACGGGGGCGCTGTCTATGTCGGGGGCGGTGATGTTACGGTTGAAGGCGGCACGATCAGGGAAACAGGAGAGATGTACAGATTCAGCTATGGCATCTATGTGGACAGCGGCAGTATTTCGATAAGCGGCGGGGAAATAAGCGGTATCCGGGACGGAATATATCTGGCACAAAGCAGCGGCGGAACAATCAGGATCAGCGGAGGCAGTTTTACAGGGGATTCTGATTACGGGCTTCAGGCAAATGCAGATCAGAGCGACAGCATTACCCTTTCCGGCGGCACATTTACAGGCGGATGGAGAGCAATTCTCAGTGCGTCGAATAAACTGATGACACTGCCGGAGGAAGGCTATGCCTATTATACTGTAGAGAATGGGAAGAAAGAGCTGTTCCTGCCATCCTCCAACGACAAGTCTTCTTTTCCAAAAAATACCGCCGTGGTAGATCGATGTACCCACAGCTTCGGGGACTGGAAGAGCAACGGAAATGGTACGCACGCGCACATCTGCAGGGCCTGCGGCCTGGAGGAAGAGGTGGCCTGCGATTATCAGTACGAAGATATGTCCGGTGGAGACGGAACCGGTGTCGGCGCAGGGCACAGGGGAGTCTGCAGTGTCTGCGGTTACAGTCCGGGACAGGAGAGCCATACATACGGCAGCTGGACCTTTACCGGGAACAATCAGTGCGCCCGTGCCTGTACTCTCTGCGGACGCAGACAGACGGCGGGGATCACACGTCCTTTTGCCTGGCTTCAGAGGAGTTATCGGAATCCGAATGTGAATGTGCTGTCTGTCAGTGTTTCGGATGCGACGGCTTCCTATGTATGGAAGAAAAAAGGGGAGGAGGCGGTGCTGTCCACCACAGATAGTTATTCGATTCCTGTGGATCTGACGGTGGGGGATCATCCCTATGAATGCGCGGTCACACTGGACGGGGAGACGGAGCCTGTGGTGACCTGGGGTTATACGGTCAGGATCATGCCTGCGCCTCTCGCCGGGGCGCAGGTGACAGTGAACGGCGGGGGTCCCGTGTATTTTGACGGCGTTGCCAAAGAACCGTCTCTTGTGGTGACAAAAGACGGGCAGGCGCTGCAAAAGGACGTGGATTACACGGTGATCTATACCGACAATACGGCTGTGGGGACAGCGGGGTATACTCTGACAGGTATCAATAATTATAAAGGCACCCTGGCGGGGACTTTCCGGATCGAGCGCTATGAGACGGCTGAAACGGCGACGACGTCCGAAGGATGGAGCAACGGGGCAAAGATTACCGCGCCGGAAGGGTATACGGTCGGTTTTGAGGAAGGGGGAACGTTTGCCTCGTATCTCATTTATGATACCCAGACGGGGGAAGAGGGAACGGAAGTCAGCTATTATCTGAAACAGAATAACACCGGTTATATTACCGATGCGAAAAAGATCACGGTGAAGGTGGACACCACTCTGCCGTCCCTGTCGATGGCGGAGGAAGGGATTAAAATCACGGACAGGGACACCTGGTGGCAGAAGCTTCTCAGGGTTTTATCTTTCGGGTACTATAAACCCCAGCAGGTGACGATTCAGGCGAGTGATGCGCTCTCCGGCATTGCGGGGATCTACTATTACATTGAAAATACAGATATTCCCACTGACGAGGAGACGGGCAAGAGTGCGATGACGGCACAGGAACTGGATGCGCTTGAGGAGGGGGCGTGGACTGCCCTGACGTTAAAGCAGGCGGAAGGCGGAGAACAGACAGCTTCTGCATCCGGCAGTTTCGGGCTTTCGGCGGAAGGGTCTTACGTAATCTACGCCTGTGCGGTGGATCGGGCGGGAAACAGAAGCGCGTATGTCTGTTCCGACGGCATCGTTGTGGATACCACCGCGCCGGTGCTCACACTGACGGCGCCGACCGGGGAGGAGTTAAAGGACACGGCTGCTATTGCAAAAATGCAGATGAACGAGGCGGGAACTGTGACGTATATTCTGTCAGAGACGGAGAGAGGCGGCATCACGGCGCAGCAGATCAGAACGGATACCGACAAAAGGGAGCGTTCCGTCACCGCCGGGCAGGCAGGGACAGATCAGGAACTGCAGTTTACGGGATTGAAAGCAAATACAGCTTACTACGTTTATGCGGTGGGAACGGACGCGGCGGGAAATGAGGCAAATTCCGTGGCGGCCACACAGTTTACGACGCTGAAGACGGCCATTGCAGGCACGGTCACGCTGAGCGGAAAAGCGGTATATGGAGAGACACTGCAGGCGGTCATGGAAGTGACGGCGGCAAACCATGGGGCGGTGTCCTGGCGGTGGTATCGCGTGGACAGTGCCGGAAAGGAGACGGAGATCGCAGGGGCGTCGACGCAGTATCAGCTGACGGCGGAGGATATCGGCTGCAGCATTTGGGTTGAAGTGACGGCGGAAAACTGTTCCGGAAAGCTGGAAGCAGTGACGGATCAGGTACAGAAGGCGGATGCACCGTCGGAGTATGCACCGGCAGACGGCAGGGTACAGGATGAAAGCGGAACGGATACGTTTACCTTTACCGGGAAAGATAACATTTGTTATGAATATAGCCTCGACGGGGGAAGCACATGGATCGAGATGTCGTCGGATGCGTTTGCACAGGATACGCAGAATCCCGGGAAAGTGACGGGCACCATAGAGATCGGAAATTATGCATATCAGGTCGGGCAGGTACAGGTGCGCACAAAGGAGACGGAAATCTATAAGGCGGGTGTAGCGCTCCGAAATGAGGAGGCGTTTACGGCCGTACTGGAGGGAAGTGTCGTGTTGACCGGAGAGGTCAAATATGGGGAGACGCTGCGGGCAGAGACAGAGGGGACGCAGACCGGTGCGATTTTCACCTACAGTTTTTACAGAAATGGCGAGACTTTGCCTGTGCAGACCGGGGACGGCGCTTCCTACACGCTGACGGCGGGGGATATCGGGAAAGTCGTTTCGGTGAAAGTGACGGCGACAGGTTATACCGGGGTTCTGATGGCCGATACTTCCCGGACAGTGGAGAAGGCGGATGGGAAAGAAATTGCCGCCGCGGTGACGGGGAAGACCGAGCATGACGGGATGGTGTATACTTATACGATCCTTCCGGTGGTCGGGGCGCAGTACAGGATGGACGACGGAGACTGGCAGGATTCCAATGTATTTGCGGATATCACGCCGAATACGGCGCACACTTTTTTTGCCAGAATGGCGGAGACGGACTGTTATAAGGCGGGTGAACCAAAGGATACGGGAGAGATATTCTTTCCGAAGCTGACGCCTGCGGCGCCGGCTCTGCAATATCAGATAAAGGAGGAGACGGACGGGACGTTCACTGTGACCATCGAGGCGTCAGACAGGGCGGAGTACAGTTTTGACGGTGGAGTAAGCTGGGTATTCGGGGAGGACGCGAATGTGAAGACAGGCTGCGGCGCGTCGGATCAGATCACTCTTGCGATCCGGAGGAAGGAGACGGAGACCCACAATGCGTCAAAGCAGACATCCCTGACGATTGATCTGTCCAAAGGACAGCAGGATGCGCCGGAATCTTTTACATTATCCTATACGGCAAACGGGGAGACGGACTATAGCGTGACCATTCCGGCCACAGACGGGTGCGAGTACAGCTTTGACGGTGTCACATGGTCCAAGCAGAATGTGATAACTGGTGTGCAGGTCGGAGAGATCGTGACGGGCTATAAACGGTACAGGGAAAAAGAAGGATATAATGCAGGCAGCGCGGTGTCCGCCTCGCTGCGGCTGCCGAAGTTTACGGTGAAAACGCCGGTGATCTCGCCGGAGAGCGGAGGTTATGCGGGCAGTGTAACCGTGACCATCGCCTGTGCATCGGAAGGAGCGGAGATTTATTACACGACGGACGGCAGTGCGCCGAACCGCAGCACAGAGCGCTACACAGGGCCGTTTACGGTTACTGTTCCGGCAAGAGTAAGAGCGATCGCAGTCAAAGAGGGAATGGAAGACAGCGCGGCGGCGGATGTGAGTTACGAAAAGAAGGAGGATAGCGGCGGAAGCGGATCGGGCGACAGTGGGAATGGAAGTGGATCCGGGAACGGTTCAGGCAGCGGAAACGGAAGCGGATCAGGCGGCGGAAATGGAAGCGGTTCGGGCAGTGGAGACGGGAATGGTTCAAACAGCGAAAACGGAAACGGATCCGGAAATAATTCGGGCAGCGGAAGCAGCAATAACAATAGTAACAGCAACAATAGCAATCACAATACCGGGCTGCCTGCAGTGGATACTGACCGGGATCAGACACAGATTGATACGTCCATGAAGGATACTGATCAGGATGAAGCACGGAACGATACTTCTGCTGCAGGCAGGAGGCGAAATCAGAAGCCTTCCGCAAATACAGAAAAAGAAGCGGGAACGGGCGTACCCGAAGGCGCAGAACAGAGTGGCAGAACTCCTTTTATTAAAGGAGAAAGAGGAAAAGAAGGCTGGGATATCATCCGCACGGAGGAGGAGAGGGCAAAAGAAGGCAGTACGATCCATGTGGATATGAACGGATCCGTGGTTGTGCCGGGCAATATTTTTGACAGCATCAAAGGCAGAGATATCACGGTCACCTTTGATATGGGAGAAGGCATTCTCTGGAGTGTGAACGGGAAGGACATCACTGCGGATAGAGTGAAAGATATCGATTTTTCCGTAAGGAAGAATGAAGACAGGATTCCGGTAACGATCATAAACGGTGTCACCGGGGAAAACTACAGCATACAGATCAGCCTTGCCTACAGCGGGGAATTCGGTTTTACGGCGATGCTTTTCATAGATCTTGGGAAAGAGAGTGCAGGCTGTACCGCAAAACTGTACTATTATAACAGGGATGTGGAAGAACTTGAGTTTCTGTGCGCGGGCGAGATTGCGGAGGACGGAATGGCCGGCCTGACGTTTACCCACGCTTCAGATTATGTAATCGTTGTGGAAAGAGGCGCGGAGGACACGGATAAAACCGGATCTGACGGTACGACGGAGGAAGAGATGGGGCCGGGCCATGAAGAAACGGAAATAACCGGCGGCGGAAAGATCATTCTTTTCCTTCTGGCGGGAGTTATTGTGATTCTGGCAGCAGGCAGAATACTCTTTATTTTGGTAAAACGGAGAAAGGAGGAAGAGGAGGAGGAATCTGGGGATAGAAATCGGAATTAAAATTTATAAGGAAATGACTGAGAAAAAAACAGGGTACTGAAATCCAAAAAAATAACGGCAGGCTGTCCGGCCAGGGGCAGCCTGTTTTTAATGCGCAGGACCGCATATACGTCACAGTTCCCGCCTCGTTTATCTGCATTTTTGCAATAGCAGCCGTGTCCTTATAAGGAAATTTGCTGCCAGGGCGACGCACGTGGGGTAAAATACCACCTTTCCCAGTGAATTTAGAGCAAAAACAGCTGAAGTGATTTATAATATTAAAAAAGTAAAATATACTTGACAAAAAGTTAAACAAGGAATAAAATTAAAAATATAAGATATATTTTACAAAAAGTAATTTAAAGGAGGCATATGTGAAGAACCTGAAACTAAAGTCGGCCAGAGCGGCGCTTGATATGTCCCAACAGGATCTGGCGGAGGCAGTGGGCGTATCGCGGCAGACGATAAACGCAATTGAAAAAGGGGATTATAACCCGACGATCAGGCTGTGCAGGGCGATCTGCAGGGCGCTGGGGAAAACATTAAACGATTTGTTCTGGGAGGAAGAGGACTATGAGGAAAATGAAAAATAATCTGGATGAAATGCAGGAAATGAATGCTTTGAAAATCGCGGAGAGAAGCTTTTGGATCATGTTTTTTGGTCTTGTTATCGCAATTTTAGTACAGAACTTACTGTACAGAGAGAACTTGTTGCGATATGTGGCGGGAGAGATGATCATCCTGTGTGCGGGCGGCGCATACCAGGTGGCGGCAAATATCAGAAAGGGAATCTGGAGCAGAACCATAAAGGCGACGGCAAAGTCCAATTTTGTTGTAAGTTTTATATGTTCGGCGATATTTTCAGTAATGTTCGGCGTAATCAATTACATGAGGTTCGGTGAAGGGGAAATTGCACTGAAGAGTGCAGTCGTATTTTTTGGCTTTATCTTTATTTTGTGCTACATTGTACTGTCTGTGATGCTGATTGTCTGGAAAAAGAAAAACAGAGAACTGGAGGAAGATGAGGAGGAGTAAGCTTAGTCACGCAAAGAAAATGATCCGATGCATGCAGAGTGGAATTCAATGGAAAATATAGTATCAGCCGGGATGGAAAGAAACTCTCCACCCCGGCATTTTAGAAGAAACGTCATTTATTATGCCCCATTTCTGGCAATGTGAGCGAAGCTCACGATTCTATCGTCTGCATTCCTCGAAAGCCTGCATCTTCATGGCCCTCACTTTGGAAGAGAGGCCGAAGAGGTTGATGAAGCCGTTGGCATCGTGGTGATCGTACAGATCGCCGGTGGTGAAGGAGGCAATGCTTTCATTGTAGAGGGAATACGGGGAGGTAGTGCCTGCCTTGATAATATTGCCCTTGTACAGTTTGAACTTCACTTCTCCGGTCACATACTGCTGCGTGCTCTCGACAAATGCCTGCACGGCTTCGCGAAGCGGCGTGAACCATTTCCCTTCATAGACGATCTGCGCCAGTTTGTTGCCCATATCCATCTTCAATGCGTAGGTGTCGCGATCTAAGATCAGTTCTTCCAGCTGCTGGTGCGCCTCGTAGAGGATCGTGCCGCCGGGCGTCTCATAAACGCCACGGGACTTCATGCCCACCACGCGGTTTTCCACGATATCGATGATACCGATGCCGTGTTTGCCGCCCAGTTCGTTCAGGGTGCGGATAATATCGGAAACCTTCATCTTCTGTCCATTGACGGAGGTGGGAACGCCCTTCTCAAATGTCATGGTCACATACTCGCCCTCGTCGGGAGCCTTCTCGGGCGTTACGCCCAACACGAGGAGATGCTCGTAATTGGGTTCGCTTGCGGGATCTTCCAGTTCCAGCCCCTCATGGCTGATGTGCCAGATGTTGCGGTCGCGGCTGTAGCTGTTGTCCGCGGAGAAGGGGAGGTCTATGCCGTGAGCCTTGCAGTATTCGATCTCCTCTTCTCTGGACTGAAGCGTCCATTTATCGTTTCTCCAGGGAGCGATAATCTTCAAATCCGGAGCCAGGGCCTTGATGCCCAGCTCAAAACGGATCTGGTCGTTTCCCTTGCCTGTGGCGCCGTGGCAGATAGCGCTTGCCCCTTCCTTGCGGGCGATTTCCACAAGACGTTTCGCGATGGCGGGACGCGCCATGGAGGTACCGAGCAGATACTTATCCTCGTATACGGCATGTGCCTGCACGCAGGGGACAACGTAATTGTCACAGAAGTCGTCCGTAATATCTTCTATATATAATTTGGAAGCCCCGCAGAGAGCCGCACGCTCCTCAAGGCCGTCCAGTTCGTTTCCCTGCCCGCAGTCCGCGCAGACGCAGATCACTTCATAGTCAAAATTTTCTTTCAGCCAGGGGATGATGGCCGTTGTGTCGAGGCCGCCGGAGTACGCCAGAATTACTTTTTCTTTCATGATATGTACCGAACCTTTCTTTTATTGATTTTGTTTGTAATTACTGCAAAAAATATGTACTGTAATTGTTATAATAACAGGGAGCTTCACAAAACCCTGCATGAACTAATATACAATAGGATAAAAAGAAATGCAAGTGTAAAAATATACATTTTTATTACGAATTTTCTTTTCCATTTTGTAAAAAAATAAATATGTATTGCATAATATGCAGAAATAATATATTATTATGCAGTGCGAATAAAGAAAGAGAATGAAAAATGGATTGAGGACTTTTGGCAGGAGTAGTATAATCAAGCGAGCCGGGAATGTTAATGGGTGGTGAAACCGGCAAAAGATCTGGCGCCTGTGGTATAATGTCGTCAGACATTATACCGCGCCGAGCGAAGCGAGTGTGCATCGCAAAGCGTGCCATGTCCGCTTAAGGACATGGTATAATATCTGTCGATATTATACCGGCTCGGAGCGAAGCGAGTGTGCATCGCGAAGCGTACCATGTCTGAAAGACATGGTATGAATATGTAAAGAGGCGGCGAGGCGTTTGCAGAAGAAAACAGTTTGAATTTGGTTTATGGGAGAAGGAGAACAATTTTATGGAAAAGACAAGATCTCAGATGTTAGCAATTCCAGCGGATGGCAGGGAAATAGAAAATCCCGGACTTTTGGAAAAGCGTTTGCGGGAAGCCGCGGATTTTCAGGTGGAATCCATGGAGCCGGAGGAAAACGGCATACAGATCAGGATCGCCTGCGGGAAGGAGATATTTTCGGTGGAAATTTATCCCACGGATTTTGGGATTCCGGAGCTGTACCGCTGTCAGCATTTTTTCCCGGATCTGGATATCGAGGCGATTCAGAAGGTTCAGTACGGTCTGGCAGTGGAGATGGAGTTCGGGGAAAATGCCCTTGCCTCCTATCATCTGCAGCTGAAGCTGATCCATGCCATGCTCCCGGATGCGCTGGCGGTGATCGATGACAGTTCGGAGAAGATCCTCTCCGGCCGCTGGGTTTCACTGGCCGCAGAGTCCAAAGTGCCGCCGGCGCCCCGCTATCTCTACACGGCCCAGGCTGTGGCGGGGGAGGAGAAGGATGCCTGCGTGTGGCTCCATACCCACGGCTTAAACCGCTGTGGCCGTCCGGAGCTGGAAGTTCTTGATTCCAATAAGGAAAACTACCAGGAGCATTACAATGTGCTGGAGACGCTGGCTAACCGGATGCTGGAGGACGAGGAGATTCCGGAATTCGGAAGTCCCTATTTTATGGCTTATATGGCGGAGGGAATTCCTCTGGTGGTGACGCTCATCGACTGGGAAGAGGCGGTTGAGCTGTATGAGCCGGAGATGCTGGGCGGTAAGAATGACAGAAAAGAGGGACATAATAAAGACACCTGTGTTGTCTTTGTCTATCCGTCTCAGGAAAGTGCGGAGAAGAGAGAATTTTATCCGCTTGATATCTACGATAAATATATGAAGGAAAATCCGGTCTTCTTAATCTCCGTGGAGGAGACTGCCCGGATGCGGGCGCAGGCTGTGGAGCGGATATCCTATCTGTTTGATGCTTTTGAAAATAAGGATAACCATCTTTTAGTGAAGCTTGGGCTGCAGGTGGATGAGGAACATAAAACCCAGGATAACGACAGAGAACATATCTGGTTTGAGGTGCTGGAGGTGTCCGGAAACCGTTTTCGGGCGAAGCTTACCCAGGAACCGTATTATATCAAAGATCTGCATGAAGGTTTTGTGGGAGAGTACGGCCCGGAGGATGTGACGGACTGGCTGATCTATACGCCGGGCGGCAGAATTTCGCCGGATGATGTCTACAGGCTTTCGATCTGATGGGATGAGGGAAGAAATATGATATTATACAGACCTGTCGGAACAAAGGAGCTTAAGTTGATAGAGAAAAGCGGCTATGAAAAATATCCGCCCAGATTGCCGGAACAGCCGATATTTTATCCTGTATTGAATGAAAAATATGCCGCCGAGATAGCGGGGCAATGGAATGTGAAATATAATGAGGATCACAGAGGTTATGTGACGATGTTCGAGATTGATGATGAATATGCAGGGAAGTTTGAAATCCATGTAGTGGGAAGCAGTTATCATCAGGAGTTGTGGGTTCCCGCGGAAGAACTTGATGAATTTAACCGGCATATTATCGGGAAAATACAGGTGATAAAAGAATTTTCGGAAAATGCAGCAGGGACATAATCGTTACGAAAGGTCAGATCTTATTGCTTTGGACTGACAGATAAAGGATGAGGAGAAATTATGACAGAGAATAAAAACAGGAAGATCAGAGTCGGCATCATCGGTGCAACGGGCTATGCAGGGGCGGAACTTGTGAGGATTTTGCAGGGGCATCCGGCGGCGGAAATTGTCTGGTACGGTTCAAAAAGCTACATAGAGAAGGAGTATGCTTCGGTTTACAGGAATTTCTTTCAGGTGGTGAAGGATATCTGCAAAGGGGATGATCTGCAGGAACTGGCGGATCAGGTGGATGTGATCTTTACGGCTACGCCCCAGGGGTTTTTGGCTTCTGTAATTTCGGAGGAGATTTTGCGGAAGGCAAAGGTCGTGGATCTGAGCGCGGACTTCCGGCTGAAGGATGTGGCTGTCTATGAAAAGTGGTACGGGATCGAGCATAAGGCGCCGCAGTTTATCGGGGAAGCGGTTTACGGCCTCTGTGAGATCAACAGGAAGGAGATTAAAGGCGCCAGACTGATCGCCAATCCGGGCTGTTATACGACCTGTTCCATTCTGACGGCCTATCCTCTTGTGAAGGAAGGGCTGATCGATGCAAAGAGCCTGATCATCGATGCAAAGAGCGGCACTTCCGGGGCGGGGCGGGGCGCAAAACTGCCAAACCTGTTCTGCGAGGTGAATGAGAATATCAAAGCCTACGGCGTGGCAAGCCACAGGCATACGCCGGAGATCGAGGAGCAGCTGGGGTATGCCGCAGGGCGGGAGATCCTGTTAAACTTTACCCCCCATCTCGTACCGATGAACAGAGGAATCCTTGTGACTGCTTACGCGGATCTGACACCGGAGGGACTGGATGCGGCGAGAGTAAGGGATGCCTATGAGAAGTATTACGGGGAGGAACAGTTTATCCGGCTGCTGCCGTCCGGCGAGTGCCCCGAGACAAAGTGGGTGGAGGGCAGCAATTTTGTGGATATCGGCTTTGTGATCGATGAGCGGACAAACAGGATCATCATGATGGGCGCGCTGGACAATCTGGTGAAGGGCGCTGCAGGACAGGCGGTACAGAATATGAATCTGCTGTTCGGGCTGCAGGAGAATACGGGGCTTATGATGATGCCGTGTTTTCCGTGACAGAAGATGCAGTAGCAGGGCTGTGGAAGGTTTTATATAAATGGCAAAAGGATTTATCATGTTAAATTATTTTAACATTGTGAAAGGGGAAGGCGTATGTTCTGGGATAAAGTGGCCGGTATTTACGATTTGGTGGAAACCGTATACAATGGCAGAGTATATAAAAATCTGGGAAAAAGAATAGCAAAAGAGATGGAAGCCGGTGATGTGGTATTGGAGTGTGCCTGTGGGACGGGTGCGATCAGCAGGCATATCGCGCCGACATGCAAACTGCTGATTGCGACAGACTTTTCCGGCGGAATGTTAAGGCAGGCTGCAAAAAACTGTCGGAATTATGACAATGTCAGAATAAGGCGCGCAGATATGATGAAGTTAAAATGCCGCGATAACAGATTTAATAAAGTGGTTGCGGGAAATGTGATCCATTTGCTGGAAAAGCCGGAAGATGCGGTGAGAGAGCTGGAGCGAGTATGCAGGCCGGGAGGCAGGATCATTATTCCGACCTATATCAATGCCTCTGAGGGAACTAATGAGAGAGCGGTACGTCTGTTTGAAGCGGCGGGTGTAAATTTTAAGCGCCAGTTTGATATGGAATCTTATCAGAAGTTTTTTAAGGATGCGGGGTATAAAAATGTGGAATATGACGTCATTGACGGAAGGATGCCCTGTGCCGTAGCGATCATTACAAAAGGGTGAAATACCTTACGCCGGTGAATAATGGCGTATACAGAAAAAGGAGATAAAAATCTATGGAAACGATCATACGTTCCATGACAATAGAGGACTATTCGGCAGTGAAGAGGCTGTGGCAGAGTATCCGCGGCTTCGGTATCCGCAGCATCGATGATTCCGAGGAGGGCGTAAGGCGTTTTCTGACAAGGAATCCGGGCATCAGCGTTACAGCGGTGCAGGGCGGTGAGATCGTGGGAGCGATTCTCTGCGGCCATGACGGCAGGAGAGGGTGTCTCTATCATGTCTGTGTGAGGGAAGACAGCAGGCGGCAGGGGATCGGGAAGGCGATGGTGGTCTTTTGCATGGAGGCGCTGAAAAAGGAGCAGATCAATAAGGTTTCGCTGATTGCCTTCACGAAAAATGATGTGGGAAACGCGTTCTGGAAGGAGATCGGGTGGACGAAGCGGGAAGATCTGAACTATTATGATTTTGTGCTGAATGAGGAGAATATTACGGCGTTTATCAGGTAGAGGCGCGGTCCTCGGCGGACGCCGGGAGGCATACAGGAAGGCTTTTCAGCCGACTAACTATAACAATACGCCGATGAGGGAATAAAAATATAGAACAGGAGATGAAGGATTATGCAGAATAACAGACCGGAAAATATGGAAGAGGTTATGAAGAAGGCGGAGGTGCTGATCGAGGCGCTGCCTTATATTCAGAAGTTTAACAGGAAGATCATTGTGGTGAAATACGGCGGATCGGCCATGAGTAATGAGGAACTGCAGAAGAATGTGATCAAGGATGTGACGCTTCTTAAGCTGGTGGGATTTAAGCCGATCATTGTCCACGGCGGCGGGAAGGAGATCAGCCGCTGGGTTGGCAAGGTGGGGAAGGAGTCCCAGTTTATAAACGGCCTGCGCGTCACCGATGCGGAGACGATGGAAATAGCGGAGATGGTGTTAAATAAGGTGAACAAGTCGCTTGTGACGATGGTGCAGGAGTTAGGTGTAAAAGCGGTGGGTGTCAGCGGCAAGGACGGCGGACTTCTGTGCGTGGAAAAAAAGTATGCGGACGGACAGGACATCGGATTTGTGGGCAATATAAAGGAAGTGAATCCGAAAGTGCTGTATGATCTTTTAGAGAAGGATTTTCTGCCCATTGTGGCGCCGGTGGGGTTTGATGACGGTTTCCATACTTACAATATCAATGCAGACGATGCGGCCTGCGCCATCGCAAAGGCGATGGGAGCGGATAAGCTTGTATTTCTGACGGATATCGAGGGATTGTATCGGGATATTGAGGATAAGTCCAGCTTTATCAGCAGGCTGACGGCCGGACAGGCGGAGGAACTGATAGACGGCGGCTTTATCGGCGGCGGTATGCTGCCGAAGTTAGGCAACTGTACTTCGGCCATCCGAAACGGTGTCAACAGGGTGCATATCCTGGACGGCAGGATCCCTCATTGCCTGTTGCTTGAGATCTTTACCAATCAGGGTATCGGCACGGCGATTATCAGAGAAGAGGAAGAAACGATATAAGTGCGGAGATAAACGGGAGGTTGTGGCGAGATAACGGATTTAGAGTAACATAAATCAGGACAGTACAGGGAGGAAATTTCCATGCAGGATCACGGGACACAGGAATATATCAGGCAGGCGGAGAGGGATCTGCTGCACACTTACAACCGTTACCCCATCGTATTTGAGCGCGGAGAGGGTGTGTATTTATATGATAAGGAAGGAAAGAAGTATCTGGATTTTTTTGCGGGGATCGCGGTGAATGCACTGGGGTATCACTACAAAGATTATGACGAGGCGTTGAAAGAACAGATCGATAAGCTGCTTCATATTTCCAACTATTTTTACAACGAACCGGCAGTGCGGGCGGCGGAAAAACTCAAGAGGGTATCCGGCATGGACCGGGTATTTTTTACGAACAGCGGTGCGGAAGCCATTGAAGGGGCACTGAAGGCAGCGAGAAAATATGCCTTCTCGAAGAGGGAGAATGGGGAAGGCCATGGAGGCGGTTCTACGAACAGCCAAAAGGATAACGCGGAGGGCGGAGAGATCATCGCCATGAACCATTCTTTCCACGGCCGTACCATGGGAGCGCTTTCTGTGACAGGAAATCCCCATTACAGGGAGGCATTCGAACCTTTGATCGGGAATATTCGGTTTGCCGATCTGAATGATTTTGATTCTGTGCGGGCACAGGTGACGGATAAGACCTGCGCTATCCTGTTTGAGACGGTGCAGGGGGAGGGCGGTATCTATCCTGCGGAAAAGAAGTTTATGGAGCAGGTGAAAGCGCTCTGTGAGGAAAGAGACATCCTTCTGATTCTGGATGAGATTCAGTGCGGTATGGGGCGTACGGGAAAGATGTTCGCCTGGCAGCACTATGGGGTGAAACCGGATATTATGGCCTGTGCCAAGGCTGTCGGCGGGGGTGTGCCGGTGGGCGCTTTCCTGATGACGGAGAAGGCGGCTGAGAAATCCCTTGCGGCGGGGGATCACGGTACGACCTACGGGGGAAATCCCTTTGCCTGTGCGGCAGTCTCAAAAATGTTGGACTTATTCGAGGAAAATGATATAATAGGGCATGTGCAGGAAATCGCGCCTTATCTGGAAGGGCAGCTTAATGAGATCGTCGCGGAGTTTGATACGGTTTTAACAAGGCGCGGAGTGGGCCTGATGCAGGGACTGGAGTGCAGCGTGCCGGTGGGCGGTGTGATAAACAGATGCCTGGAGAAAGGGCTGGTGTTAATTAATGCGGGAAGCAATATTCTGCGCTTTGTGCCGCCTCTTGTAATTACGCGGGAGCATGTGGACGAGATGGCGGAGATTTTGCGGGCCGCGCTTAAGGAGAGTTGATTCATGAGTTACAGAAAGAGAGTGTATGCGGCGGTTTTGATCCTCTGTCTTGCAGCGGGTGTGTTCGCTGTGGGAAAGAGCGGCATGCAGATGAAGAGCGAAAAAGAGCATGAGCAACAGGAAAGTTTTTTGAACAGAAGGAAAGACACGCTCAGACTGTGGTATACCGATGACAGCCTGACGGATTATCTGAATGCGGCGGCGGTGGCATACGGCGAAAACAGCGATGTCCGGGTGGAGGCGGTGCTGATCGAGGACAGCGAGTATGTGGAGGCGATCAACGAGGCTTCCCTGGGGCGCGACGACAGGCAGAGACCGGATCTGTATCTGATCACGAATGATTGTCTGGAAAAGGCATATCTGGCGGGATTGGCCGATGAGATCGACGATCAGAATATGTTCCGAATAGACGAGTATGAGAACGCGGGAGCTGCCGCGGCAGTGACTTACGACGGGAAAATAGTGGCGTATCCCTTTTATTATGAGGCCTGCGCCCTGCTCTACAATAAAACCTATCTGAAAGATTATGCAAAGCTGCAGTTGGAGAACGAGGCGGATCAGGCTGCGGGAGAGGCAGCCCAGGCGGAGGCGGATGCCGGAAATGTGGAGGAGGAAGCGGCCGGAGAGGATATGGCACAGGAGTTTTCGGAGGAGGAGATCTTAAACCGTGTGAGGGAATGTCTGCCGGATACCATAGCGGAGCTGGAGGAGTTTGCGGACAGTTATGAGGCGCCGGAGCAGGTGGAGGCTGTCTTTAAATGGGATGTATCCGATATTGTGTATAATTACAGTTTTGCGGGGGATCATCTGATCGTGGGCGGCGAGAACGGGGATGATCCGGAGCAGATCGATATCTACAATCTGGAGACACTGCAGTGCCTGACGACGTTTCAGGAGTTAAATCAGTTTTTCTCCATTGAGACGAGAGATGTCACTTATGACAGTGTGATGCAGGATTTTCTGGACGGCAAGATCGTGTTCACCGTGGCCGGAACGGAGGCAGTAAACCGTATGGCGAAGGCTCAGGCAGAAGGAGACTTTGCCTGTGAATACGGTTTTTACAGCATGCCGGATCTGACGGAAGAATTAAAGAGCCGCTCTTTGTCTATCACGACCTGTATTGCCATAAACGGATATACGGAACTGAAAGAGCAGGCGAATGATTTTGCAAAGTTTATGATGAACGACTGGACAAGCGGGTTAAATCTGCAGGAGACCACCGGGAAAATGCCGGTCTATGGTTTTCCGCTGTACGATGAAAATTATACCTTTGCAGCTTCCTACGGGGAGTCCATGCCGATCCCGAAGATGATGACCACCGGAAATTTCTGGGTGCAGATGGAGATCGCTTTCACCAATATCTGGGAGGGCGGGGATGTGAACGCACTGTTAAAGAGCCTTTCGGAGCAGGTTATGAGCCAGGTGACCGGGGATGACAGTTATACTGAGGAGTATATCGAGCTGCCTGTGGAGGAGATTCCGGAGGTGGAGTATATTGAGGAGCCTCAGGGATAGCGGGGCGTATGAAAAAGTATCTGTGGTAAAGGCCTCTGCGGGAAAAGAACCTTGCAGGATCAGAATTTTATAAAAACGTAGAAGGAAGAAAAATGTCGATAGAGCGGGTAAAAGAATATTTCAGAGCATTTGATATGGAGGAAAAGATCCGGGAGTTTGAGGTGTCCAGCGCCACGGTGCTTCTTGCGGCGAAGGCCTTAGAATGTGCACCGGAGAGGATTGCAAAGACGCTCTCTTTTGCGGTGGATGGAGTAGCGATTCTGGTGGTGGCGGCCGGGGATGCGAAGATCGATAATCACAAATACAAAGCGCAGTTTGCAGCAAAGGCAAAAATGCTTTCACCGGAGGAAGTGACGGATCTGGTGGGACATGCTGTGGGCGGCGTCTGCCCCTTTGCGGTAAAAGAGGGTGTGGAAGTGTATCTGGATGTATCGTTAAAGCGTTTTGAGACGGTCTTTCCGGCCTGCGGCAGCGCCAACAGCGCCATAGAGCTGACGATCCCGGAACTGGAGAAGTATTCGGGATATGCAGGCTGGGTGGATGTCTGCAAGGGGTATGAGTGAGGATGCATGACGTGTGATAGGTATCCGGAATTTTATGGAAGGCATAGAAGGGAGAAATATGATGAAAATTGCAGCGACTTATGAAAACGGAATGATATTTGGTCATTTCGGACATACGGAACAGTTTAAAGTGTATGAGATTACAGATGGAAAGATCACAGGGGAGCAGATTGTAAGTACGGAAGGAAACGGCCATGGCGCTCTTGCCGGTATGCTTTCAGGCCTGAAAGTGGACACGTTAATCTGTGGCGGAATTGGCGCCGGAGCACAGATGGCGCTGGCACAGGCGGGGATTAGGTTGTACGGCGGCGTATCCGGCAGTGCAGATGAAGCGGTACAGGCTCTTCTAGCCGGGAACCTTGCCTTTGATCCGGAAGCCCGCTGCGGCCATCATGGACATCATGAGGGACAACATCACTGTGGAGAGGGCGGTCATGGCTGCGGGGAAGATAAGCATGGTTGTGCCGGGAATCGGTAAGAGCAACAGTCATAGTGAAAAATCGCTGAAAGGATTCCATACCGTGATCGGCATCACAAAAGATATATAAAAAGAGCATAGAATAACCGAAAACTGCCCATACTGGAAATAACTGTGAGAGAACAAGGAGGATTTTCAGCATGGGCATGATCATTGCAGTTATTTCCGGCGCCCTGATGAGTATTCAGGGCGTTTTTAATACGAAGGTGACGGATACGACGGGGGTGTGGACAGCAAACGCTTTTGTGCAGTTTACGGCGCTTCTCGTATGTCTGGGGGCCTGGGCCGCGGTGGAGAGAAATTCTTTTATGTCACTTGCGAAAGTGGAGCCGAAGTATATGCTGCTCGGCGGTGTGATGGGAGCGGCCATCACCTGGACTGTGATTCAGAGTATGAAAAGCCTGGGGCCCGCAAAAGCGGTGTTGTTTATTGTGGTTGCGCAGATTCTGGTGGCCTATCTGATCGAGCTGTTCGGGATCTTCGGGACGGACAAACAGCAGTTTGAGATGAAAAAAATGATCGGGATGGCACTTGCCATTGTGGGAATTGTTATTTTTAAGTGGGAATAGCTTTGTACCAGCAACTTTGGAACAGCGACAGAATCCGGAGAGCCGAACAGTTTTCGGCTGCAAATGAAAACAAAGCACTTGTAAAAAAACGGGCTTTGGAATACAATAAATTTATGTTGCTTTTCAGAAAGCGGCTGAGGGGCTTCTTTTCCGCAGATTAAACATTATGCGGAAAGGAAAAAAGAATGAGATTTTATAAAAAAACTATACTGTTTACGGCTAGCCTGCGAATGGGCTTACTTATCGTATGTTTTCTGACGGCTGCGGCTGTACTGTCGGCGTGTGGTTCAGAGGAAAAGCTGTTATCGGAACTGCGGATGGAAGAAGGGATGTCAGCTGTCGGCATCGACGGTGATCCCGGTGGAAGGGAATCCGGCTATTCGGAGGCTTCAGGCGTTGTTTTGGGAGAAGGAGGTTCTGACCTTTCCGGAACAGCGTTTGCGGATGCCGGCCGGGAAGACACTTTCTGGTCGGGCCGGGACAACAGTGTGAAGGATATGCAGAGCACGGGACAGAGCGTCGGCGGGACTAAACTTTCAGGTATGGAACAGGGGATCAGTGGGAAGGATCTCTCAGGCATCGGGCAGAATGCCGATGAAGATGGAAGTATAAAGGATCTTCAGGGAAACGGACAAAGTGTCGGTGCTGCGAACATGGGAACTCGGTTTCAGGGGGAAAAGATCTGTGTCCATGTCTGTGGCGCAGTGAAAACTCCAGGGGTTTATGAGCTGCCTGCGGGAAGCCGTTTTTATGAGGCAGTGGAGGCGGCGGGCGGTTTTACACTGGAAGCCTGTCAGGACTATCTGAATATGGCGGCAGCCCTCTCTGACGGCAGCAGGCTGGAGATTCCGACTCTGGAAGAGGTAAAAGAACGGGAAGAGGCTGAAAAGACAGGCGGAGAGAAAGAAAAGGAAGCATATCGCTATTATACGCTGGCGGAAGAGACGGGGCCGCCCTCTGATGGGCAGAGCGGAGCAGCCGGTGGAAACGCTGCGAATACAGAGAATATCGGGAATGTATCGGACGGGCTTGTGAATATCAACACGGCGGATATCGCCGGGCTTTGCGCTTTGCCGGGCGTCGGCGAGGGGCGTGCAAAGGCCATTATTGAATACAGAGAAAAGCAGGGCGGTTTTCAGAAAAAGGAAGACATTATGCAGGTTTCCGGCATCGGTGAGAAGATGTATGCGAGGATGGAAGCGTATCTGACCGTGGAATGAACGGGCTGTGTATGGGAAAGTGACCGCGGGTGTCAGAGCCGGAATATGGAACCGACAGGAGCAACGGATATCAGAGCCGGGATGCGTGGCCGACAGGAGCAACGGATATCAGAGCCGGGATGCGTGGCCGGCAGGAGCAACAGGCATCAGGGCCGGAAAGCAGACTGACAGAGGATAGAGACATCATATTTGGGCAGAGAGAAATGAGAGGTAGAAAATGGCGAAGAAGGTTTTGGTAGTGGATGATGAAAAGCTGATCGTAAAGGGGATCCGGTTCAGTCTGGAGCAGGATGGCATGGAAGTGGATTGTGCCTATGACGGCGAGGAGGCCCTTGAAAAGGCAAAAAACGGTACATATGATATCATTCTTCTGGATGTGATGCTGCCGAAGCTGACCGGCTTCGAGGTCTGTCAGCAGATCAGGGAGTTTTCCAATGTTCCGGTGGTGATGCTGACGGCAAAGGGCGACGACATGGACAAAATTCTGGGACTGGATTACGGGGCGGACGATTATATTACAAAGCCGTTCAATATCCTGGAGGTGAAGGCGAGACTGAAAGCCATCATGCGACGGACTGTGCCGAGAGAGAGTAAAGAGACAAAAGCGGCTACCCTGGAGCGCGGCGATATGCGGGTGAACAGAGAAGACAGACGGGTATATATTTCCGGGAAGGAGATCAATCTGACGTCAAAGGAGTTTGAGGTGTTAGAGCTTCTGATGTCCAATCCGGGCAAGGTTTACAGTCGTGAAAATCTGTTAAAGAGCGTCTGGGGCGCGGATTATCCGGGAGATGTACGGACGGTAGACGTCCATGTACGGAGGCTGCGGGAAAAGATCGAGTCAAGTCCCAGTGAACCGAAGTATGTTCAGACCAAATGGGGCACCGGCTACTACTTTAAAGAGTGAGAACAGGGAAATGAGCGGATGTTATATCGTTGGGAAGATATCAAATCAAAAATCAAGTCTTTGCGGAGCCTGAAAACCAGAATTTTCCTGTTCCTGTTGCTGGTGGGGCTGATTCCGAGCTGCTATATGCAGTACGGCATTTTACAGAATTATGAGGCGCGGGCTGTCTCCGTGCGTACCTCGGAAGTTCAGGCGCAGCTTAAGATCATAGCAAATCATCTGATCGCATACAATTATTTACAGGACACGTCGTCTCCGGTGATCAATGCGGAGCTGGAACAGCTTTCCAATTTATATGGGGGGCGCGTGCTGATTATATCAGGAAATCTGAAAGTGGTAAAAGATACCTACAGTATCAGCGAGGGAAAGACCATCATCTCTGAGGAGGTCGTGAAGTGCTTCAGAGGAGAGAGTATGTCCAACTATGATGCAGGTCTGGGGTATGTCGAGATGACCATCCCCATTTCGGAGACTGTGACGGCGGAAGCCGGCGAAGCCGGAACAGGAGAGACAAAAGAAGTCGTGAGAGGCGTTATGTTAATCAGTATATCCTGTGACACGATCCATAAAACAATGGATATTCTGAGAAATAAAGCCAATATTCTGTTGTCGATCATGATGTTGATTATTTTTGGTGGTGCACTGCTTCTGGCAGATTTTATGGTGAGGCCTCTGAACAAGGTGACCGTTGCGATCAATGAAGTGGCGGAAGGGTATTCCGACAAGGCGATCAATGTGCCGGATTATGCGGAAACGGTACACATCATTGATGCCTTTAATAAGCTCCTCGCCAGAATGAAGGTGCTTGATGATTCCAGACAGGAGTTTGTGTCAAATGTCTCCCATGAGCTGAAAACGCCGATCACATCCATGAAAGTGCTGGCAGATTCGCTGCTTGCGCAGGAGGATGTGCCGGCGGAGCTGTACCG
This sequence comes from uncultured Lachnospiraceae bacterium, assembly GCA_910578085.1. Lineage (GTDB taxonomy): Bacteria > Bacillota > Clostridia > Lachnospirales > Lachnospiraceae > 1XD8-76. The sequence goes on along the minus strand of CAJTPM010000020.1, from coordinate 31,099 downwards.
GGAATTTATGGAGGATATCGCCGAGGAAATCGACAGGGAAAACAAGATCATCACAGATCTTCTGGCATTGGTGAAGGTGGATAAAAAAGTGACGGAGATGAACATCACGGAAGTCAGCATGAATGAGCTGACTGAGGTGATCTTAAAACGTCTGCGGCCGATTGCCAGAAAGCGGGATATCGAGGTGACTTTTGAGAGTATCCGTCCGGTTAAAGCGACAGTGGATGAGGTAAAGATCAGTCTTGTACTTTCAAACCTGGTGGAAAACGCTGTAAAATATAATAAGGAAAACGGGTGGGTGAAAGTGATACTGGATGCGGACCACCAGTTCTTTACGCTGACGGTCAGCGATTCCGGTGTGGGAATACCCGAGGAGTCCTTAGACCACATCTATGAAAGATTTTACCGGGTGGACAAATCCCATTCCAGAGAGATCGGCGGAACGGGACTTGGGCTTGCTATCACAAGAAGTGCGGTTCTGATGCACAGGGGATCAATCCGGGTGGAGAGTACGCCGGGGGAGGGAACCAGCTTTATTGTAAAGATACCGCTTAATTATAAGGCTTAGGAATGGAGAGTGGAATGAGAAAAAAAGTGATCCTCTGCGTTCTGCTTCTTCTGCTTCTGACCGGAGTGTCAGCATGTGGGCAGGACAGGCAGGAGAGTGGTGACAGTTATCAGATCTATTATGTCAATAAAGAAGGAACCCGCGTGGCTTCTGAGGAATATGTGACGGATACGGAGGCGGGAGACAGGGAGGCGCTTTTGCAGGAGTTTCTGGCGCAGCTTAAAGATACTGCGGACAGGCCGGAATACCTTTCACCGTTATCCGAGACTTTTCAGGGTTATATGTTTAATGAGGGACAGATGAATCTGGATTTCAGCGAGCTTTACAGGAATCAGGAGCCTATTCTGGAAGTGCTGTGCAGGGCTGCTGTGGTGCGGACGCTGACACAGATAGACGGGATCGATACCATTACCTTTTCTGTGGAGAGTGAGACGTTAATGGATGCGGTGGGGGTGCCTGTGGGAGCCATGACGGCGGACTCTTTTATTGATAATGCGGGGACGGAGATCAATGCTTACGTAGACGCAGAATTTAAGCTCTATTTTGCCAATGAGACCGGAGACGGGTTAGTGGTGGTAAATCGGAATGTTGTTTATAACAGTAACATCCCCATGGAGCGTCAGGTTGTGGAAGAGCTGATCAAAGGACCGAAAAAGGACGGACAGGGCGGCAATGAGGCGGGCTATCCGACGATCAATCCGACAGTGACGATACTCAGCGTTACGGCGAAGGACAGGGTATGTTATGTGGATTTGAGCGAAGAGTTTCTGACGCCGATGAATAATGTGACTTCTCAGACGGTGCTGTATTCTATTGTAAATTCTCTGGTGGAACTGCCAGGTATTAACCGGGTGCAGATATCCATTGATGGAAATACGGATGTCACGTACAGGGACAATGTCAGTCTGACAACAGTGTTTGAGAGGAATCTGGATTTGGTGGAGACAAAGTAAAGAAAGGAGACTCATTGCCGGCCAAAACGGAAATGTTGTACAATAGATTACCAGATTGAACAAATAGAAAAGAGGAACAGAAGAAGGGCGTAGTTATGCAGATAAGAAGACCGGTTTGCCTGTTTTCTCTTATCTTTGTGTTACTGATGATGGCTTTTGTGTACGGTAAAGGGAGATCGGATGATCCGCTTCCGGAAGAAGGGAAGCGGATCTGTTTGACCGGAGTAGTCACAAATAAAGAATACCGTGTCATCTTTGGTGAAAAGGTATCGGTTTTGTATGTCAGCAGTGTCACAGATAAGAATGACAGACAAGTCATGTGTTATATGAAGGATGTGGGGGAGAGGAAAACACTCCCGCGCATGGGGGAAACCGTCAGGGTTTCCGGAAAGGTATCGCTCTTTCGGGAGGCATCTAATCCGGGGGAGTTTCATTTAAAAGAGTATTATCAGATCTTAAACGTATCTTACAAGTTAAATCAGACAGAAATTCTTGAACGCTCAGAATCCTGTTTTCCGGTAAAAGAAAAATTATTTCTATTAAAATACAGTTGTTGCGAAGTGCTGGATCAGATCTATCCGGCGAAGGAAGCATCTATCCTGAAAGCCATGCTTTTGGGAGAAAAAAATGGTCTGGAGGAGGAAACGAAAGAACTGTATCAGTTGAACGGACTGATCCATATTCTGGCTATTTCAGGGCTTCATGTCTCCCTTTTGGGAGTGGCAGTTTCGGGGAGTCTGAAAAAATGCGGCATACCGGTGTGGTTCAGGGCTCCTGCTGCGGTGGGGATCATGTGGTGTTACGGGTTGATGACCGGCATGGGTGTCTCCACCTGGAGGGCTGTGTTTATGTTTGCCCTGCATCTGGCGGCGGAACTGTTCGGCCGAACCTACGATATGCTGACGGCGCTGGCACTTGCCGCAGTGCTGATGCTGATGGAGCAGCCGCTTCTGCTGCGGCACAGCGGTTTTCTGCTGTCTTTCGGGGCAGTGGCGGGAATCGGTCTGGTGCTTCCCTGGTGGAAGGAGATGGCAGAAGCGTTGTCAGGATATGGAGGACTGACAGGAAGTAAGAAAAGGCGGGGAGAAGAGAGGAGAAAGGGTGCCGGAAAAAGGAAAGAAGGAAGCGGGGAAAACAGAAATACGGAAACTGAAAATGGGAAGAAGGAGAAACGGCTGGCGGAGAGTTTACAGGATAGTGTAGAACAGATGCGAAGGAAATTAACCGGTGCGGTCATAGACGGCCTCAGTCTGAGCAGCGGAATAGCGGTCATGACGCTTCCGGTTTTGCTGTATTTCTATTACAGATACCCCATTTACTCGATACTTTTAAATCTGTATGTGATCCCTCTGATGAGCGTGGTATTTGCTGTGGGTATGGTTTCCATGGCGGCAGGATGGGCAATGCCCCGGGCGGGAGTTTTTCTCGGGATACCGGACAGGCTGATACTGGGACTTTACGAAGTATCCTGCAGGGAAGCGTTAAAACTGCCCGGTGCGGTCAAAATTGGCGGGAAGCCCCAGGTATGGCAGATCGTAGTATATTACGGCATACTGTTTGCATTGATTTTCAGACATCATCTGATGGAGGAACGGCGGGCTCGCCGGGATGTGCCAAAGGACCATAAGGGAGCGGACTGGCAGGAAGAAAGAAAAGAGGTTTGCCCGGATAATAAAAGCAAAAGAAAAGAGTTCAGACAAAAGCTCAGGCAAAAAGGAGAAAACTGTAGTGCAGAGATACCTGCCATCTGTCAATGGCTTATGATGGTGGTGGCAGTCTGGCTTTTATTTATACGCCCTTACAGTGGATTTTCAGTCTCTTTTCTGGATGTGGGACAGGGTGACTGTATCGTGATGCGGAACGAAAATGGAAACTGTTATATGGTGGACGGCGGCTCTACGAGCAAATCTCAGACAGGAAAATATCAGATATTACCTTTTCTGGAGAGCATGGGGATCGGAGAACTGGAGGCTGTCTTTGTGACGCACCCCGATGAAGATCACATATCCGGTATTCTGGAACTGATGGAGCAGTCGCCCTGGGGGGTACGGATAAACAGTCTGATCCTGCCTGACGTTTCCCGGGAGATGAAGCAAAAGGAACTGGCTGAACTGAGAGAGCAGGCGGCGGCATACGGGATCCCCGTGCGGTACATAGGGAGAGGGGACGTCGTACAGGACAGAAACCTGAAATTTACCTGTCTCAGCCCGGAAGAAGGGATGGCGACCGATGAGGTCAATGAGATATCCACAGTGCTCTACACGGAGTATGAGGAATTTAAGATGCTGCTGACAGGCGATGTGACAGGTGAGCCGGAGTGGGAACTGCTTTCGGGGCTTGAGGGGAAAGAGGCGCTTACCGTCCTGAAGGTGGCCCATCATGGTTCAAAGTATTCCACCCCCCGGGAATTTCTGGAGATGACTGATCCGGTCATAGCAGTCATTTCCGCCGGAAAAGACAACCGCTATGGTCATCCGCACGAAGAACTGATAGAGAGGCTTGAAAAGCGGGGGTGCCGTATTTACCGGACTGCAAAGAGCGGTGCGGTCACAATGCAGGTGCGGAGAGGAAGGATACGGGTGGAGGAGTTTTGCTGTGCGGAAATTGTCCCTCACTTCTGAATCATGTTAGAACAAATCCATATGGATTGACATTATACACATCAATGCGTATAATTAGGAAAGGAATTACAAATGAAGCAAAGAGAGTTAGTGAAAAGACTGGAAAGCGCCGGGGTTATATTTTATCGCCATGGCGGAAATCATGATATTTATATTTGCGGAAATGAAATAGAGAGAATTTTACGGCATAAAGAAATCAATGAACAGCTGGCAAGAGCGATATTGAGAAAGTGGAATTTATGGTAACAGTGAAACATGAGGGCTGAATTGTTACAATTTGTGGAAGCAATAGAGCAATCTGGTGATATGTCAAGCTGATTTTTTAAAAGAGGAGAAAGAGTATGAAATATGCATATCCTGTAATTTTTACAAGAACAGAGGATGAAAAAGATACGATTTTAATAGAAGTTCCTGATCTGGAAATTATGACGGAGGGCTTTGGGGTTGCAGATGCCATAGAAATGGCGCGGGATGCCATTGGCTTATCGGGGATCACACTGGAAGATATGAGTGAACCCATTCCGCTCCCCAGAGATATAAATGAGATTGATCTGAAAAAGTCTGAATTTGCGTCTGCGGAGAAGAGCTATGTCTCTTTGGTAGATGTGGATTTTACAAAATACCGCAAAAAAGTGGATAATAAAATGGTGCGAAAAAATGTGACAATACCGAACTGGCTGAATAAAGCGGCCGAAAAGGAAAAGATCAATGTGTCCAAAGTATTGCAGGAGGCATTGATGGAAAAGATTGGAATAGTGCACTGAGAGGAAAGGACATTTTGCCATGCAGCGAATCACGGAAGATATAAAAACAGGACAGTTAAAGCAGATCTACTTACTTTACGGCGAGGAAGCCTATCTGGTCAGACAGTACAGGGACAGGCTTATGGAAGCGATGCTTAGCGGCGGTGATAAGATGAACGTGAACCGCTATGAGGGGAAAGGGGTGTCGGTACCGGAGATCATCGACATGTCGGAGACGCTGCCTTTTTTTGCCGACAGGCGTGTCATAATACTGGAAAATACGGAACTGCTTAAATCCGGCGGGGAGAAACTGGCGGAATATCTGAAAAATCCCGCGGAGAGCAGCAGTTTTATTATTGCAGAGCGGGAAGTAGATAAGCGAAGCGGCCTCTTTAAAACGATAAAAAAGTATGGCTACGCGGCGGAGTTTGGCAGGCAGGATGCGAAGACACTGCAGAAATGGGTGCTCGGCATTCTGAAAAAGGAGAATAAGCAGATATCCGCTCAGACGCTGCAGTTTTTTCTGGAGGGATGCGGCGACGATATGGAAAATATCAGAAGAGAACTGGAAAAGCTGTTGTGTTATATGCTGGACAGGGATGTGATCACCACAGAGGATGTGGCGGAGATCTGTGTACCGCAGATCCAGAATCACATTTTTGATATGATAACAGCCATAGCAGCAGGGGACAGTGAGCGGGCGCTCCATCTGTACTATGATCTGCTTGCGCTCAGGGAGCCGGCCATGCGGATTTTAGCGCTGATCAGCAGGCAGTTCAATCTGCTTTTACAGGTGAAGGAGCTGGCGGAAAAGGGATATCCCCAGGCTCTGATCGCAGAAAAGGTCGGTCTGCACGGATTTGTGGCCGGAAAATATATGAAACAGGCCGCAGGGTTTAGGATGTCCTTTTTGAAGAGGGCACTGGAGGACTGCGCGAGGGCGGATTACGATATCAAGTCCGGGAAGCTTGCCGAGCGGCTCAGTGTGGAACTTCTGATCGTAAAATACGGAAACAGAAAAAAATAAAATTTATCTGGACAAAAAAGAGATCTATTCCATCTAATCAGTATAAAAGCAGCAGGACCTGCTTACAGAATTTGCAAATCTGAAATCAATACAGGGCATTTGCCGATCGGTCAGGCCAGCGGATGGTTCGCCTGGCAGACGGCAGTCGGCTCATTGCCACAACAGAAAAGTTCCCGGGAATTTAAGGAAAACAGAATAATAAAAGGATCGGAGCATGCTGACGGGAAGGGAGAAAGTAAATACAGATGGAACAGTTGGTGAAAAAGGCGAAAAATCGCAATAAAGAAGCTTTTGAAGATCTGATGCAGATACAGGCGCAGAGCATGTATAAAGTGGCGAAGGCGATTCTGAAAAATGATGAGGATGTGCTGGATGCCATGCAGGAGACGGCACTGACGTGCTGGGAAAAAATCGGAACGTTGAAACAGGAGCGTTATTTTAAAACGTGGCTGATCAGGATCCTGATCAATCACTGCAATGAGATATGCAGACAGAGGCGCCATACCGTGTCAGACGGGATGATTCCGGAGAAGGGGCGGGCGGAGGAAAGTTATCTGGCTGTGGAGTGGGATGACTTTTTAAACTGTTTGGACAGAAAACACCGCACAGTGGTTATTTTATACTATGTGCAGGAATTTAAGACAAGAGAGATCGCAGAAATACTGAAAGTGAATGAGAGTACGGTGCGCAGCCGTCTTGCGGCCGCCAGGGAAAAGATGGAGATGTTGTATGAGAGAAACGGTGCGGCGGGCAGGAAGATTGCAAAGAGGAGTATAGGATGAAGGGGCGGCTGGGAATTGGACATTATTAAGTGAAGCAGCCGCATTGGAAAAATGATGCTGGAAAAAAGTTTAGTGGGATAATGGCAGTTTATGGCAGAGTTGCACGGTAGTGCAGAAATGGAGAATGATATATGAGCAGATTTGACGATATGATACAGGGGCTGAGGGAAGAAGTGGAAATACCGGACAGTGTATGGAGAGGTTATACGCGGACTTTGGCAGAACTGCCTGAAAGAGGCGGGTATAAAAACCGTTCAGGCAGAGGAAAAAATAAATACAGCAGCAGGAAAAGCGGGAGGATTTCAGGCGGCATGAGTGTGCTGAAAGCGGCGGCGCTTGTTCTGGCGGCGGTCACGCTTTTGGGGACAGGCGCTTATGCGGCCGGGAAGCATTTCGGGATACTGGATTTTCTGAGAGGAAACGGGAATGAGAGCGCCATGCCGCCTGTAGAAGCGGAGGAACTGATCGTGCCGGTGGCCGAAGAAGAGCAGGAAAAGACGGAGATCACCGAAGGAATGGCCGCTGATTATACAGTTAAGGAGGCGATGTGCGACAGCGAGAGCATTTATGTTGTACTGGAGGCGAAAGCGAAAGAGAGAGGGCGCTATCTCTTTGTGCCGGAGGACGCCATAGCGGAGGATCCGGTCCGCGACTTTGGGATCGACAGTGACATGAGTGTCAGCGAATATGCGGCAGACAAAAACCTGGAGATCATGCATGTGAATGCCGGCATTCAGAATATGGATGAGCTGGGAATCGCCGTGTCCACCATATATTTTCAGTGGGTGGAGGACGATGTGATGGATATTATGGTCGAGTGCGGAAAGACCATGAAAGAACAGACACTGGATGTGGTGTGCACCGGGATCCTCCGGGACGAGAGCATGACGAGTATGGAGGATATTTTAAGGACGGAGATTCGTTTCAGTCTGACGGACATCAGCGCATCTGAGGCGGTAGTTTATGCACCTGCAGGTACGGCGCAGATTCCAGGGAGCAGTGGCATTATCGAAAAAGCAGAGGTAGTCCAGACAAAACTCGGCACCTATCTGGAGATCCTGTACAAAGATGATAGTGAGGACTGGAATGGCGGACTTTCTTTCCGGCTGGCAGGCGATGCGCCGGAAAAAGAACACAGGATCAGAATGGCTTCCGGGACGGAACTGTTAAGTGAGGGAGAGTATTTCTGGAAACTCAGTCTGGAAAAGATGGAGTTTGGCGACAGTATTTTGCTGGAGGCCTATGATGTGGAGACAAAGGAAGTATACGGAACGATCGAACTGGTGAAAGAGCAGTAATGATCATTGCCGCCTGGCAGGTGCAGATATCTGCCGGGCGCATTTTTATGCACAGGGGTGCATAATGCGTTCAGAAGACGCATGGAAATTAGCAGCTTTGCTGCACGCACCCCGTGCGGCGAGCAGAGGAAAGGCTCCTCTGCTTGATAAATAAAAGAAAAAAATCATCTAATGTACCATTTATTGGACACCTGCTCTGCTATATTGGATCTATAAATCGCATGACAAAATTGGTTTTTGGGGGTATACTGTTACTGTCGGCTATAAAAAAGAAACAGGCGGACAGAAAGAGGACCTATATGAGACAGCTTCCAAAACCAGGCGAGATCTATAAACATTTTAAGGGAAACTGCTATCGTGTGATAACGGTTGCGACACATACGGAAACCGGAGAAAAACTGGTGATCTATCAGGCGCTTTATGGGGACTATGGCGTATATGCCAGAGACCTGGCCGCCTTTACAGGATCTGTGGATAAGGAGAAATATCCTTATATAACGCAGAAAAAACGCTTTGAGCTTGTGGAGAGCGGCGCTGTAAATCCTGTGACGCCGGAGGCAGATGGGCGGGCGGTATTTGTTGCGGCGTCTGAGGCAGGCGGAAAGACGGTATCTGCGGTGACATTTGGGGCAGGCGGGCAGGCGGTATCCGCTGTAATGCCTGAGACAGACGGCCAGATGGCATCTTTATCTATATCGGATGGGGCAGATCAGATGGGACGAAGCAGTGAAAATACCTCTGCCGTAAAGAAAGCTCTGCTTTCCGATTCCGATAAAAGGCAGTCTCCCGAAAAAGAAGCGGAGCCGCAGATCGATCCGATGGTGCTGGCATATCTGGATGCGGATACCTGTAAGGAAAAGCTGCAGATACTGACCACCATGAAAGACAGACTGACCGACCAGATGATCAACACGATGGCCATCGCCATAGATGTGGAAGTGAAGCCCGGCGATATCACGGAACGGTACGAAGAGTTAAAGTACTGTCTTGCCACGAGAGAAAGGTTTGAGTGCAGAAGGCTCCGTTAGTGCCGCAGTATGCGGCGGAAAGGAGCAGGTATGGCTTTTGATCTGGAAAGCAGGCTGGTGATCGGTGTGTCTTCGAGAGCACTTTTCGATCTCTCGAAGGAGAATGAACTTTTTGAGCGGGAGGGCGTGGAGGCATACTGCAGCTATCAGGTGGAGCATGAACAGGAACTGTTAAAGCCGGGCCCCGGCTTTGCGCTTGTGAAGGCTCTGCTTAATATCAATCGAATACCCGGGCAGGAAGGACAGGTGGAAGTGATCGTAATGTCCCGCAACAGCCCGGATACGTCCCTGCGGGTGTTCCATGCAATTAAGGAGTATGGTCTCGATATTACGAGAGCAGTGCTTGTCAGCGGCGCTTCTCTGGCTCCCTATCTGACGGCCTTTCAGACGGATCTGTTTTTGTCCGCCTATGAGGAGGATGTGCAGGGTGCTATCGACAGCGGCATCGCGGCGGGCATCATCTGCAGCGACGGAATACATACCTATAACTGCGATGGAGACATCAGACAGATCCGTATTGCTTTTGACGGCGATGCAGTGTTATTTTCGGACGAGTCGGAGCGGATCTATCAGGAGCAGGGGTTAGAGGCATTTGAGAAAAACGAGCAGGAAAATGCGAAGAATCCGTTGCAGGCGGGACCCTTTGCCAGATTTTTAAAGACGCTCTCGGATCTGCAGAAGGAATTTCCGCAGGAGGAGGCGCCGATCAGAACGGCCCTTGTGACAGCCAGAAGCGCGCCTGCCCACGAGCGGGTGATCCGTACGTTAAGGGCCTGGGGCGTCAGGATTGACGAAGCTTTTTTTCTGGGAGGCGTACAGAAACGGGATATTTTGAAGGCTTTCGGGGCGCACATTTTCTTTGACGATCAGGCGGTGCACACCGAGGCGGCGGCGGAGGTAGTTCCGGCGGCCAGGGTGCCTGCCCGATATGAAGGCAGAGGACCGTGAACCGTTCTGTGACTTTAATAAGGCTGATGGAAAAATGTCGTCAGGACAGGAGCGGCTCAAAATTTTATTCTCACCAGCGGTAAGATCTGCCGCCGATTTATGATACTTCCCGCTCGTGAGTCGGATGCTTCGGTAAAGTTCAGTGATTGTCAGTATCAATTAGAAAAGGCGGCGGTATTCATGAAATATCAGCATATCAAAAAAGGGACGTTCCTGTCGCGGCCGAACAGGTTTATTGCTTATGTAGAGATAGACGGACGGGAAGAGAAAGTACATGTAAAGAATACGGGCAGGTGCAGGGAACTTCTGAGAGAAGGTGCGACCGTCTATCTGGAGAAGTCGGATAACGGGGAGCGGGCTACCGCCTACGATCTGGTGGCGGTTAAAAAGGAAGGGCGGATCGTCAATATGGATTCCCAGGCGCCGAATAAAGCTGTTTTTGAATGGCTGTTATCAGGCGGCCTTTTTCCGGATGTGACGCTTGTAAAGCCGGAGACTACCTTCGGGGAGTCCCGCTTTGACTTTTATATAGAAGCGGAAGCTGCGGCGGACCAGCAGGAGAGAGGGGACGGGGATCAAAAGTCAAAGGAGACCGGAGGCGGGGAAAGTACGGCGGATAGATGCAGCGTGCGCCGGATCTATATGGAGGTAAAGGGCTGCACCCTGGAAGAAAACGGTGTGGGCAGTTTTCCGGATGCACCGTCGGAGAGGGCCGTAAAGCACGTGAGGGAGCTGATCAAAGCAAAAGAGGCGGGCTATGAAGCATATCTGCTTTTTGTGGTGCAGATGGACCGGGTGGATCATGTGGTGCCAAACCGGAAGACACAGCCGGAGTTTGCGGAAGTTTTGCTGGAAGCGAGGAAGGCCGGGGTTCAGATCATTGCCAGGGATTGTCTGGTGACGGAAGATTCCCTGGAGATCAGGAAACCGCTGCCGGTGTATCTGTCTGAGTTGGATCAGATTCCGGACGCGCTTCTTGACTGGTATAGTCAGGGGAGGCGGATCCTGCCCTGGAGAGAGGATCCGGCGCCCTACCATGTGTGGCTTTCCGAGATTATGCTGCAGCAGACCAGAGTGGAAGCGGTGAAGCCCTATTACGACAGGTTTTTGAGGATGCTGCCGGATATTGCGGCGTTAGCGGAAGCGGAGGAAGAGGCTCTGTTAAAACTCTGGGAGGGACTGGGGTATTACAACAGAGTCAGAAATCTGCAGAAAGCGGCAAAGCAGATCATGACTGACTATAACGGTCAAATGCCTGCGGACCAGGAGGAACTGAAAAAGCTGCCTGGTATCGGCAGTTATACGGCGGGAGCGATCGCCTCCATCGCCTATGGGAAGAGGGCGGCGGCGGTGGATGGAAATGTGCTGCGGGTGCTGTCCAGGGTGCGGTTGGATGCCAGAGATATATTGGATGCAAAAGTAAAAAAGGCAGTGGAACAGGAACTGCTCGCCGTGATACCGGCAGAGAGTCCCGGAGATTTTAATCAGGCAATGATGGAGCTTGGGGCGATGGTCTGCCTTCCGAACGGAAAACCGAAGTGCGAGGCGTGTCCGCTGCGGGGTTTCTGTAAAGCAAAGGCTCTGGGATGCATGACGGAATATCCGAAGAAAGCGCCGAAAAAATCGAGGAAAACAGAAGAAAAAACCGTACTTGTTTTACAGGATGAGACCAGAGCCGCTTTGACAAAGAGAGGGGATACGGGACTTCTGGCAGGCCTTTATGAATTTCCCTGTCTGCCCGGAAAAAAAAGTGCCGGACAGGTATTAGCCTATCTGAAAGAACTGGGATTTGTTTCGCTGCGTATAAAAAAGCTGGGGGAGGCAAAACATATTTTTACCCACAAAGAGTGGCATATGACAGGATACTGTATCAGGACTGACGAGCTGATGGATCAGAAAGAGGCGGCAGAGCGGGCGGATTTTATCTTTGCGGAGAAAGAGGAGATCGAGAAAAAATATCCGCTGCCCTCGGCCTATGCGAGCTATGCCAGATATCTGGATATCACTCAGGGGGCGGATGTATTCAGAGAGACGGGAAAGTGAAAAAGGGTTATTGTGGCCAGGATAAAAAATAATGGAAAAGACTGAATGAAAAAATGAGGAGAAGAGTATGAAATTACTATCGATAGCGATTCCCTGCTATAATTCGGCGGCGTATATGAGAAAGTGTATTGAGTCTTTGCTGCCCGGCGGGGAGGATGTGGAGATACTGGTGGTCAATGACGGTTCCGAGGATGAGACGCCCCGGATCGCCATAGAGTATGCGGAAAAATTTCCGGGTATTGTGAGGTTAATCAATCAGGAAAACGGCGGACACGGCGCAGCGGTTAATACCGGGATCAGAGAAGCAAAAGGACTGTACTTTAAAGTGGTGGACAGTGACGACTGGGTAAAGAGAGAGGCATATGAGGAGATTCTGGAAACTCTGCGGCATTTTGCGGGCTCACGGGCGGTGCTCGATATGCTGATCAGCAATTTTGTCTACGAAAAAGCAGGGGAGAAGCGTCATAAAGTGATGAGGTACCGCCATGCGCTGCCAAAAAATGAGCTGTTTACCTGGAAAGATGTGAAACATTTTATGAAGGGACAGTATATCCTGATGCATTCGGTGATTTTCCGGACAAAGCTTCTGCGCGAATGCGGTCTGAAGCTGCCGGAGAAAACCTTTTATGTGGACAATATTTATGTGTTTGAGCCTCTTTTGCAAGTAGAAAACATGTATTATCTGGATGTGAATTTTTATCGGTACTATATCGGAAGAGAGGATCAGTCTGTCAACGAGTCTGTGATGATCTCCCGGATCGATCAGCAGATCAAAGTCAATAAAATGATGTTTGATTTCTATAACGAGCATTTTTCAAAGATAAGCGCGGAAAAGCACAGACGGAAATATATGTATAATTATCTGGAGATCATCACAGTGATATCCACGATCATGCTGGCGATTTCCGGAACGCCTGAAAATCTGGAAAAGCGTGGAGGTCTGTGGAGCTATTTTAAGGAAAATAATAGAGGGCTGTATCACAGGCTCAGGTATGGGCTTTTGTGCGGCTATACGAATCTGCCCGGGAAGGGTGGACGAAAGATTTCCATAGACGGCTATAAGCTGTGCAGGAGATTTTTTAAATTTAACTGACAGTGTGCGGGAAATGTAACAGTTGAGGCCGCTATGTCAGTCAGTTGATGATACCCGGCCGGCCGCGATAGTACGAAAGGCGGCTGGCCGGGTATTAAGATTCAGGCAGATCTGGTACTTTTGGATCAGGTGAAGTTCAGGACTAATACATGAAATTCATTCCCAGTGAAAAGCACCAGATGAAATAAACGACGTATGCGAGTACATAGAAAACGGTGAACAGTACCGGAATCAGTTTTTTCTGCTTTACGGTATAAGCGCGCCAGAGGAAATACCCGGGTTTGCAGAAAATGGTAAACAGGATCAGCCCGACGATGGGGTATCCCTTTTTGTGGACTATCACGATGTCTGTGATGGATAGAGCAAGTATCGCAAACCTGGCCATATAAGTGAACAGGGTATACAGGACAGAAGGCGCAGAAGCGGTAATGTCCGCCATCATAGCAGAATATATGGATAAAAAGTCCTGCCCGGCAACAGAATTAAAATTCAGGGAGGACATGGTATCGTTTAACAGTTTCATGGCGAAAATAATGCTGACGACCGTGGACACTGCGGTGAGCGCCATTAAAATATAGTAAAAGACATTTGATACGGGTTCCCGCACAAAAGCTGCCTGCTGCCAGGGAGCCTGAGGATTTGCATAGGGCGGCTGGCCGTAGTTTGGGTTGTAGTACGAGCCGTTTCCGTAACCTGTATTCTGGCTGTAGTTGTATTGCTGGCCGCTGTTGTAATTGTAAGCTGTATTCTGTCCGTAGTTCTGGAATTGTCCGTTATTGTAGCCGGTGTTTTGCGGGTAGTTCTGATACTGTCCGTTATTGTAGTCAGTGTTTTGACCGTAGTTCTGGAATTGTCCATTGTTGTAAGCTGTATTTTGCGTGTAATTCTGATACTGTCCGTTATTGTAAGCTGTATTTTGCGTGTAATTCTGATACTGTCCGTTGTTGTAGTCTGTGTTTTGTGTGTAGTTTTGGTATTGTTTGTTATTGTAGTTTGCGTTTTGCGCGTAGTTCTGATATTGTCCGTTGTTGTAGCCTGCGTTTTGTCCGTAATTCTGAACGGAATCCAAATTTTGTCCTGAGAGTTCCGTCTGATTATTTTCGGGATTTGATACGTCAGAATTTAAATTTGTGTTCTGATTATTGTCTGTTTCGCCCATTGTGGTTTTGCCGCCTTTCTTAAAATTTTGTAAATGCTGAAATGTATCCCCTGCTACACTTCCATATTTCCCACGATCTGTTTTGCTACAGCCGGTTTGTTCATGGTATAGATGTGAATGCCGTCCACGCCGTTTTGAAGAAGATCATGGCATTGGCGGATGGCGTAATCAATGCCGGCCTTATACATATCTTCAGGACTTTCGCCGTAGTTTGCTATGATATCGGACAATGCTTTCGGGACGGAAGAACCCGAGAGGGAGATGGAACGCCCGATCTGCCCTGCGCTTGTAATCGGCATAATACCGGCATGGATCGGTGCGGTAATACCTTTTCGTGCCGCCTTCTCCCGGAATTCATAGAAGAAATCGTTGTCGAAAAATAACTGTGTGATAAACTGTGTCACTCCTTTTTCCTGCTTTTCCTTCATATGCATCAGGTCGGCTTCTCTGCTGAACGATTCAAAATGCTTCTCGGGATAGCAGGCGCCCCATATTTCAAAGTCTGTGTGTTCTTTCAGAAAATCCACCAGATTTGAGGCATAGGCAAATTCTCTGCTGTGATACTGTTCATCGCTCATATCCTTTGGTCTGTCGCCGCGGAGCGCAAGAACGTTGGAGATATTATATTTTTTAAACTCTCCGCATAGTCTGTTTATGTCAGCCTGTGTACTGCCTACGCAGGTCAGATGAGCCATGGCCGGAATATGAAGTTCGTTTTGGATGTAGGAGGCGATCTCAATCGTGTTCTTTGAACGGCTTCCCCCTGCACCGTAAGTTACGCTGATAAAATCGGGGTTTATCTCAGACAGTTCTTTTGCCACGCGGAAAGCGGAGGAAAATTCACTGTCTTTTTTCGGGGGAAATATTTCCATGGAAATCTGTACTTTACTCATAGATGAAGATCCTTTCCTGCTACAATATATTTGCAAAATATATTATACTCTTGTTTCATGGAAACGGCAAGAATAAGATAACGCATCCTGCAGGTCTCGAAAAACAGAACCGGAGAAGATGGTGTAAAAGGAATGATATTTCTGGTAAAATAAGACAAAAGAGTTGCGGGAAAAGGGGGAAAATCTTCTTGTAGGAATAAGAAAAAAATGATAGAATAAAAAGGTATTTCGGAGTTGGGGGATGTTGGAAGAAATGAAGACCAGAAAAACGATAAAGATAAAAAAAATGATGGCTGTATGTATGGCGGCGACAGTTATTGCAGGGAACAGTATGACGGTATTTGCCGTGCCGCTGACGATGAGCGACGGGACTGTATTTGATGCAGAGTATTATGCCCGGAACAACCCGGATGTAGTGGCAGTGTACGGAACGGATACAGCCGCACTATTCAGCCATTATCAGAGTTACGGCAGGGCTGAGGGGCGGGCTCCCGCTGAAAATGGCGCCGTTTCTGTGGGAGATTTTGTAGATAAAACGCAGACAGAGCAGAAGAAAACGGAGCAGGCGCAGCAGTCCGAATCAGAGGAGTCTGAGACAAAATCACAGGATGTGACACAGGAGGAACAGGCAGAGGCGGAGCGTCTTGCGCAATATTACAAGGATTCCGTTTTCATAGGCGATTCCATAATGCTGGGTTTCAGAAATTACAGCGCGAAAAAAACAAATTTTGTTCATGGGATACAGTTCCTGGCAGCCGGAAGTTATTCGGCTGGTAATGCGCTGAAGCCTGTTGAGGGAGATAATGTCCATCCAAAATATAAAGGGAAGAAGTATCAGGTTTGGGATGCCGTTTCCATGATGGGCAGCAGGCGTGTATTCATCCTTCTTGGGATGAATGATATCGCCCTGCTGGGACTTGAGGGTGCAAGGGATGCCTACAAGGAAGTGATCGGCAAAATCGTAGAAAAATCTCCGGATGTGGAGATCACTGTGATCAGCGTGACCTATACCCTGAAAGGGGAAGGCACAAAAGTGCTGAATAACGATAATATTGCCAAATATAATGTGCTGTTAAAAGAGATGGCGAAGGAGAACGGGTGGGAGTATCTTGATTTATGTACGCCAGTATCCGATGGGAAGGGGAATCTTGCGGAAGGGTACTGCAGCGACGGTTTTGTTCATCTCTCCACATCAGCTTATGACAGATGGGAAAAAGAGCTGATCAAGTACGAAAAACTGCATCCGGCACAGGAGGAAGAGGCAGAAGAAGAGGCGGAAGTCAAAGCTGAGAGCGCGTCAAAAACGAAGACAGAGAATACAGGTACGAAGGCGAAGACAGAGACAAAAGTGGAAGCAAAGACCGGGACGAAGCCCGAAGTGAAGAAGCAGACGAAGACAGGAGCTTAGAGGGGACGAAAGCCGGAAGTGAAATACCAATGTGTCCATGGGGATAAATGGATATTTCATCTTCGCGGCAGTCACCATATGCAGGATAAAAAGGAGTGAGGATCGTGAGGAGTGTAAAAAGAACAGCTAAAATCATGGCAGTACTGGCGGCAGCGGCAATCATCTGCTGCGGCTGCGCAGGAGAGACGGATCAGTCAGCGAAGGAGGATGTACAGCAGACAGAGGCGGAAGATATCGTGCCGTCGGCAGAAGAGGTGGAGAGCGGGGATTCGGAGGCGCAGCAGGTGACGGAAGAAACGCCGGAAGAAGAGGCCGCAGAAGGCGAAAAGGAAACGCTTTCCATTGCGGAAGTATATGAAAAGATCGGAGCGGAAGTATCTCTGCAGTCGCCAGAGTGTATGGACGATGATTTTATCTCCAACTATTATGGCCTGGATACAGCGCTTCTGGAAGAATATGTATTCAGCATCTCGTCGGATGCGGCCCAGGCGGAGACGGTTATCATTGCGAAGGTGAAGGATGTCTCCGATACGGAAGCGGTCGCGGAATCTCTGCAGTCAGTGATGGAAGATAAGAAGGCTGAGATGGAGAATTATATTCCGGAACAGTTTGCGATCGTGGAGAAGAGTGAAGTCGTGATAAAGGACAACTATGTGTGGCTTGTGATATCTGAGAACAAAGATTCAATAACAAGTGTTATTGAGAATAATTTATTCTGATCGGGTGGATGGAGGAGAGACATGGTATTCAGCTGTATTCCATTTGTATTCTTTTTTCTGCCGCTCTGTCTGATTTTGTATTATGCAGTCCCATTTTCAATAAAAATCTTTTCGGGGAAAGAAATTTTGTTGAAAAATGGGATTTTGCTTGTCTTCAGTCTTGTTTTCTATGCATGGGGAGAACCAAAATATATTCTGCTGATGCTCTTTTCGACGCTGCTTGACTATACGATAGGGCGGCTGATGGAATGTTTCGGCACGACGAAGCTTAAGAGAACATTTTTTCTGTGCTGTTCCGTGTGTGTGAATCTGTCGGTGCTCACATTTTTTAAGTATGCGGATTTTCTGATCTCTCTGATCAATGGCGCATTCGGCACGGATATTGCGGCGCTGGGCATGCATCTTCCGGTGGGGATCAGCTTCTATACGTTCCAGACCATGAGTTATGTGATAGATCTTTACCGGGGCAATGTGAAAGCGGAGCGCAGTTACCCGGCCTATCTCACCTATGTCTCCATGTTTCCGCAGCTGGTGGCGGGGCCTATCGTCCGTTTTTCCGATATTAACGGGCAGCTGCATGAGAGAAAGATCACCCCGGAGAACATTGATAAGGGGCTGATGCGCTTTATGATGGGGCTTTTTAAGAAGGTGCTGATCGCCAATCAGGCCGGGGCGCTCTGGGAGGAGATCAGGGTGCTCGGGGCGGAAAATACCAGCGTTGCCACGGCCTGGCTGGGGGCGTTATGCTTTACGCTGCAGCTTTATTTTGATTTCAGCGCCTACAGTGATATGGCCATCGGTATGGGGCGGATGCTTGGATTTTCCTTCAATGAAAATTTCCGCTACCCGCTGACGGCGGTGTCGGTGACCGATTTCTGGAGGCGCTGGCATATATCGCTGTCCACCTGGTTCAGAGATTATGTTTATATTCCGCTGGGCGGCAACCGAAAGGGCGTCGGCCGCCACCTGTTCAATATCGCCGTGGTGTGGTTTCTCACGGGATTATGGCACGGGGCGTCCTGGAACTTTATTTTGTGGGGAGTCTATTACGGTATTTTGCTGATGCTTGAGAAATATGTCTGGGGAAGGGCCATGGAGCGGCTGCCCGGATGGATCAGGCATGCTTACGCCTTTCTGATCGTGGTGTTTGGGTTTGTGATTTTTGCGATTACGGATATGGGAGAACTGGGGCGCTATATCGGGCTGCTGTTTTCCTTTGCTTCCAACAGATTGGCTGATTTCCGGTTTGTGTGGTATCTGCGCAATTATGGCGTTGTCATTGTGACAGCCTGCGTTCTGGCCTGCCCGGTGTATCCGCGGCTGTGTGAGAAGGCGGCCGGTCTGGATGGGAGAAGGAGGCGTGTGGTTTCGCTTTTCGCCGGGGTGGGCGTCATAGTGCTGTTTTTACTGTCAACGGCGTATATGGTGAGCGATACCTATAATCCGTTTTTGTATTTCCGGTTTTAGGGAACAGATTTAGCTGTTACGGGGAGGAACAGGATGATCATAGATGAGAAAGTAAGAAAGTATACGGCACGGCTGCTTGGCGCCGGCATTCTGGTACTGGCGGTGTGGTTTGTTCTGGCACCCAAAAAAGAGTTTTCGGAGAATGAGAACAGATATCTTACGAAGATGCCTTCCTTTACGGCTAAGACGGTGTTCAGTGGGGAGTATACGGAATCTTTGAGCGACTGGATCGCAGATCATTTTCCCATGCGGGATCTGTTTATGGGGGTAAAGACGGAAGTCGAGATCGTGAGCGGTAGAAGAGAGATCAACCGCATCTATATCGGGGAGGATAACTACCTGATCGAGCGCTATGAAGCGCCCGAAAATACCGAACGCATAACTGACACGCTTGTCAAGTTCTATGACAGGGTGAAAGACACAGGTGTCGATGTCAGGCTGATGTTAGTGCCGACGGCGGTGACGATATATGAAGATAAACTTCCGGCTTATGCGCCGGAAGCAGACCAGATGGAGACGGCAAAACTTTTGTATGAGGCAACCGGCATCCCGGCTGTGGACTGCAGTGAAAAACTTCTGGCGGGGGCGCAAGAAGGACAGATCTATTACCGTACAGATCACCACTGGACCACCTTTGGGGCGTATCTTGGTTATACCGCCTACTGTGAGGAGGAAGGGATCGAACCAGTGCCTTTGGAAGCTCTCGAGGCAGAGACCGTGACGGAGGAATTTGCGGGCACGCTGTACTCGAAGGTGAACGATTATACCCATATGAAGGATGCGATAACGGTCTATACGAACCCGGAGGATAGACTGCGGGTTACCTATGAGGATACGGGGGAGGTGTCGGACAGTCTCTACAATTTTGACTACCTGCAGGAGAAGGATAAATACTCACTTTTTTTAAACAATATCCATCCGCTTGTGGAGATCGAGAATGAGACTGCGCCGTCGGATGACGTGCTGATGTTGATCAAGGACAGTTACGCAAACTCTATGGTGCCTTTTCTGACACACCACTATAAAAAGATTTATGTGTTTGACACGAGATATTATAAGGACGGGCCATCTTCTTTTCTGGAGGAGCATGGGGAAGTGACGGATGTGCTGATCCTGTATAATATGAATACGCTGGACGGAGATACGGGGATCAGGGGGATTTACTGATTCTGATTTAACATATTATAAAGATATGCAAAAAACAAGGAAAATTATGAAAGAGACTAAAAAGCTGATACAATGTGAGCTTAACCCATTTATAGAAACCAGCAGGTGGCGTCTATAAATGGGTTTTTACGTAGAAAGGATGCAAATGGTATTTTTGCTTGTGACCTACCACAAAATATGCTAAACTGTATATATTGTGTGCGACGGACAGAAAGGAAGAAACTATGAGTAAAATTTTTAAATTCCACAATGACGTGGACACGGATCAGATCATTGCATCGCAGTATCTGCTTTTGCCGAACATAGAGGAGATGAAGGGATATACATTTGAGTCGCTGGACGGAGAGTTTGCGAAAAGTGCGAAGCCCGGCGACATCATTGTGGCGGGAGAAAATTTTGGCTGCGGTTCTTCCAGGGAACAGGCTCCCAGCGTTTTAAAAGCTCTCGGAATCAAGGCTGTGATCGCAAAGTCCTTTGCCCGGATCTTTTACCGGAACGCCATCAATATCGGGCTGCCGGTGCTTGTGAGCAAAGATTTTTATGATGTGGCCGAAGCCGGGAAAGAGGCATCCCTGGATCTGGCGGAAGGAACGATCGAGTTTGCCGGGACGACTTATACCTGCACAAAACTTCCGCCCTATATGCAGAATATACTGAATCAGGGCGGCCTGATCGCGTCGTTGAACCAGGAGGATTGAAAATGGGCATGACAATAGGAGAAAAGATCATAGCGAGGGCGGCAGGTGTTGACTGCGTTACGCCCGGTGAGATACATACGGTGGATGTGGATTATCTGATGAGCAACGACGGTACGACCCATCTGACCATCGACATGTTTTACAATCAGTTAAAAAATCCGCGGATTGCGGATAAGGATAAGCTGGTGTTTATCATCGATCACAACATACCGGCGGAGAATCCGAAGACCGCGGCGGCGCATAAGAAGATGCGGGAGTTTGCAAAGAAATACGATATTGCATTCTATGAAGGCAAGGGCGTCTGCCATCAGATCATGCTGGAGGACTTTGTGGAACCGGGACAGTTTATCATGGGGGCGGATTCCCACACCTGTTCCTACGGGGCGGTGGGCGCTTTCGGTACGGGGATCGGCTGCACGGACTTTCTGTATGCCATGGTGACCGGGAAATCCTGGGTGTTAGTGCCGGAGACGCTGCGCTTTAACCTGACCGGGAAGCTCAGAGAGGGCGTCTATCCGCGGGATCTGATTCTGACGATCATCGGCGATATCGGCGCCAACGGCTGTAATTACAAGATTATGGAGTTTGCAGGCGAGGGAGCACATGGGTTAAGCGTGAACGACAGATTTGTGCTCTGCAATCTGGCAGTGGAGGCCGGTGCGAAGACAGGGATCGTGGAGCCGGATGAGAAGGTCGTGGAGTTTATGAAGGAGCACGGGAGAAGTTATGAGAATCTCTATGCCAGCGATGCGGACGCTTCCTTCTTACAGGTATATGATTATGATCTGTCGAAGATCGAACCGGTGGTAGCCGAGCCTCATTTTGTGGACAATGTGAAATCCCTGTCGCAGATCGACGAGGTGAAGATCGACGAAGCGTTCCTCGGCTCCTGCAACAACGGGCGCATCGATGAGCTGCGGGTGGCGGCTTCCATTCTGAAAGGGAGAAAGGTTCATTCGGATGTGCGGTTTCTGATCGCACCGGCGTCCAACAGCGTTTATCTGCAGGCGCTGGAAGAGGGACTTGTGGATATTTTCCTGGAGTCCGGCGCTATGATGATGAACCCCAACTGTTCGGTGTGCTGGGGAAGCTGCCAGGGCGTGATCGGAGAGGGGGAGACACTGATCTCCACCGGCACGAGGAACTTCAAGGGGCGCGCGGGCCACAAGGATTCGAAAGTGTATCTGGCTTCGGCGGCGACGGTGACGGCGTCGGCTGTGGCGGGGAGGATCGCAGGTCCGGAGGCGCTGTAAAGTATTGCTGAAAGTTGAAATGAAGGAGAGTCAGACATATGACAGAGTTTACAGGAAAGGTATGGCTTCTGGGGGATGACATTGATACCGATATCATCATTCCCACGGAATATCTGGCGCTGCCCAGCGTGGAGGATATGAAAAAATATGCCTTCTCGCCGCTGCGGCCGGAGCTTGCCGGGCAGATCGAAGAGGGCGATATTATCGTGGCGGGAAAGAACTTCGGCTGCGGCTCTTCCAGAGAGCAGGCGCCGGAGATCATCAAACAGCTGGGCGTGCGCTGTGTGATCGCAAAGTCCTTTGCGAGAATCTTTTTCCGCAATGCCATCAATAACGGGTTGTTGTTGATTGAAAATAAAGATCTGCGGGATGATCTGACAGAAGGAGACACGATCACAGTGACCATGGGCGAGAAGATCCATGCGGGCGGTAAAGACTACCCGATCACACCGCTGCCGGAAAATCTGATGGATATTCTGAATGCGGGCGGCCTGGTAAAGGCGATGCAGAAAAGAAACGGGGTGTGAGCATGGGACATACATTGATGGAAAAGATCGTGATGAGAAATATCGGCGAGGCGTCAGTATTGCCCGGTGAAATCAGGACGGTGAAAGTGGACCGGGTGATGATCCACGATATTTTTATCCCTTTTGTGGTGGATAAATTCAGAGAAATGGGCTTTACAAAAGTGTGGGATCAGGACAAGGTGGTGCTGATCTACGATCATCTTGTTCCCACCAGCGCAGTGGAGGACGTCAGACATTTCAAAATCGGGGACGCTTTTGTGAAGGAACAGGGACTTACTCATTTCCACAGGACCGACGGGATCTGTCATCAGCTGATGCCGGAGATGGGTTATGCGAAGCCCGGCAATATTGTGTTCGGCACGGATTCCCATACCACGACTTACGGGTGTGTGGGCTGCTTTTCTTCAGGTATCGGTTATACGGAGATGGCGGCGGTGCTTGGCACCGGCGAGATGTGGATCAGGGTGCCGGAGACGATCAAAGTGGTGATCGACGGCAAACTGCCGGAGGGCGTTTACGCAAAGGACATCATCCTGCGTCTGATCGGAGATCTGCGGGCGGATGGGGCCACCTACAAAGTGTTGGAATTTTCGGGGAGTACCGTGGAGGAGATGAGTGTTTCTTCCCGGATGACCATTGCCAATATGGCCATTGAGGCCGGGGCGAAGGCGGCGCTCTTTGCGCCGGACGAAAAAACCTGCGCTTACTCGGGTGTAAAGATGGCTGACGTGGACTGGCTGTATGCGGATAAGGACGCACAGTACTGCCAGGTGATGGAATATCGGGCAGAAGAACTGGTGCCGGTACTTGCCTGTCCTTCTCAGGTGGATAATATTCATGATGTTTCGGAGCAGGCCGAAACGAAGTTAGATCAGGTGTTTATCGGTTCCTGCACCAACGGGCGTCTGGAAGATCTGGCTGTGGCGGCGAAGATCCTTGCGGGAAAGAAGGTGGCGCCTTACGTGAAACTGATCGTGACACCTGCCAGCAGGAGTATTTATAAAGAAGCGGCGGAGGCTGGTTACATAAAGACCTTAGCGGAAGCCGGAGCTATTATCACTCATCCGGGTTGCGGCCTGTGCTGCGGAAGGGCCTGCGGCATTCTGACAGACGGTGAGAGAGTGCTTGCCACGAACAACAGGAATTTCCTGGGACGCATGGGTACTTCCAAAGTGGAGATATTCTTAGGTTCGCCGGCCACGGCGGCGGCGTCCGCGGTGACGGGAGTGATCACGGATCCCCGGGCGTTTCTGTAAATGGGACACACCAGGCAACCTCACTGCAGGAGACAGATAATCAGGAAAGTTTAGCTTTCAGCTATTCAGCGGGCAAAATTGCTCTGTGAGCAATTTTGCGAGCGGTGTGATCCGGCAGTGCTGGTGGAAACGGGCATGTAACCTTTGCTGCAGCCGTCAAATGTACATGGAGGCATGTATGTCCGGCGCGGTGTTCACGGGAATCAAATCACAGTGGCAACTATGGGCTGCGGTATCTGCCGCAGACTACAAGGAAAAAGAAAAGGAGAACAGACATGGGAGTTTTATCAAGATTCAGAGACATTATGGCAGCAAACGTGAATGCACTGTTAGATAAGGCGGAGGATCCGCAGAAGATGATCGATCAGTATCTGAGAGATCTGGAAGGTGATCTGGCAAAGGTGAAAGCGGAGACCGCGTCCATGATGGCGGAGGAAAAAGCGGCAAAGCGTGACCTGGACGAGTGCAATGAAGAGATCGGGAAGATGGCGGATTATGCGAAGAGAGCCGTAGCCGCCGGTAATGATAATGAGGCAAAGCAGTTCTTACAGAAAAAGTCAGAGCTTTCCGGCAGGCAGGAGACGTTACAGAAGAAATACGATATTGCGGTTTCCAATTCCGCACAGATGCGCGAGATGCATGATAAGCTGGAGAGTGACATTGCTTCCCTGAAAGGAAGAAGGGAGACATTAAAGGCGAAGGCACAGATCGCGGAAACCCAGGCGAAGATGAACAAAATGGGTTCCGGCAGTAGCCAGGCAGGCGCTACGATGGCAGCTTTTGACAGAATGGAAGACAAGATCAACAAGATGTTAGACGAACAGGATGCCATGGAAGAGTTAAATAAAGGCCAGACAGATTCCACGGAAGAACTGATGAAGAAGTATGATAGAGAGTCGAAAGAGTCGGATGTGGATGCGGAGCTTGCGGCATTGAAGGCAGAGATGGGATTGTAAGGCGCAGGAGGCATGGGTTATGGGTATTTTCGGGACACAGCTTGCAAATGTGGTGGAGTGGAATGAGAGCAGTCCGGGTACGCTGTTATGGAAATGGCAGAACAGTGAGATCAAGAAGGGCTCCAAACTGATCATCAGAATGGGGCAGGACGCCATTTTTATGTATAACGGCAGAGTGGAAGGCATCTTTGAGGATGAGGGACAGTTTGATATCGAATCCCAGATCATTCCCTTTTTGACCACGTTAAAGAGCTTTCAATTTGGATTTAATACGCCGTTGCGGGCGGAGGTGCTGTTTATCAATACGAAAGAACAGCTTGTGAAATGGGGCACAAAGAGCGCCATCAATCTGCCCGCCCAGGGACTGCCCGGCGGCATGCCGGTCAGGGCGTTCGGTACATTCAGCTGCAAAGTGGCGGAAGCGGATGTGCTGATCGATAAAATAGCGGGTGTGAAAAATATTTTCACCGTGGAGGATGTGAAGGAACGTATCGTGGCGAACCTGGACCAGCTTTTGATGAGCTGGATCGGCAGAGAGGGCAGAGATATGTTCAATCTCCAGATGGACGCCGGTAATATTGCAAAGGGAATTATGTCCGACCTGGATATGAATATGCGTAAGATCGGTATTGCCGTTACGGACTTTAAGATCGAAAGCTTTTCCTATCCGGAGGAGATCCGGAGGATGCAGGAGAAAGCGGCGGCGCAGTCCATGGTCGGCGATATGGGCAAATATCAGCAGATGGCGGTGGCCGATGCCATGGGGAAAGGCGGAACCGGAAGCGGCAGAGGCGTTGCCTCGGATATGGTGCAGCTCCAGATGGGAATGGCCATGGGACAGCAGATGGTGCAGGGGATGATGAACCAGAATCAGGCGCAGGCGCCCGGCGGACAGCAAAGCCAGGCATTGCCGTCGGTATCGCCGAAATTCTGTCCCAACTGCGGGACACCCACTACCGGGACGAAGTTTTGCGGGAATTGCGGCAGCCAGCTGTTTGCATAGGAATCGTTTGAAGATTCTGTCCATATATTGTGTGAGGGTGCGCTGCGATACATGCGGGGATGCAGTGCAGACGGGAAGGAAAGCGACAATGACACGGAAGCGCCGGGTGGGGCGAATGTGCGCCGCAGAGCGCTCTGTGTCTGACAGACATGGAGATTACATGAGTATTTACGATACATTAAATGACAGACAGAAAGAAGCGGTCTACTGTACGGAGGGACCGCTTCTGATATTGGCGGGAGCGGGCAGTGGCAAGACGAGGGTGTTAACCCACAGGATCGCCTATTTGATCGACCGATGCGGTGTGAATCCCTGGCATATTCTTGCCATTACTTTTACGAACAAAGCGGCGGGAGAGATGCGGGAGAGGGTGGATAACCTGGTGGGCTTTGGCTCAGAGAGTATCTGGGTTTCCACATTCCACTCGGCCTGCGTGAGAATTCTGCACAGGCATATCGATCTGCTGGGATACGAAACCAATTTTACGATCTACGACACAGACGACCAGAAGACGGTGATGAAGGATGTCTGTAAAAATCTGCAGATCGATACGAAGCAGTTGAAGGAACGGGCGATCTTAAATATCGTTTCCAATGCTAAAAATGAACTGATCGATGCGGATAAATTTGAGAAGAACGCCTCCTGGGATTTTACGCAGAGAAAGGTTGCGGCGGCCTATAAAGAGTATCAGCAGACGCTTCGAAAAAACAATGCGGTGGATTTTGATGATCTGATCATGCTGACGGTGGAGCTGTTTCGGAAAAATCCGGAGGTGCTGCAGAATTACCAGAACCGTTTTACCTATATTATGGTGGACGAATATCAGGATACCAATACGGCTCAGTTTGAGCTGGTGAGACTGCTTGCAGAGGCAAACAGAAATCTGTGTGTGGTGGGGGATGACGATCAGTCCATCTACAAATTCAGGGGAGCCAATATCCGCAATATCCTGGATTTTGAGAAGGAATATCCGGATGCAAAAGTGGTGCGGCTGGAACAGAATTATCGCTCCACCCAGAGTATCCTGGATGCAGCCAACGCCGTGATCAGCAACAACGAGGGCAGAAAGGAAAAGAGGCTCTGGACCGACCAGGGGGCCGGCAGGCGCGTGCGCTTTGAACAGCTTGACACGGCCTATGAGGAAGCGGAATATATTGCCGATGACATTGCGAGGAAATACCGGAAAAGCGGGAACAACTTTTCGGATTTTGCCATTCTGTACCGGACCAACGCGCAGTCCCGTATTCTGGAGGAGCGGATGGTCATGGAGGGAATCCCCTACAATGTGGTGGGCGGTACGAATTTCTATGCCCGCAGAGAGATCAAGGACATGCTGGCCTATTTAAAGACCATCGACAACGGTTCGGATGATGTGGCGGTAAAGCGTATTATCAATGTGCCGAAACGGGGGATCGGCGCGGCCACCATACAGCGGGTGCAGGATTATGCGGATGAAACGGGCATGAGTTTTTACGATGCACTCAGAGAGGCGGAGGAAGTGCCGGGGGTGGGCAGAAGCCTGTCAAAGTTAACTTCCTTTGTCACCATGATACAGGCTTTTCGAGGCAAGATGGAATACTATACGTTGAAGGAACTGTTGGAGGACATTCTGGAGCAGACCGGCTATCTGGAGGAACTGCGCGCTTCGGGCGAGGAAGATGCAGATGACCGGATCGACAACGTGGAGGAACTGCTAAATAAGCTTGTATCCTATGAGGAGAGCACGGAGGAGCCTTCCTTAAGCGAGTTTCTGGAGCAGGTAGCCCTTGTAAGCGATATCGACAATGTGGCGGGCGGCGACGGAAGAGTGTTACTGATGACGCTTCATTCGGCGAAGGGACTGGAGTTTCCGCATGTGTATCTGGCAGGTTTGGAGGATGGGCTGTTTCCCAGCTATATGAATATCATTTCGGAGGATCCGGATGATCTGGAGGAAGAGAGGAGGCTCGCCTATGTGGGGATCACCAGGGCCATGCAGGAGCTCACGTTAACCTGCGCGAGACAGCGCATGGTGCGCGGGGAGACGCAGTACAATGCGGTGAGCAGGTTTGTCAGGGAGATTCCGGCGTCACTGCTTGACGGTTATGTGCCGCCTCTTAGGAGCAGAGCGGAGGATAGCTTCCGGTTTGGAGACGATAAACCCCTGCCATTTTACAGCAGTTCGGAGCGACAGGGACAGCGAAGTACGGGTGGAGTTTCAGCAGGGCAGAGCACAGGGAGATTTTCGCCGGGGCAAAGCGACGGATATAAGAATAGTCTGTCGGGTAATCGAGACGGTGCACAGAAGAGGGGGTATGCTGCGGGAACAGAGACTGCGGGCGGCTACGGCACAGGCAGTGCCGGATCCGGATTGGCAGGCGGTTACGGCGGTAGCCCCATGCATACGTTTGGCAACGGCGGTTTAAAGAGAGTGACGCGGACGGCGGAACAAGATAAGCCCTATATTGCGAGAGCGGGGGGAGCATCCGGCCTGCAGAATATAAACGGACTCTCCAAAGGAATGCCGACGGCAGGTGGCGTACCGGACTACGGCGTCGGCGACAGAGTTTTGCATACAAAGTACGGTGAGGGGACGGTGACGGCCCTGGAGAAGGGAACGAAAGATTACCAGGTGACCGTGATGTTCGATCAGGTAGGTAAGCGATCCATGTATGCGGGATTTGCGAAGCTGAAGAAGCTGTAGGGAAAGCTGATTTTATTTATAAAATTTTATTAAAGTGTAGTAAAAGAGAGTGATTCATGATATACTAAGAAAAATATGGGTGTTGAAGACACTGTGTATATTCAGGCATAATATCATGATAAAAAGGGAGGTATTTTCTCATGGAAGAAAGGTATCACGCAGTAATGGAGACATTAAACAAACTGACAAAGCGGGAAGAGGAAAAGAGGGATATCAGTAAGATCGTGACCTGTGTACTG
This sequence comes from uncultured Lachnospiraceae bacterium, assembly GCA_910578085.1. Lineage (GTDB taxonomy): Bacteria > Bacillota > Clostridia > Lachnospirales > Lachnospiraceae > 1XD8-76. The sequence goes on along the minus strand of CAJTPM010000020.1, from coordinate 2,567 downwards.
ATCGTGCTGGCTGTTTTGATGGCGATCGGCGGAGCGGCTTATGCAATATACCGTCTGATGTCAAGAGATGATCTGGAAGATTTTGAAGACGAATTCGAAGATGATTTTGACGATGAATTCTTTGAGGACGAAGAGGAAGCGGAAGAGAAGAAAGAAGACGTTAAGCCGGAAGCAGAAAAGACAGAAGATGCGGAATAGGCGGCAGGATACTGTAAAAATAATAGTTTGAAAGCGGAAAGTGTGGACGGTTTCGTTCACACTTTTTTAGCATAAGTCTGCCCGCGAAGCGTGTGGACGTTGCCTGGCATAAAGACAAAATGTGAAACAGATTGTCTGTTGCCTGATATAACGATAATAATCAATTGAAAAAGGGTGGATATATGAAAAAAGGTCAGATATTGGAAGGCATTGTGGAACGGGTGGACTTCCCGAATAAAGGGATTGTGAGAACTGTAGAGGAGAATGGAGAGGAAGCTTTTTGCCTTGTGAAAAATGTACTGCCGGGTCAGAGGATTTCTTTTTGCGTACAGAAAAAAAGAAACGGACGGGCAGAGGGAAGACTGTTGGATGTGATAGAGCGGGCGGAAAACGAGGTGGAAAGTCCCTGTCCTCACTTTGCATTCTGCGGCGGATGCCTGTATCACAAGTTGTCCTATGAGGATCAGTGCGGCTTGAAGCAGGAGCAGGTGAAAAAACTGCTGGATCCTGTATTATGCGGACAGGGAGCGTGGAGCTTTGAGGCGATGAAAGGAAGCCCGGCAGAGTATGGTTATCGAAACAAGATGGAATTTACCTTCGGGGATGAAGTGAAGGATGGACCGTTGTCTCTCGGTTTACATAAACGGGGCGGATTTTATGATATTATTATGGTTTCCGATTGTCTGATCATGGATGAGGATTACAGAAAGATCCTGGCGGCCACAAGGGACTATTTTGAAAAGACGGGATTGCCGTTTTTTCACAGATTGCGCCATACCGGGTATTTACGGCATCTGCTTGTGAGGAAAGGGATAAGAACCGGAGAGATTCTGGTGGCGCTTGTGACGACAGGCGGGATAGACAGTGTGGCAGAGAAGGAAGAAGCGGCAGCCTTCAAAAAGAAAGGGGAAGTTTCGGAGGGAAACAGGGTTTATTTACATTCCGGGTTTAAGGTTGTTCCCGATATGAGCGGTTTTTCTGAAATGCTTGTAAAGCTGCCGTTGAAAGGAAAGATCGTGGGGATCCTTCATATGATCAATGATTCTGTGGCGGATGTGGTAAGAAGTGATGAGACAGGACTGCTTTATGGTCGGGACTATTTTTATGAGGAACTTCTGGGGCTGCGCTTCCGGATCAGCGCGTTCTCTTTTTTTCAGACGAATTCTCTGGGGGCGGAGGTACTTTACAGTACGGCCAGAGAGTTTATCGGGGATTTGTGCGATCAGGAGAAGGGAGAGAATCAGCCGGATAAGGTGGTATTTGATCTGTACAGCGGTACAGGCACAATCGCTCAGCTGATGGCGCCCATGGCGAAAAAAGTGGTGGGTGTGGAGATTGTGGAGGAGGCCGTGGAGGCAGCCAGAGAGAACGCCGCGCTGAATGGCCTGACGAACTGTGAATTCATAGCCGGAGATGTGCTGAAAGTACTGGATGAGCTGGGGGAGAAACCGGATTTTATTATCCTGGATCCGCCCAGGGATGGCGTGCATCCGAAGGCGTTAAAAAAGATCCTGGCTTACAGCGTAGAGAGGATCGTTTATATTTCCTGCAAGCCGACAAGCCTGGCAAGGGATCTGGAGAGGTTTCTGGAGGAAGGGTACCGGGTGGAGAGGGCGGTTTGCTGCGATATGTTTCCGTGGACGGGGAATGTGGAGACTATTGTACTGTTGTCCCACAAATCACCAGATAGTGTTATTAATGTAAAAGTGGAATTTGGAGAAGATGATGGGAAAGTACCTTTAGATGCAATAGCAGAGAGGGCAAAGAAATATCAGCCGAAACCGAAAATTACATATAAAATGATACAGGAATATGTTGAGAAGAAATATGGTTTTAAAGTACATACTGCGTATATTGCAGAGGTGAAAAGGTTTTTGGGATTGACGATGTATGGTGCGCCTAATGCAGTAGAAGAATTAAAGTATCCGAGGAAGCGTCCACCGAAAGAGAAGGTAGAAGCGATAACGGACGCACTTAAATATTTTGAGGTAATTTAATGGATGAGAGGATTTATCAGATTGCAGAGCAGATAGTTGAGATACATCAAAAAGCCTATGAAGTTTATTTGACGCTGGTTGAGGATGTGTGCAGCAGAATTGTGTCAGAGGCTGAATTATCACATTTGCTTGACTATCTATTGGACTTTGCATGTGATGAAAAAATATTGGCGTTGTATAAAAAGGTGTGTAGAAGATATTTGTATGCATATCCTGGTTGTATTAAATTTTATGTTGAAGCGTATTGGGAGATGTGGGAAGATGAGGACAGTTGTTCAATAGAGCCTTTTGATGAGAAAGAAGATAAGATGTTTTAAGAGCTTCCTGTATAATTCAAATATAGGGAATTCCAAGAAGGGTGGTTGATAAAAA
>CAJTPM010000019.1 GCA_910578085.1 uncultured Lachnospiraceae bacterium | reverse complement strand
AAGTCCAATGCCAGAGTTTCGCTGGCAGGATCAATCAGAATTCCGAGAGATCATAATTTTTAATTTAGGAAACCTTCCTTATCCTATCGACCAGAATAACATTCCAAACCTTACAGCACCAGTGACGGCGCACTGTAAACTCTGCTCTTCAGTTCTTCATTCAGCATATACAGGCTTCTTGCATCATCACCGAACAGTTCCATCTTCGTGATCTGATCCGAAGAGTTCTTCTCCTCCTCGCCCTGCTCCTTGATAAACCAGTCTAGGAACTGCGTCGTGCGGAAATCCTTCACTTCCTGCGCCGCCGTATAAATGTTATTGATCAGAGAAGTAACATACTGCTCATGGGCAAGTCCCGCTGTCAACGGATCAAGCAAGGTCGTAAAAGTTTTATCCGGTTTTGCGATCGCCTCCAGCGTCACTTTCTCATTGTTATTGTGCAGATACTGGTAGATTAACATCGCATGATCCTGCTCTTCCTTTGCCTGGATCTCATACCAGTTGGCAAATCCGTCCAATCCTTTCTCATCATAGAAATTGGCCATATCCAGATAAAGGTACGCAGAATATAACTCTTTGTTGATCTGATCATTTAAAAGTCCCGCAACTTTTTTATCCATTGTAAATTCCTCCTGTGTCAAAAAACTTTCATCAACAGGATAATACAAAAAAAATATTTTATCAAGAGTTATTTTCTTTCAGATGCCATCTTTGCCAGCTTTTCAGACTCACGTTCGGGAAGTTCCGGTTGTGTTTTCTCCATCGCCTCTCTTATCATCTGCTTCGTCAGTCTGTCTGCTATTTCTTCTTCCTTTTTCCCCGTCAGGATCTCTGTTATTCCCTCTGCATTCTCAGCCGATCCGCCTTCGTTTTTATTACTTGTCTTGCCTGACGATTCTCCGGTCGATCCCTTCATCTTTTCTCCGTCCGGTTCCTTAGGCAGCTCCAGTGTTATTTCCTCCAGCAGTTCCGACAGCATTCCCTGACTTTTTTCGATCCCCAGCGCTTCCTCCTCGAGTATTTTTTTCATCTCCTCCGGCGTCTTCGCTGAAAGTTTCTTCAATTCCTCTGCTATCTTCTCACCCTTTTCTCTGGCCTCATCCAGAATGTGGCACATCTGTTCACTGTTAAAAGCATGTTTTACGGCCTTGATCTGGTCTTCATAGGAATGAAAAAGTCCCAGCTTATCCCCGATCTCTTCCAGGGAAGTACACTCCTTATTTTTCAGCGCTGCCTTCTGTTTTTCCAGTACCGCCACTTCGTTGTCCCTGTTTTGTTCCCGCTTCAGCTTTTCCTCTCTGCACTTTAAACCTCTGTCACGGATTCTCTGAAAAGCCGGTATCTTTCCTGCATTTATCGTAATTCCCATTTTTCTACCCTCGTTTTTTTATCTTCCGTTATCCGATAGTTCTCTTACTGATTATATCGGATAACATCTGTTAATCCTTAACGTCCGGCAAAAATTCCCAGAAAACACAGGTCTCCCACATCCTTCAAAATGCTTTTTCCGCCATGTTTTTTAGTGGCAAAGCCAAAGCTTTCATCCATCTTTCTACCTTACCGGCATCTGAAAATCAGCAAGAGCCCGGTTCAGATAATCGTTAAAGGGTTTCATCCTTCTGAAAATCTCTGTCGCTTTCTCCAGAAATTCTTCTGCATCATTCCATTGTACATCTTTTATTGGATATTCCAGATACCAGCTCTTATACTTCAGATATTCCGCCTGGGGATGTTCTTTGTCATATCCGGCGGGAACATTTTTGAGCGCCGTCCCTTTTACTGTGAAATATTCCAGAAATCCGGGGTCACTGGTAATCTGCTCCCATTCTTCGCCGTGCGCCACAATATAGTCCCGCACCATGGTCGTCGCATCCTTAAACATATCTGCAAACAGGCCTCCGCCCAAAAAGGACTGATCGCCTGGTTTTATATAAAGATAGAAACCTGTCGGCACCGGCAGCTTGCCTTTCGCTGAAATATGCGCACGAAAGGCAGGATTATAGGGGGATTTATCGTGGCTGAATCTGGTGTCCCGCACCAGCTTAAAGGTAAGGCTTTTCGGCTCATGGCGCAGTACCCCGGCATCAAATTCACCGATCCTCTCAATCAGCGCCCCAATCAGCGCTTCGAACTCCATATTTGCCGATTTATACTCCGCCTTATGGGCATGATACCATTCCCGGTTATTATTTGCACCCAGTGCAGTAAGATAATTCAAGATAAGTTTTGTATCCATTTTCAGACCTCCTGCGTATTTTTAACGACGGAAAGCAGCGTTCCGTCCAGAAATTCCCGGATAAATCCTTTCAGCTGCTCAGGAGACTGGTATGTTTTGCAAAAAGAGAACTCCTGTGCCAGATCGTCGATCTTTTCCATGGCCTCCTTCACTTCCAGCATCGTTTCAGCCGGGGAAGCCGCCATGAAATCCAGCTGTGCCGGATTGATCCTGTGATTCTGAATGGCATAATTCACTCTGTTCATACAGCGGCATGTCCCGTCCCCGTACTCGCCGCAGTACTCTTTTAAGAAGTCTGCCATCTTACTGCGGACTCTTGACAACCGTTTGCGGTAGGCTTCCGGGGTGATTCCCAGAATATCCCCGGCCACCCGGCTGTCCACCTGAAACATCGTTCCCAGTATAAAGATACACCTGCTCTCCGGATCGAGACACTGGAGCATGACATTTGTGCAGGACAGCTTGAGTTCTTCCGCCAGAACCGTTTTCTCCACATTCTGCGTCAGGTCCGGCACATCTCCGATCCTGCCGTTTTTGATATCCTCTCCATAAAATTCAAAACTGAGGGGAGCCTTCGCAAACATATGCTTTTTGTAGTTTATTAAATGATTTACCGCAATGCGGAATACCCAGGTGGAAAAGGAACTCTCCCCTCTGAAAGAAGACAGGTTTGTTATGATTTTCAACAAAATGTCCTGTGCGGCGTCCTCCGCATCCTGGAAAGTGCCCAGCATACGCAGAGAAAGATTGAATACCGAATCCTGCACACTGAGAATGACGGTTTCCAGAGACTGCCTGTCCCCGGCAGTGGCTTTCTCCACCAAACCCTGCAGTTCTTCGTCTGTTAATTTTTTCATGGTTCTTTACCTCCTTTAAATGATTAGACAATCAAAAAACTGCCCTGTGACAGGAAAATTCGATTTTTTTCTAATTTTTATGCTGCTTTATTCCCGCAGACAACGAGCCAGGCAGCCGTACTCGCAGGAGAACCTGTTTGCCCTGGATATCTATTGACGACTCCCGCAGGCAACCGGGCCGTTATGTTTTAAGCCATCACAGCATCTTAACGATCCACGAAAGCGCGTCCATGACTGACTCATATTCTATTTCGTACTGCTCTCCGGTCAGCTCTGCGAGATCCGCGTACACCATTTCACCGCAGCCGCCCACCCCCGGCTGTTTCATAAAGCCGCCGAACAATATGTAGATCCCTTCCGTCTCGCTGCCGCTCTCTTCCAGCAGTTTCCGCATCTCCGCCACATCCACAACAAGCCTTTGTTCATCGAAGACCACTGTCTGGCGCAGCCTTTCGCTGTTCTCAAGAATGACATTGACGCCCGTGTCGTCAAACACCGTGACATCTTTCAATTCCGTATATCTGGCGTAGGAATATCTGTGTATGCCAAAAAATCCGCCCCCCAGGACAAACAGGCCGACAAGCAGTATACAAATTACACTTTTTACCCGGTAGCCTCTGAAAGCGGCGATCTTCCGGATCCTGCGCTTCATGTCCACATAGCCGCTTCTGCCCCGGGCGCCTGCAAAAGCAGCAGATCCCATAATCAGTTTCCCCTTTTCCGCAGGCCACAGCAGTCTGACGCATTTTAACAGTAACAGTCCGTAATCACAGGGATCCTTACCGCTTTCCTGAATCGTCACCAGATCGCACATCTCCTCTAAATCCGCCCGGAGAAACCGCGCACCAAAGGTCAGAAAAATATTCGGCCACAACAGCACCCGCAGCACGTCCCAGAGAAAAAGACACCACAAATGCCCCAGCCTGATATGCATTTTCTCATGAAAAAGTATGGTCTCCAGATCCTCCTCGCCGTATTCCTCCACAAGTGCCCGGGGCACCACGATCCTCGGCGAAAAAAGTCCCATGGCAAAGGGCGTGACCATAGCCTCACAGACATAAACATTTCCTGCAAGCCTCTTCAGCCCTGCCGCGAAACGCTGCAGCTTCCTTCTTTTATAAAACAGATAACCGCCGTAAAGAACCATCACCGCAAAATAGACCTGTCCTGTCAGACAGTGCTCATAATTCCAGTTGGCCCACCACAAAAATCCCCGGACGCCAAATCTTGTCTCATAAAAGAATTTCAGTCCTCCGATAAAAGGCAGCCACAGAAAGGCGCCCCAAAGAACTATTCTCCGAAAGCAGTTTCCAAAAAAAGAGAGCCTGCGCAAAAGCATAACGAGAAAGAGCAGCGCAAAAGAAAAAAAGACGCTCCGCCCCAGATTAACAGTACCATAGCAGCATATATAATTGATAATCTTCCCAAAACGGGCAAGCCACTCCTGTGTCATTATCGCTTCCTGTCCCCTCTGCCTTGCCGTCCTGCGATTTACCCCTGCAGCGGTCCATTGTGAAAAGCTGCTTTGTTCTCCCCGGACGGTTTACGAGACCTCTGTTTTCTGTCCTGTAACATGCACTCTAACTCCTCCACTTCCGCCTCGGACAGTTCGCCGCTGCCGATCAGCGCCGCCACTGCTCCCATCTGATTTCCGGCAAAATAGCTCTCAATAAAGCGGGTGCTTTTTTCCTTCTGGCATTCTTTTCTTGTTTTTAAGGGATAGTAATGATAAATGCGGGCATCTTTCCCGTCCACCCGGTAAGCCAGAATCCCCTTCTGGCAAAGCCTGTTCATTAGCACCCGCACCATTTTAGGATTCATGCTCCCTTTCGGTCTGATGTGTTCGATCACTTCAGAGGAAGTCAATGCCTCCCTGCTTTCCCACAGCACTTCCATTACCTGCCACTCACTCTCACTGGGCGTCAGCTCTTCTCTTCCCATCTCTCCTCCTTACGCAATGGTCCTGCATTTCATATCATATAGTAAGATTCCTTCCATATGATTCTCAAGTCTTTCCTGCCCCTTATCCAAACAGCGACTATCTGTATTTCCTCACCCCAACGCCACATCCAGAATCATCATCACCGTAAACCCCGCCGCAAAAGCGATCGTTCCGATATTGGAGTGTGGCTCCTGCGACATTTCCGGTATCAGTTCCTCCACTACCACATAGATCATCGCTCCGGCCGCAAAACTTAGGAAATAAGGCAGCACTGGCACTAAAAGGCCGGATGCAAGAATTACAAGCACGGCACCGATGGGTTCCACCACCCCGGACAGCACCCCGTACACAAAGGCTTTCCCTTTGGACATTCCCTGTGCCCGCAGAGGCATGGAGATAATGGCTCCCTCCGGAAAATTCTGAATGGCAATACCGATCGAAAGCGCCAGCGCGCCGCTGACAGAAACCGTTTCATTTCCCATCATCAAACCGGCATAGACCACCCCCACAGCCATTCCCTCAGGAAGGTTGTGGATCACCACCGCAAGTAAAAGCATGGTCGTATTTTTCAGGCCCGCATGAGGGCCCTCCTGTTCTTTGCTGTTTCTGTGGAGATGGGGGATGATCCGATCTAAAAACAGCAAAAACAGGATGCCCAGCCAAAAGCCGATGGCCGCCGGAGTAAAGGCAAATTTTCCCATGTTCTCAGCCTGATCGATAGCCGGAATCAACAAACTCCAGATGGAAGCCGCCACCATAACGCCCGCTGCAAAACCAGTGAGCACCCGCTTAATATTCTCGTCCAATTCCTTTTTCATAAAAAAGACACAGGCTGCTCCTATCGCTGTCCCCAAAAAAGGAATAAAAATACCTGCCGCCACCGTCATCTGCAACTCATTCATGCACTGTTACCTCTTCTCTGAAAATGTCTGCTATAAACACCATATGCGAACTGTTGTCTTTCGTGCGTCTTTTTATTCCGTTTTCCCTGTCTCCGTTAAATTTCCTCTTTTTCCGGTTCATAATTCAAAATTGCGGCATATCATAAAAGAAAGTATATTTTTTTCTGTCATTTTTAAGGAGCAATGTTATGCAAAATCATCAGGAACAACCTAATCCATCTCTTACCTATCTTACCTGTTTTGACCGGATTCTTCAAGATATGATTGTAGGAATGACAAGGCCTGCGCCCCGGGGCAGCATTTCGGGCCTGTTTATCCGCCAGATGATTCCCCACCACGAGGCTGCCATACGCATGTCGGAAAATCTGCTTTGTTACACAGCACCATCGGAACAGATGACAAACTGCGCCTGCAGACACCCCATGCCCTATGAAAGAGAAGTGGCCATTCCGCTAAATAAGATCGCAAAAAATATCATCGAAGAACAGACCAAAAGCATTCAGAATATGAAAGACGCTTTTTATTGCTGTAGCGAGCAGGAAAACAACAACCAGGACATGCGCCGCTATATGCTTTCCTTCCGCTCCATCACCCGAACCATGTTTCTGGAAATGAAAAGGGCTCCCCGCACCGAACGGATTCCCTGCGATTTTATCAGGGAAATGATCCCCCACCATGAGGGGGCCATAAAGATGTCCGAAAGCGCTCTATGCTTCTCTGTCTGCCCGCAGTTAATTCCCATTCTGGATGCCATCATCATCTCCCAGAAAGAAGGGATACGCCAGATGAAAAAGCTTCTGGATATGGCATCTTCCCCCTTTGACAGGGATCACATCTAACTGGCTCACATGATGACCTGTGCCACGGAAATCCAAAGAGTCTGACCTTTTTCGGTCAATTTCCGCCGGCACAGTTCATAAACCTTTCCGCAGCTTTCTATCCTTTCTTCCAGCACACAGAAACTGTCAAGCGGTACCGAGAGCCCGCCTCCCGCCGCCTTTACCACCGCTTCCTTTCCAGTCCAGATCCTGAAAAAAGCATCCGCCTGTTCTTCCCCTTCTTTCCCTGACAGATAGTCATACTCCTCCTGTTTAAAAAAGCGTTTTGCTACTTTTAAGTTTGCCCGCTTTACACATTCTATATCCATCCCCAGCTCATTTTTCCCAAAGGCTAAAGCCGCATAGTCGCCGCTGTGGGAAAGGTTAAAATGCACCCCTGCGTTTTTCTGAAAAACAGGTTTCCCGCCGGACAATATTACAGGTTCCTCTTCTATGGAAAAACGCTTTTTCAGTAAATACAAAAGATAACCGGCTCCCACGGACTGTCCTTTCTTCATCTCCGAGCCCAAACGCGCCGCTTTCTGTTGTCTTACCTCGCTGCAGCAGGCATACATATTCTGCAGATCCGCTTCGCACAATTCCTGCAGAGAAAGGATCCATACCGTGCTGCCCTGCATCACATATTCTTTTAACGCTTTCTCTGCCACCCCTTTTATCCATTCCATGATCTGTTTCCCATAGTTTTTCTTTCTTTTTTACGCTGTATACTCCTGCACTGTCCAAAGCGGTTTGTACATACATAAGGAACAGACTGGTCTGTCACATCCTGCGCAGCCCCTTCGGATAATGATTCTTCACCACATTCCCGCCGGCTTTCCCCCAGCCGAGAGGTTTTCCCTGAAACAACATCAGAATCCAGCCCTGATCCCCGTTATTCTCCGTCATCTCTCCCCGCAGATAAGCCACCGGCTCCTCCAGTTCCATGCATTGCGAAACATTCTCCTTTTTCAGTGTCATCGCCCAGGTATGGGAGGGCTCAAATCTGCCCTTTTTTGCCTCTCCCAGATACAGGCCACTCCGTTCTGTCCGCAGTCCGCCCGGTTCGGGCATATCCTCCGGCACAAGAAAAAGAGAATCCTTTCTCCATGCCAGTCTCCCGGTATCTTCCAGTCTGTCCCGGTAATCCCGACTCAGATATTGTTCACAGAAATTGTGAAACAAATTCCATTTTTCCTGTTCGGAACCCTTTTCACCGCCTCTTCTTCCCTCCTCATACTGCTTCCCTGTTCTTTTACTCCTGCCCGAGTTCCTCTGCCCGTACAGGTTTCTTTTTCTTTTATCTATCTCCGCATCCGGATAAGACGTCTCTCTTCTGCCGGCTGCCTCCTCCGGATAAGCCTCTTGTGCCGCCCCTCTTTTGAGCAGTTTTGCCGCAAAATGTCCCTCGCCGCACAGTTTGTGGGGCCACATCCGCACCGTTCCGGGTAAGCCGCCGGGACACACCCCTGCGGCCGCAAGCCCCGCTGATAAAACGCTCTCATCTGCGCAAAACTCTTCGTGCCGATTCAGAAATTCCCGGATCACTGCCTCATCCTCCGCCTCTGAGAACGTACAGGTGGAATACACAAGCACTCCATCCGGCCTAACAAGCCTTGCGGCTTCCTCCAGTATTTCCTTCTGCCGTTTCGCACACATTGCAACATTTTCGGGAGACCACTGCAGCAGGGCCTGTTCTTCTTTGCGGAACATCCCCTCCCCGGAACAGGGCGCATCCACTAACACCCTGTCAAAAAACAGGGGAAACCGATCTGCCAGCCGATCCACGCTCTCTGCAAAGATCACGCAGCCCGCCACGCCCATCCGCTCCATGTTCTGTGCCAGGATCTTGGCTCTGGCAGGCACATACTCATTGCAGACAAGAAGTCCTTTTCCCTGCATTTTTCCGGCGATCTGGGTGCTTTTTCCCCCGGGCGCCGCACACAGGTCCGCAATCCGTTCCCCGGGCTTTCCCCCAAGTAGTTCTGCCACAATCATTGCGCTGGGTTCCTGCATATAAAAGGCCCCGGCCTCATGGTATGGACTTTTACCGGGCTGTTCCTCTTTTTTGTAAAAATAGCCATCCTCCGCCCAGGGAACCGATTCCAGGGAAAAAGGTATCCGCTCTTCAAATTCTTCCTTCGTGTATTTGAACGGATTTCTTCGCAGTCCATAGCTACGCTCCCCTGACAGGCACTCTAAAAAAGCCGGCAGTTCCGACACCGAAACCCCCGGCAATTTTTCAAAAAGCTCCTGCATTTCTCTCACAAAAGCCGCCGGCAGTTTTGCGCCGCCGACTGAACTTCTCATTCCGTCCGCCATAACCTTATCTGCTTTCTCTTTTCTCTCTGATCTGTTTTCCCATAACAGCTCACCTTACGATGTCACTTCGTCAGCACCTCACGGCGTCCGGCGTGCATCATTAACTTAATGACTTTGGTTCAGATCTTTCCGTCTGCCGACACTTTAAGACGCCCGCTTTCTGTCCGGAAGCTGCGCCAGGATAATCGCCGCAAACATCAGAACGCATCCGAAAAGCTCTCTCTTACTCAATACCTCTCCCAGCAGTACAAAGCCCGCCAGCACGGAAATCACAGATTCCAGGCTCATGATCAGAGAGGCCACCGTCGGATTCATCCCTTTTTGTCCCACGATCTGCAGCGTATATCCCACGCCGCAGGACATGACGCCCGCATACAGGATAGGCTTCCAGGCTGCAAGCAGCATGGACATTTCCGGTTCCTCAAACAGAAACATACAGATGCCGCACAAAATACCGCAGGTCAGAAACTGGATACAGGACATCTTTACGCCGTCCACTAACGGTGAAAAATGGTCCACCACCATGATGTGGAAAGAAAAGATCAGGGCACATATCAGCACTAAGATATCTCCCCTCTCAAACCGCAAACTTTCCGTCATACACAGCAGATATAGCCCCGCCACAGCGATCACCACGCTGACACCCATCCGCAGTCCCACTCTCTTTTTCAGAAAAATACCGAAAACCGGAACCAGAATGATATACATGGCCGTGATAAAACCCGCTTTCCCCACAGTCGTATACAGAATCCCAAACTGCTGAAAGCTGCTGGCCAGCGCGAGAATTACTCCGCAGCAGATTCCGCCGGCAAGCAGCGTTTTTTTATCCTCTTTTTTATGTATTTCCTGCGTCTCATCCTTTTTCTGCAGTTTTTTCAGCACTGCGATACAGGGAATCAGTACCGCCGCCCCGATCAGACTTCTCACCGCATTAAATGTAAACGGCCCCACATAATCCATCCCCACGCTCTGGGACACAAAAGCCACGCCCCAGATCGTGGCTGTCAGCAGAAGCAGCAGAGACTGCCTTATCACAAATCTGTTCATACGAGAACTTCCAGATAACCTTTCATCTTAGTCATATCATAACGATCCAGTACGCCGAGATTGGAATCGTAATATTTTCCGTCAAAGGTCACCAGATAATGACTGTAGCGCCCCATCTTCTCCAGAATGATCGCGCACTTCGGCAGCGTCACATTCTCTTCTCCGCAGGTATAGACGATCTCTTCGGAATGTTCCAGCCCGAAATAGTTCAGGGTATCGATAATCTTTGCGATGGTTGCCTGCCATTCGCTGCAGTGCATGACATTGATCGCTTCATCTAACGTGATTCCCGCCAGCATCGCGATACAGGCCTGGCCGCAGAGCCCGTCATGAGGCTGGATCAGACAGTCAATATGATCAATCTTTCTGATCGGATTGGAGGAACTGTAGGGACTGTCTTTTACACTGCTTTTTGTAATACGGAAAGAGATCCTGTACTTCCTGTCATAGGAAAGTTTTTCCATGATCTCAGGCTGCACGGGAATGTTATAATAGCCGTTCTTTTTCGGCTCCAGATTGCAGACAAACAGCGTTTCTCCCACCCTGACTTTCGCCGGCACTTCTCCTTCCCTCTTACAGATCTCCCACACATTGAAAGGAATATCGATAAAGGCGCCGTTTTCTCCCTTTTCAATCTGCTTCTCAAACGTATATTTCATAATCTGGTACCTTCCCTTCCCCAAAATTATATATTGACACAATTATACTGTTTTTTTGCATATTTGTCTACAGGCCGCATCCGTCTAATGTTATGCTGTATAACAGTTCAGCCTGTCGGCTCCCCTGTTACGGAATCCGGCCCATGTAAAGTTTGCCTTCAGCAAAGTGCCGGATTCGGGCGACTGTACAACTGAAAGTGTCGCTCTGTAAATGATTTTGCAAATTATGTCACAGAACTACGTAAAAATAAACTACCGCCACCACGATCCCCAGCAGCATGCCGGCCATTACCTGAGAAGGCGTATGTCCCACAAACTCTTTCAGCTTCTTTTCCATACTCAGCTTCGGCTGTCCCAGCGCCTCCAGGAGCGTCACCATCTCGTTGAGCAGTTTCGCCTGTTTTCCGGTCTCCAGGCGCACTCCCATGGCGTCATGCATCACGATGATGGCCAGAATACAGGCCAGGGCAAATAAGGGCGAACCGAATCCGCATAACAGCCCCGTCATCGCCGCCACAGCCGTCACCGTCGCCGAGTGGGCGCTGGGCATGCCGCCGTCCCCCATCAGCCTCGTCATATCCAGTTCCTTATTGATCACGGCATAGAGGATCGTTTTGATCACCTGTGCCACAAACCAGCTCAAAATTCCGGCAAGCAGTATATCATTGTGCAGTAATTCCTGTAATACCTTCATATTCTGTCTCCAGGGGATCTCCCCATCTTTGCTCCTTATACGCTTCCTTCCGAAAACCCCGGCTTTTTTAAGATCTTTTCGTCGGCTTCGTTTACGGCGAAGCCTGTGCTATGCCTCCCACGCTCTGATCCGGTAAGTCACGCCCAGATCCCCGCATATCCTGCGGCAGTACTCCTCTTCCTCTTTCGTGATCGTAGTATCCACCGTTGTCATCACCACATGGGGAACATATTTCGTGCACTCCTTCGCAAAGGCCAGCATTCCCTTATAGCCTTCCGCCCCGAATCTGCTGCGGACCAGTTCCTGATACTTTTCAGGATCCGGATGGTTTAAACTGATGGACACCGTATCGATCAGTCCCGAAAGTTCCGGTGCGATATCTCTGCTGTTGATCAGGGAACCCTGGCCGTTGGTATTGATGCGAATCGGGCACTTCCACTCCTTTTTCACATATGCTGCTACTTCCTTCAATACCTCAAAGGCTTCCGTGGGTTCGCCAAAACCGCAGAACACCACTTCTTTATAGTCTTCTCTGCGAAACTTTCCAAACTCTGCGATCACTTCTTTTGCCGTCGGTTCATGATCAAGCCACAGGCTCTTTGATTTTCCCATCTGATCTCTGTCCTGCCGCAGGCAAAAGGTGCAGGCACAACTGCATCTGTTCGTCAGATTGACATATAAGTTATCGTGTACCTCATATAATATTTCCATTGCCATACTTCTTTTCTCCTGTCTCTTTCATTTCATTTCAGGTTATGCAGAAACTCTTCAAAACAAACGCCGTCCGTAAGTGGTATTCCCATTTCGATGGACTTTACAATACATTTTTTAATAAATCTTCCCGCTTTTTTCACGGACTGTTCAAAGGACACGCCGTTTACCGCATCCGCTGCAACGATGGATGCAAAAATATCCCCGGTTCCGCTTCTCTGTGTCCCGGCTTTGACGGTGCGGAACATACAGGGTTCCTTTCCCTTTTCATAACAGTAGTTGGCGATAAATTCTCCCTGAATAATCCCGGTGATAACCACCTTTTCGGGTCCCATTGCGGAAAGGTTCTGCGCAAGCCACAAAAGCTTTTTCCTGCTCCATTTTTCTTCATAGGGAATACCCGCCAGAATGCAGGCCTCCGTCAGATTCGGCGTAATGATATCCGCAAGCGGAATCAGTTCCCGCATCTTCAGGCAGGTCTCCATGGAGTAAGTCGGATACATTTTCCCATAGTCCCCCATCACGGGATCCACGATCACCACCGTATCCTTCTCCTTAAAATCCCTCAAAAAATCCGAGACGATGGCAATCTGTTCCGGAGAGCCCAGAAATCCCGTGCAGATTCCCTGAAAATGGAGTTCCAGCTTTCTCCACTCATCCATATAGGGACGCATTTTATCCGTAAAGTCCTCCAGAAAGAAGGATGTAAACCCTGTATGGTTGGAAAATATGGTGGTCGGCACAAAACAGCACTGTATTTTCATGGCGGAAATGATCGGCAGTTCCACGGCGATGGAACACCTGCCGAACCCGGATAAGTCGTTGATGACCGCTAATTTTTTCTGACTGTCTCGAATTTTTCCCATGATGTCTCCTCTGTGTTGCAGTATTGCTCATATATTATACCTATCACAGACTAAAAATGCAATCCGGATTTTCACCTTATCAAAACAGCAAAGCCCAAAAGCTGAACTGTCACACCTTATTCATTTTACGGTAATATTTTTATTGCCTCAGAAAAGAAACCGGGTTATACTACTTCATAACTATTCTGAAAGGATGGCGGTATGATTCATGAACGTTTTAGGGATCATTGCGGAGTTTAATCCTCTGCATACAGGACATGAATATCTGATCGAAAAGCTGCGCCGGGAAACCGGGGCAGACTTTTGTATTGTTGTGATGAGCGGAGATTATGTACAGCGCGGCGAACCGGCCTTTTTTTCGAAAACTCTGCGGACACAAGCCGCCCTTTTATCCGGCGCCGATCTGGTGTTAGAACTGCCACTCTCCGTCTCCACAGGCAGTGCGGAATATTTTGCGGAAGGCGCCGTCTCTTTACTGGATCATCTGGGATGCGTGACGCATCTCGGTTTCGGCAGTGAGAGCGGTGATATCCGCGGCTTTCAGCTTGCCGGAAAGCTCCTCTCTGAGGAACCGGAAGATTACCGTCGTCTTTTACAGAGTAATCTGAAAGTCGGCATGAATTTTCCAAAGGCAAGATATGAAGCGCTGTCGACTTATCTGTCGCTGCCGCAACGATCAAAAGAGGATCATTGCGGCGTACAGGACGGCACGGCATGGTATCCATCTTCCCTTAAGGAACCGGCATCAGAAAACTCCATTTTTTCACCGGAGAATCTCTCCGGCATCCTCTCTCTTCTTGAGAGCCCTAACAATATCCTCGGGGTGGAATACTGCAAAGCCCTGCATAAAATGCGCTCTTCCATAAAGCCGGTCACTGTGAAGCGTCTCGGTGCAGGGTACCATGACAGTCTTACCGGCTCAGATCGAGGATGCGCGGCAGATAATTCCGCCAACTTCCGGTATGCTTCCGCCTCCGGTCTGCGGAAAGCTTTCCTGTCCGCACAGAACGCATCTTTCTCTGGTGAGGCAGATCCAGGGGAAGCGGGTATCACATCCCTGATGCAGGACTACGTTCCCGCCCCCTGCCGTTCCCTCTATGTGAGGGCACTGCAGGAAAACCGCTATGTCACCTTCGATCAGTTCTTTCTTCCGCTCTATCATATATTGCAGTACAGTGATGTCGAAATTCTTTCCGGCTACCAGGACATCACGGAATCGTTTGCTGCCAGACTGTTAAAGCTTTTCGGAACATGTTCTTCCATGACAGAACTATGTTCCGCTCTGAAAGCCAGGAACCTGACTTCCGCCGGAACAGGCCGCATGCTCCTTCATATTCTGCTCAACCTGAAAAAAGAAGCTGTGGAAGCGGAAAGACAGCAGGGACTTGCTCTCTACGCCCGTATTCTGGGCTTCCGCCAAGAGGCAAAACCCCTGCTGTCCGAGATTGACAGAAACGCCGACATCCCCCTTGTCACCAAAACGGCGGATGCTTCGAGAGTGCTTTCCCCTCTCGCCCTCTCCCAGCTTGAGCGCACAATAAAAGCTTCCGAACTGTACCGGGCCGCAATGCCCGGCGCCAGATCCGAAAGCGAATATGTACAGAATATTATTATTTTTTAACTGTCAGACAGTGCCTTCACCGTAAAATCTCCTTAATTTCCGGCACGGTCTTTCCGCTCTCCCGCATGGCGCGTATCCATTCCACCCGCGCCACGCTCTCCTCCCGCCTGTATCTTCTCGTCAGATTCTGTTCCGGCTGCTCAAAGGGCAGCATACCTTCCTCCGTATAAAACTTTAACGTACTGTACCTGCAGCCCGTCAGTCTGGCCAGTTCGCCGATGGTCACATACTCGGAAGTAAGAATCTTTTCCATTGTTCTCTGTCTTGACATAGCTTTTTCTCTTTCTATCGATAGACGGGCTGTAAACTTGCACCCTGTATTGGTATCCTGCCACAGCTGACGGTCTTGGGCCATACACGATAATACGCGTTATCGATCAGCAGAAGCGTCTCCGTACCGCTCTTTACCTCTTCCACATAGTGACCTTTCTCAGTTAAAAATGCTCTCATCATCTGTCTTCTGTCCTTTACAGTCGTTCCAAATACGACAAAGTCCACAAAAATTGCCTGTCTTCTGTCCAAAAAAGGAAACAGCAGATTGATTCCTTCCAGATACGGATTCTGAAACAGTTTCCGCTTTCCCTTCAGAAAAGATTTTACGGTCTGTTCCGCTGTTTTGTGAAATTCCTGTCCCCATATCATACTCACAAAGTCCGCATCTGTCAATTTCCAGGCACCGTTTTGTCCTTCAGGCTGCCCACCGGTTTCCGCTTCCTTTTCTCTGTCGCCTGCCGAAGCATCCTCCGGTTTTTCAGTTTCCATGCTTCGGCTGCTCTGTGCACAGAGAGACACTATTCTCTCTTGAATCCTTTCCTGTTCTTTCACAGAAAAAATGTCGTGCAGGCATCCGCTCTCTCTCATCAGCCACAAAAGGCCGACGCATTCTAACGTCACCGGACCATCTTCCAGAATCTCACCGCGCACACTCTCCGTAACAGATAAATAGCAGTCCCTGTCACTTCGATAGGATTTTATTGTAATAGACGCTGTATAATAATTCATATCACAGCCCAGCAGATCCGGCACGATCTCCAGTCCGCCATCGGCAAGGAGAAAATTTGACGTTTCTTTTTCCAGCGCCTTTAATTTTTTCCTGTCCATTTTCTTTACTGAGTCAATTCCCGCTTCCAGCTTTCTTTGAAATTCTCCCGCTCCAGATAATTCCGCTGCCCCCTGTCCTTCCTTCTCGCCAAAAAGAATCTCTTCCAGAAGCTGTGCCGCCGCGATGCCCCGCAATGCTGCCCCTTTCGCCATGGAATAATGGCTGCAGGAAAGACCATCCAGACTGATTATTGCAAACTGTTCAGATAGTGCATACTCCTTTTTCATTTTCTTTCCTCCTTATTGTTTTTTCTGTTTGATAAATACTGTTTATTTTATCCCCAATTTTGTAGATTTTACTTTATATCCCGCACTTCTTATGTATTCTCTTTGTTACTTTTTTCTTTTGTTATCACTTATTACTTACTACTTACTATTTAAAAATATCATAAAAAATTCTTCCTGTCAATCTCAAAAACGAAAACAGGAAGAATTCTTTTGCTTTTTACTTATTACTGCTTTTTCACTACCGGAATCCAGACTTCATATTTCGCATTCTGCGGATCAGGATTTAAATATACTTCCACATCCGGCGCATTGCCGTACTCATACCCGGAAGTCGGCAGCCATTCCGTCACGATACGCCGCTCCAGTTCCTGAATGGACTGGTTTGTTCCCTCCCCGGGAAAGATCGCCCAGGTGGCGGCAGGTACCATATATTCCTCCAGATCTTCTCCCGTTTTTTTGGTCGATACCGCAATATAATATCTCCAAGGCTCCGTATCGTTGCAGGTGCTGACGCCCAGCACTCCCATCGGCTCTGTATCCATCATGCCGATCAGTTTCTGCAGTGTACCGTCCATGGCTATCTCCTGCCACTTAGACGGAATGACTGCAAAATTCTTCTCGATATCTTTGTTCAGAGGCACAGACACACCTGTGATGCGAAACGCATCCTTTGTTTCAATTCGATAATTCATCTCTTCCACTCCTTTGACCGTAATCTTGAATTGAATCGGCGGGAAGGATTTTACGGATACGCCCTCATTTTTTACAGCAGAGGGAGCGATCCCATGAACCGACTGAAAAGCTCTATTGAAGGCAGTCGGGGAGCTGTAGCCATATTTGGCGGCCACATCGATAATTTTCCTGTCTTTTCCCTGCAGATCTACCGCGGCAAGGGACATTTTTCTCCTGCGGATATACTCGGACAGCGGCACACCCGCCATATAGGTGAACATCCTCTGGAAATGGTAGGAAGAACAGCAGGCGATCTTTCCCAGTTTTTCCATATCGATCTCGTCCGCCAGATGTTCTTCCATATATCCCATCGCTTCGTTTAGTCTCTCGATCCATTCCATCCTGTAAAATCCTCCCGTCAGTCTTTATTATAGTCTGTCCTTCCGCCTTTTTCCTCTCAATCTCTGCACAAAAAAGAGAGATTTTCAACTACCCTTTCGATTTATTATTACCGAGCGCCGCCAAACTCCACCAGGCATCTCTTTTTGCAGAAAGCGATCCCGTATTTTAAAATATGCATGGCGCCCTCCTCTAAAAGCCTCTCCTCATACCTTTTTTCATCAATCTGTGATAATGCTTTCCGACAGGCCACCTCCGGATCCGCTTCGCTCGCGCCTGCATTGCAGGCGCTGTGCTCCTGTATCGGCACTTGCAAAACAGTGCCTCAGTTTTTGAAACTGTGGATCGGGGCGGGGATCCTGCCGCCTCTGTCCACAAAACGCTCGCATCCGAAACCATTCACCGGCATGATCGGCGCATGGCCGAGCAGTCCGCCGAACTCCACATTCTCACCCACACCCTTCCCGATCACGGGAATGATCCGGACCGCCGTGGTCTTCTGGTTCACCATACCGATGGCCATCTCATCCGCGATAATGCCTGCAATCGTCGTCGCCTTCGTATCCCCGGGCACGGCAATCATATCAAGCCCCACGGAGCAGACACAGGTCATCGCTTCCAGTTTCTCAAGCGTCAGCGCCCCGGCCTGCACCGCGTCGATCATCCCCTGATCCTCGCTCACCGGGATAAATGCGCCGGAAAGTCCTCCCACGTAGGAAGATGCCATCACACCGCCCTTTTTTACCTGATCGTTGAGCAGCGCGAGGGCCGCCGTCGTCCCAGGCGCTCCCGCCCGTTCCAGACCGATCTCACAGAGAATATCCGCCACGGAGTCCCCGATTGCCGGTGTCGGCGCAAGGGACAGATCCACAATGCCAAAGGGCACCTGCAGTCGTCTGGATGCCTCCTTTGCCACAAGCTGTCCCACTCTCGTCACTTTGAAGGCTGTCTTCTTGATCGTCTCACAAAGCACTTCAAAACTTTCTCCCCGCACTTTCTCCAGAGCCGTCTTCACAACGCCCGGGCCGCTGACGCCGACATTGATAATCTCATCGGCCTCCGTTACGCCATGAAAAGCCCCGGCCATAAACGGATTATCGTCCGGTGCGTTGCAAAATACCACCAACTTCGTACAGCCCATGGAATCCTGTTCCTTTGTCAGTTCTGCGGCCTTTCTGATGATATCTCCCATCATGCGTACCGCATCCATATTGATACCGGTACGGGTGGAACCCAGATTGACGCTGCTGCACACCCGCTCCGTGCAGGCAAGCGCCTCGGGAATGGATTCCATCAGCAGCCTGTCCGCTTTCGTCATCCCTTTTGCCACAAGAGCGGAGTACCCGCCGATAAAATTGACTCCCACCTCTTTTGCCGCCCGGTCAAGCACCTTCGCTATGGAAACAAAATCCTCAGGCGTTTTGCAGCAGGCGCCGCCCACCAGTGCGATGGGAGTAAGGGATATCCGCTTATTGACAATGGGAATTCCAAACTCTTTTGAGATCTCCTCGCCGGTCTCCACCAGCTTCCCCGCCTTTTCTTTGATCTTCCGATAGATTTTTTCCCTGCATTTCTCCAGATCCGCATCAATACAGTCCAAAAGACTGATGCCCAGCGTGATCGTGCGGACATCCAGATTCTCCTTATCTATCATTTCATTGGTCTCTGCCACTTCAAAAAAATTGATCATGTTACCTCCTTTTACTCCGCAGTGTAAACTTGCTCACGGGCTTCGCCCTATGCAGTCGTAATCTGAAAAAATTGTCAGCAAGCTGCCATTTTTTCATCTTTCATCTGCGCACTGCTCATTGCCTTCGTGAGTATCAGATCCGGTGCATCATATCAAAGATCTCTTCCTTCTGACACTTGATGACCACACCGATCTCCTCACCCAGTTCTTTCAGTTCCTCCGATATCTCCGCCGATTTTTTGGATGCGCCCGCGGTATCCACGATCATCATCATATTAAAGTACCCCTGCACGATCGTCTGGGAAATATCCAGAATATTGATGCCGTTGTCCGCCAGATAAGTGCATACTTTCGCAATGATGCCCACTGTGTCTTTTCCTACTACTGTGATGATTGTTTTTTTCATAATGATTCTCCTGTTTACTCTTCTATTTGTTTATCATTTCTTCAAAAAATCACTGAACTCCTTCAGTTCCTTCTTTTTCTCTTCGGAAAGATGATTAAATTCGACATCTTGAATCGCCCCTTCCAGCGCATATAAATGTACCAGACAAACCTGAGGATACGCCTCTTTCAATCTGAAAAACGCCTGTTTTGCACCCAGCCTGGCTAGTTTTTCCGGTGAATCGATCCCCACTGATGCCAGCTTTTTCGCCATCTCATCACCAATATTTGCCATGGATTTCAATTCTGCCATTGCCTGACTTCCTTTTCCCTTTCACAAATCCTTTTTCTTTGCAGTAACAGTTTGATGCCTAATACAGACACAAAACCACCAAGCAGAATAAAGGACAACCATAAAATATCCCAATATCCTGATTTCACATCAAACATCCATAATAAAAGCTTATTCCAGAATTCCAATTCAGCCGCGACAGCAAATAAATCAAACAGCACATAAATACCGCCAAATAAATAGATCCATCTCCACCAATAATTATTGCGCAGATTCTTTATAAATGTAAGGATCCCCAAAATACATAGTGCCGCCAGTGTTCCCATCAGCACGAAATAAAACAGGCCTCTGTTCTCCAACACACCAATCCAAAACCCTGTATAAGCACTTCTATCTATCAATCCCCATAATCTATGCAAGTGAAATAAACCAAACGCCATAAAAAACCACGGCTCCCATGCCAGTATCCTTTTATCCATCTATCGCCTTTTGCTTTCTTCCGGAAGGAGCTATTGTTTACCAAAGTCAGCAGCAATCATTCACGTCCTGCCAGTCCGGGCTACAGCCCGCAGAATGACCATCGCCCCTCCCGGCACTCCTGGGCATTATCAACCATCCATTTGCCGTCAACCAGACGCATTAAATAACGATAATAGAAAATTCCATCTTCTGCATAAAGCCAGAATTTTCTTTTCGTAACCCGCTCACCGACAATCAAATGATAATCCGTATAAGTTCCGCCGTTTTGCCAGAAAAGATGGACAGGACGCCAACCAGGACGGGGAGACCAACTCACTTGTCTGGCAAACAGCGCATCAATATCCGCCTGATTGCCGCAGCCTTTTTGTTCTGCCATCCGCTCCCAACGGTTCATATTGTCAAAGAATTCCTGTAGCGCATGGACAGAATCCCGCAATTCCGGGCTGTCCAGCGAGATTCTGTTCTTCATGATTTTGTAGGTACGGGCATCCTCATAAGCCTTGCGTTCCACCTCTGTAAACAGCCCCGCCAGCCCTTCTTCATCATGCCTGTCGGTATCGCTGACTCTCAACTTATCCCTCCAGGAAATTGCCAGCAGTCCCTCGGGGGTAACATGATGACAGGCTGCTATGTAGATATTCTCCAGCCTTCCAATCTGCGCAGCCTGGGCCAGTCCCTCTTCATCCAGAGCGGTTCGCTGCAAAAACAAATTTTTAAGCGGGAGGTCTTTTAACAGTTCCAACCCATGTCCGGCAATCTGTCTGCCTCGCAGCAGAGCCAATGTATTCAACCTGGGAATCCGTGCCAGAATGGAAAAGCATTCATCCCCAAACGGGGCATCATCCAAATAGACCTGCTGAAGTTTCGGGCATTGCCTGACAGCCTCCTCAAGTGTCTCCAAATTCAGCGGTGCTTCTACTCGTTTTGTTCCGTTGCAGAGGTAGGCATCGTCCCGATATTCCAGCATATTAGTATTGAGAGGAAATTCCATCATACCGTTTTTTCTCCTTCCACGCGCTTTTCCGATATCTTCCAGAGATGCGTCATGAATAAATTATTCAAATAAACACACTGCTTTCTGCTCATATCGCTGCTTGAAATGCAGCCGTTCAATCCCCAAAAGAGAGAACTATTCTAAATACAGATCACTTCCGACACCTCACTGCGCTTCGCCACATATAACGGAAAATCCCCGCCCTTGTATGGCAGTTCCGACATCGTAACCTCAGCCCGCACGGTCTCATAGGCGAGTTCCGGCAGATTGTTTTCCTTGCTCAGATGGGAGAGCACGATTGCTTTCAGATTATCATGCAGTATCCTGCATAACAGTTTCCCGGACGCCTCGTTGGAGAGATGCCCTCTCTCCCCCAGTATTCTCTGCTTGAGAGGATAAGGATAAGGCCCTACCTGCAGCATGTTCACATCATGATTTGCCTCCAGAAACAGGATATCCATCCCCTTTAAATGTTCCACGATATAATCATTGTAAACGCCGAGGTCTGTCACCACGGCGCCTTTCTGTTTTCCGTAACTGATCTTATAGCCCACCGGCTGCGCCGCATCATGACTGATCCGGATCGGTGTCACAGTCATATCTTTCACGATGTATTTCTGATCCGGTCTCACTGTCTGAAATAACGCCTCATCCACATCGCCTATACGGTGATCCGCCAGAATCCCCCTTTTTGTCCCCTCCGTACAATAGATCGGAACCTGGTATTTTCTGGAAAGTACACCCAACCCCTGGATATGATCCGCATGTTCGTGGGTGATAAAGATCCCGTCAATGTCCTGCATGGACAGCTCTAACTCCCTTAAGCCTTTCTCTGTTCTCTTCCCGCTGATGCCGGTATCGATCAGCAGATGTGTGGTATCTGATCCCACATAAATACAATTGCCGCTGCTCCCGCTGGCAATACTGCACATTCTCATTCGTATTCCTCAAGCTTCCTGTTTTTTCATTCTGTTTCCGGAAAACCGCGATATCTCTTTTTTCTGCCTTGTTCCTGCAGCTGACAATCTTCAGATATCCCTCTTATCTCCGCTCTGTTTCCACAATCGCAGCCCAAAGATATCTCTCTCATCCATCACTGTCCTGCCGCAGGCTCACAGTGCCGATCCCTGATTTTCCCAGCGGATCTCCAGCACATCGCCTTCTTTTAACACCTGCAGATGCTGCGCCTGCTCTCCGTTGATCGTTGTCACAAGGGCTCCCTTCGGGCTGGACAGATCAAACTCAATAAAATTAAAGATATCTACAAAGACATACTCCATCTTCCCGGTCAACACTACCGGATATCCATTGACCATCACAGTTATTGGATTGGAGATCACTTCCTTTACTGTTTCTTTCTCCGCTTCCTGTTCTGCGGCTGTCTCCTCATCGTCCCCGGCCTCTTCCCAGTCCGCATCCTCCTCGTCTTCTTCTGTCGGGACGCCTGCTGTCTCATACATACTCCGGCGCTTCTCTTCCTCTCTCGCCCGCAGCTTTTCGGCCTCCGCCGCCTCAAGCTCGGATCTGTCCACAAAACTCACCAGATAATTCTCATAAACCTTCGTCTCCCGATCCGCCAGTTTATGATTGACTAAAATTACTTTGTCTTCCGGCAGTAATATATCCATAAATTCCAGAAGCTGAGCCACCGTACAGTAATCCAACACCTCGATATCGTCCCCCGGCTGGATTTTATAGGAAGGAAGCTGATATACGCCGTTTACCCGGGCATACTTCGTCACATTGATCCGTTTCTCCTGCACCTGTACGGAGATAATATCCCGAAATTCCGGCAGGGAGCTGATCATCATACTGCCCGGCGCCCCCTCTGTGGATTCCTTCACCCGGATCACATCGTTTTCATGAATCGGCGCGTAGATATTGGCCTCCCTGCCGCCGATCTTAATGACGGCCGCCTCACCGAGCTGCCCTTTTACACTCCTTGCCTTCCTGTTGACCGTAAAACGCAGCTCCTTTCCTCTGCGCGGAAACAGCAGTTCATTGGAAAAATCCGCCTGCATCGCCGCGTCTACCACGGAAAGCTTATCGTTATCGTACAGTTTGATCCGTTTCTCATTAAAGGTAACAATGATAAAGTTATTATTCTGTTCATAATAATTCAGACAGATGCCGAGAGGCGTCACCAGTGTGGAATCCTTCTTCACCTCCTCGGAGAAGATAATATTTCCCATCACTTCCTCGCCGCGCAGCACAGAGCGCTGGCTCTGAATGCCGATCTTCTCCGCCAGCTTATCCGTATAACCGGGAATCTTCCCGCCGCCGCCTACCACAAAAACCGCACTGACCGGCTTACCTCCGTTCAGTTCCAGTATCTTTTCTGCGGCTTCTCCCGCCAGCCTGTCAATCGCCGGTTCCAACACTTTCAATAAATCCGCACTTTTTATCGTCTGCGGCAGTCCGATAATGTCCTGATACGTAACCTCTTCGCCTTCTCCAAGTCCTCTCTTGATGGCCTCCGCCCCGGCGAAATCCACCAGACACTCCTTCGCGATAATTTCCGTCAGGGAATCCCCTGCAAGGGGGATCATGCCGTAAGCAGTAATACTGCCGTCCTCCGTAATACAGATGTCAGAGGTTCCCGCTCCCACATCCACTAACGCCAGATTTAACATCCTGTAATTTTTCGGGATCGCAACCTGGATCGCGGCAATCGGCTCTAACGTCAGGCTTGCCACCCGCAGTCCCGCAAGCTCCACCGCCTTATACAACCCGTCGATCACATCCTCGGGCAAAAAAGTGGCGATCAGATCCGCGCCGATATCTCCTGCTTTATGCCCTTCCGGGTTGCCGATCGGGTATTTATTCATATAATAGCGGATCACAGAATTTCCCACACAGTAGAAGGACATGGCGGCATCCTCCTCCGAGGTAAACTCTTCATAGGCTTTCTCGATGGCCATGGAGCGCAGATTATAGATATCTTCCACTGTGACTTCCCTGCTCTCCTGAAATTCCAGTTCGCTTTTTACCGTCACTGTCCGAAGCACACGTCCTGCTGCCGCAATACAGACTTCCGTCAGCTCCATCCCCGTTTCTTTTTCCAGTTCTTCCTTCACTTCCGTGATGGTCTCACTCACCAGCCCGATATCATGGATCTGTCCGTCCAGCATGGATCTGGTCTCATGTTCCTTGATCCGCTGCGCAAGACAGTAAAACTCGTCGCCCTTTTTATACCCCACCGTACCCACGATGCTTCTGGTTCCTATGTCCAGCCCGAAGACTGTTTTTCCCGATATCTTTTTTACCTTTGCCACTGATAAGCCTCCAATACTTGATCGATCTGCCTGATACTCTCTGAGAGGGAGCCGCTGTTGTTGATCACCACCTGACAGTTTTTCCGAAACTCTTCCTCCGCAAGCTGCTTTGCCATGATCGCCGTTATTTTTTCCGCACTGTACCCCCTGGAATGCGCAAGACGCTCCCGCCGCACCCTCTCATCCGCATAAATATACCACATCTCATCACATATTTTATCGAATCCATTCTCAATTAGCAATGCCGCTTCCACAAAAAACAGAACAATTTCCCTGTTTTTTTTCGCCTCCTCTATCCGGCGCAAAATTTCCGCCGTCACAGCCGGATGAATCAGTCCGTTTACCTTCTCCAAAAGCGCGGCATCTCCGAAAATTTTGTCCGCCATCGCCGTTTTGATAATGCTTCCGTCCCCGTCTAAAATATCCTCTCCCAGCAGTTTTATCAAAGGCGCATAGCACACGCCCCCCGGCTCCTGCAGTTCTTTCGCCAAATCATCCGCCAGAAGGATCTCACAGGAATACTTCTCTTTTATGTAAGACAACAATTCCGATTTTCCGCTGCCCACGCCGCCGGTAATACCGATTGTTTTCATCGCTATTTCCTCTTTCCTCTATAAAAGTAAATATTTCTTTTTATTCTCCTGTTCTCCCGCAGTTTTTCACAGATACCTGCAAAATATAAAATGGCCTTTTCTTTCGTCTTGCTGCGATTCTCCCGTATTTGCCCAAAGGAACATTGTTTCGTCTTATCTCTATATTTCCCCGTTCACTGCCTCCGAGATATCTTCCAGGGTAAACCGAATCACTTTCGCCAGTTCTTCCGGCGCAATCTCGATCTGATACCCGATCTTCCCGCCGCTCACCATAATAGTCTGCTGCTTCTCGGCACTGCGGTCAATAAACGTCTTAAAAAACTTCTTCATCCCGATAGGAGAACAGCCTCCATGAATATAGCCGGTGAGCGGCAGCAACTCCTTTGATTTTATCATACTGACACTCTTCTCTCCCGCCACGTTCGCCGCTTTCTTTAAGTTCAACTCCTTATTCACCGGCACTACAAAGACATAGTGCTCCCCCGATTTTCCGACTGTCACCAAGGTCTTAAAGACCGCCTCCGGATTTTCCCCCAGAACTTCGGCAACTTCCATGCCGCTCACCGCTCCGGAATCCACGTAATGATGGATTGAAAACGGAATCTTTTTCTGTTCCAATAATCGGATCGCATTAGTTTTTATTTCTGATTTTTTCATTCTGCTCCTATATTGTCCGCTATATTACCTGTTTTTGCTTTTCCATACTCCTCAAAGTATTTTATGATCATCTTAATCATATCCCCTGTTTCTGATTATCAGAAATCCTCATTTCGGCATATATTTATCTACTTCCGATGCCTCTTCCCGGTCACCTCTTCCACCGTAAGCTTCATCACAGTAGTCCGCTCAGCCACTTCCTGCCGAAACGGAAACTCCCCCTCATGGTACTGCCTCATCAGGGCGCGCAGCGCTTCCTGTTTCTCCTCCCCCTCGACGATCTCCATTCTGCCTCTTCCCACGACGCTTTCATATCCCATCGTACACCGACACCCCTCTTTGTCCACGATCAGTTCATGGGAACAGTCCATCTCAAAGGAAGCTCTGTTATCCTGCCTGATCAGTTCAAGCTTCTTTCCCTCTCCTGCCCCATGAAAGTAAAGGGTGATCTGTTCCCCCTCGGTTTTCATGCCGAAATTTAACGGAATCATATAAGGATAACCCGCATCATGCAACGCGATCCGACATACGTCGCACTTTTTTATCACTTCAACTATTTCAGTAAAATCCCTGATTTCTCTGTCGTTTCGTCTCATTGACCTTCCTCTGCATTTCTCCGGATAAATTATTTTTGTTTCCTGTTTCCTCTTCCCACGGAATTCCATCACCATTTTCCCGCGGAAAAGAATGCTGACTTTTTCTGTCACAGCCTTCTCTCATTTTCAAAAAATGTTTTCTTCAGGGCAATTTCTGTGGGAATCACCGAACCAATCAGCAAAACAGTTTGTACTGTGCAGAGAATTCCCCCCATGATTCCAATGGTATCCTCCGAAGAATGCATAAACGGAATCTGCACCAGTCCGGAAAACAGAAACATTACCCAGCCGATCCTCCACCACAACCTGCCGCAATACTCATTCGCAAATTTCCACGTCTCCACATTTTTCATGGAACGCCTGGAGCGATACCCCACCAGTCTGTTAATCTTCTCAGGCGTCTGCTTCCGCATAATCCATCCACAGATCAAAAACGCTATCGGCACCAACAGATCGCATACAAACATAAACCACCAGAACCACATAATATACACCATCCCTTCGCCTTTTCAACTCTGCCAGACAATCCCTTCCGTCAGTGCGCATCATACCAGTTATCCCCGGTATTTAAATCGATCTCCAGCTCCACCGCCAGCTTTGCCGCCTGCTTCATCTCCGTACTCAGAATCTCCCGCACCTGTTCGACCTCCTCCACCGCGGTCTCCACCAGCAGTTCATCATGCACCTGTAAAATCAGTCTCGAACGAAAGCCCTCCTTCCGCAATCTTTCATCCACCCGCACCATGGCGATCTTAATGATATCCGCCGCTGTTCCCTGGATCGGCGCATTCATGGCCACGCGCTCCCCGAAGGAACGCTGCATAAAATTCCCCGAAGTAAGCTCCGGTATGGGACGCCTTCTGCCAAACAGCGTCACAGAACAGCCCTTTTCCTTTGCGTCTCTCACACAGTTATCCAAAAATACCTTGATCCCCGGATAGGTCTCAAAATATTTTTCGATATACTCCGCCGCCTCCTTTTTCGAGATACTAAGATCCTGACTCAGCCCAAAGGAACTGATTCCAT
Organism: uncultured Lachnospiraceae bacterium; assembly: GCA_910578085.1. Lineage (GTDB taxonomy): Bacteria > Bacillota > Clostridia > Lachnospirales > Lachnospiraceae > 1XD8-76. Next base: position 47,939 of record CAJTPM010000019.1, on the reverse strand, counting down.
ACACGATGCCGAAATTCACTGCCTTCGCATTCCTTCTCTGCAGGGGCGTCACCTCCTCCTGGGGGATATGGAATACCTTCGCCGCCGTGATCCTGTGAATGTCCGCCTCCTGCCTGTAGGCATCGATCAGCTGCTCATCGCCAGACATGGACGCCAGTACCCGCAGCTCGATCTGGGAGTAATCCGCGTCCATCAGCACGAACCCCTCCTTCGGTACAAAGACCTTGCGGATCCGCCGTCCCAACTCCATCCGCATCGGAATATTCTGCAAATTCGGCTCCGTGGAGCTGAGCCGCCCGGTGGCGGTGATGGTCTGGTTGAAGGTGGTGTGGATCCGCTTATCCGCCCCGATATAAACCGCCAGCCCATCCGCGTAGGTGGACTTTAATTTTGTCAGTGTCCGATACTCTAAAATCTCGCCTACGATCGGATGTTCCGGCGCCAGCTTCTCCAACACATCCGCCGCCGTGGAATAGCCTGTCTTCGTCTTTTTGCCGCCGGGCAGCTTCATCGCTCCGAACAGCACCTCTCCCAACTGTTTCGGGGAATTGATATTAAACTGCGTACCCGCTTTCTCCCAGATCGATCCTTCCAGTTCTTTGATCCTGTCTATCAAAGCGTCGCCGTACTCTTTCAGTTCCTGGGGTTTCACCAAAACGCCTTCTTTTTCCATGTGGTACAGCACTTTGGATAAAGGCATCTCAATCTCTTCAAACAGAGAAAACTGATTCGTCTCTCTCAGTTTTTTCTCTAATACCGGCCTGCTCTCCGATAAAATATTCGCCAGACCACACAGATACCGCACAAAATCTTCTCTCTGTTCCCGCAATGCTTCCGCCGGTTTCTTTTTTCCGAAAAGCTGCCCGTAGGAAGCGATACTCTTTCCCAAATGCTCCCCTGCTATATCCTCTATCTGATAATCGCTCTTTAATGGATTCAACAGATATGCCGCGATCAGCACATCAAAAAGCTTCTCTGTCTCCATTTCATCTCCCAGATGCACATAATAATCCTTCATCTGAAATCCCGTGAGACAAACGCCCTTCTCGCAGAGCATTTTCATTTTTTCCCACAAAAAGGCCGATGTGATTTCCTGCCGTTTCTTTTCCTTCCCATCCCTGAAACTGATAAATGCCGCATCCGCGCCGGGCACGGATAAAGCTGCGCAGAGTAACGGTTCCTCCGTATTCTCCTCCTGTGTGGAAAAGAAACTGAGCTGTTCATTCTCCTCGGGTTCCCGCTTCTGTCCCATATAAAAAAGCAGTGCCGCCTCTTTTTTCTCCTCCGCCTTTGTCAGAAGCTTCTCCAGTTCTTTCTGTTTCTGCAGCTCAGAAAAACGGATCTCCTGTTTTCCTTTCTCCCTGTCAAACCTGTTCAGCAGATTTTTAAAGGAAAGCTTCCGGAACAGTTCATAAGCCTCATCCGTATAAAAATCTCCGATCGCCGCATCCTCATAGGAAAACGGAAATTCGCCGTTTACATTGATCGTGGCAAGCTTCAAACTCAGATCCGCCAGATCTCTGTTCGCCGCAAGGGACTCTCTGATACTCTTTTTGGAGATCTCCTCCAGATGGGCATATATATTTTCCAGTGAACCATAAGTCACCATCAGGTCTTTAGCCGTCTTTTCCCCTACCTTCGGCACACCCGGTATATTATCTGCCGAATCTCCCATCAACGCCTTCAACTCGATAAACTGAAGGGGCGTCACCTGATAGGCGGCCTCCACGTCCTTCGCATAATAGTCTTCCACCTCGGTACGGCCGCCCTTCGTTTTGGGAATTCGTATTTTGATATGATCGCCGGCAATCTGTAACAGATCCCTGTCCCCGGAAATCAATACCACCTCCATACCGTCCTTCTCCGCCTGTTTCGCCAAGGTCCCGAGAATGTCGTCGGCCTCCAGCCCCGGCTTTTCAATGGTCAGAATCCCCATGGCCCGCAGCACCTGTTTGAGTAACGGAACCTGCTCCCTTAACTCTTCCGGCATGGGTTTTCTGGTCCCTTTATACGCCGCATACATCTCATGGCGGAAAGTCGGAGCATGTACATCAAAGGCCACCGCCAGATAGTCCGCATTTTCCTCCTCCAATACCTTAAACAGGATCGTCAGAAAGCCATACACCCCTCCCGTATGCTGTCCTGCAGCGTTAGTCAAGTCCGGAAGTCCGTAAAAAGCCCTGTTCAAAATACTGTGTCCGTCTATCAATACTATTTTTTCTGCCATCTCAATAACCAAGCCCTTTCTACATCCTGCCGCCTTTTCTTCCTGCCTTTCAGGCACTGCGCAGACTCAAAACCGCCTGCGAAAAATTTATCTCTGCCCCCTGTGCAGTCTGCATTTCCTTATCCGAGAAAATAAAGAAGAAGCAGCGCCGCGCCGAGTATGGCTGCCGCTATCCCGACGCAGGCCAAAACAAACGCGCTGTGTCTGAAGAAACGGTACACCTGCACTCTTTTTGCCGCCTCCTCCAGCGCAATATTCAGTTCCTGCTGTAAATCAAAAGTATTTCCGGCTTCCAGGCTGTTTAAACCAACCTCCACCAGAAACTGTATGGATAGTTCCTCCTTGCAGCTTTCACATTCATCAATATGTTCCATAAATTGCTCCAGCTCCCGGAAAGACAGTTCATCCGCAATAAATGACGGAATCATTTTTGTCGCTCTGTTGCACTGGAGTTTTTCTGTCTGTTTTCTCATCACGCACCTCTGGATGCCCGTATGTAATCGGGCAGGGAAGACTTTCTCTGCTCGCCGCACGGGGAGCCCGTAACTCTACTGACACACTGCCTCCGGGCGCCCCTGCGCATAAAAAGGCGAAAAGCGGTAGTTTCGCTGTTTCGCCTTCCGAATCAAAGTTTTCTCAAAGTACCGACCGCCCGATCAGCGATCAGAAGTTCTCCATGTTCCTGCAGATGATCGTACAAATGCCCCGGCTCCGCGATCACTCTGCCGTAATCAAAAGCCACCGCCGTCAGCAAATTAAAATGATATTCCGAGATCCGATATCTGTCCACGATCAGATAATAATTTTCCTTCTCTTTATACAGATGGCTCTTTACAGGTTGTTTCAGGCCCACTGCACGACAAAAAGACATGACATCCCGCAGCGAAGCAAAACCGTACATACGGAAAAGCTCTTTCCGTTCCTTCTGCTCTCCGGCTTCCCCCGGCACACTTTTCGCCGGAACCTGCTTCTGCTGTGTCTCGGGCGCGTCCTTCTGCCTATCCCCAAATATTCTTCCGATCTCCTGCAGAATATGACTTTCCGCCAGTTCCTTTAAATATTTCAGAACCTGCTCCCGCACCTGCTTTTCGTTGCCGTTGCCGAAAGTAATGGAAATGCGCCTGTCACTCAGCACCTCCAGACGCATGGAGACGATCCCTTTGTCGTTCTCATATCCGAGTTCATCTCTCGCCTCGGAAACTATGTACTGTAAAAACTCATCTGACCGCCCCGAATGACTTAAAAACTCATCCAGATTCAGCCCAAAGTTTTCCATGTCCTCTTCTGTGACGATACAGCGTATCGTATTTTCATCAATTCTTTTATATTCCATAGACATCACCTACTTTTTTACTATGCCTATTTTATATGATTTATGCCTTTTTGTAAAGCACTCATCCTGCAAAGGCGCAAAACGGTCCCGCAGAGATCGTTGTCACCCTGCCGTTCTCCTCCAGAAAAGTCACGCATATATTGCCAAACCCCTCTCCGGTAATCAGACAATTCTCCACTTCCCCATAAGGTGAAGCGTAAAAACCGTAAGCTTTCAGCTTTTTCCAGGCGGCGTCCACGCTGAGACCGGGATAAATTCCAAAAATTGTCACATCTCCCACTTTTTCCTTCTCATATCCGAGATAACCTGCATTTAATTCCGTAAAAGAAAAAATCTCTTTGCCGTCAACCACACCGACCGTATACTCCTCACCATCAGGGTAAGGCTGTTCGATCACCACCTCATATGATTCTGTGAGCAATTTCTTCGACGCATCTAGAAAATATTCCTCCTCATTCTTCAGAATAAGCAGTCCCAGATCTGTCTCCGTATCCGTGCGGCCGATGTTTGCATAGTCAGCTAACATCGATAGATAATGCGCTGTAAAATCTGCAAAGGAGACATACTCCAGGGGCTCTCTGTCAATCTGAATTTCATCCGCCCCCGCCATGATCTCCTGATACCATTCTTCGTAATCTGCTTTATTATGACAGTACTCCTCGTAATCATAGGAGATGGCATCCGGACTCCCTGTCTGAATATTGTAGAGGATCCCGTCACCGTCAACATCCAGCTCCTCCGGGAATGGCTTGCTTTCATCTGCATCAAAGAACTCCGACCAACTCCTGCCCCAGGTGTCCACATAGCCGATCCATTCATAGGCATCCTGCTCTGCCTGATAGCGGTAGAGATCAATCGGCCAAAAATCCATCCCTCTGCTGTGATTGTGGGATGCCTGTGCACTTATGACACCATTGTCAAAATATGCAATGGAAGGAAATTGCAGAAATTCCTGCCGCAACTGTTCCGTCTTCGGATCATAGTCGTAGATCACCTCAAACATCCCCGCCATGGAGGCGTTTGCGTAGCTGATAATCAGTTCCTCCCTGCCGTCCCCGTCGATATCCGTCACGGCAAAGCTGTTGTCCCGCATCTCGCCGAATCCGCCTTCCAGGGAACTGGTGTCAACCTCCATATCGGGAAGCCGCCACGCCGCGGTAAGTTCTGAGAGCACCCCGCTGTAATAATGTCTGATCTGCGCCGCCTGCAAAGCTTCCGCTTCTTCCGCCGAAAGCTCTCTCTCCTGCACTTCCACGGACGCTTCCTCCGTCTCTTCCGCATCCTCAGGTGTCTCCTTTTCCGTCACTGTGACAGTCTGCTCCTGCTCCGGATCATCCGCCGCCGCATCGCCCGTGCCGCCGCAGGCTGTCAACGCCATGATGCAGGCGCACAGCGAAATACCTGCCAACGTTTTATAAAGATTCTTCCTCATATCAACGCTCTCCTTTTATCCTCACATTTCCTGTTTTCTCTGTTCTTCTGACACGACAAACGCTGACTGAATATCGCAACGCCTTCTTCATTTACTTTCCACAGGATCAGTATAGCATGTTCAACGCAAAATAGCATTACAACCCGAAAATTTTTTACAAATATTCCTGCTTAAATCCCCCAGACACCTCTATCCTTTTCAAATCTATATAAGTCTAGCATATTTCAGAACGTAATCTAACGTATTTCAATTGACCAATCCTGTTCCCAAGCGTTTTTGAGGAGAGTAAGCACAAAAGAAAAATTTAAAAATCTGATTCAAAAACCGCTTGATGCAATTAAGTCATTAGTTGTATCCTTTGATCCCAATGACAATACCTTTTCTCTGTCCATGCAGGAAAAAGAATTATATAAATCCATCAATCTAACGCAAAGCCTTACGGAAGTATTTGTGACAATCGGAGAAACCGCATATAAATCGGAAGTGCCGATCTGCTTTTTTATTGATGAAATACAATATATGAAGTCAGAAGAACTGGGAGCCTTGATCGCCGCATTGCATCGCACCAACCAACTGGGATATCCCGTTATGGTGATAGGCGCCTGACTACCCAAAATATACAAAATGCTATCCGATGAAAAATCATATTCCGAAAGGCTTTTTCTGTACAAGGAAGTCGGTTCCCTGACAGAGGATCAATCCCAAAAGGCCATCGAGGAACCGGCCAAAAAGTTTGGAACATCTTATACAAAAGAAGCTCTTGATAAAATCATAAGCGTAACAAAGGAATATCCTTTTTTTATTCAGCAGTTATGCCAGATTGCCTATGGCAGTACAAACAATAAAATAATTGATATGGATACTATCGAAAATATTATTCCTGAATTTTTCAGGATATTGGACACGGGATTTTTTAAAGTCCGATATGAACGATGTTCTGACGGTGATAAAAAATTTATATTTGCCATGGTAAAATGTGACGAACTGCCCTGCACCATCTCAAATATTGCCAGACAATTGGACATAAAGGTGAAAACGATCTCTCCCACACGGGCTCAGCTGATCAATAAAGGCATTATATATCCCGCCAGACACTCTGAGCTGGATTTCACCGTACCGGAATTCAGCAGATTTATTCAAAGATCTGAAATGCGGATTCCGGCTGAACCGAAAGTGTCTTTGAGTATCCTCCGGCTGTCAGGCAGGCTCCTATAATAACCGCTCCCAGCGCCGCGCCGATTTTCGAGACAAATCCGCTGCAGGATGCTATCACGCCGTCAATGGCGACACCGTTTTTCCACTCCGAATATTTCATGCACTGGATGGACATCACCGTAGAAAGCATACTGAACGGAGCCGTTCCGAGAGCATTTGCGATAATGTACAGGGACAATGTCCCCAAATTAGTCGGTGCGGCATAGAGGACTCCCATTCCGACTGCGCCAAACAGCATACTGTAACTGATAAAACGCTTCATTCCCAGTTTTCTCGAAACCACAGGGATCAAAGGCATAATAAGCATACTGACCATCCCCAGAGCGCTTGTCGTAGACATTACGCTCACATCTCCGACAATATAAGTGTAATAATATGTTCCCGCTGAAGACGCCATATTAAATACGATCGTCTTGCACAACATTGCCGTAAGAAAGATCAGCAAATATTTATTGTGAATCAAAAGCCCCGGTATCTCCTTCAGCGGAACATTCTTCTGCTTTGTATCAGTCGTTCCCGCATTCTGCGTCTCCGGCAAAAGAAACAATTTCAGCATCCCCATAACTGTACAGGGAACGGCAAAAACCAGCGCTATCATTGTCCAGCCGTTCTTTTGCACGCCGTAATTTGAAATCAGCTGCGGAATCACTATGGCAACCAGCATATTGGCGATTCCCCCGATAAGCCCTGTGATGCCAACCACATCCAGCTGCTCCTCCGAATTAAAGCTTATCTTATAATGCACATTTTCAGAGGCATACAGCATGGTGCGGGATATGGATTCAGACAGATTATAAAAAACAGCGACATATATGACCTTCCCCGCTGTGGACGTACCCGGTACAGAAAAAACAAGCACCGTAAACAGCCACATCAGCAATGTAAAAATGGAATAAGGGCGCGCTTTTCCAATCTTAGTATGAGTTTTATCAATAATCAGCCCTGCAATAATATCCGAAATACCGTCGAATACTCTTGCACTCGCTATGATGGCGCTGACGATTGCCGCAGAAAGCATCACATTTTCTGTCAGATAGAATGTAAGATACCCCATCACCAGGCTTTGTACCCCACTGGAGGTCACATATCCGGTCCATGCAAGCGATCTGGACGGGAAATGTGGTAATCTGTTCTTTTTCGTTTTTGCCTTTTCTCTTTTCATCTTAAGTCTCTCTCCTTCTTTCTTTTCAGTTGAATCATTCCTCTCATACTGCTTCTATCTCCACAGCCGCCTCATCACAGCCGTCCGCCTGAAAAGTCAAAACAATACTTTCTCCGACTCCCCGCACTGCGGCACGAAGGCGTCCCTCATAAAACTTTGCTTTCGTGTCAAAGTAGTTTTCCGTCGAATCAGGAGCCGCACTCCCAAATCCCAGTATCCTTCCCGGTCCATCTATGGAAACTGTCACTTCTTTCTCCGTACCCGGATTCAAATTGCCGTCCTCATCCACCAGACTGATCTCGACATAGCAGATATCTTCGCCGTTCGCCGGAATGGTCTGGGCGTCCGCACATACCAGAAGCTTTGCATTTTCCTTTGCTGTCACAATCGCATCTCTCCCGGCTTCCATGCCGTCTTTATAGACGATCGTTTCTAAAATTCCCGGTTCATACACCGTTTCAAACAGAGCGACACATTTCTTGGTCTCGCCGATTTTCTTTCGCTGGATCAGCCTTCCATTTACATACAGTTCTGCCTCATCCGCATCCGCATACACCTCCGCTGTAACAGGTTTTCCCTCAAATCCTTCCCAGTTCCAGCTTTTCACAGCATCCGTCATTCCCCAGCTTGAAACCCTGCGTTCCATGCCGAAATACTTTGGCGGCTGTACAGACAAATACGGTGCTTTCCGCAATCCCCAGATAATTTCATGCCAATATGACACCGGTCTTCTGTCGCCAATCAGATTGAAATCCCCACAATATGCCGCCTTATACGGGTAGGATGCATAAAAACCCTTTTCAGGTTCCCCATAAGAAACTTTTCCGATTCCCGCTTCTCCCAGATAATCCCAGGCTGTCCACAAAAAATCGCCGATTATATACGGTTTCTTCTCTACAAACTCCCAGTTCACATCCAAATCTTTCGGATATGTTTCAGAACCCACGATCACACGGTTTGGATAGCTGTCCCCTTCCATTTCATATCTTGCCGTTCCATAATTGTAGCCTGCAATATCCACCTGTGAAAATGCGCTCTCCGTCACCCTTCCCGCCGTATCAGTCGTGATGAACTTTCTGATCGTGTCATTCAGATTGCTCATCATACTGTTGATTTCCATCGTTCCATCCACCAGAGCGCGATCCTGAACGGTTTCACCTGTAAACCCGGCCATGATCTCCTCCATATGTTCAGCAAGGCCTAACATCAGATTTACACTGTTGACCGTATACCGTTTATCATCCAGCTCACGGATCTTGTCCGCCAGCAGTTTTCCCCACTTCACATCAAATCGATTTCCGGTCTCCGGGATCTCGTTCCCAATGGAATACATGATCACACAGGGATGATTGTAATCTTTGTTGACAAGATTGATCACATCCTGTTCCCACCATTTTGCCATGTGCATCGCATAATCATAATCCACTTTTGAGGAAGTCCATACATCCGAAAACTCGTCCATTACCAGCATCCCCAGTTTATCGCAGGCCTCCAACAGTCTTCGGCTCATCGGATAGTGAGAACTTCTGACGGCATTAAACCCAGCCTCTTTCAGTTTCCTTATCCGGAACTCTGCGGCATGTACAAATTCTGCCGCCCCTATGATTCCATTGTCATGGTGAATGCATCCGCCACGCAGCTTGGTAATCTTTCCATTGATCCGCAGTCCATGTTTTGGATCCAGCTGAAGCTTTCGGATGCCGAAGGTCCCTTTCTCCTCATCCAATATCGTTTCCTCTTCTTTGATCTGAATATGGTAATGATAAAGATGGGGAGATTCCGTATCCCAGAGTTTTGGATCCGTCACATATAATTTCTGGCGCAGAACCTCCTTCGTGTGCTCCTCCATTGTGATCGGTCTCGAATCCTTCGCAACAACTGTGCCGTCTCCATCGTAAAGCATGATCTCCACCCTGACATCTCTTGTCCCTGTTCCCGTATATTCCACTACGGCCTCCGACTCTACCACCGCAAACTTCTCCTCAAGATCCAGTGTTTTCAGATGTATGCCGTCCGGCACCAGGTGCATCCTGTCGGCGATCATCAGATTTACGTCCCGGTAGATACCGCCTCCCGTATACCATCGCCCGCTCGGCACACCGTTTTTTACCACCACTTTTATATTGTTTTTCCGGTCAAAATGCACATATTTCGTGGCATCGACATAAAAATTGCTGTAGCCGTACGGACACTGCCCTGCAAAAGAATTATTTATGTACACAAAGGAATTCTGATAGATTCCCTCAAATTCCAGCCATACATTTTTCCCGCTGTCCGACGGATTCAACTCAAACTCTTTTGTGTAATGTACCGTTTCCTCCCTGAAAAAACCATTCCCGCTTCCATCAGGTTCTTTCGGATTTCTCTCCTTTTCGATAGACGCATCATGGGGAAGTATCACTTCTTTTGACAGTTTCTCCACCGTCGACAAAAGATTCAGCGAACCGCCTCCCCCTTCATGGACTGTCCAGCCCAAATTAAACTTCGTTTTTTTCATCCCGTTCTCCCTTCTCTTAAACTTTTACCTTGCCAGATATTATGGTATAATCAGCATATAATTTTTTGAAACAGCTTATCAATGACCAATCCATACCTGGCGCCATATGAACTGTGACCAAATTCAACCTCCGGAGGTTTTGTATGATTAATTTTGATCAGTTTATTCATCATAATATTTCCACCCCCGATTCATTCTCTTCAAATGATCTCAACAAACTGCATGTCAATATCTCAGACGATGGTGACTTTCAGCTTCATGATATACATGTGCCTTTCATGCTCCTTTTGGAAATCTTTAACGAAAATGAAGACTTCTACAATGTTTTTATGCTGTCGCAAAATACTTTTCACACCCTGCAGACCAAAAATAAATTGGTCTATTCTCCAAGACCTTATTCTCTGCACAAACATTCCTGTATTGAAATTATGTATGTAATCTCCGGGGAAGTCACCAATCATGTAGAAAATCAGATTTATACCTACAAGGCAGGCCAGTTCTGCGTAATGAATAAAAACATTTATCACTGCGAAGAATTCACCGGCAATTTCCAGGCAATTTTTTTCATGTTGAGAGATGATTTTATGTTGGATCTTTTGAAAGAATACTATGATCAGAATTCCGGTTCTTCCACACCGATAGAAATGAATCTAATTTATCATCTGATAGAAGACAGTCAGCACAGTACCCGCAAATTTGACAAGGAATATCTCGACTAAATCATTGCAAATGACCGGATATGTCACCGGTTTGTCTGCACATTTTAACCGATATCAACGAGCATTTTCCAAAAACAGGGCACGCAGATTGTTTTCCGCATGCCCCGATACCATACCATTAAAAATATTATACTTTTTCCGGTATACCGTCCTGTTCCTTTTTATACCCTTATTTCTCCGCCAGGATCGCCTTCAGATACTCCCACACCCTGGCCGCTGAGGAGATGCTCACATGCTCGTTCGGCGTGTGAATGTCAAACTGACTCGGCCCGAAAGAAATACAGTCGAGGCCTTCCAGTTTGCCGGATATGATACCGCATTCCAACCCCGCGTGCATCAGTTCGATCTTCGGCTCATGGCCGTACTGTCTCTTAAAGACTTCCACGCACAGATCCCGCAGCTTCGAGTTTCTGGCATAGGGCCAGGCCGGATAATCCCCCTGAAAATCCACCTCTCCGCCCAATTGTTCTGCAAGCAGCGTCACCTTTTTCGAGATCATCTCCTTGGCGGAAGATACACTGCTGCGGATGGACTGCCTGATAATCAGCTCATCCTCGACAAGCTCCGCCACACCCATATTGATGGAAGTCTCCACCAACCCCGGCAGATCCATACTCATGGCCTGCACGCCGTTGGGCATCAGATTCAGTGCAGTCAACACCCGGCCGAGAGACACTCTGTCAAGCACCGGAAATTCTCCGGTTTTCCCAACCGTAAGCTCCAGCCGGATATCCGGATCGGCCTTGCCGTATTCCGCCTCCATACAGTCCAGAAATTTCTCCATGACCTTTCTTAAGTGGCTTTCCTCCTCCTCCGGTATCAACAGCACCGCAGAACCGCTCTTTGGAATCACATTCTCCTTTGCACCCGCCGCAAAATTCACCAGATCATAGGACAAGGTCTCTTTCAAGTGCATCAGAAAACGCCCTAACAGCATGGCGCCGTTGGCTCTTCCCTTATCGATCTCCATCCCGGAATGACCGCCCAATAGCCCCACCAGTTCCAGTTTGCAGAGAAGTCCCGTTCGGAGGATACGCTTTACCGGAATATGACACCTGGACCGCCGTCCGCCGGCACACCCTGCCGTCAGAATACCCTCCACCTCCGAATCAATATTGATCATGCGGCGGGCACGACAGGGATAAAAATCCATGGCGGAAGCACCCAGAAGCCCCACTTCCTCACACACTGTAAGCACCACCTCCAGCCTCGGATGGGGGATACTGTTATCCTTCGCATCCAAAAGCGCCAGCATATAGGCCACGGCGATGCCGTTATCTGCCCCAAGCGTCGTCCCATCTGCCCGAAGAAAATCGCCGTCCACATAAACCCGGGGGCCTTCCCTCTCCATATCAATATCGCAGCCTGCCGCCTTATCGCCCACCATGTCCAGATGTCCCTGCAGGATCACCGCCGGAACCGCCTCATAACCGGGCGTCGCCTCCGCGATAATGATCACATTGCCCATCTCATCCTGAATGCACTCATACCCCCGCTCCTTTGCAAACCTGACACAATAGTCGCTCAATGCCTTCTCGTGATGCGAGGTGTGCGGAATCCCGCAGATCTCCTCAAAATAATGAAAAACCGGTTCCGGTCTCAGTCCCAACAATACGCCCATACTATTTTCTCCTTCTCTGTCCTATTTTGCCGTTCCGATAACAGCCCCGTTTGTCGGGCCAGGCACACCCGCCAAACACGCTGCCTTATCCGTGAAACGTTTCACTTGTCCATGGAACGCTCCACTTATCCATAGAACGCTTTGCATATCCTTTATCCTGGCTCTTAAGAAGAAACAGCCCGCCTCTCCTTCACTGCCACCGCAATAGACACATCCGGCGCATAGTAAGGAATCAATGTCGCCTGCAGAGCGTGGTAGAGATCCGCTTTTCCCGGCCATACGGTTTCCTTCAACTGATTCTTCTCATCTAACTGGTGGTACCAGGAGCCGTTCACATGATCCAGCACAATACTGTCGAGATAGGCCATAAACTGCGCATAATCTGCCGCATAGTTCTCCTTTCCGGTCACACGGTAAAGCACCGCCGCCGTGTTGATCGCCTCCGCTAACGTCCAGTGCATCCTGTCGTGCACCACAGGTTTTCCCTGCCAGTCGGTAGTATAGCAGATTCCCGGCGCGCCGTCCGCATTCCAGGCATCGGCCACAGCCCGGCAGTAGAGATTTTCCGCTGCTTTCACATAACGATCAGCCGCCTCTTTGTCATCCCTGTGAGCGGAAAGCGCCCACTGGGTTATTAACCTTGCCCACTCGATTCCGTGGCCTGGCGTTGCGCCGTAAGGCTTAAAGGGATCATCCGGTTTTTCCTGATTGTATGTAAGTACCGCCTCCCATTTCTCTGTGAAATGCTCCGGGATCCGCCATTCATTGTTTTCTGCCCACCCGGTCACTTTTTCAATGATCCGTCCCGCGCGCCCCCGATACATCTCGTCCTTCAGCACATCCGCCGCCGCAAGAAAAGCCTCCACCGAATGCATATTGGCATTCAATCCCCGGTAATCATCCAATACCGTAAACTCCGTATTCCAGGTATCGCAGGCAAGTCCTTCCGCCTCATTCCAGAAACGCAGGTCATATAGCCTGATCGCTTTCTCCAAAAGTTCCCTGGCTCCCGTTCTTCCCGCCAGCAGCGCGGAGGAAGCCGCCAAAATCACAAATGCGTGGGCGTAGCACTGTTTGTCGGGAAGATTTCTGCCATCCGCCGTAAGCCCCGCATACCAGCCGCCGTGCTCCTTATCTTCCAGTTCCCCGGCGAGACCTCGCAGCGCCTCATCCACTAACTCTGCGCTTCCCTCATGCCCGAGGAACATCCCGATACTGTAGACATGGGCCATGCGGCAGGTCACATAGGTTTCACGATTTCTCTCCTTCCAGGGGGTGCCGTCATCCCCCAGATAGTAAGCGCTTCCGCCGAGCGAGGGGAATCTGTGCCCGAACGCAAACAGCCCCTCTCTGATCTCCTTCAGAAACGCCCTGTTCTCCTCTGTATTGATTTGATATTTTTTCTCCATTTTCGCCTCCTGTCAGATATACCGCAATTTTCCCTCCTCGATTCCTCTGATGCCCAATCCCGGCTCATCGGAAACCGTGATGACCTTCTCGTCAAAGACAGCGCCGCCGAGAATCGGATCTTCCCTGCATAGTACCGGTCCATCCAGATCGATCTTTGTGATGATCTGTTTTGCGCAGGCCAGATGCACCGCTGCATTAACGCTGATTTTTGCCTCCAGCATACAGCCGATCATGCATTCCACACCGTACACCTCTGCTGCGGAAGCAATTTTCAATGCATTGTAGAGCCCGCCGCATTTCATCAGCTTGATATTCACCAGATCCGCCGCTCTCATCTGCATGATCTTTAAGGCATCCTCAGCTGAAAAGACGCTCTCATCCGCCAACACCGGTACATAGGAATGCTCTGTTACATATTTCAGACCTTCAAAATCATGAGCTTTTACCGGCTGTTCCACAAACTCGATATCCAGCCCGCGCTCCTGCATACCGTTTAAGATCCGCACCGCCTCCTTGGGGCTCCAGCCCTGGTTGGCATCGATGCGGATGCAGGTCTCCTTCGGCACTGCGCTGCGGATAGCCGACAGTCTGGCAATGTCCTTCTCCGGCTCCTTCCCCACTTTCACTTTCAGACAGTCATAACCTCTCTCAATGGCATTTTTCGCATCCCGCACCATCTCTTCCGGCTCATTGACGCTGATCGTAATATCCGTAATGATGGACTTTCTTGCGCCGCCCATCAGTTTGTAGACCGGAATCCGATAGAGCTGCCCATAGAGATCCCAGAGCGCCATATCCGCCGCCGCCTTGGCGCTGCTGTTTTTTACCACACACTGCTGCAGGGCGATGCACAGATCCTCAAAATCTTCCACATCTCTGCCGATCAGCGTTTTCGCGATATGGTCTTTTATCGCACCCACGATCGCTCCCGTGGTATCACCGGTAATAACGCCTGTCGGCGGCGCCTCGCCGTAGCCCACAGCTCCTGTATCGGTGTGGATCTCCACGATCACATCCTCCACGCTGTTTACCGTGCGCAGCGCCGTCTTAAATGGCACGCGCAGCGGAACCGATAAAATACCCAGTTTTATTTCTGTAATCTTCATCCCTATTCCTTTCTCTCTTTTTTCTTTCCGTACATCACGAAACAAAATTCTACTCCCCTTCTCTCACATAACAGAGGTCAGTAAAGCTCTCCTTCGACCGGTTTCATCCGCATCCGTGATCTCCTCACACAGCAAAACCTCTTTGCTTCGCTCGTACTCACTATAGCGCAGTCCTCTGTCTCCCGTCTCCATCTCTCCCACCTGATTGTCATAGGGATCCGCCCGCCAGTGTTCCTTCTCGATGGTGAAGGGCGCCTGAAATGCATTGTTTGCCACCATCCGACAGGCGTCCAGATTTCCGAAATAAAATCGTCTGCGCTCCTCATTCCCCAGCCTTACTGCGCCGGTACCATAGGAAGGATCGGCATACAGCCAGCCATAGGGTGCCACATAAAACCGCACCCAGTCATGAGCTCCGCAGAAATCCGGCTCCGCTGTCAGCCCACTCTGCCAGCAGGCGGGTATTCCCGCACATCGGCACAATGTCAGAAACAGCAGAGCGAACACACCACAGTCGCCCGTTAAGTTCTTCGCACAGTTATCCGCAATATTTTCCAGTATGAAATAGGCCGGCATAAAACTGTACTTCATATTGCATGTGATATAATCATAAAATCTCCCGGCCTTCTCCAGCGGATCCTGCACTCCCTCCGTGAGAATCTCCGCCAGTTTTCGGATATAAGGCGTGAAAACAATATGAGGCGCTTCCTCCTTCGTGAAAAAGTCAGGCTGAACACAGCCTTTCGCATTCCCCTCTTCCAACATCTGCTTCACATCATGATATTTCGCCGTATGCACATAGGAATATTCCACATAAAATTCCTGATTTTCTAAAAGCTCTACCTCCCAGCAAACCGTCCGTTGAAGCGCATCCTCCGGTGAAACTTTTCCTCCTTCCGGGAATATCTTTTTCAGGACGATCTCGCTCTGCTGTTCGCACTTTGCCGGGATCGGCAGATGCGCCCGCACGAACATCCCCGGCTTAAATACTTCGTCCTTGATGCGCAGGCCGGCGCGGATCCTGATCCGATTGCTGATCTCTCCTTTTTCCTTCATGACCCTGGCGCTGCGGTCCAGTCTGGCCTCCCCTGCGGATCCCTTCTGCGCGCTCTCCACACCGGGAAGCGCTATTCCGGCCCGTTTTGCAAAAGCCGGTTCCGATTTGCACATGCTGGAGAAAAAGCGGTCAAAAAACCGTCTCTCGCCATTCAGATAAATCCACCCGATCCTTCCGGCATCCACTCTCTCCTCGAACTCTTCCTCCGTAAAATCCGGAATATGCTCCCGCACTAACGCCAGAGCCGCCTCTTTTGTATAGGGATAATTATCCGGCATACGCGATATCATCTCCCGCTGCGCCGTCAGGCAGAAACGCATCTCCTCCGGCAGCAGCTTCTGCGAAAGCCGTCTGTCAATGAGCCTTATTGCTCCCGCCAAATCACCGTGGAGCTTCCGGCGAGCAATGTCCTCCGGCAGCCCTGTATTAAGATATTGAAAAGTATCGTTTATATGCATACCATCTCCCTCCTTCCTCCAGTACTCAAATTTCTTCGCATACAGCAAGACGTTCTGCTCCATTGAAGCATCTAAGACGATCAGATTTCCCGTCTCATAATGGACACGGTTCTCCACTCTCTTCCATGAGTGAAGAACCGCTTCATCCTATACGCTAAAATCTCGCATGTATTATATCATGTCCGCAAGCGGCCATGATACGCTTCGCGATGCACACTCGCAAGCGGCCATGCAGACCGCCTGCTGCATCTCTTTTTCCCTTAAATCAGCATCTGCATAATATATCCCATGGCCAGGCCGCAGAAGTTACCCACTGCCGCACCCAGAACGCCCATCAGCACACCGATGCCGGCATAGGACGGATTGTAGGCGCTTGCTACGATCGGCGCCGACGCGCTGCCGCCGATATTCGCCAGCGAAGCCGTAGAAACCATACAGCAATCCCAGTGGAAAGCTTTTGAGAGCAAAAACATGATTGCAATATGGATCACCATCACCACCAGGCCTGCCACGATCCATAACGGCGCGCTCACCAGATCTACCAGGGTCGCGGTGGATGCAAGCAGAGATACGACCGCGTAGAGATAGATATTGGAAAGCTCTTCCACTGCCGGCAGCTTGCCCAAAGGCGTAAGCGCACAGATCAGACCGAGAATCGTCACAAATACCGTGGTAAGCGTTCCCTTATCAAACATACCAAGCCCGATGCTCTTCAAAGCCGTATTGCCGGTGCCGCCGACCATCTGGGCAATCGCAGATACCATCAGAGACAGGCCGATCAGGAAAATCCAGTCTGCCGCAGTGGCGCGCTTTTTCTCTTTTTCTATTTCCGCATTGGCCGCATCCGCAACCTCCTGCAGTTTGGACGTATCCGCTTTCACTGCCTTGTCCCACTTTGACGCATAACGGACCATGATCAGCAACAGCGCGATCCACACGGAATAGTAAACCGTATCTACCGCCAGCGCGCAGCCGTATGCGCCCGGATCGATCGTAAAGGCCGCTTCCATCGCCGCCATGTTGGCAGAGCCGCCGATCCAGGAAGCACACAGTGCAGCCATAGCGCCCCAGATTGTCTCGCCGCCGCCGAGTGCGCCCTTAAATACCACAAAGGCGATCAGAAAGCCCAACATAATAGACAGGGAACCCCCTAAAAAGATCGCCACCATCCGGCCGCCCAGTTTCGCTAACTTCCGGATATCACAGCGCAGCAGCATAACAAAAATCATCGCATAGAGGAGATTATTCTTCAGCACCCCAAAAGCCGCAGAACAACCTTCCGAATCAAACATCCCTATGGTACAGAACACCATATTCAACACATAGATCCATACCAGAGGCGGAACATAGTTAAACACTTTCCACTTTGTATACTTCTCCAGGGCCAGCAGGCATCCCGCCAGGCACATTAGAAATGCGATGTAGGTAAAACCGTTTGTAATCATACTTCTCTCCCTTCGTTTGTGACTATACACATGAAAATTATGTAAAAAACAGCAATAAATCCGTTTAATTATACAAGAATTGGAAATTTTTGTCAAGAAAATTCGTCATTTTCGACAATTCTTTTGCAGGCCTCTTTTGCGACAGTTTAGCTATCCTTCTTCGCAGTTACGCCGTTATACAATCGGGCAGAGATGGCTTTCCCGCCTGCTCGCCGCGCGGCACACACGCTGCCTTAACGGTATATTCGTCCTCTGTGTTGGCCTGCGCATAAAAACAGCCCTGCAACAAACGCTCTCATGCGACTGCCGCAGGACTGAACCATCATCCATATGTTATAATCTCTCACTGAAATAACTTTTATATCCCTCGCCGAATATCTCCGTGGCATCCGATACGATCATAAACGCATCCGGATCCTCCTCCTTCACGATCTGCTGTGCCTTCGGCGCCAGAGGTTTTCTCATCACACACAGAAGCACTTTCTTTTCCTTTCCGCTGTAGGCGCCCTCTCCCTGCAGCGTTGTGATACCGATATCCAGATCCCCCAGAATCCTTGCCATAATCGCCTCCGACCTGTCGCTGATAATATAAATCATCTTTGCCCCATCCCGCCCATAGAGCACGGTATCCATCACCACCGAACTGACAAAAATCGCCACCGCCGCGTAAAGTGCGATCTCCAGATCCCGGAACATAATACCTGACAGCGTCACCACCATGGCATCCATGATCAGATACAGATTGCCGGTCTTTAAATGCCTGTACCGCAGCCTCAATACTTTGACAACGATATCCACCCCGCCTGTGGTGGCCCCCGCCTTAAAGATCATTCCCATGGAAACCGCTATGACCGTCGCTCCCGCCACTGCTGCCAGAAGTTTGTCCGTGGTAAGGGCAGGAAACCCGGAAAGCATATTGGTAAAAGTAGAGCTGACTATGGTACAGTACACCGTGGAGATCAGAAATTTTGCGCCGAACTTCCAGAGCCCCAACGCCAGGATCGGTATGTTGATCAGTATGATCCAGGTACCGGTAGGCAACGGCGTAATGCGGCTTAACATAATGGAAATTCCGCTGACGCCTCCCGGCGCCAGATTATTGGGATCAAGGAACAGGCTGATGCCCACCGCATAAGTCAGGGAAAAAACTGTAATTATCACATAATTCCAGATCACCCTGAATGCTTTTTTCCGTCTCAGTTTTTCCTGTACTGCCTGTACCATTTGTCTGCTTCCTTTCTCCTTGCAGCCCATTTTTAGATAACTGAGCGAAAAGTTCCTCACTTGCAGCAATCACCTGTACCCTCCGGCTGTCTCACTCAGATATTTGTCGTCGTCAACTTCGGCTGATATCCATTATGTTTCAACGCATCGATAATTTTATTCTTATGTTCCGTACCAAAAGCTTCCATCGTGATCTTCAGTTCCACCGCCGCATTCCGGTTCGTCGTCACAAACTGGTTGTGCTCCAGTTTGATGACATTGCCGTTCTCCTGCGCAATAATACCGGCCACTCTGCACAGTTCACCCGGCTTATCCGGCAAAAGCACCGATGCCGTAAAGATCCGGTCTCTGAAGATTAATCCCTGCTGCACCACGGAGGACATGGTGATCACATCCATATTGCCGCCGCTTAAAATAGATACCACTCTCTTATCCCTGCAGTCCAGATGTTTGATGGCGGCCACCGTCAGAAGTCCTGAATTTTCGATCACCATCTTATGATTTTCCACCATATCCAGGAAGGAAACCACTAACTCCGCATCCTCCACCGTGATAATGTCATCCAGATTTTGCTGAATATATGGGAATATTTTTTCTCCCGGCGTCTTCACCGCCGTGCCGTCCGCAATGGTAGAAATATTCGCAAGGGTCGTCACTTTATTTTCCTTTAACGATTCCTGCATACATGCGGCCCCCGCGGGCTCCACACCGATCACCCTGATTTTGGGATTCAAAAGCTTCGCAAGCGTCGATACTCCTGTGGCCAGGCCGCCGCCGCCAATGGGTACCAGGATAATATCTACAAGAGGCAGTTCTTTCACGATCTCCATGGCGATCGTCCCCTGCCCTGTTGCTACGGCGAGATCGTCAAAGGGATGGACAAAAGTATACCCCTTTTCCTCTGCCAGTTGCAGCGCGTGGGCACAGGCTTCATCATATACATCGCCGTGCAGAATCACTTCCGCGCCGTACCCCTTCGTGCGGTTCACCTTGATCAGGGGCGTCGTCGTGGGCATGACGATCACCGCCTTCACACCATAACACTGGGCCGCATAGGCGACGCCCTGAGCATGGTTGCCGGCAGACGCCGTGATCAGGCCTCTCTCCCTCTCCTCCTCCGCCAGGGTGCTCAGTTTATAATATGCCCCCCGGACCTTATAGGCCCCCGTAAACTGCATGTTTTCCGGTTTTAAATACACTCTGTTTCCGCTCTGCTTACTCAGAAAATCGCTGTAAACCAGTTTCGTCTCCAGCGTGACCTTTTTGACCTCCTCGCAGGCCTCCTCAAATTTTTCCAGTGTCAGCATTTTATCTTCCATCTTTATATCCATCCTCTCTCCACTCCGGCACAAAATTATGATGAAAATGATCGCTTATTTTCAATCGTAACTTCTCTCATATGCTTTAACAACTTTTTTCTTATACACTTGCGGTTCTCCTTTTACTCCATAAAAATATGCTCCGCTCGTAAAATACTATGCAGACAATTCCTTATATGCAGCCATCCTCGCATGGTTTGTATATCATTTTACGGCTGAACTGCCGTGTCAAACAGCGCGCTCACAAAAGCTTCTGCATCAAACTTCTGCAGATCCTCAATCTTTTCTCCCACGCCGATGTACTTCACCGGCACCTGCAGTTCCGACTGGATCGCTATGGCAATACCGCCCTTCGCCGTACCGTCCATCTTAGTCAGAATAATTCCCGTCAGATCCGTCACCGAACCGAATTCCCTCGCCTGCTGCAGCGCATTCTGTCCTGTTGTGGCGTCTAAGACGATCAGGTTCTCTCTGTGAGCATTCGAAAACTCCCGCTCAATTATGCGATTCATCTTCTTCAGCTCTTCCATCAGATTTTTCTTGTTGTGAAGTCTGCCCGCCGTATCGCAGATCAGCACATCCGCCCGTCTCGCCTTCGCAGCGGAAACCGCATCAAACAGCACCGAAGCCGGATCAGCCCCCTCCTTGCCGCCGACCAGCTCCACGCCGGCGCGGTTTGCCCACTCTGTGAGCTGTTCTCCCGCCGCCGCCCGGAAGGTATCGCAGGCGCCGATAATCACCCGCTTTCCCTGCGCCTTCAGATTCGCGGCAAGCTTTCCCACCGAAGTGGTTTTCCCCACGCCGTTGACACCGATGATAAATAACACCGACTGTTCCTTCTCGAAATCATAGGCCGTATCCGGTGCATCCATCTGCTCCCTGATATTCTGAATCAGGAACTCCTTGCAGGCCATCGGCTCCTTGATATGATTCTCCCGCACCTGCACCCGGAGCTTTTCCAGAATCGCCTGAGTTGCGTGGACTCCCACATCTCCCATGATCAGGATCTCTTCCAGCTCCTCGTAAAAATCCTCATCAATATTCGAAAAACCGTTAAAAACGCCGTCGATCCCGTAGACGATATTGTTTCTTGTCTTGGACAGCCCCTCCTTCAAGCGACTGAAAAAACCCTTTTTTTCCTCTCCCATACCTGTCTCCTTTATATGATTTCTCCCATTTTCGTATGATCCTCATTCCAGGGACGAATCTTATTCTATCCTTTCAATCCTCTTGCCTGCCTGTCCATATCCTCAATCACAATATCATAGATCTCCCCGAGGCCTGCGCAATATTCCAGCACCTGCCAGGGTTCGTTTGTGTGAAAATGAATTTTAATTAACTCCTCATCTCCTACCGCCAGAAGACAGTCTCCTTTAAAGTGCTCTGTAAAATACTCCGTTATCACATCCTCATCCAGGTCGTTTCCCTCGATCAATAACTGTGTATCATACTTAAATTCCAACATAAGCCTCTTTCCTCCGCTCCTCTTCCTTTATGAATATTGTCTTCAAAATTCTGTTTTGTCATACCAGCCCGCATCCCATTTGCTGCTTACAGACTTTCTCCTCCTGCTCTATCACGCGATCTTCCTGTCCCCGAAATACTGCATCAGAATCAGGACCAGGGCGCTGCCTGCAAGTATCCCGTCCATGATTCCGGCGGGCAGCATAAAGATCATGAGCGCCATCGTTATAACACAGTTTATGAGTGACAGACAAAGCCCCCACATTCTGTTTTTCCACAATCCTACCGCCCCTGTTACCCTGATCACACCATAAATCAGTCCCGCAATACTCATCAGATAAAGATTGTCCTGCAGATAAGGAACAATAAAATAATAATACCGCTCCATTTCAAAAGCACCGTTTTTCATAAACAGTAAAGGGAGCAGGCAGAGGCATCCGCCCACTTCCATAAAAGCCCCGTGTATCAGCATTAAAACAGATGCCACCCTATATCTTTTCATGACTTTTAATCACCCCTGCCTCGCCAGTCTTTGCAAAATCGCCTCGCGGTACTGCGCATGATGCGGCATCCCGCCTCCTAATCCCCCCAGTTTCGGAAACATAAGCTTAAAATAGCTTCCATTCTTCATCGTAATAAAGCACTTCACAGAGCCCATCATTCCTTTTTTTATTTCACAGGTTTTTATATCTGCCAGACGAAAACACGTTCCGATATCCGTAAAGGTGAGAAAAGAAGTGACTTCTTTAATACCCTCTCCACCTGCCTCCGGCCCGTCGTCAAATTCATAAGCATGGCTGTACCGCTCGCAATCAGCCAGAACAAAGAAAGACTGCGTGATCCCAAAATAGATATCACAGGTTGCAAACTTTTTCTTGTGCACGGAAATGACACCGCCGTTCTCACTCGGCATCAAACCACTCTCCGTGTAGATGCATTTTCCGTAAAGCTCTGTCACATCCGTCTCCTTTGACACCGCATGAATGCCCGCCGACAATGTTTCACCCGCAGGTATGTACTTTTTCAAAGCCTCTATCATATTTCTCTCACTGAAGATCTCAGACATGACAGCTCCCTCCTCATTTTACTCTGTTTGTTCCGGCTATTCTTATGGTAGTTTCATTACTTTATTATATTCTTTCAGGCAAGGATTATCAGAAAACCTGAAACACAGGCAGGTTGTATATCGCAACAGTTTAACCTGCCGTTTTCCCTGTTGCTGTATATCTTTCCATTCTTTTTTGCTTCATTGTCATAAAAGCAAAATCACAGGCTCCCCATCACAGGCGACTGTTTTTTCAAACACATCCACCATTTTTCCGGTGATGGCATCGGTATATGTTCCATCTGGCAGATCGATTTTCAGCGCCTGAGCGAGCCCGGTGACGGAAAAGATACCCACTGCCTTCTGTGCAGAAACAGGTTCTCCAGCCTCCGCCTCATGCACGGCAAAAATCACTTCCTTATTTCTCCCGATGGCCTCCGCATGAAAACTGCTGTGCGCAAAAATCGGATTTTTCCGGATCTCCCCCAGTTTTACCATAAAGTCAGAAATATCCTTATCGGCATCAAATTCCACCGGATCCGGATCAAACAGCGTAGGGTGATGTTTTGCACAGTACTCCTCGCCGGCGTAAATCATCGTCGTACCCTTCACAAAATAGATCCACGCCGTCCAGTTTCGCAAAGCCTTTTCGTCGGGAATCATCGCCGCAGCCCGCGGGCGGTCATGGTTTTCCAGGCACCGCAGCTTGCTGTAATTGTCGGGATAGATGGCCTCCTGCCTGTTCACGCTGTTCAGATATTCGGAGAGACCGCGCTCCCCGTACAGAACATCCGCCATATCATGATAAATATCATAGTCATAACAGATATCAAAGGCCTGATATAGTTCGCCATCGCTTAAAACAGGAATCCCCATCTTTCGACAGCCTGTAATAAACTCAGGTTCCACCGACTCCGCTAACCACAGACACCCGGGGCGCACTGTCTCCACCTCCGTCCTCGCCTGTTTCCAAAATTCCAGAGGAACCAAAGGCGCCACATCGCACCGGAATCCGTCCACATAGCGTGCCCACATTTTCAATGTTTCAATCTGATATTCCCATAAACCTTTATTTGTATAATCCAGATCGATCACATCCCACCAGTCCCCGATCCGGTTCCCGAAACTGCCGTCTTCCTTACGGAAAAACCATTCAGGGTGATTCTCCGCAAGCCAGGAATCCGGGGAAGTATGATTATACACAACATCCAGCATAACCTGCATCCCGGCGGCGTGTATCGCCTCCGTCAGGCGTATAAAATCCTCCATCGTGCCAAACGTCTGATCGACTGCCCGATAATCTTTAATCGCATAAGGCGATCCGCTTGTCCCCTTCCGATGCACCGTTCCGCTTGGCTGAATGGGCAGAAAATAAACGATATCCACCCCCAGCGCCCTGATCCTCCCGAGATCTTCCTCCACCGCCCGGAAAGTGCCGTCCTTATAATTTCTCGTAAAAATCTGATAAATGACTTTATTCCTGATCCCTTTGTCCGTGTTTGTCGCCATACGCATTCTCCTTCTGATTCAGTATAAAATTCCACATCAATATTGAGTTTTTTTACAACTTAACTATTCTGTAAACCGGAATCACTTAATTTTATCCTCTCCCCGGATTTTCCTGTTTTTCCGTTCTTCCAACTCCGCAATCTGGTTCATCAAACAATCTGAAAAAGTCCCTTCAATCGGTGCGGCCTCTCCTGCTGTATAATAGTCAAGAAGAACTATGTTATTATCTTTGTCAAAGCAAAATATTTCATCACCATTCCCTATTATGGACAGGAATGGAATAACCTCCGTAAAACCTTCCTCATGCAGTTCTTTTGTTTTTTCACGAATATCCAAAAAATCGGGGATTCCATTGGCAATTCCATAAACTATAATTCCACGACAGAATGACCAAAACGGGCCTATGTCATACTGTTTCGCCCGTGGCCATATTTCTTCCCGAACCTCCATATAAAGCCCACCTAACGGGGACATAGTAAACTCTCTAAAATCGGCAGGAAGATTTGTCCCATACTGATTTTCAAACTTCTTTATATCCTGCTCCGACGGCTCATTTCCCATACAGGCTACAACCTGATAAGTCTGCTTATCATAATTATGAAAATAATCGTAAACTTTTTCTAATGCCATAATATACCTCCCTATAAATTCCAATTTACCTTTCTAACTTAACAAGATATTCGGTGGTATCTTCTTCAAACTTTTTCTGACCTGTCAAATGAAAGCCATGCCTTTGGTAAAAAGAAATTGCTCTAATATTTTTTTCTAATGCCCATAAATTATCTGCATGGAGTTCTTTCATTGCAAATTCAATTAGTTCATTGCCAATTCCCTCACTTTGAAAAGACGTATCTACATATAATTTACAGATTTCTGTCCCGTCCATTTGAAGAAAACCCTTTATCAATCCATTATCAAATACATATATATTTTTGATAATTTCATCTTTTTTGAAGTAATTATCTACTAATGAAACAACTTGCAACTCCCCAAAAGAAAAACTTTCATCTTTGAATATAGGGAAAAAATTTATCCTATTATTGAATACATATATTTCAGCTACTCTTGATAAATCATCTATTATTGCTTTTCTGATATACATCTTATATTTCCTTTACAGTCGATTTATGAATCCTTCTCTTCGTATGGCTTATTCCACGAGCCTATCTCAATCAAGTTACCCTCCGGATCAGCAATATAACAGGTTCGCTGTCCCCACGATTCCGTTGTAGGTTCCAATACTGGTGTGGCGCCATTTTCCACTGTACGTCTAAATGAGGCATCAACCTCTTCAAATGTGTCAACATAAAGCGCAATTTCAAAATGACCATTTAACCCTTTGATATAATCGTACTGATGATTCGTCATCTTCTCAAAGTCTTTCCTGCCATACAGCAAAAACAAGGTCCCATCTTTTACGAGGTATACATTTCCTGTATCTTCCGCTCCTTAATCTCAAACCCGAGCACATCTCTGTAAAACCGAATCATTTTTGCCATATCATTAACCAATAATCCCAACCCATCTAACTTCATACATTACCTCCATCAATTCCGAATCACTGCCAAATCCACCTTCTTAAACCTTCATCATCCTGCTTTCTCACAAACCGTCTGATCCGTGCGACTGCCATGCTCCGCATACCACTGTGTAATTCCACTGCATGATACCACCGTGTAGATCGCGCAGAAGATACAATCCATAAGCAGGCGCTGTGAAGCCGTCGGCACTTAACGAGGTATTTTCGAGTTTAGTGCCGCTACGGCGGAACCAGCTCTGTTTTTCAAGAGCTTAGCGCTCAGCGGGCCTGCGTTGGATTGTATCTTCTGCACGATCGGCCTGTTATCAATCCGCACAAGACCTGTCTGGCACCGGATCAGTCATCCAGTTCCTTATCGATCAGATCCACACTGACAAGCGCCGAAACCCCTTTCTCCTGCATCGTGATCCCATACAGCCTGTCCGCCTTCTCCATGGTACCGCGCCTGTGGGTGATCACGATAAACTGCGTGTTCTTCGTCAGCTTATGCAAATACTTTGCAAACCTTGTCACATTGTTCTCGTCAAGCGCCGCCTCGATCTCGTCTAACAGACAGAAAGGCGAGGGCTTTAAATTCTGGATCGCAAATAACAGCGCGATGGCTGTCAACGCTTTCTCTCCGCCGGAAAGCTGCATCATATTCTGCAGTTTCTTGCCGGGCGGCTGTGCGATGATCCGGATGCCGGCCTCCAGTATATCCTCATCCTCCATCAGCTCCAACGTCCCTTTTCCGCCGCCGAAAAGCTCTTTAAATACCTTGTCAAACTCTCTGCCGATCTCTTTAAACTTCTCCTGGAACTGCTTACGCATCGCCGCATCCAGCTCGGTGATAATATTTTCAAGCGTTTTCTCCGCCTCAATCAGATCGTCATGCTGCCCTTTCAGGAATGTATATCTCTCCATAACATTTTTATAATCTTCTATGGCATTGACGTTGACATCGCCCAGTTTTTTAATCTGATCCTTCAAAGACGCGATGTCCCGCTTCATAGCTGCCAGATCCGTCAGCTCCTCCTGCCGCAGGGAAGCCGCATCGCTCAACGTGATCTCATACTCATTCCACATATAATTGATCTGATTTTCAATGGATTCCTCCAATTTTTCCTTCTGGGAATTCAACCGGTACACTTCCTTGTCAAGCCTTGTCATCTGCGCGGAAAGATCCTCCCGTCTGTCAAAAAAGGTCTTCTGTTTTCCGGACAGAGCATCCTTGCGCTCCGTATTCTCCTGCAGCCTCTTCTCCGCATCACTCTGGGCTTTGTGGGAAGCTTCTATCGTCAGAAGGATCTCCTCTATGTTATGCTGCTTGCGGGCCACCTCTTCCTCTCCGGCTGCCATGCTCTCCTCGATCTCCCGTTTTTCCTTCTCATGACGTTCGATCTCCGCATCGATTCTGTCTACATTCTGTTTGCCGAATTCCTGCTTCTGAAGCATTTTCTCCACTTCCACATCCCACTCTGCAGCTTTTGCGGCGTAATCACTCTCTAACAGACGCAGCTTTTCCAGTTCCTTCTGGTACTGCGCAACTTTCTCGTTTTCCTCCTGTTCCAGTTTTTCGGAACCTTCCAGTTCTTTCCGTATCTGCGCCTTTCCGGTTTCGATCTCCTGAAACTTTTCCTCAATCTGTATCTCCTCCGACTTCAGGTCCCCGAAGCCATGGGCCGTCTCCTCCTTTTTCTCCTTCGCCGCCTCCAGGTTCAGACGGATCGTATTCTGTTCGATAAAAGCGTTCTGCAGCGTCATCCGGAAGGTTTCCGACTGCATGCGTAGTTTATTTCTCTCCTCCCTGATATCCTGAATTTCCTGCTCTGTTTTTTCCGTTTTCTCAGACAGTTTTTTAACCTTTTTATCAAGCGCTTCCAGTTCCCGCCGTCTGCCTAATAGGTTACTGTTATTTTTAAAAGCGCCCCCGGAAATAGCGCCGCCGGGCACTAAAAGTTCCCCTTCCAATGTCACCATACGGATGCCGTAGGCATACTTTTTCGCAATGGCCAGCGCATGATTCACATTGTCCACAATGACGATACGGCCAAGCATCGCCTTCGCCACGTTGCGATACTTTTGATCGATACCCACCAGTTCATCAGCCATCCCAACCACACCGAGTTCTTTCAACACTTCCGGCGTCTTAAATTCCTGCGGATTTCTGATGCTGGTTAACGGCAGAAAAGTGGCCCTGCCGTACCGGTTCTTTTTCAGAAACGCGATCATGCGCTTTGCCGTCTCTTCCTCCTCCGTAACAATATTCTGGATATTGCCGCCAAGGGCGGTCTCGATGGCAGTCTCGTATTTCTGCTCCACCTTAATAATATCCGCCACCACGCCGACAATACCCTTCTCCGTCTTTTTCTGTTCCATCACCATTTTGACGGAACCGCCGTATCCCTCATAGCGTTCCGTCAGATTCATCAGGGCATCCCGTCTGGATTTTTCCTGATGGTATTTTTCTTTTGTCTCCTGTAAGACTCTGTTGTCCTCCGTCAGCAGCACCTTGATCTCGGCAAGTCTCTTTTCCGCCGCCGCCTTTTTCTCATTCAGTTCGATGACCTTTCCGCTCGTTTCCTCGAACTCCTTTTCCAGCTGTGCCACAAGTTCTTCCGCTTCCGCCTCATCGGATTTCACCCGCACCAGGCGGCTGGTCAGCTCCGCCTTTCTGATCTGCGTCTGCTCCAGCATCGTATCAAAACGTTCCATCCGGGACTTCGTGGTAGCTCTGTCATTTAAGGCCTGCATAATTACGTTTTTGGCCTGCTCGATCCCGGTGTTTAACTGCTCCATCTGGGACTGTACTTCCTCTAAACGCTCCCTGGCCTCGTTTCTCGCCTGTTCCAACTTCGCCACCTGCTCGTCGATGGAAGTTTTTTCTGTCATGATGCCGGACTTGTCGGAAGACTTTTCCTCGATATCCGCCTGCACTGCTGCCAGCCTGTTTAACAGATGTTCCTTATTTCCCTCCACAGAGTGGATCTGTTCCCGCAAAATACCGATTTCGCCCTCCAGCTTTCCGCGGATGGCAGAGGTGTCGGTCAGTTCTCCGTGAGCCCTTTCAATCTCCTCGTCCAGGTGCTCCACCTCCTGTTGGATCTCTTCGTATTCCTTCTTGATCTGCTCAAACTTTTCCGTCGTTGAGACAAGATCGGCGTTTGCGTTTTTATAGTTTTCTTCCACCCCCACAAGCTGCTCATTGATCTGCTTATTGTCCAGAAGGAACATATTCACATCCAGTGTTTTCAGTTCCTCCTTTTTCTTCAAATAAATTCTGGCTTTCTCGGACTGCTTTTCTAACGGGCCCGCCTGCTTTTCCAGCTCCGCCAGAATATCGTTGACACGCAGGAGATTCTGTTGTTCATTTTCCAGCTTCTTCACAGAAGCGGCTTTCCGCCTTTTAAACTTCACGATGCCGGCCGCCTCGTCGAACAGCTCCCTGCGCTCCTCGGGCTTGCCGCTCAAGATCTTGTCGATCTGGCCCTGTCCGATGATGGAGTATCCCTCCTTACCGATACCGGTATCATAAAACAGCTCATACACATCTTTCAGACGGCAGGGGCTGTTGTTGATCATATATTCACTCTCACCGGAACGATAAAGTCTTCTCGCCACCGTCACTTCCTCATAATCAATGGCAAGCTGATGATCCCTGTTATCCAGCGTGATCGCCACATAGGCATATCCCAGAGGCTTTCTCATCTCCGTCCCGGAAAAAATAACATCCTGCATCGAAGCGCCGCGTAGCTGCTTTACTTTCTGTTCCCCCAACACCCAGCGCACCGCATCCGCCACATTGCTCTTTCCCGAACCGTTTGGTCCCACAATACCGGTAATGCCGTTGTGAAATTTGAAGGTGATCTTATTGGCAAAGGACTTGAATCCCTGGACCTCTATACTTTTTAAATACATAAATGTTCCCCTTATTTCTCTTTTCCCTGCTTCTTCTGCAACCGCAAAAGCGCCTCGTAGGCGGCCTGCTGTTCTGCCTTTTTCTTATTGTGGCCGTTGCCCCTTCCGAGAAGCTTTGCGCCCTGATACACCTCCACGGAAAATGTCTTGTCATGCTCCGGGCCGCTCTCCCCGGTCAGCACATAGTGCACATCTGCGCCGCTCTTCTGTGCCTCTACCTGCAGCAGGGATTTAGCGTCATAAAACACCGCCTTATGTTCCAGATCCTCCAGCACAAAGCGGTGAATAAACTCTTTCGCTTTCTCAAAACCGCCGTCCAGATAGATTGCGCCAATCAGCGCCTCCATCACATCGGAAACAATGGAATCCCTGCTTCGCCCGCCGGTCATCTCCTCCCCTTTCCCGAGCAGGATAAACTGGTCCAGTTCCAGATCTCTCGCGCAGCCTGCCAGGGAAGGCTCACACACCATGGCTGCCCTGTTCCTGGACAGCTGCCCCTCCGGCATCTCATCGTGCTTTTCATACAGAAATTCGCTGGAGACAAGTTCTAACACCGCATCTCCAAGAAACTCGATCCTCTCGTAATCCTTTATCTTATTGATCTTTCTCTCATTCGCATAGGAACTGTGGGTGATTGCCTGCCTGATCAGCTCCCTGTTCTGAAACGTATATGCTATTTTCTGTTCCAGTTTTTCGATGGAATACTCTTCTGAATTTCCTGCCATTTTTGTCCCTCAAACGCTGTATCTGCTTCCTCACTCACCATGCAGAAAGCCCTCTGTAAGGGCTTTCTGGTTATCCGCATCTGCCTGTGATCAGTTCCATTGCCTCCGCAACCGTTCTGATATTTTCCACATCTTTCTCGTTTATCCTGATCTCAAACTCTTCTTCTATTTTCATAACGATCTGATAGATATCGAGGGAATCCGCCCCCAGATCCTCCTGAAATGTCGTCTCCGGTCTGATCTCCGCAGGATCTACATTCAAAACTTCCGCTATGCTGTTGCAAACTTTTTCAAATTCCATTCTTCCGCCCCCGTGTCTTTCCAAAGTGACGGATGCCGTGCCATACAGACATCCTCAGGATCAGGAAAGTTCCGCTTCATCTTTCGCACAGAGTTTTGCCTGAATCTGTTCGTTGATTCTCTGTTCTTTAAACGTCACGCACTGCAGCACGGAGTTTTTCACCTCCCCCGCCTTTGCACTGCCGTGGGTTTTTACCACAAGCCCTTTCAGGCCCAAAAGCGGTGCGCCTCCGTACTGTTCGAGATCGAATTCCTTTAACACTTCTTTCAGTGCCGGTTTGATTAAGAGCGCGCCGATCTTCGTGCGCAGACTGCTCAGCAGACTCTTTTTCACTTTCTTTAAGAGCGAGTATCCTACCCCCTCATACATTTTCAACACTACATTTCCCACAAAAGCCTCGCAGACAACGACATCGGCCTCGCCTGCCGGAATATCCCTGGCCTCCACACTGCCGATAAAATTGATATCAGGACAGTTTTTCAGAAGCGGGAATGTTTCTTTCACCAGCGCATTTCCCTTTTCCTCCTCAGCGCCGATATTCACAATGCCCACCTTCGGATTTTTGATCCCGCAGACATTCTCCATATAGATAGAACCCATTTTGGCAAACTGCACTAACATGGAAGGTCTCGCATCCACGTTGGCGCCGCAGTCGATCAAAAGGGAAGCGCCTTTATCCGTGGGAATCATCGGTGCAAGAGGCGGTCTCTCGATCCCCCTGAGCCTGCCCACGATAAGCTGTCCGCCCACCAGGGTTGCCCCGGTGCTTCCCGCCGAGACAAAGGCGTCACAGGTTCCCTCTTTTACCATGGTAAGTGCCTTTACGAGGGAGGAATCCTTCTTCTTACGGATCGCCATAACCGGCGGTTCCGCCGTCTCAATCACTTCAGAAGCGTGAATCACTTCCACCTGATCCCTGTCATAGGTATATTTTGCCAGCTCTGCATTTACCGCATCCTCTCTGCCGACCAAATATACTTTTACCTTCTTACTTTCATTTACTGCGTCAATTGCTCCTTTTACGATCACTTCCGGCGCGTTGTCTCCGCCCATGGCGTCTACCGCAACTTTAATATATTCTGACATATGCTCTCCTTGGTATACAATACCCCCGTAAATGAATTCAGACAGCCAAAAACGCCTGCGGGGAACCCTTTTATTACAATACCTGCAATGATTTCGTATTTTTTATCATACTAAAAATAAGGATAAAATGCAAGAAAAAGCTGGAAATCTATTATCTTTTGGGTGGAAGAAACCAGTAAAAGACTATCACATCAAAACTTGTAACACATCGAAGCTTATGTTAGAATAAGGAAAAGACACTTGGACTGGTCAGCCTGCGGCGTAAAACGGGCTGACTAATCTATAAAGAAACTTCGAAACAGAACCAGGTGAAAACAGAAGGAGGAACCCCTTGAAAACAAACTATATAAAATTTAATTTTCTGACTGCACTGCTTCTCTCTGCATGTCTTCTGACTGCCTGCGGCAGCGATGGAAAACAGACGAACGGCCAAAATGATCCGTCGGCATCCTCTGAGGCAGACCAGACGGCAGACCAGTCAGTCAAAGATGACGTCATCTCTTATCTTCCGCTGGAAGAAGGCGATGTTTCGCCGGACTTTACGGCCACACTGACAAACGGCACGGAATTTACCCTCTCCGATCAGCAGGGAAAAGTCGTTCTTTTAAACTTCTGGGCAACATGGTGCGGCCCCTGTGTCCGGGAAATGCCAGCCTTTGAGAAACTTTATGCGGAATACGGAGAGGATGTTGCTATCCTTGCCGTCAACTGTATGGAGAGCGTGGATATTGTAAAGGCATTCCAGGAAGAAAATGAATACACCTTTCCCATCGCCTGCGACGAGGAAGGCGATATTATCATGAAATATCCTTCCCAGGGGATCCCCTATACCCTTGTGATCGACGGGGAAGGCGTCATTCAGAAAATTTATGTCGGCGCCGCCGATGCGGATACACAGTATCAGGAATATAAAGAAGCCATTGAAGCGGTTTCCGAAGGGAAATGAATATGCAGGCTGCAGAAAAGGTATTGTTATGGTGATGAAAAAAGAGACTGCTAAGAAACAAAATAACATTTCAGCTGTAAATTGGATCAGAGGCGGTATTCTTGCAGCGGCAGCGGTTTTACTTGTTCTGGGGATCTTCCAGGGCGGGCATATCGATGTGAGGAATAAGGCGATCCGCATCTGTTATGAATGTATCGGGATTGGATGATATGAAAAAGAAAAGAAAACTGGTACAGCTGCTCTGTGCCGTCCTGTATAACTGTCATATCACGGGGTTTGCCGACGGAACCATTTATCAGGGAAACTTAAAGAGCGCCTGTGTGCCGGGACTGAACTGCTATTCCTGTCCCGGGGCTTCTTTTTCCTGCCCTTTAGGCTCCCTGCAAAGCGCACTGGTTTCCTCAAAATACCGGTTTCCCTATTATATTCTCGGGGTGCTGCTGCTCTTCGGCATTTTCCTTGGCCGGATCATCTGCGGCTTTCTGTGTCCCTTCGGACTGATACAGGAACTGCTCTATAAGATTCCGTCAAAGAAACTGAAAAAGAATATCTGGACAAGAAGGCTTTCCTGTCTGAAATATGTGATACTGGTCATTTTTGTCATTGTGATTCCGTTAGTATTGCAAATGCCCGGCTTCTGCAAATTCATCTGCCCGGCAGGTACGCTGGAAGGCGGAATCCCGTTGTTGCTTAAAAATGAGAGCCTGCGGCAGATGGCAGGATGGCTTTTCAGATGGAAAACACTGTTGCTTCTTCTCATCCTTTTATCCACGGTCTTCCTCTTTCGCAGCTTCTGCCGGTTTTTGTGCCCGTTAGGCGCTTTTTACGGACTGTTTCACAGGTTTTCTCTGTTCGGAATGCGCGTGGACAAAGAAAAGTGTACTGACTGCGGCGCCTGCATACGCCACTGCAAACTGGACGTGAAAAAAGTCGGAGACACGGAGTGTATCCAATGCGGAGAATGCATCGAAAGCTGTCCGACATGCGCTCTGTCATTCAAAAGTATTAAAAAATAATTTCATTCCACTCTCGCGACGCTCGCCAGAATACCCGGACCAACCAGAGATTTGGCTTCAGGTACAATTGCCTGGCTTGTTGGTCGCGGAAATAAGCAGCAACAAAGGATTTTACCATGGCTCAAATTAACTTATCCGAAGGACCGATCACCAAAAACATGCTCCGTTTCGCCTTTCCCATGATCTGCGGCAACATGCTTCAGCAGCTTTACAACGTGGTAGATACACTGATCGTCGGAAAATATCTGGGGACAGGCGCCCTGGCAGCGGTGGGCAGCTCCTACACGCTGATGACTTTCCTGACTTCTATTTTGCTGGGGATGTGCATGGGCAGCGGCGCCATGTTTTCCATCCGCTACGGCGAAAAAAACCGCCGGAAACTACAGGAAGATCTCTATGTATCTTTCTTTCTGATTGCTACTCTCACCGCAGTCATCAACGGGATTGTCTTTCTCTTTATCGATCCGATCATGCGGTTACTTTCGGTGCCCGCGGACCCCTATGCCCTGATGCGGGAATATCTTTGGGTGATCTTTTTCGGCATTGCCGCAACCTTTCTCTACAACTACTTTGCCGCTGTGCTGCGGGCCTTGGGAAATTCTCTGGTACCTCTGATCTTTTTAGGAATCTCCGCAGTCATTAACATTGTTCTGGATCTGTACTTTATTATCTCCTTAAACCGGGGCGTGGCGGGCGCTGCTTTCGCAACCATTTTAGCCCAATGGTTTTCCGGCATCGGCATCGCTCTTTACAGCATGGTAAAATGTCCCTTTATGCGGATTGAAAAACAGCACAGGCATTTTACCAGAGAAGCTTTTCAGGAGATCACAAGCGCTTCCTTCCTGACCTGTATGCAACAGTCTGTGATGAATCTGGGGATCCTGATGGTGCAGGGGCTTGTCAACAGTTTTGGCACCATCGTCATGGCCGCCTTTGCCGCTGCCGTAAAAATCGATGCCTTCGCCTATATGCCGCTGCAGGATTTCGGCAATGCCTTTTCCACCTTTATTGCGCAGAATTACGGGGCAAAAAAACAGGATCGGATTCAGAAAGGCATCCGTTTTGCCCTCTGTTTCATCGTCCTGTTTTCCTTTGTTGTATCCACTCTTGTGGTGATTTTTTCCAGGCAGCTGCTTCTGCTGTTTATCAAACCTGAAGAGACCGAAGTGCTTACCGTGGGTATGTCCTACCTGCGCACCGTAAGCATTTTCTACTTCGGTATCGGCGCTCTATTCATGCTCTACGGGCTTTACCGTGCCATAGGCCGTCCCGGTATGTCCTTAGTATTAACTGTTATCTCACTGGGCACCAGAGTGGCCCTTGCTTATCTCTTATCTCCCATTCCGGCCATTGGTGTAAGCGGGATCTGGTGGGCCATACCTATCGGCTGGTTTCTGGCGGACGCGACGGGGATTATTTACTATGTAAGAATTCGAAAACTCTCATAGCAAAGATGGCCATGCAGCCCGTCAAACAACAGTTTACGCATAATGCCTCACCCGATCTTTTTCATCCCATAGGCCGGCATCCTGCCTGCTGCCCGTCTCTTTTTCTCGCGCACTGTGACGCAGGCCAGCTTTTCCAGATGCCCACGAAGAGGAAGCAACACTGCAGTCGCAGTGATATTGAAGATGCTGTGCACTGCCGCAATCCCTGCGCTGTCCGCACTCTCCGTCATAAAAGCAAAGGGACGCATCCCATGCAGCCCATAAAATACAAGCATAAACAGTGCCGTGCCGATCAGGTTAAAATACAGATGAATACATGCGGCCCGCTTTGCATTGACACCGCTGCGGGAAGCAGACAGCAGCGCCGTCGCACAGGTCCCGATATTCTGCCCCATTATGATGGGAATTGCGGAAGCATAAGGCACCGCTCCTGTGGCGCAAAGCGCCTGCAAAATACCTACTGAGGCGGAGGAACTCTGGATCACCGCTGTCAGCAGCGCTCC
Source organism: uncultured Lachnospiraceae bacterium (assembly GCA_910578085.1). GTDB lineage: Bacteria > Bacillota > Clostridia > Lachnospirales > Lachnospiraceae > 1XD8-76. Next base: position 12,234 of record CAJTPM010000019.1, on the reverse strand, counting down.
CATGATCATTCCCATCACCGGATTGGAAAACATCAGAAACAGATTGGTAAAGGCCGGTATCTCTTTCAGGGGCGCCACCGCACCGCTCATCGCTTCCATACCGGTCATCAAAACCGCAAATCCCAGCAGAATTCCGCCGAAATTTTTCTTCTTTTCCCTTTTGGAAAACAGATACAGGCAGATACCGATCACGCCCAATATGGGAGAAAATGAATCAGGCTTTAACATTCTGATGAATAAATTGCTGCTCTCCACCCCCGCTAAAGATAAGATCCAGGATGTCACAGTGGTGCCGATATTAGCCCCCATAATGATCCCAACAGCCTGATGTAATGTCATAATACCGGAGTTTACGAATCCCACCACCATCACCGTGGTTGCCGAGGAAGACTGGATCACCGCTGTCACACCGGCTCCCAGTAAAACCGCCCTGAGAGGACTTGCTGTCAGTTTTCCCAAAATATATTCCAGTCTGCCGCCCGATAATTTTGACAGATTTACTCCCATAAAATGCATGCCGGCCAAAAACAGCGCCAGTCCTCCAAACATCAGAAAAATCGAAAAAATATTCATCTTAAAATTCCTCCTGTATGAAACAGATCCGATCGGCAAAGTTCTCTCTGTTTTCTCAACCTCACCTTACTATCTATCATACAGAAGGAATGTAAAATTATAACCCACAGTACTGTAAAGTTCCTGTAAAATATAAAGCATGTCACTATATAATCGCAATTTTATTTTTAAATTTCAGTTATTTTGGTAAATACACCGTAATTTCCGTGCCCTCGCCCGGTTTGCTCTTTAGCTTTATTTCCCCGTTATGATACTGCACCGCATGCTTTACAATGGACAGCCCAAGTCCTGTTCCCCCGGATCTTCTGGAACGGCTTTTATCGATGCGGTAAAACCGTTCAAATACATGGCTCTGATCTTCTATGGGAATCCCTATCCCGGTATCTCTGACTGTTATCTGCGCCCGGCAGCCCGCCTCCCTTATCTCTGTGATGACACTGCCGCCTCTTCTGTTATACTGAATTGCATTATCACAGAGATTATAAAGAATTTCCATGATCAGACGATATACTCCTGTCACAATTACTTCTTCTGTTTTCAACGCCAGGATCACCTGCTTTTTCTTCGCAGTCTCCATCAGGGAAGTACGCACTTCCTTTGCCACCTCCGCCAGATGCACGCTCTCAAGCGGCAGCGAATCTCCTCCGTCCAGCTGAGACAGCTGTATGATATCCTCCACAAGCGTCACCATCCTTGCCGCCTCCTGCCGCATTCTCGCCGCAAACCCGGGGATATCTTCCTCCTTCACCAGACCGTTCTCCAACAACTCTGCAGTTCCCATAATAGACTGCAGCGGCGTTTTCAGTTCATGCGTCACATTGGCCGTGAACTCAATCCGGTCCTGCTCAGCCAGCGTGTAGGCACGTCTTAATTCCTGATTCTGTCTGTCGATCCTTTTAAGAAGGGGTGAGAGTTCTTCGTATACGTTATTGCCCAGAGGATCTTCCAGATCCAGTCTGTTGATGGGTTTCACAATATTTTCCGAGAGCCGCAGTGCAAAAAGCGCCGACAAGACAAGGGCGATCATCAATACAAGCATAATGGGCTGCTGCATGCCGATCACGATCGCTCCGATTGTAATGCCCATTCTGGAAATGCGCAGCACAGAACCGTCCGCCAATCTTTTGGCGTAATAATTTGTTTTTTCCAGCAAAGTAGCCGAATAACGGACACTGTGCCCTGTCCCTTTCAGAAACGCTTCCCGAATTTCTTCCCGCTGTCCATGGTTTTCCATGGTTCCTGCATCGGCAGCCGTATCGTATACTACTTCGCCCTCCGGACTGACCCATGTCACACGGCTGTCCCCGAAATCTGTCAGCATCAGATATTCTGTTCCGAACTTTTCCGCCCCTGACGCGGCCATTTCCAGCTCACTTTGCAGTCTTTCCGACTGCTGCCTGTCAAAATAGTGATAAAAACCGCCGAAAATAAACACCATACTGCAGGCAAAAACCGCCAGCGCGGTAAACAGAATATTGCGATATATTTTTTTACTCACGGCTTCTCCTCCAAACGATACCCAACCCCTCTCACCGTCTCTATCATGTCTCCATATTCGCCCAGCTTCTGACGCAGTGTCCGGATATGCATATCCAATGTCCTCGTTTCTCCCACAAAATTATCTCCCCACACCTTGAGGAACAACTGCTCTCTGCGGTAGGCAAACCCCGGTCGCTCCAAAAACAGGCGCAACAGCTCAAACTCCTTTAACGTCAACTCTGTCCGCACCCTGTCCACAAATACTGTTCTCTCTTCCGCATTTAACAAAATACCGCCGGCCTTTAACACTATTCCGCCTTCCTTCTTTTTGCACCTGCGCAGCACCGCCTTCACCCTGGAGATCATCTCCATCATACCAAAGGGCTTCACCAGATGGTCGTCGGCGCCAATGTCCAGACTTCTTACCTTCTCATGCTCCGCCCCCTTCGCCGTCGCCATGATTACCGGAATATCCGCAGTTTTTTCCTCCATCTTCAGCCGCTGTAAAATCTCCATACCGTCCATCCCGGGCAGCATGATATCCAACAGGATCAGATCCGGTTTCTCATCTTCCAATGCCGCAAAAAAAGAGCTGCCATCCGCAAAGCCTCTGGCCTCAAACCCGGTCATCTCCAGAGAATACAATTCTATCTCCCGGATACTCTCATCGTCCTCCACACACCAGATCAAAGTATGTCCTCCTTTATCACTCCATTAACAGCCTGTCCAGTTTTTCGATTTGCAAACACTTTGCCGCCTGAAAAGGCAGGACAGTCTCTACTGATCTGCCCCACCTCTGACTTTTCTATTTCCCGAAGTTTTGTCACCGCTTTTCCTTCACCACAATCCATATCTCACAGGCATAGTCTGGATTCTGCACCTGATCTGAAGGATATACTTCCAGTTCAATCTCTGACACATACTCGTATCTGTCGTTTTGCGGAAAGAACTCCGTAACAATTTTTTTGTAGGTCTCTGCAAATGCCTCCGGCATTTTTCCCCTGCAGGTAAACACCGCGTAAGTATGGGCGGGAATCCCGACAATCTCCAGCCCTTCCTCCACAGGTCTGCCGTCATATTCCGCGCCGATCCCGTAGGGGAATTTAAGTCCTTCCGTGCTCCCGGAATAACAGATCCCTAACAACCCTTTCAATACGGGCTTCTCCGGAATATAGCCCACCAGTTTCCGTATGGTACCGTTCTGCGTACACTCATCCCAAAAGTCTGAGATCTCCCACGCCGGTCCGTCCTCATCGGCCTTTTCCACAGTCTTTCGTTTGCATACCACCTGAAATGCGTCCAATTTTTCAATTCTGTAATCCATTGTGCTGCCTCCTGTTAAAATAAGTTTGACAGACAGTCTGGAAAAAGATTTCACATTCCCGCCGCGCCTCGCCTGGGTGGGCGTGACGCCATGGAATCGGGTGAAGGCGCGGGCAAAGCTTTCCGGCGTATCATACCCATATTTCAAAGCGATATCGATCACTTTGTCCTTTGTACCCGAAAGATCGGACGCCGCCTGGGAAAGCCGTCTCATACGAATATAGTCGCCCAGTGTAAAACCACATATCACGCCGAATACTCTCTGAAAATGAAAGACTGACGAACAGGCCTCCTTCGCCACCGCTTCATAGTCAATTTCTTCTGTCAGATGCGCCTCCACATAGTCGATCGCCCGCTGTAAACCAGCTATCCATTCCATGCCTTTCTCCTCCTGTTCTGTAGTTTCATTCTAACAGGAACGAAAAACGGATTCCTGATATTCTGTGCTGTCCGGTGTCAGGATATCTTGCCTGCCGCTGCCTTTTCGATCGCACAGGTATGTTTTTTCGTCTTTGTATGATAGGACACCCCCACCAATAAAATATCTCCTTTATAGCCGGAAAGCGCCTGTTGATACTTTCTCTCTTTTATCTGCTCTATCGCCGCATTTTCTGATTTATTCCATTTCAGTTCAACAATAATGGCCGGATAGTTTCCCCCGTTTTTTGGCCAGAAAACAATATCGGCATACCCCTTCCCCGCAGGCAGTTCTTCCATTCTCGCATAATAATCGATACTGCTCAGATAAGCTGTCTTAATCACGTTTCTGAGAGCCTGTTCATTGTTATAAAACGCAGGTGCTGTCTCCTCATTATGAATGGCGTCGATAATTTCCGCCACCTTCTCCGCATCCATCGCCCAGGTAGCCGAAAGAAGCGCATCCGACCGCAATACCGCTTCCATCAGTTCCTTTCTGCCGCCATTCTTCACCGCCCGTATAAACTCCTCTTTTATTTCCCGGTTTGGAATGGAAACCGTTCTGTTTTCCTCATCATATGCAAGATAACCTAGATGGATCAGCAGTGTGAGCACATCATCCCTGCTTCTCATAGACGTCATATCATTCTGAAAAGAACCGGTATCCACTTCACAGGCAACTCCCCCCAGCATATCGATCACCGCATCTTTCAGTCCGTCAAAATTCATGTCAATATAATTCCTCAGCGCCTCATAGGTTTCCGTCTTCGTCCAGTAATTACTGTATTTTCTCCTCAGAATAGACTCCATGACAGACTTCGGGTTATAGATACAGATATCTCCGACCTGATAGCCGTCATACCACGTTTTCATCATCCGAAAATCCATATGGAATCTCTCGCAGAGAGATTTTACCTCATCCTGTGTAAAGCCGATATAATTCTGCAGCGGCCTGGGTTCCACCATACTGTACTCATAAAAATCACTGACCGCCGATTCATGCCCGTACTTTTTTATCGGAAGAATACCCGTCATATACACCGCCGCAAACAGGCGGTCCGTCAGGCTGCTCTTAAAAAGAGAACGCAGCAATAGAATATACCGGTCCAGAATTTCATCCCGGCCTTTGCACTCCCGAAACATGGCATCCCATTCATCTATGATCAGTATCATCTTCCTTCCGGTGCTGTCATTTATTTTTCGCAGAGCGTCAACCAGCGTATGTTCCCCCGCCGCCTCCGGATAAGCCTCGCCGAGATCCTCGATGATTGCCGCCTCCATGGCCTGCACTAACTGCGCATTCTGCTTCATCGTGGATAAAAACAGCGTGATATCCAGATACAGAACATCGTATTTATTTAAATGCTCCCAAAAAGAGGCATTCTCCGCAATGCGCAGATCCTGAAATAATTCCAGAGAATCGCACCCCCTGCTGTAATAAGCGCACAGCATTTTCGTCGCAAAAGACTTGCCGAATCTTCTCGGCCTGCTCACGCAGATCAGCTTTTGAGTTGTATCCAGACAGGAATTTATAAAGCCGATCAGCTCCGATTTGTCCACATATTCACTGTTTCTGATCGACCGGAAACCCTCGTCTCCGATATTGATATATTTTCCCTTTGCACACATCGTATTTTCCATAGGCCCACCTCTCTCCTGCCTGCCGCTTCTTTATTACAGCATACAACAGAAGAGAGAAGTTTGCAATTCCAACCTGCCAGCGCGCTCTCTCCTGCCTTTTGCTGCTTCTCTTTCAGTAGATCTTTTGTTTTACATAATTCAAACGTTCTATTTCTGTCTGGCACATCGCAGTCTGTTCGTAATATCTCGCATTTCATTAACAACAAAATATTCTAATCCTCATATAAGGCGGCCATGTCATATATTCTGCGTTTCATTTCGTCACGAATAGATAGCGGCTCCAGGCACTCTGTTTTAGTGTACTTTACTTTGTCACTTCAACGCCAAGGCTTTCCTGTGCCGCAGACCACTTTTCGTTCCACTCCGCCATCACTTCGTCCAGTGTCCTTGTGCCGTAGAGAGCCGCTTCCAGAATTTCACAGTCAGGATAGTCGTTGTTGTTAATACCGACTTCGCTCTCGTTATTCACATCGTTGAACAGACTTTCCTCTCCCTCCAGAGGCGGATTGTCGGACAGCAGTTCCACGCCCTCAAAATAAACTAACGCATCCGGCAGATCGCCGCTCTTGAGCGCTGGGATACTTCTCTCATCCTCGTAAATACTGGATTCCTCGATAAGCCATTTCAGATATACCATCGCCGCGATCTGATTGTCTTCTGTGGCCTGATTGTTGATACCGAAAGCATAGTTTCCGCCTGCGCCGGCATAACACTTTCCGTCCACAGTGATCGGGAACGGCATGTAGCCCACATTTTCGGGTGTATCGCCTGCATCTTTACACTACTGTACCGCCCAGGAGCCTAACACCATCGCACCGATCTCGCCCTTGTTCATTTTACCTTTGGAAGATTCCCAGTCACTGCTGGCAGGGGATTCCTCCACCAGTTTTCTCGCAACCGCCTCATACATCGTATAGTAAACGGCATAAGGGCCTGTCATATTATCCTGCTTTGCAAAGGGATCTTTCGTATGAATAATGTCGTTGTTCATGAAATCCGGATTGCCAGTAGCCGCAATGCCGATGTAAGCATCCCAGGCGCCCATGGGCCATCCTGCGGAAAAGTTTGTGTACAGCGGCGCTTCCACATCCGTATTGTCCTTGATCTGCTGCAGACAGTCGAGGAACTCATCCGGTGTGGCGGGAAGTTCCGTGATCCCGGCATCTGCCAAGACTTTTTTGTTGTAAAGAATGCCGCCTGTCGTACCGCCGTTGGCAATTCCGTATACCGTACCATCATAGGTTTTCTCCGTACAGAAATTGTAGATGGGATGCCAGGGTGTCATAAGCACCAAGCGCTGTAAAATAAGAAGAAAGCTCATTTTTATTCACACTTGTAGGAATAAAGCAAAGATCACCCCAGTCACCGTTTGTCAGACGAAGGTTCAGGGATTCTTCATAATCTGTAATACCCTCGTAAGTTACTGTGATGTTTGGATATACTTTCATAAAATCTTCCGCATAGCCTTTATATACGGTATCCACAATGTCTGTCCTGTTTGTCAGTACTTTGATGGATGCAGTGAGATCCTGATAATCCTCTCCTACCTTGATCTGATCAATGGTCGGAATATCCACAGAGCCGGCTACCCCCGTCTGTCTCCTCCGCCTTCCCGCAGGCAACAAGCATAGATACCGTCATCACTGCTGCAAGTCCGAGACTTAAAACTTTTTTCACTTTCATAGTGATTTCCTTCTTCTTAATTTTATTTTTAATATTAAGTTAATTTAATTCTAGAACTATTTAATCAATTTTCAAGTACTTTTTACTTAAAAATGATTTATGTTACTTTTGTAAAATATTTAATCTTCAGTTTTATGCAATTTTCACAAATAGTTATTCCAGCATTTCTTTCTACATATAAATACAGGGATTTTAGTGGATTAAATTTTAAGTTAAATCAATTGGTTGGATGTTTCTCGCGGCCCACGTACTGCCCCGGCAGCAAATTTCCTTGTGCGTGCCTGCGCAATTGAGCAGGGAAGAACCATCCTCCCCTGCGCGCCGCGCGGGGTGCGTGCATCAAAGCTGCTAATTTCCATACGTACTCCGAACGCATTATGCGTCTCTGTGCGTAAAAAAAAACAGAGCCCAGGTGCCGCACCTGCTCTGCTTTATTCACTCAATATTTATTTATGGTCTTCTCTTTTTACTCCATGTATTTTCGGCATGTTCAGGCATTTATCGCCTTTCTCACACTTTCCTTCTCCACAATATGCCCGGAAATAATATCAAGTCCTCTTCCCGATTCCGGGTTTCGCAGTCTCTTCAAAACCTTTTCCAGCGCAACCCGGACCATCACTTTTGTATTTACCTCATAGGAAGTAATATGTTTGTCAGGAAATCCGGGATACAGATAATTATCAAATCCCACCACAGAGATATCTTCCGGCACCCGCAATCCCCGCTCCTCCAACATAAGAATCAGCTTCCCAGCCACCAGATCACAGTTGCACACAAAAGCTTCCGGCAGCTTCTCTGGCAGTTCAAACCGGATATCGCCTACTTCATTTCTATCCTCGATCAGCCATTCTTCCAGCAGTTCTTCGCCATGTTCCCAGAGGGCTTTCTGAAAACCGCAGTATCGGCCCATAATACTGCTGGTAGCCTGGATCGAACCCACATATGCCATTCTGTGAAATCCGTGCTCAAACAAATACTCCGTCATCAGATACATGCCATAAAAATTGTCGCCTATCACAGAATCCGCCAACAGTTCCTTGTCATAAAAATCCAGAAAAATCACCGGCATATTCGTTTCTTTTCGCAGAAAACGAATATACCCTTTACTGATCTTTCCCATGATAATCAGCCCTTCCACAGAATCTTCTGCCACAATTCTAGGCAGAATGCGATCCGTCTCCGTCTCGTGTTTCAAAATCTCCACAGAAGTCATACAGTTTTTATCCGCCGCAATCAGTGCCATCTCCTGATACATCTTCCAGTAAAATGTCGTATATTCCGCCAGATATTTTTCCGAAATAATAATACCTATATTTCTCAGACCACGTCCTTTTTCTCTCTTTGCCGCCGCTGTGTTCTGCCGATATCCCATCTCATCCGCCAGCCTGACGATCTGCTGCCTGAGTTCATCACTGACACCCTTTTGTCCCGACAGAGCATTATGCACCGTCACCGTACTGACACCGACACGCTCCGCAATATCCGCCAACCTTACTTTTGCCATAATTTCTCCATTCCGGTTCTGTTTCCTGTATAATTGCTCAAACCTGCTGCAGACGGGTACAGTCAGGACTGAACTGTGATATTCTTCTGACAGCTTCCTATTTCTCCGCCGACAAAGTCCAAAATATGTCCCTGCCTGCCCTGTCCGACAGACACATTACATTCTCACAAAGTGATACAGCCTGCTTACAAAATCCCCTTTCATGGGCTCCACCAGGAAACCGCCGTACAGTAACATCTCGCCGGAGTATACCTGCTCCGTTCCTTCCAGGCGGTACAGGGCATCTTCATCAAAGCCCTGCAGACGGATCTTTCTGCTGCGCTTATTCGGCTCAGCCAGTACCTGCACATAGGTCACCAACACTTCCCCTTTATCTTTGGAAGCCACTGCCCAGGCGTCAAACCTGTGATTCTCCTGGTAAGAAGCGATGCGGTAATAGTCCCCCTCCCGCACAAGATCGTTGTAAGCGTGGTACATGGCCACCTGCCCGCTTATCATCTGTCTTTCGGCTTCCGGTATCTTTGTAATATCCAGCTCATAGCCAAAACTTCCCGCTAACGCCACATGACTTCTTGTCTCAAAGGGTGTGATACGCCCTGTGATATGATTCGGGCAGTCACTGATATGAGCGCCCATGGATGAAAGCGGATAGACAAGCGCCGTACCCTCCTGAATGGAAAGCCGTTCAACAGCGTCCGTATCATCGGAACACCAGATCTGCGGACTGTAATACAACATGCCCGGATCGAATCTGGCGCCGCCGCCGGAACAGTTCTCCAAAAGCAGCTCCGGGAATTCCGTCACAAGACGCTCCTGCAGCTCATAAACGCCCAGCACATACCGGTGAAACAGTTCTTTGTGGTGCTCCCTGTCCAGCCAGACACTGCCCAGGTCCGTGAGCTGTCTGTTCATATCCCATTTCACATAACGGATATTGGCACTGCGGAGAATCTCCGCCACCGCCTCAGATACATAATCCACCACCTCCGGTCTGGACAGATCCAACACATACTGATTTCTGCACATGGAGACTTCTCGCCTGTCGATCTGAAGCGCCCAGTCCGGATGGGCTCTGTAAAGCTCGGAATCCGGTGAGATCATCTCCGGTTCAAACCAGATACCGAATTCCAGACCGATTTCATTCACCTGATCCACCAGCTTTTTCAGGCCGCCTTTTATCTTCTCTTCATTGACGATCCAGTCCCCCAGAGAATTATCGTCGAAATTGCGCTTTCCAAACCACCCGTCGTCCATAACCAGCATCTCAATGCCGCAGTTTTTTGCTTCTCTGGCAATTTCCAACAGCTTTTCATCATCAAAGGCGAAATAGGTCGCCTCCCAGTTGTTGATCAGAACAGGACGTTTTTTATGATTGTAGACGCTGCGGATCATGTGATTTCGGTAAAAATCATGGAAACAGCGGCTCATCTTCGAAAGCCCCTCTCCCGAATATGTGCAGATCACTTCCGGCGCCTGAAAGCTTTCCCCGGAAGAAAGATTCCAGGTAAACTGCTCTCCGTGGATACCCATCACCATTCTCACACTGTCGAACTGGTTTATCTCCGCCTGAGCCAGAAAATTACCGGAATAAACAAAATGCATCGCATAAACCTCTCCCTGCTGTCCGGTAGTACCCGGCGTGACAAGCGCTATAAAGGGGTGCTCCTGATGGCTCGACTCCCCCCGCACAGAACCGACGGACTGTTTCCCATAGTGGAGAGGCTCTCTCTGAATATGCCGTTCTCTGGCCCAGGAACCGCACAGACTGATCATCTCAAAGTCTTCATTGTCCATATCCAGACAGGCGCTGTATACTTTTTCTAACTGCAGCGATTCGCTGCCTTTATTGCTCACTCGAACGCTTCGCGCTATGATATCTTCTTTCTCGAAAACAGAGTAAGAAAGTACCGCCTCCAATCCCAGAATCCCATCCGCCAGCGTAATCTCCAGCGTTTCTACTTCCCCTTCACTGCCAAAAGAAGCCGGAAGTCCCTCAAGTCTCTTTTTCCCCTGATATACTTCAAAGGACTGATAGAGAAGCTCACATCCCATCTGCCCTAATTCATTCCTGACATTCAGACAGCTCTCTCTGTAATCTCCAATGCCCCCCACAGGGTACTCCATCGGAAAACTGTCCATAAAGGAAACCTTTTCTCTTTTATTCACGGAAGGAGTAAAAGGCGCTTCCGCCGTCCGCAGCAGACAGGCATTTACTTCTTTATGTAATTTTCTGCCGTAATAAATATGTCCCAGGTATCCCTCCGGCGTCAGGCCGATCAAATAAGTACTGTTTTTCGTATCCAGCTGAAATATCCTTTTTTCCTCATGAAAGCAAATTGCCATATCCTGTTCTCCTTTTATACTGTTCTTCCTTTATACTGTTTTTCCTTTAAATCGCTCTCTCTTCCTATTATGTTAACTGCCCATGCGCAACAGACAGCTCCCCTGGAAAACGCCTCAAATCCATCTCTGCTCAACATCTGGTTGCATTATACTTAATTTTTTTGCTTAGTCAACTTAATTTTTAATTTATCTGAGTGTATTTTCTTTTTGTATATTTTCTTTTTTCTCTTTCGTACCGTTCTGCATTTCTCATATAGTTTCTCTTAAGGATCATCTCTCCGAAAGCGCAGGCTTTGTCCGCCAGACTGACTAAAACAGCTTCTCTGGATCTCGGTACATGCAGAAATGTTAACGGCCACATATGGCTTGTAATAATGTTTTTTTCCAGCTCTGTCAGCGAAAACTCCTTTTCCGCATTCTTAAGCGCCGTAACCGGATGGCCGAACCAGTGCTCTTTTGTCCCGATCTTCTTATTGCCCCGCGCCTGATACAGATAAAAGTCATGCAGCATGGCGCCCTTTGCCAGGCTCGTTCCGTCCACCTTAATATGCAGCCTGCGGGACATGTCATACGCACACAGAGCCACCCTGGAACTGTGGTCATACAGATTAGAAATATTATGGTTCGGATATTTCTTTAATTCCTGGATAATGGGATTCTCACGAAGCAGAATAAAAGTCTCCCAGAATTTTTCTCTGTCTCTGTTTCCTTTATTGGACATTGGTTTTGTCTCCGTTTCTTTTTATTGATATATATTGTATCATATATCTGCGATTCATGATAGGCATTCGCCACTCGCTAAATGGGTAAGCTCATCCTTTTTTAATAATATTCATTATGTCATATTCTCTAAGTATGATACGCTTCGCGATATACTCTCGCTATGTCAGCAACATAAGTATATCAAAATACGCCAAAAAAACAAGCGGAAAACCTTGCATATTTGAGTTTCCCCATTTTCAAAATACAATTGCTCCAGAATCTCCTATTTTAAAGTATTCAAATAGATTTAGCTGTTGTGATTTTACTCTTTTCGGAAAGAAATTATTTATTCCTTTCCGGCTCATGGACAGGACTCTCTCCAGTGCATAGCCTAACGCATAAAATATGAATTTGGGGATCTCATAAATACGTCTGGCACATTCCTTTAATTCTTTTAGAAAGATGCTCTCACTGTGGACCGTCGGTGTCAGACCGATATATCCTGTTGCAAGGGTGGCGAGCAGATTCAGGTTGCGGATGGACTGCAGCGACATTACCCGCAGGTCTTC